>JAFQEG010000017.1 GCA_017399145.1 Clostridia bacterium | reverse complement strand
TCCTTCAATTCCTTTGTATAATTCCTGAATTTTTGTCCTTTTTTAGCCATAATTAAAAACCTCCTATGGCTTTATTATACCATAAGAGGTTTTATTCTGCTTTTTATTTTTTTGTGAACTATTTGGGGTTCACTTCAAAATCGAAGTGCTTTTTTCTTAATATGATTTTACGCCATATTCGTAAATGTGTGTGGCAACGTTTGCAAGCTCGTTAGAGTTTATGTTAATGTTGTTAAGCAACGAGGTTTGCATTGCTGAATTCGCGCTTATTTGGTCTACTCTTGAGCTTATCGAGCTTAGGCTTGAACCTATGCCCTTTAGTGCGCCCATTTGCTCTCTATGTTGCTTGCTTAATTGATAACTCAAGTTTTCAAAGTTTTCGTTGATACAATTCTCTAAGGAAGCAAAGCTTCTTTCTAGTGTCTTGCAGATTGTTGCCGAGGCTTCGTTTACTGCCTCAGTCAATCTATCCATTTGATTTTGTCTATCAACATGACTTAATGCTTCCTTTATTGTGTCCGCTCTTCCGGTTTCTAAATAGAAAATTACCAAGTCCAAATTCTTCCAGTCTCGACTGTCAAGTAAACTACTATATTGATTTAACAATGCATCAAACATACTTTTTACAACAGGCACTACTATGTCTTTTTCTGCATTGTACTCAGCTACTGCATTTACACGGTCGCCCGCTAGCTTTTTGATTTCTTTTCTGAGTGAGACTATTAATTCCTCGTTGTATTCGACTCTTGTTCTAACCCTATTTGATTCATTTATATTTTTGTTTTTAGATTTCTTTGTTTCTTCTACAATATCCTTTTGGTCTAAAAACGAGAAGAACACACCAACTATAAATCCTAATAGTGCTCCTCCAATTCCCCACATCCACATCTCAGTGCTAGTATAACTACATGGGTTGCCGGAAAAATGTTCCTCAAACAGCTCATATAAGTAACCGGCTGCAAGTCCTATGGGGCATCCTATGGCAGCATAAATAAGATTTAGAGGATTAATGAACATATCTCTTTTTTCTCTGTTTATCGTTTTCTCGTCTCTTGCGCCGTTTTCGGCATACGCATCAGCTAACTCACTGTCGTATTCCAACGCATTTTTTGCCTCTACCATCTTTTTATTATCTGCGTCTACTGTTTCGTCAATCTTAGTGATAGCTGATTCCTTAGCTTTAATCTTTTTGTTTTCATCGTGAATTAAAGATAAGCCTGCACGCAGTGCATATAACTTTCCTATAATTTGTCTTTTATCGTCCATTGTTATTTCTCCTACTCTTCAAGTTTAGATGCTCTTTCCTTGATTGCCTCAAGCTTTTTGGGGTCTAGGTTTTTGATTAGTCCTGCTAGTGGATATAATTCCTCAAGTGAAAAAGGTCCTTCAACTGTTGGGACTCCATTTGGATATTGCTCGATTAGTCCGGCAATATCAAGCTGATCTTCGATTGCCTTCCATTGGAAATACCAAGCAAAAGGCCAAACAAGACACGTACCACAAATAATTACACCCGCTGTAATTAAGATTGGCAAGAAAATTTCAAGCGGTATAAAAAATCTTATCACGTTAAATACAATTACGAATGGTATAAAAAACATAATAAAATGCTTAGGAGTGAATACCTTATTTGGATTAAGCTTGTGGTCGTATAGCTGTTGAGCCCTTTCTCTTCCTACTGTTAGCTTTTCCTTAAGCTTTTTATCTGCTGCCATTCTTCTGTAAAGCAATTGTCTATCGTGACCGGTATCCTTGTTAGTGCTGTATTCGTTTTCATTTACTATCTCAGCGCCAAATGGTGCAAACAAGAATAACGAAATCTTTATAAGCTGTCTTCCAAGAGGGATGCCTATAATTGTAATTGCAAAAAGAATTCCTATCGTAAAGTATACTACACTTACCACAAGTCCACCAAAGATTAGCCAAAGAGTATTTAGCACTGGGTGACGAGAGAATTTTTTAGCTACTCTTTTTCCCGCTGGTGCAAATATTAGCTTTATGTACTTGAAATATTGAAGTCCTAAGGGGATTCCAATAATTGTAAGGCACAACGAAGCGCCTGCTAACGCTGAAGAAATTGTTGTAGGTATTCCTATAAGAATTACCCAAAAAATGTTGAAAATTAATTGTCCTGTTTTTTTCATTTCTTTCCCTCCCAAAATATAAAATAAAAAGAGCACCAACCAAAGCTGGCGCTCCGAAAACGCAAACTCCGATTGTTGCTACACAAAACCAGATAAACAGGACAAAGAAATCCGACATACTACCGGCTGGAATTTGCATTTTTCCAAATTAAAAGTAGTATGCCAAAAAAAAGGGTATAATATCCCCTAAAAAAATAAGGCATTTTTGTCCTTGTAATTTATTCGTTTTGTGTAGCACTATTATTATACCACAAGGTCTATAAAATATCAAGGGATTTTTGCAATAAGCATAGGGGAAAGAAAAAGCACGGAAAATTCCGTGCTTGGGGGTCTGTTGCATTACGAAGTAAATTCATAACTGTAAAAGTCCTTGGACTTTTACCCTATTACTCCGTTTTTAACTGCCTCGAGCATAATTTCGCCACTTTTAATGTTGGTTGCAAGTGGGATTGATTGAACGTCGCAAAGGCGAAGAAGCGCACTTACGTCTGGCTCGTGAGGCTGTGAGGTTAGTGGGTCACGCAAGAATATAATTAAATCAAGCTTGCCCTCGGCTACCATTGAGCCAATTTGTTGGTCTCCACCAAGGGGACCACTTTTCATTCTCTTAATTTTTAGTCCTGTTTCGCCCATTACAAGAGTGCCTGTTGTACCGGTTGCAAAAAGCTCGTGGTCCTTTAGGGTGTCTTTATATTTGATTGCAAGGCTTATCATTGCGTCCTTTTTCTTATCGTGGGCTATTAAAGCTATCCTCATAATAGTTTGGGGCGGTTCAGAGGTCATAGAACAAAAGGCGAGGAGAAAACGTCATTTTTGTTTTTCGTTACCCTTCGTTTTTCACAGCTAAGGTGGAAATTTTTGCAAAATTTCTTTTTATTATATTCGCCTTTTTAAGTGCGACTGCTACTCTGCCGTACGCCAGTACGCTGACGAGAACCCCCAAAACTCATACTTCGTTTCGGGGAACCCCTGTCGACGACTACGCATTCACACTTTCTCTAACCACTGCACTCCCCAAAGGGTTAGTTTGTGCAGGCGGTTCAGAGGTCGTTAGTCTGTGCTACTTCTCTTAGTTCGCCAATTCCTTTCTTTTATTTTAAATATTGCAGGTATATGTTACCTTATTTTTTGTTGTTTCGTAAATGTCGCCGTTTGGTAGGTAGATACGCTTTTGAACGTTTTTGTTTTGGCTTTCTACTGTGATTTCAAACACTCCGTTTGTCTTTTTCCATTCGACTGTGATATTTCCACCGATTGAGGAAACTGTGCCACGGGCATAGTCTCTTCCCTTTATGTAAGGCTTAATTTGTACGGATTTTTCGTAAGTATCGTAGGTTGATACGCCAAGGACTGTTGCACTAAACTCGTAGATTGCAAGAGCGCCCCATGCGTGGCAATCGCTTCTTGAATACTCTGGTGTTTCCGGTACTGTTGTGCAGTTTAGCTTAAGAAGTCCACGGTAGCTATCCATCATAGCCTCTGTTTTATCGTAGAGTCCAACCGCCTCAAGGGCTCTAAAGTAGAAATATGCAAAGGCATAGGTTGCTTTTGCCTCTAGGTTAATAGAGTTTTCCATAATGGACCTTGCAAGATCCCCTTGACAGGTGCCACTTAAAACACACCATGTTTGCATTTGCTGTGAGTAATACTTATGATTTAGGTCATCTGCAAACAAGCCTGTCTTTTTGTCGAAGAAATACCTTTTAGTATTCTTCTTTAGCATATTTGCAACTCCTTGATATTCCCTTGCAACGTCGTTTCTGCCACAAATTGAGTTTAGTCTTGAGGCGCATTGTAGGAAGTAAGCAAGCATTGGGTTATAAATACCGATTATTCCCTCGTCAATTGCGATTGGTACACCACCGTCGTTTTTACCCTCAACGTACTTCCAAGGCTTTGCCCAGTCAACGAAATTCCAATACTTGCTTTGACCAACAAGTCCCTCGGCGGTTAGGTGTCGTCTAAACCATTCGATTACACCGTCAATTGCTCTTAGGTGCTTTCTTACAAGGTCAACATCACCAAAACGAATATAGTGGGCATATACCATAAATATGAAGTATAGCTGGAAGGTTGGGATATGCTGCTCTCCAACTGATGGTGTTCTTGATGGCATAAGTCCGTCTGCGTGTTGCTCCTGCGCAAAGTCGTCCATTGCCTTTCTTGCAAGTAGGTCGTTGTCACTTAATTGATAGTTAAATAGCATTTGAAGAGAGGTGTCCATTGCGTATTGTAGTTGCTCATAGAATGGGCAATCCTCGTAGGATTCGTGCATACATCTTTGAAGAGTTCTTACGCTTATATCCCAAACACCGTTGTCGTCCTGTCTGCCAAAATCGTAGTCCTGTCTTATATCAAGTGGATAGTTTACCTCAAGGAAGCTATCAAGAATTATCGACACGTCCCCCTCAATTTCCGTCTTTATGAAGCGGAAGCACCTAAACCAAAACGGCTCAAAGGTAACCTCGCCATCGACCTCAACCGTATCAATCATTTCACGGCAAATTCCAAGACTTCTGTCGGTACGGTCCCTATTGGTCTTGCCCTTGTCTGAGTCAAAGCATTCGAAATAAACTAGATCAACCTTGCCCTTTCCCTTTATTTTAAATCTTGGGAAGCCAAAGGTTAAGTATTTTGCTTCAAAATATTCACCATCATAGGAAATAATGCTCCTTTTGTCCTCAAAGGATAGCATAGGAATGGGTCTGTCAAAGAGGAATAGCTTGTTTGTGCTACCCCACCAGTAGTGGTCTGCCTCACCGTTTGACAAGCCACATTGTACTACTGCATTTTCGTACACAATATTCTTTAGCTTGTCGCCATATACGTGCTCTCTTGTGGCAGCTGAATAGCAGGACCTAGCATTTACGTGCTCGATTCCCTCAACCATAGCGCAAAGCCACGTGTTGTCGGTTTTAACTACTACCTCGCCACAGGTAAGCTCGCAAATTAAAAGTGCAGGGCCTACACGCAAAACGCCCTCGATTGGTGACATTTTGCCCTCAACATCGGTTGGTACAAGCTGTAAAACCTGAACGAAAATTTGGTTTTCGCCCTTTTTGAGATAGCTTGTTACGTCAACTGTGTCAAAGAAGGTCTTTTCTCTTGACCCCTTACAAGGACCACAGCAAACGAATTTTTCGTTTATGTAAAGCTTGTATCTTGCTTGTGCAGAGATTTCAATTTTACCCTTAGTTACCTTATCTAGATTAAAGGATTTTTTAAAGTAATAGGTTTGGTTAAGGCTAGTTTTCCTGTCCTTATGTGTTATCCATTGAGTGTCCTTCATTTGTATCTCCTTATTTTAAATCTATAACCTCACAGATGTACATTCTGTGAAAATCATTGTTTTCGTACCATTTTAGGGACCCTGTGTCGATAAAACACTCTTTTTTTAGGTCCTGTGCGTAAAGCTTTTTGAGAATTAGAGTATTTTCTGCATCCTCAAAGACTACGCCGTTTTCGTCGCTATATGAAAGATTACATTCCTTAAATTTGTCAACCTCTCTTCCGCTTTTCGTCCCACAGAAGGCAAGGGTTTTTGCCCTCTCCGTACCGAAAAAGCTTAGAGTAAAGGTGTCTCCGTCTTGACAAAATTCGTAGGTATAGCGCTGAGGTCTTACAAAGATAAATGCAACCTCCTTGCCCCATAAAACTCCACAGCCACCCCAGGAAACTGTCATTGTGTTATGCTTTCCCTCTTTAGTCGTAGCAGTAAGTAACGCCCCCTTTGATATTTTTTCAACAAAGGACCAGCTAGCTTGGCTTAATTTCATATAATCACCTCTTTTCTATTATATATCATACGCATCGCTTTTTCAATATGCTATGGGAAATTTTACTAAAGAGTTATTTTGATTTTTTGCATTTTTTGTTAATTTGTTACTTTATTTTTAAAATTTCGCTTGACTTTATTGAATATATAATATAAAATAATAGTATGTAGAATTTTGGCATTTTGGACCTTGTGTACTCCATGTGCTTTTTACATACCTTGCCCTGTTTTATGTTTTCGATATGGGGCTTTGAATTTTTACTACACAAATATGAAGGAAAGGAAGGATTAATGTTGTGGTTGAAACTTATGTTGCTATCATTATAGGTGTCGCTTGTGCAGTTGTTGGTGTTGGCTTAGGTATTCTATTTGGTATTATGATTAGAAAAGCCTCTGCAGAAAAACAGCTAGGCTCTGCTGAGCAACAGGCGAAGAAGCTACTTGAGGACGCTATTAAGGCTGCCGAAACTAAGCGTAAGGAAAGCACACTTTTGGCTAAGGATGAGATTTTGTCACTTAGAAAGGAGTTTGACGCTGAGGTTAAGGAAAGACGTAATGAGCTTACACGTCAAGAGCAACGTCTTATAAGTAAAGAGGACCACCTTGATAAAAAGGTTGATGCTCTTGAAAAGAAGGAAGAGGCACTTCAAAAGAAGGTTAAGGAAAACGAAGAAATTAGGGAAAAGCTTTCCCAAGCACACGAAAATCAAATGAAATTGCTTGAACGCATCTCAGGTTATAGTGCAGAGGAGGCACGTGCTCTTCTCATTAAGAATCTTGAGGATGAGGTTAAGCTTGAGCAAGCACAAAGGCTCATTGAGCTTGAGGCAGAGTTTAAGGAGGAGGCTGATAAAAAGGCTAACAATATTATCTCCCTAGCTATTGCTAAGTGCGCAGCTGAGCACGTTTCACAGGCTACTGTATCAGTTGTTAACTTGCCTAATGACGAAATGAAGGGTAGAATTATCGGCCGTGAGGGTCGTAATGCTCGTGCTATTGAAAATCTTACAGGTGTTGAGCTTATTATTGACGATACCCCAGAGGCTATTGCTATTTCTGGCTTTGACCCTGTTAGACGTGAGATTGCAAGAATTGCCCTTGAAAAGCTTATTTCCGATGGTCGTATTCATCCAACAAGAATTGAGGAAACTGTTGAAAAGGCTCGTCGTGAGGTTGAGCAATCTATTAAGCAGGCAGGCGACAAGGCTACTTATGAAACTAACGTTCATGGTATCAACGTTGAGCTTGTTAAATTGCTTGGTAGACTTAGATACAGAACAAGCTATGGTCAAAACGTACTAGACCACTCTATCGAGGTTGCCGAGATTGCCGGTGTTATGGCTGGTGAGCTTGGACTTGACGTTACACTTGCTAAGCGTGCTGGTCTTCTTCACGATATCGGTAAGGCTCTTACTGCCGAGGTTGAGGGCTCTCACGTTCAAATCGGTGTTGACGTTGCTAAGAAGTATAAGGAATCTAAGGACGTGCTTCACGCAATTGAAGCTCACCACGGTGACGTTGAGCCACAGACTATTATTGCTGTGCTTGTACAGGCTGCCGATGCTATTTCTGCTGCCCGCCCAGGCGCTAGACGAGAAAACCTTGAGAATTACATAAAGCGACTTGAAAAGCTTGAGGAAATCGCAAAGAGCTTTGAGGGTGTTGAAAAGACATTTGCAATTCAAGCCGGCCGTGAAATTCGTATCATGGTTAAGCCTGAGGTTATCGGAGACGATAAGATGGCACTCGTTGCTCGTGATATTGTAAAGAAAATCGAAACCGAGCTTGAGTACCCCGGCACCATTAAGGTAAATCTCATTCGTGAGAGTAGAATTGTTGATTACGCAAAATAATATTAAATGAAAAGGGTAAGCTTTGGCTTGCCCTTTTTGTTTTATACACCCAAAGCATTAAAAAAAAGACACCCTTGTAGGTGTCCTTGTGCTATGGTGCTCGCTTTTGAAGTGGATTATCGCTGACGCGAGGCTTTTGCCCTCGTCTTTACTTGCAAGCTACACGTGAACCCCCAAAACTCATACTTCGTTTCGGGGAACCCCTACCACTTAGAGAAAAAGAGCGAACCACATTTGTGTCACAAGATGACACAAAGAGAGGTTCAAATAAACACCCCAGACCGCCAAAAAAGGACACCTATGAAGGTGTCCTTTTTTGGTGGTGCGAGCGGGTGGATTCGGACCACCGAAGTCGTTGACAACAGATTTACAGTCTGCCCCCTTTGGCCGCTCGGGAACGCTCGCAAATAACGTTGCGATTGGAGCTGGTGAACGGAGTCGAACCATCAACCTGCTGATTACAAATCAGCTGCTCTGCCATTGAGCCACACCAGCATATTATCGCAACGCACAGGTATTATATCACGACTAAAAGTATTTGTCAATAGAATTTTTGATTTTTTTAAAAATTTTTTGTCTGTTGTCTTTTTTCTCTTACTATTTATAATTTATTCAAGTCCTTAGCGCAAGACGTGAGCTTGGTTTTCAAGGTATAAAACGGTGTTGGCGATTGGTTCGGTCCTTCATTTTGCGCCATTTCACACCATTTTTCTCTTTTTCTACTTCCCTTCTGCCCTCTTCTTGTGGGACTTCCTATCTGTCACTAGTTACCTATAAGAAGTGCCCTGTAAGAAGTTACAGGGGACTAGGTACAGGCTTTTGGGTGATTTTTGGGTTTTGGTGGGTTGTTTTTGGGACAGGTTCGACTGTTTTTCTCTACAAATTAGAGAGTTCGAAATTTGGGGTTGAGGTTTTGTAGAATGTTGGTGGATTAATCGAGGAATTGTAGAGTGCGAGTGCATTAATTGAGGAATTGTAGAGTGGCAAAATATGAGCTTGGCTTTTCAAGTTATAAAACGGTGTTGGGGTTCGGTCCTTCGGTGAGTTTTGCTTGGGGGTTGGTTCGGTCCTCCGTCGGGTTTTGTTTTTGGGGGTTGGTTCGGTCCTTTAGAATGTGGTGCAAAAAAGCCTGTTGGTAATCAACAGGCTTTTTGAGGTTTTGTTTTAGGTTTATTCTAAGTTTAGCTTCTTTTCCATTAGGTATTTTAGTAGGAAGAATAAGCCGACTGTCATGCCACCTACTACTAATATCATTACAAATGATGTAATATTGGTTGCGATGTATGGATTTTGAGCAATTGTGCCGATTGCGCCGGCGATTAGTCCAACTATGAATTGGACGATGCTTCTTATTCCACCGATTACTGCGTTTGCAACTACAACGCCTCCGATAGCGCCGATTACTCTGTGCTTTCTCATAACTGTGGATACGAAGAAGATTGCTGAGTAAACAAGTAGGATTGTATTTGCAAGGTTTACTACTGTATAGATGAAATTTAGCACGTAGCCTATTACAATGTCACCTGCGAAGGTCTCAAGCCCAAACGAAAAGCCTAGTAGCTTTATTTCCTCAAGGATTGAATTAAATTCCTCGCCTCCAGAAATTGCACCGACTCCTAGCATTATAGCCAGCGAGGCTACAACTGCTACTGATTGGATTGCTATCCACAAGAATGCACACAAGGATTTTGAAAGTACAATATCTCTTGCCTTTACCGGAAGTGTAAAGGTTAGGTATGCCTCGTCGGATACTGTGCTTTTAAAGAAATCTATGTAGCAATAAATTTGCATACCTGTAACTACTAAGGCAAGTCCAAGGATTACACCATAAAGGAATAGTATCGCCCCCGCCATTGAAAGGGTTGTTGTAATTTCCAAGGCCTCGTCTGCGTTTTCAGGCATATACATAGAGGTTTTAAGTGCGCTTACAAAAACAAGGACTGCAATAACACCGATAACGGTTAGTCCCAAAACACCAATAAGTAGGGGAATGCCTACTCTTTTTGTGCTTTTGAAATCATATTTAAATAGCTTTTTAAACATACTTGAACACCTCCCTAAAGTAAGCATCAAGGGACTCAACGCCTGCTGATTTTAGCTCGTCTATATCACGGCACTCGATTATATTGCCGTCCTTAATAAATACGTAGCTATCAATAATAGATTCAATATCAGCGATTAAGTGAGTTGATACAATAACTGTTGCAGTTTCTCTATAATTTGAAACTATGGTGTTAAGAATGTACTCACGGGCAGCAGGGTCAACTCCTGCGATTGGCTCGTCAAGTAGATAAAGCTTTGCGTTTCTTGCCATTACCATAACAAGCTGTACCTTTTCCTTAGTACCCTTTGATAGTGTCTTTAGCTTTCTATCTGTTGGTACACCTAGGTCGGCTAGCATAGCCTCTGCACGGGTGCGGTCAAAGTCAGCATAAAAGTCTTGGAAGTAGTCAAGGCAATCGCTAACCTTCATCCAGCTATTGAAGTAGGTGCGCTCGGGTAGGTAGGAAACAATTGATTTTGTTTCAAGTCCTGGTGCCATTCCGTCAATTGCAACAGTACCTGAGGTTGGTGTTAAGAGCCCTGCAAGAATTTTAATAAGTGTGGTTTTTCCACTACCGTTAGGGCCCCTAAAAGTCCTATAATCTTGCCCTTGCCTATGTTTATGCCAATTCCCTTAAGTGCCTTTACTGTGCCATAATCCTTAACAAGTGCATGGGCAGAAACAAGTGGGGAATGATACATTTTTGGAGCTGGTGTGTCGTCAGTTGGTGTGTCGTCAACTGGAGTGTCTTCAGTTGGCTTATCGTCAACTGGGGTGTCTACTACTGGGGTGTCAACCACAGAAGCTTCATCAGTTGGCATTTCGTTCATTTTTTCTTCGTTCATAGCCATTTCCTTCATGTTTTATTTGGGGAATTTTAGACACTCCCCTTTATTTTTTAAAAGAATACGTCCCTTGCCTTCTTTTTCATTTCACCAGAGGCAATAAATGGAATTCTTGTGGTAAAGCCCTTTCTTGCAGCAACAATTCTCTTTGTTGGCCACTCGAAGATAGCTGTATTCCATGCGTTTACTGTATCATTATAAAGCTCTCTTGCGGCGGTGATTTCTCTTTGAAGATACATATTTTGCTTCATTGCGTCCTCAATTTCGTTGTGTGCCTTTAGGTCTGGGTACTTTTCAAAGGCGATATTTACACTCTTTGATACGTTATCAAGCTGGTCGGCAATCATATTTCTGCTTTCCTCTTGATTTGCGCCACTACGATACTTTGCAATATTCTCAAAGGTTGTCTTGTCTAGGTCAATTGCCTTGTCAAGTAGTCTTGCGCAGTTTTGCAAAACAACTACTCTTTGCTCAAGGTAGTTATCAATTTGTGATGCGTTGTGTTGAATCTTTTGCTCTAATTGCATTAGGTAGTTTTCTGCCTTTGTTTTCTTGTATTGGAATACAATTCCCGGAATAATTCCAAGCACCCAAAGGGCAATTTCAAAGATTACTGACCCTGCGCCAATTGTAACCGGTACCTTTTTGGCAATAACGTTTACGTCAAGGCCCTCTTCTCTTATGTCGTTTCCTAATTCATCTAGCATATTTGCCATTTTTTATTCCTCCTTAAATATATCCTTTAAATGTGTTTTCTATATTACTCCACGATTCATGTATCGCAGAATGATAAGCAAGTAAGCCGTGTAGATATGCAGAGCCTTGTGGGTAGGTGTAATTTCTTTCACTCAATTCCCTTTCTGTATATCCTAGTCGCTTAATAAGCATTTGTGACTGATTCTCAATGGGTATGTACTCAAACCATACGACAGGTACTAGGTGCATACGGCCATCGCCACCTAAAACAGGTATGTTATCAAGCCTTTTTATAGCCTTGAAGGATTTTGCAGTTATTGATACTCTGTCAATGTCGTCTTGGCTATCAATAAAGCTTGCCTTTAGTATCGACCTTGTTGAGGTGTCGGGGTGGGCAAAGGTACTCTCGCCTATTGCATTAGCTAAGCACTCATACTCGTATGGGCTATAATTATTTACATAGGTAGGTGGTTTTTTCATTGATGGGACAGGCTCGGCTTGGTACGCCGGTATTGCCATAAGTGGCGCAAAATCAAAAAATACTGACTTGAAATAATTCTCGTTGTATTCTTGGAAGCATTTCCTTGCAAGGTCAACGCTGTAGCTTCTATATCTTGAAGCACGGGGTCTTATATCCCAAGATTTTTGGTGTATGGTTTTAATTATATTAAATCGTCCCTGCTTATAGAAGTTAAAGTCGTCGCCATAGCCAGCCTTAGATTTTAACAGCTCTACTGTATTAGTTTGTGCAAGTGGGGTGTACATTACACGGAATTGCACCTCGTGGTCACGATTGGTAGCGCCAAAAAGCACGTCGAACTCGCTATTTGCAAGTCCTTGGAAGTGTTCGCCATTTTCTATCGCCTTCTCGGCACGCTTGCGAAGCTTCTTCTCGCCCCTTTTGATACGGCGGGCAAGAGCGCCCTCGCTTAACTCGTCGGTGTCAGACTCGGTACGGCTAAAGGTTAAGTCTGGTGCACAGTCACAGCCATAGCCTAGGTGAGTGTTTACTACATAATAAGGCTTTGGCTTAGTTACCGAGGCAGTAAGGACCTGTGTGTGGGTCCTTGTGCGAAGATTTCCCTTGCTATCACGATAGGTTGTAGTCCAACGAATCGTGCGTGTGCCCGTGTAGGTATAGGTGCCCATATAAAATTCAAGATACCTTTCATAAAGGAAGGGATTTTCGAAAAATGTGCCGGGGAGTGTGTCGATTATCGAGGTATCCTCGTCGGTCATATCTACATAATCGTAGCTTTCGATTAGGTCATTTTCCTTTTGATTGGTGTAGTATGGGTCAAATTTTAGCTGAGGCATTGTCTTCTCAATTAGCTTAAAGGTATCAACGTCGTCAAAAAGCGCATTTAAGGGTGCCATAATTCCCAAGGCTTGGGACTTGTGACCCTCTGCTAGCTTTTCGTGTCTTTCTTTTAATGCCTGTTGACTTTTTATCTTAGGTCGCACCACCTTGAAAATCAAAACAAAGCCAAGAATAACTGCTACAATACCCGAGGGTATTAAAATAAAGCTAGCGGTCATATAGTCGGGCAAAAGAGCAACGCCAACGATTAGTGCAACAAAGCCAACCACAATTAAAAGAATTAAAAAGCCAAGTCCCACACGATATTTTGTAATGGTGGAGTTGATTTTTTTAATTATTTCAAGCTGAGCCTCGTATTCCCTTACCCATTTGCGATTTTCCTCAACGTCGATTTTTGAGCTTGACAAAAGAGCGTCGAAATGGTCGCTTACGTTTTGTGCGTGGGCATCCCTTGCGTAAGACGTATAATACTTAAGTGGCTCATAGATTAAATTGTCCATATCATTCCCCCTTTTGCCTATATTATTATTTTACTATATTTTATCATAAGTGTCAAGAAAATTAGCGGTGCTTTTATTATTTTATTATTGTTTATCCTATCGAAATAAATAAAAAAGCGAGTGTTACTCGCTTTTTAGGTTGTTTAGATTTTTTAGGATTGTGTCGGTATCGAAGCCGAATAGGGTATAAAGGTCGGCTAGGCTACCGTGGGGGACTAGGGTGTTTATTCCATGGATATATGATTTTTTGTCAAGGCTGGCGCTTAGCTTTTCGCCCACTCCACCGTGGATATAGGACTCCTCAAGGATGTAGACGAATTTTGCGTTTTTGGTAAGAGTCTTGATTTTATCAAGGTCTAGTGGGAAGATTTTGTTTAGTCTTATTATGCCTAGAGTATTGTCCCTTGTTGCCACCTGATTGGCAAGGGCGCTTAATCTGCCATAGGTTATAATCACTGCTTCCCTTTTATCAATATCGGTTGAGTATTCTAGGTCGTCCTCATTTGTCATTTGGTGGGCATAGTCGTATTTTTCCTCCTTGCCCTTAGGGTAGCGAATTACGTCGATTCCTTGTGAATTGATTGCTTTTTCCATTGTGGCTTTAAGCTCGTTATAGCTGTTTGGTGAGTAAATTGTCACATTTGGAATTGAGGAAAGAATACTATAATCGAAAATGCCCTGATGGGTTATTCCCTCGTCGGCAACAAGACCGCATCTATCTAGCATTAGGGTAAATGGTAGACCCTGTATAGAAAAATCGTGAAAGATTTGGTCGTATGATCTTTGCACGAAGGTGGAATAAAGTGCTAAAACAGGCTTCATGCCCTGCCTTGCAAGTCCACTACAAAAGGTTACTGCATGCTCCTCGGCAATTCCTACGTCAAAGAATCTATCCTTAAATTTTTCTTCAAATTGTAAAAGTCCTGTACCCTCAGCCATTGCTGCGGTAATTCCACAAATTCTGTCGTCCTCTTGGGCAAGGGAGCAAAGTGCCTCCCCCATAACTGTTGAATAGCACTCACTCTGTACCTTGTCGTTACCCCTTTTGATATCGAATTTTCCTGTTGAGTGATATTTCTCGGGGTGATTTTCTGCATCCTTATAGCCAAAGCCCTTTTTAGTTGTAATATGTACAACCGTTGGACCTCTCTTAGTTTTTGCTTCCTCTAGGATTGCAACCATTTTAGCAAGGTTGTTGCCATCTACCGGACCTATATAGTTAAGTCCTAGGTTTTCAAAAATGTTATTTTTAATAACTGCCCTTTTGAATTTATTCTTTAGCCAAAGGGCAAATCGTGCAAGAGGCTTGCCTAGAAGTGGGATTACTCTTAGAGTTTTCTCAATGCCTCTTTTAAAGCCGAAGTATTTTTTACTCGTGCGTATGCGTGAAAAATATCTGTGCATACCACCAACGTTTTTGGAAATTGACATTTCGTTATCGTTGATGATAATAATTAGCCTAAGATCCTTGTCGTCGCAGTTGTTTAAAGCCTCAAAAACCATACCATTTGTAAGGGACCCGTCACCTATAAAGGCGATTGTGTAGTCGTCCTTACCATTTAGCTTGTTAGCCTGTGCAAGGCCTAGTGCTTGTGAGATTGAGGTGCCACTGTGACCCTCGTAAAAAATATCGTGGTCGCTTTCCTTAGGATTTGTAAAGCCTGAAATACCCTTATACTGTCTTAGAGTTGAAATATCTCTGCCCGTGATTATCTTGTGGGCATAGGCTTGGTGACCTACGTCAAATATTATTTTGTCACGAGGTGAGTCAAAGACGTAATGCATAGCAACGCACACCTCTACAACACCTAAATTCGAGGCTAGGTGACCCCCATTTTTAGACACTGTGTCGATAATTTTGCCTCTTATCTCGGTTGCAACCGAGCCAAGCTCCTTGATTTTTAGGCTTTTGATTCTCTCTATCAACGAAGGCACCCCCTTTCCTTTAGTACTTAACTATTTTAGCATAAAGCATTCTTCGTTGCAACATTTATTTTACTGCGTTGTTTATTATTTCCTTATAGTAGGAGTCCGGCTGTGCCTTAACCACGTATTGATGCAAGCCCTCACCCTCTTTAAAGTAGTTTCTTCCGTTTTCGTCAACCGTGGCAGTACCACAAACAGCCTTGTAGCCCGCCTTTTCCGGACTACCTGCAAGTGCTAGGGTAACTAGCATAGGGTCCCAGGACTCACGTCCCTTTTCTCCACCCCAAGCAATAAGTAGCTTAGCAAGTAGGTCATCGTCCTTTACTGCGTCCCCTGTTATTAAATTTGCGCCGATTTCCCAACCTAAAAAGGTGATAGGACAAGGACACTTGTCAACAAAATTGTGGGTTGCTTCTCTTGTAAAGTCGTATTTACTGTAATTATATTCTAAGCCACCCTGCTGATCCCATTTGCCACCCATTGTCCAAACTCGCTCAACCTTCTCCTCGAATAGCTCAAGTCCGCTTTTGCTTGAAATATCGTCGGGCTCACTCATTAAAGCCCCATTTATTACCTGCATAAAGCCAACCTCAAGAATTTCAACCTTGCCCTTTGCCTCAGCAAGTAGTCTTCTATAAAGACGGACTGCGTCCTCGAAATTATCGTTTGTAAGATTAGGTGCAAGTGGTGCTAGGACTCTTTGATAGCTAATTTGCATAATTACGTGCTTTAGATTTTTGTCAACACCGATTGGCACAATAGCTCCCTCGTTTTCCATAAAGGCATAAAGGGAGGGACAGCTTTCCTCTACTCTTGTGTTGATTCCTATGCCTAAAAGGTTAATTTCACCTCTTTTGTGTGCACGTAAAAGTATGCGAGCGGCAAGGCAGTCGTCAACGTCCTCGCCCCAGTCTGTGCCTAAAATAAATTGTCTCATTTTTCTCTCCTTACAGTAGGTTAATTAATTGCTTTGCAGTTCTTTTTAGGTTTTCGTATGATTCTTTTTTGTCCATAGCAAGCTCTAGGGTGCAAGGACCACTTACTATTGAAAAGTAGCCGTCAATATAGGTGTTTAACCCCTCTTGATTTTCCCCAATTGAACCACACAGGGCAATTACCCTTTTGCCGTATTTTTTAGCTAATTTAGACACTCCCCAAGGTGCTTTGCCTCCTGTGGTCTGTGAATCAAGTCTGCCCTCACCTGTTATAACAAGGTCACATTCCTTTATTTTTTCTTCGATTCCTGTTTTCTCAATTACTAAGTCAATGCCTGATTTTAATTCTGCCCCTAGGTAAGCAAGGAAAGCAAAGCCAAGACCACCTGCAGCCCCTGCCCCTGGAGATTTATCGTTTGCCGAAATGTACTTTTTTGTAATGGTGGCAAATCTAAAATGATACTTGTCCATTACCTCAAGGTCTTCTTCTCTTGCTCCCTTTTGAGGTGAGAAAACGTAGGTTGCCCCTCTTGGTCCTGTTAGTGGGTTATCAACGTCACATGCCACGTGGAATTTACATTCTCTTAGCCTTGGGTCCGCATTTTCCGTGGATATTCTCATAATACCCTTTAGTGCAACCGCTCCGTCTGTTGGGTTGCAATTGGAAAATTCAAAGCCTAGGGCTGATAGCATACCAATACCACAATCGTTTGTGGCACTTCCCCCTAAGCCTATAATAAACTCACGACAGCCACGGTCAAGTGCGTCCTTAATTAGCATACCTACACCATAGGTTGTGGTATACATAGGGTTTCTCTCACTTGGCGTAAGCATAGCTAAGCCTACGGCTTGACTTACCTCAATTACAGCCACGTTGTCCTTCAAAATGGTGTATTCGCACTCTATTTCTCGCCTTAAGGAATCAATCGCCTTAGCGGTCACCACCTGTGACCCCTCAATAGTTGATAAGGCGTAGGACGTGCCCTCTCCACCGTCGGCTAAGGGGCAACAAATAGCCAACTCAACCTTGCCAGTTTCCATAGCGCCCTCGTACACAGCCCTTTCTGCCTCAGGGGAGGTAAGGCTACCCTTGAATGAATCTATTGCAATCAAAATTTTCATAATTCCACCTCGACCTTCTTTTATTATAATAACATATAAAGTAAGGGATTGCAACGAGAAAATAATAAAAGATTGTCATTTAGACAATCTCTTTTTGTCTGTGCTTATTGCAGCATCTGGGACTAGCGAAATGGGTACAGAAGACACGGTTGCGTACACGTCGGCGTACTGGTGTACGACAGAGTAGCAAACGCGTCTAAAAAGCAGACATAAAAAGAAGAGATTTTGCAAAAATGCAAAATCTCAACCTTATATTTTTACTTTATTGCCTATGCTATACTTTGTTTTAGAAATAATCCCGTCTGCTTTTGGTCTGTGCCTATTGCAGCAGTCCCTTCTTATTTCAATTTCATTGAAAGGGCAACCTTAACCTTTTCCACGATTCCTCGTGCGTTTAGGTTGTAATGCTCAATCAATTCCTTAGCTGGACCACTCTTGCCGAATACGTCCTCGATGCCGTGACGGACAACCGGTACTGGGCAAACGCCACAGAGTGCCTCGCAAACTGCGGAGCCTAAGCCTCCGATTATGTTGTGCTCCTCGCTTGTTACAATAGCCCCTGTTTGCTGTGCCTCGGCAAGTAGCATTTCGGTGTCAAGTGGCTTTACTGTATGCATATTTACAACGGCAACGCTTATGCCCTCTGCCATTAGCATTTCACGAGCGATTAGCGCCTCCTCAACCATCATACCATTAGCAACGATAGTTGCGTCAACTCCGTCGGCTAGCTTAATTGCCTTACCGATTTCAAACTTATACTCTGGGCTATCGTTAATAATTGAGATAGGAAGTCTACCAAAGCGAAGGTATGCTGGACCTTGATACTTAATAACAGCCTCAACTGCTGCCTTAGCCTCAACTGCGTCGCTTGGGTTGATAACAACCATACCCGGAATTGTACGCATAAGACCGATATCCTCGTTACATTGGTGAGTTGCGCCGTCCTCGCCTACGCTAATGCCTGCGTGAGTTGCGCAGATTTTTACGTTTAGGTGGGGGTAGCCGATTGAGTTTCTTATTTGCTCAAAGCTTCTACCTGCGGCAAACATTGCAAAGGTAGATGCAAATGGGATTTTTCCAACAGTTGAAAGACCTGCAGCAACGCAAAACATATTGTTTTCTGCAATACCACAATCAAAAAATCTTTCAGGGAATTTCTTCTTGAAAATACAGGTTTTGGTAGCCTCGGCAAGGTCGGCATCAAGCACAACTATGTCCTTATAAACTGCGCCAAACTCGGCAAGGGCATTACCATAAGCCTCTCTTGTAGCAATCTTATCTGCCATCTTACTTACCTCCTAGGGACTTTTTGTATTCCTCAAGCTCGGCTATTGCGCAATCGTATTGCTCCTTGTTAGGCGCCTTACCATGCCAGCCTGCTTGATTTTCCATAAAGGAAACGCCCTTACCCTTAACTGTCTTTGCAACAATTGCAGTAGGCTTACCCTTTACTGTTTTAGCCTCCTCAAAGGCCTTTAGAATTTCGTCATAATTATGTCCATCAATATTGATAACGTGCCAACCGAACGATTTAAGCTTTGTTGAGTAAGGCATAATATTCATAACGTCCTTAACCTTACCGTCGATTTGCAAGCCGTTATTATCAATAATTAGGCAAAGGTTGTCAAGCTTATAGTGAGCAGCAAAGGTAATTGCCTCCCAAACCTGACCCTCTTGGCTTTCGCCATCGCCTAGAATACAGTAGGTCCTGTAAATTTTGCCGTCAAGCTTTGCGCCAAGCGCCATACCGCAGGCAACAGAAAAGCCTTGACCAAGGGAGCCTGCTGACATATCTACACCCTTGATAGTTTTCATATCTGGGTGGCCCTGTAAAAGTCCGCCTGTATGTCTAAATGAGGTAAGCTCACTCTTATTGAAGTAGCCCTTTTCTGCAAGAACTGCGTAGTAGCCTGGGCAGGAATGTCCCTTTGACAAAACAAAGCGGTCTCTGTTCTCGTCCTCTGGGTGGGCTGGGTCTACATTAAGCTCTGAAAAATAAAGACAGGTCAAAAGGTCTGCTGAGGAAAGTGCGCCACCAGGGTGACCCGACTTTGCATTATATACCGCATCAAGAATACCAATTCTTACGTCGGTTGCGATTTTTTTAAGTTCTAAAATATTAGCCACAAAAATCTCTCCTTTAAGATACAATAAAATGTATAGTTATTTTATCATTTTTATTTCAAAATGTCAACTGTTTTTTAGAACCTATTATATGGAATGTAAAAAGGCTTCAAGCAGGTCAATCTTTCTTACAATTGTGCCACGATAGGTATCGGTCACCCAAACGTAAGCGGAATACATTTGAATAACACCCCCACAAAGATACATTATAATTTGCAACGTATTCCAAATTATTGAGGCTACGTTTATTTCACTAACGAGGCTAACACCGAAATAGCCAAAGACTACTGCCATAACTAATCTAAGGATTATGTCGGTTGCGTTTTGACCCCTTGCGTACTTGGTCTTGCTTTTGCCAAAATCAAAGGGGTTTTCGTTTTTTCCACCCCAGCTCGTTAGTGTTGCAGGGGTTAATTCCTTTAGCTTGAGTGTGGTTGCCCTGTCAAGTGCTTTTTTTCTTTGTCTGTTTTTTCGTCTAAGAGAGATACCACCGAAAAAGCCTGCGGATTTTATTTCTTCCTTGCTATAAAGGGTGGTGTTTGTGGAGATTTGATGTCCGTCCTCGTCAAAATAGGACTTGTAGTCCATTCCTGCCTCAAGCAAAATTCCACTTCTTAGCCTTTTTCTTGTCCTTTGGTTTTCTCTTTGGCAAAAGCCATCTAGCTTGTCAATGTGTGGCAATACCTTTTCAACCGTTTGTGCGTGAAGATTGGTGGTAGCTTGCATTTTTTCGTCCTCGTCCCCTCGCCTTATTCCTATCTGTCTAAATAGCCCATTGATAAGAAAGCCTACCACCATAGAAAGCAAGCCTGTGCCCACAATTTCAGCCACTGTCCTGCCTGTTTTGGAAATCATAATCATACTTCCCCCAATGTAAATGAGGGAAATAAGTATGACTGTGATATAATGAATATTCTTATAAAAAATTTCAGTAAACCCTTTTTTCATTTCTTCTCTTTTCCTTTAATTTAACTGACGAAGTCAATTTCGCTAGACCTATGCCCTTGGCATAAGTCTTTCTAGCTGGTTTACCGTTTGTTTTGCGATTTTTTCGTTTGTGTGCTTTTCCTTTTCTCTTTTTATGAAAATTCCTAGGACTAGGTCGAAAAATTCGCCTACTAGTGCAAGGAATGAAAGAATACAAAGGTCCATAATCAAGGAATTTAGAAGATAGGAAAGGACAAGGACAAAGGAAAATACAACTACTCTTGATGGGATTTTTAGCTTGCCGAGGACCTTTAAAATCAGGATTATAGCAACCATTATTCCACCGAGGGAAAGCTTAATTGCCTCGTAGGTGGTTGAAACGTAGCTATCAATATTAAACGCTACAAAGATTGCGATTGGTCCTATGCTTAAGACAAAGGAAAGTAGGTACAAAAGGGGTAACCTTAGCCTTTTCACCTTACGCACCCTCTTTCTTTTCTAGACTTGCTAGTCTTTTCTCTAGCTGATTATGAAGGGCCTTTGATTCCTCTAGTAGCGCATAAAGCTTTTTGCCCTTGCCTGTACGGACCATTTCCTCGTCCTTGACGGCTGTAATGCCAATTGCCTGTGACAAAAGGTCAATTTCCATAGCTAGTCTAAGAGTGCTTTCCTTGATTTGTTCAATTCCTTGGCTTGCCTCGGTTGTCGCTTGTAGCTGTGATCTTGCTTGGGTGGTAAATTCCTTTATTTGTTGTCTTTCAGCCTCAAGTAATTTTTCTCTTTCCTTGTCCCTTTTGGAAAACCCCTCCCTTTCCTCCTTAAGAGAGGAAATTGCTTTCTTAATCGATGCAAGAGAGGAAATAAGACCACAGCTAGCTGTTAAAACTCCTATTACGATTGGCAAAAGCTTTTCTTGGAAATATTCATTAAAATCAAACACTTCCTCGGGTATTTCTTGATTTTGAACCTGACTTGCACCAACCGATATAGCAAAAAAACATAAAATTAGCATAACGCAAAAAATTGTTCTTAATGCTTTCATTACACTTCCTCCTTTTTGTAAATTAAAGTAATTTCTGTGTTTTGATTTATTACCCCTGTTTTCGTATCGCTTATGGCTACGTAGCCTGACAGGTGAGGTGGGATAATTTTGTAGACACTACCACGTCGCACATGGTAGATTTTTTGTGCCTCTAGCTGATTTTTCTCCTGATCCTCGTAGTAAACGGTCAAGACGTACTTGCTTTCATTTTTTATAGTGTAGTATTCACAATCAATTCCACCGCTACCCTCCACCCATAAATAGCCGTCGCACCCATAGGGCACGTTTAATTCAAGAAGTGATTTTGCCCACTCTGTGTCTGAAAAATCCTGTATTTCCTCATTTTCAAGGACCGCTTGGTCGCCCTCGCTTTTATTTATATCAAGAGTGCCAACTAGCTTGTGATAGGTGACTCTACCATCCTTTTTGTCTATTTCAAGATAATCACGCACGTTACCCACAGATGCAAGAGTAATATCTGACACTTGAATTTTCACAGGCTCACGGTATTCCTCAAAATCCTCATCGGTCCCTGGTAGCCTTAGCATTGGATACTTGTAGGTAATTGTGGTTGGGTCGTAGGTGGTTTTGCCATTTGCGTTTGAAAAGAAGGCAAAGCAAAGGGCAGATTTTGTGGTATCAATCTTTGATAAATCTGCATTAAGCACACGATTTAACGAAATTTTTCCCTCGGTAACACCTACCTTTGATTGAGCACCTATCATCTTGTTGCTTATGCTTATTCCCCCATTCGTAAACCAGGTGATTCCTGCTAACGAGGTAACCTGATCGGTTGAAATTGAAAATTCACAGGAAACTATTACGTTTCTTTCATTTATTCTTTGCCCGTCAATGGCTAATTTCATATTTGCGCTATGATGGGTATGTCGAGACTCTAGCTTTATATGGCCACTACTCTTTTCAAGAATTTTTCCAGCGCCACTGTACTTGTCGTCCTCCATATTTGTTAGATTTTTGCCATAAAGCTCAACTAAAGGATTTTCTAAGCTCTTAATTTCATATACTGTATCGCCCTCAACGGAAATTGTAAAGCATGCAAGCACACTATCAAGGCCTGCCTCATCTACAATGCCTGTTATAATTATGTAGGGGTAGTCCTTAATTGTAACAGGATAGCACGTCCCACCATTTATTAGAGTATGGGTACTTGAAAACAAGAAATTATATCCATCTGCTATGTAAACCGAATGGGTACCGATATCACCTGTAAGAGTGGGGGTATAGGTAAGCTCTCTTTGGCAAAGTAAATCGGGAATGCCACAGCATAAAACTCCCGTTGTGCCCGTTGAGGTGTAGCTTTCCTTTTTTGATGCTACACTCATTAAAAGACTTGAAAAATCTACGGGGGTGTAGGTAGTTTTTCCATAAATTCTAATTTTTTCAAAGCCCTGTCCACTACTGCTATTGACTACTAAAACCTCGTCCTCGGTGGACTTTTCGTTTTTCGTGCCTCGAATATAAAGCCTTTTGAAAAGCTCTCTTCTTTTTTGCCATAGGTTTTTCATTAGATTACCTCATAGTCGCAACAGCTAACCTTACCTAGATAAACACCCATTAGCCTCTTTATGCTTATTTCATAAATTCGGTTAGACACGGGGATAAATATGCCCTCTTGACAGTCGTCACCTGACATAATAAGTCCCTCTGGCTGGGTAAAGGTGGTTGGACTTGACCCTGAGTGAAAGCTAATTAGCGCCTCAAGGTCGTAATTTGCCTCAGGCAAGGAAAATTCAAGGCTTGGAATTGTAGAAAAGCGATATTCGTGCAAATTCTCAAGGGTGAATGCACCCTCAGGGCTTGTAAGGACTCTTTTGTCCTCCTTGGTGTCTAAAAGAAGTAACAACTCGCTAATTCCTGTTTCAATTTGAGTAGCTAATTCCTCTTGGCGAGTGGCGAGGATCTCAACTCTTTCCTTAGTTGCTAGGCGAGATAAGTCAACTCCACTTTCTGTGCCAACTAGCTTTTTGTTGTAGGCAATTACCACCTGTCCTGGTGATAGCTCCACCATCACCTGTGCGTAAGTGTCGTAGTCAAGAATTATTGCCCCTCTTTGAATTTCGTCCTCTACCTCAAGGTCGGAAAGAGTCTTGTAAAAAATTAGGTCGGGGATTAGCTTTTCCTCTAAAATAAACACGTCCCCTGGGCTTTGGTCTTGATTTTCAAGATAGTCAAGCAATTCGTAAACGTCGCAAAGGGGTATAATTCTGCTCTTGCCCTGTGCTAAGGCATAGGCATTTTGAGATAGGGCAAGAATTTCTTCAATTGATTTTCTTATGTCACTATGGGCAATTATGCTTTGATTGTGAAGTGATATATGATTTTCAATTGCTTCACCGTGGACACCCACCTCGGATGTATGGCTTGTAAATCTTGTTAAAAGATTATCAATTTCTCCTCGAAGTGCTGAGAAAAGCACACTGTGAGAGGCTTGCGACACGTCGTGGCTTGATAGCTGATTTGCAATTTCACTCTCAAGGTCTTGGTCCTTGTCCTCAAGGTTAGCTACTACTTGTCCTAGGTCCTCTAGCTTTATATTTAGCCTTTCACAAAGATAGGTTATAAATTGATAAAAATATTTTTTAACGTCCTTAGCCTTAAGTCCCCAATCGTTAGGGGAATCGCTTAAGGAATAGGGCGACAAAAGAAGGGCTTTTGTTATCTCCTCTTGGCTTAAAGTAAATTTTTCCATAAATTCTCCTTTATTCCTCATACTCAAAAAGCTTAATTCCTAGTCCCGTTATTCCAAAGGGGTCGGGGGTTGTGGATTTAAGAGTAAGGGAAACGTATTTTACATTTCTTTCAAGGGTAGGCACGTAATAATCCCGCTTAAAGCTATCATAAAGGCATAGGCGAGATAGGTCTAGGCGGTCTAGGTGCATTTGCTTTGACAAGGTAAGACTAGCGTATCCCTTATGCTTGTCACTTTCCCAGCCATACAGGACTCCACCCTTAGTATCCTCGGTCACTCGAAGATAGGCGCCTATTAAATTTTGGGCAGTAAGGTCGCCACCTAGGCTAATTGGACTAGTTTTTAAGTATGACACAATCGGTTGTCTTTCTATTACTGTAAGGACTGGGTCCTGTGATCTTACCCACACGCAGGTGCCATTTTCAAACAAGCCATAGTGCAAGCCAACCTCCTTAAAATCGTATTCGTAGGTATCCCTTACAAAATAAAGAAACAAGGGGAAAACTGCACCCTCAAAGGGTACTGCATCTAATTCAATCGTCCTTAAGTATGGGTCAACCTTGCCCGCCTTACCCTTAAAAATAACTCTGTCACCATAGTCGTAAAGGGCAATCTCTTGTCCCTCGTAAATTCCTATGCCACCGTCGTGAGTGTAAAAGTCCTCCTTAGGTATTAGGTACTTACCGTTTTCGTAGGTAACCTTATTTGAAATACGCCTTTCGTGGCTTGAAAGGATTCCTCTGTTTCCCTTGGATTTTTTCGACCCTGTGTCAATAGTTATGGCTGTATGGTCCTTTTGAGGCGTTAGAAAAAGGGTCATTTTCTCACTTGAATATTGGTCCTGAATTTTGTCGTACAAATCCTCTGTAAGAAAGCCAACTCGACCATTTTCCTTGCCTAGATAAAGAGTGCCACCGTAGGAAATGGCGTATCTTGCATCAAGGTCTGCCCACTGATACCATTCGTATTCGTAGGCACCTGTGGGGGCACCTTCACGAGTAAATCTTTGGGATGTATCTGCAACTAACGTCTTGTCACCTAAAAAAAGGAAATATTTGCCCTTATGGTTTACCGCTACTGCCTCTTCCTTGTCTTCTATTTCCTTTAAAATGGTTGATATTTTGCTACCTCGCTGATAAAAATAACCGATTTGGTCCATATAAGGACTCGAGGTATGAGTACCAAAAACTCCCTGCCCATTAAAGGTTAGAGTGTCCCCTGCAATAGTTGTATTAACTAAGGAAGAGGTAGACCCTATTTTGTCAGCTGAGTTTAATACCTGATAGCCTCCGTCCTCTGTATAAAGGGTTACCTTATAAAAGCCTATGTTGGTAAAGACTCCTAAAGCTCCGTTTGACATTTCAAGCAGTGAGGTAATTTTCTCGCCCCCTGTGCCAACGCAAACAACGTTTGAGGTTGGAATATAGTCCCCACCCTTGTGTTGATCCGAGTAATAAAGTCGGTTGTCCCCTAGGGAAAAGGCAATTGCATACCCACCCATTTCCCTTGGGCAAAGGCTACATGTGGTTGCGTTTTTAATATCAACCGAGTTTTCCACCTCATAGGTTACCTTAATATTAGCTACCCCCTCCTCGAAGGTGGGAATATCGTAGCTAAAGGTTATTCTATCCCCCTTTATCGACACTCCTAGGGGGATTTTGTCGTATTCAAGAGGCTCGCCGTCTTGTCCTCTTATGTTTATTAATCTGCCTAAATCGTCATAAATTGGCTCACTTGGAAAGATTGCAATTTCACTATTTACACTCTCTGCCCTGTACTTAATCGTTACAATCTCGGGGGTTTCTAGTCCCTCACTATCAACGCCCTTGAGAGTTGACTTATAGGCCTCGTCTGGCAAGCCTGTAATACTAAGACGGATTCTTACCTCAATTTCTAAGGAGGACCCCTTTAGAATATTGCCATCTAGCAAAAAGGTAGGCTTTACCTCGTTAGTGCGAAATGAGGTGGTGCCCATTAAAAGGTTTACTCGTCTTGGGGTAAGTAGGCTTGGACTTTCATAATTTTCGTATTTGTTTTTGCCGTATTGGTCAAAAACGTTTATTCTTGTGGTAGGTGCATATATTGAGGGTAGCTTCTTAATTGGAAAAATTTCCTTCCCCGTATATACGTAAAGGTCACCGCCACCTACTATATAAAGCATTGAATCGGCTACAAGTCCACTAGTTTTGTTGTCGGTTAGTGTAACCTCTAGCCTTTCAAAATAACTTAGGTCCCGTGGGCAAGCATATAGGTCCGTCCCTGCGTGGACTAAGATTTTTTCACCAAAGCCAAAAAGCCCGTTAATCCTTTTCGGCTTGTTATTCTCATTTTGGAAAATGAGGGGGGAGAAAAATCCCCCTCGCTTTCTTAGTGCCCCATTTTCCGGTATGAGATTGATACATTCTAGCAAGCGAGCCTCGTCGTTTGGCTCCCTTGTTATTCCCTTACCTATGGCAAGGTCCTTAATTTTAATGCTCATTTTTCCACCTCTTATACTATTTTATAAGGCGAAATGCGACACTCTGTCCTGTTTTTTTCAATTGAGGATAGCTTGTCAAGGGCTGAAAAGAATCTTTCAAGGCATATCTCTGCCTCCTTAGGCGATTCTCTGTATAGCTCTCCCTTAATAAAGTATGGAATAATAACCTCTACCTCATTTGCAAGGCTTAATTCAGTTGAAAGAGGTGTTTTTGCATCTATTTTAATTCCTCTTTCTCTGTACTCAATTATGTACTCGCTTGCTTTTTCAAGGACGCAAATTTCATTGTCAAGGACTACAAAGGAAATTGGTATATTCCCCTCTCTTGTCCTTGCACTTACCTGATTTACCAAGAATGCGTCACTTGGCAAGGGTAGAAAATACTCGCACCATTCCTCTCGCTCAATTTTTGCCACCCTTCTTTTCGATTTTGTTAACTCCCATAGCTCGATATAGAAAAGCGCTCTTGTGATTGATTGGTCCATTGATGCGATTAGGTCGCAATACAAGGACCCCTCTTGAAGATAGGCTAGAGTTTCGTTTGCTAGGTCCTTGTCTGTTGGTAGCCTTATTTCTGGATACATAAGCATTAGTGCTTCTAGCTTAATTTGTCCTAAGGTCATTTATCCTCCGTTTCTTCCCATTTCTAAGATAATGTCCTGAAGCTTTCTGTGTAGCCTTGCCGGTCCCTCTCCGTCCTTTAGCTTATTGCCTGAGGCATCTCTTAAAAACGTTGCCGATTGAGTGTCCCCGTGGCAAGCCTTGATTATTTGCGCTAGCAGAATTGCCTCCTGATAGGTGATTTTCTCTCCTAGGCTGGTTCCCTTGACAGCGTCGCAGACTAAATTTGGATTAATTCTTGTGCTTAGCAAAATTGCAAGGCTTTCACGAAAGGGCACTACCTTTTGTTGCTTTTTTCTTTGTCTTGTTTTCTTCTTCACCTGGTCAACGATTATCTCGGCTAAATCCTTTGACCCCAATACGTCGTTTTTCTTGTTTGCCATTTTTTGCTCCTTGTTTTGTATTTTTGTGCCGTGGCTCGTCCCTTAGCCACTCTTATTATCTCACAAACAAACCGGGACAGAGCGGTACAACTTGTCTTTTTCCAAAACTGTACCACCTTGTCCCGCTTTTTATCCAAGCCATTGGCTTGGTATATCATCACGACTTGTCGTGTATATCATCACATAAAAAAACCGTTGCTTTCGCAACGGTCCTTTTATTATTCTTCTTTTTTAAGTCTTGCTAAAAATTCCTTGATTTTTTCGAAGCTTTCCTCGCTTATTGCGTGCTCGATTTTACAGCTATCCTCAAGGGCAACCTCGGGGCTTACCCCTAGGCGAATTAGCACCTGTGAAATAATCTCGTGGCGCTCGTAAACTCGCTTTGCAATCTCAAGTCCCTTATCGGTTAGGTCAAGATAGCCGTCCTTGTCGGCTACCACGTAGCCCTCCTCACGGAAGTGCTTCATAGCCACGCTAACACTAGGCTTTGACACCTGTAAGTGATTTGCCACGTCAATTGAACGGACAAAGCCTGCCTTATTCTTCAAGACCAATATAGCCTCTAAATAATCCTCGCCTGATTCCTTAATTATCATAGTCTTTGTCCTTTCCTTTAGTATTAAATCTATTTTAGCACAATTCTATATAAATGTCAAACATATTTCGATGACAAAGGGATTATTCCGGCTTTACAGTGTAGTCCATTTCAACAATTGTATCAATTATTAATTGTAGGTTGTAGTCCTCTTTCACCTCTAGGATTACTTGGTTTTCCTTGTGGCTTGGCTCCGCACTTATTACGCAGTCTAGTGCTTCAAGTGCGTTCTTTACACTTTTTTCACAGTGTGGGCACATCATACCCTCAACCTGTAATTTAATTGTTTTCATTTGCTTTTCCTCGCTTTTATAAATTTCCTCTAGGGAATAAATTTGACTTATTTTTTCCCTTTGCTTTCGTTTGTATTTATAGGTATCCTTAAACAAATTAAGCCTTAGTGCGTTAGTTACAACGCAAACGCTTGAAAGACTCATTGCAAAGGCGCCAATCATTGGGCTAAGGGTTAGTCCAAGAGGTGAAAATGCACCTACGGCAATAGTTATTGCAATACAGTTATAAAGGAATGCCCAAAATAGATTTTGGCAAATATTATTATAGGTTGCACGGCTTAGCTTTATTGCGCTTACCACGTCAAGAGGTGAGCTTTTTGTTAATACTACGCTTGCCGTATCAATAGCAATATCCGTACCTGCACCAATTGCCACACCGATATCGCTAGTTGCAAGGGCAACTGAATCGTTGACTCCGTCGCCTATCATCATAACCCTACCATACTGTTGTAGGGCAGATATTGCCTTGCCCTTACCCTCTGGCAAAACTCCTGCAATTACTCGGTCAATTCCTAGCTGTGATGCAACTGCATTTGCAGTTTGGGTATTGTCCCCTGTTAGCATTACTGTGTAAATGCCCATTTCCTTTAGCTTGGAAATTGCCTCTCTGCTTTCTTCCTTGATTTCGTCGGCTATGCCAATTACCCCGATAATTTGCTCATCTGATTTTATAAATATCGGTGTCTTTCCTTGATTTGCAAGGTTATCAAAAATAGATTTATATTCTTCTGGTGACCCCATTGACAGGTAACTACCTGCCACTACCTTTTTGCCCTCAATAATACCACTAATGCCACTGCCCGAAAGAGTCTTATAGTCGCTTACCTCTTGTGGTGTTAGTCCCATTTCCTTGGCGTAATTGCAAATTGCAAGAGCTAAGGGGTGCTCACTTTTACTTTCAAGAGAGTAAGCGATTTTTAAAAGCTGTGTCTTGTCAACGCCATATTCAAAAGCATCGGTTACCACGGGCTTACCCTTAGTTAGAGTACCTGTTTTGTCAAATACGCAAATCTCCACCTTGCCCGTATTTTCAAGAGCCTCTGCGTTTTTGAAAAGGATTCCTCGCTTTGCCCCTACCCCATTACCAACCATAATTGCAACAGGAGTTGCAAGTCCTAGGGCACAGGGACAGCTAATAACAAGGACGGAAATTCCGTGAGTCAATGCGTTTCCTACATTCTTATCTATAAGTAGCCATACAAGAGTCGTAAGAATAGCAATACCTATTACAAGGGGCACGAAAATACCACTTACTCGGTCGGCAAGCTTAGCAATAGGCGCCTTAGTCCCTGATGCATCTGCCACCGCCTTAATAATTTTAGAAAGTCCTGTGTCCTTGCCAACGTGTGTTGCCCTTACCTTAACAAAGCCTGATTTATTAATGGTGGATTGATAAACCACACTACCCTCTCCCTTGTCAACGGGAATTGACTCGCCTGTTAGGGATGACTCGTCAAGGGTGCCAAAGCCCTCTATAATTACGCCGTCCTGTGCTACGCACTCACCTGCCTTAACAAGGAAAATATCGCCTACTTGGATTTGGTCAATTGGCACGATTTTTTCAACTCCGTTTTTAATAACGGTTGCTTCCTTAGGCTTTAGCTTAGCTAAATCCTTTAGTGCAGAGGTAGTTTTTCCCTTGGAAATAGCCTCTAGCATTTTACCAAAGGTAATTAAAACCAGCACCATTCCGGCAGACTCAAAATATAGTCCGTGAAGTATAGTAGAATCCCCGTTTTTAGCCATTAGAATAAGCATTACAAGGCTATAAATATAAGAGGTAAGAGAGCCGAGGGACACAAGAGTACCCATGTTAGGTATTCGCTTAATTAAGCCCTTTGTGCCGTTTATAAAGAATCGTTTGTTTATTACCATAATGATAAGGGCAAGGACCCCCTCAATCACTCCAATGGCAACAAAATTCCCCTGTAAAAAGCTAGGGACAGGAAAGGACCACATAACGTAGCCCATTGATAAATACATAAGTGGCAAAAGGAATAAAAGGGACACTAAAAGAATTCTCAAAAGCTTTTTCGCTTCCTTGTTTTCCTTGTTTTCCTCGTTTCCTTGGCTTTCCTTCTTTATAGATGCCCCATAACCAGCATCCATAACTGCCTTTATTATTGATTCGTCCCCTGCGTCCCCCTCAACTACCATTGAGTTAGTCAAAAGATTGACTTGACAAAGAGTCACGCCGTCAACTGCATTCACCGCACTCTCGACTCTTGACACGCACGATGCACAGGACATGCCAGATATCTCAAAAATTTTCAATTTTTGCTCCTTAGTACGCACATAGTGGGTAGAACAAAAAGCGGTAACTTGCCACACTTGTTTCTAACACCTGTGCTCTTCAATTTCATTATTTTTTCGCTAAAGTTTTTCTTTTTAAGGTTGAAAGTGTTTCACACTTTCTTCATTTTTTCGCTTTTTTAGTCGCGACCTTGCACTCCCCAAGGTCCCATTAAAAGTCGAAGACTTTTTAAGGAATTGGGTCTTCCGTACAAAGTACGCCTACGGAAACCCCCAAAGCTCATTCTTCGCTTCGGGGAACCCCTAGCGACGACTACGCAATCGTGCCTTCTACCTCACTATCTGCTTGGTGCTATCCAATGAAGTCTGTGCGTATCGTTACCTCTTCCTCTTTCTTAAAGCTTCTTTAATATTGTAGCACTTAAAATATCACTTTTCAAGCACCAATTTTAAGGTAATTTTAAAAATGGTACTTTTTTCGCTTTACCGAAATTAATCCTCACTTACTTTCCGTAAGGCTATATAGTGTAAGGGTTTATAGTTAATTGTAAGCGAAGCGCTACAATAATGAAGCTTCATTGACTTTTCCACCCCCGTTGAAAACTTTTCCACACTTTGGGGTGTTGAAAACTCAATTTTTCCATTTTAAAAATTAGGTGTTGAAAACTCTTACCACCCTGTCCCGCTTTTTTCGGGTTAGGTGTGGAAATAGTGTGGAAAGATTTCCTTGCCTTCCCCCAAAAATTTTTTCTTAAAAACAAAAAGTGTACCACTCTGTCCCGCTTTGCT
>JAFQEG010000016.1 GCA_017399145.1 Clostridia bacterium | reverse complement strand
TTCAAGCGAGGACATTATGGAATTTTCACCTAACGATATCGTAACAACAAAGGAAACCTTTGACTTTGGCGAGGGTGAGGTTGAGGTAACTAAGGGTACTTCAACAGCAGATATTAAAGATCTACTATTCTAATAGACCTAGTGGACGGATACCTGCTGGTAAAACCATAACCACGTGATAAATAAACAAGAAGCAAGGACGTTTTGTTCTTGCTTTTTTGTATGTACGGCAAAGGTCGAAAGGTGTGCCACCTTTCCTCATTTGATACGTGGTTATTATCGCCGTTTTCACCTTTCGAAATACGAAGTATTCCTTCGGTTGAAAACGACGATTTTTCCTCACCATCTATCTCGTCTAGTCAAAGATAACATGCTGGTAAAACCATAACCACAAATAAAAAGCCTTGACGCATTGTCGTCAAGGCTTTTTTAATGAAATCCGTTTTCAACGGATGAAATCAACTGCGTTGATGAAGTCACTACGTGATGAAGTCCACCTTCGGTGGGTGCAACGAAGCTAAGGCTTCATTATTATAGACAAAGATGATTAAAATGTTGACAATATTGTGCTTGCGTGATAAAATATGAATAGTAAAAAATTAGCTTTTCAAGGAGAAGGAAATGAGCCAAAGAACAAAGGAGATGCTTGCAAAAATGTCTCGCAAGCAAAAGGTTTTTCAGTTAGAGCAATTGACAACTGCTACCTATTTAACTAAAGGAGGTAAGTACCATATTATAACAGGCCCTAACAGTCCTATTAAGTTTGACAAGGGTATGGTTTACGACGTTGGTACATCCTTAAACCTTGTTGGTGCTGAAACTATGATTGATGCACAAACGAATTACTTAAAAAACAGTAAGTACAAAAACCCTCTTATGATAATGCAAGACGTTATCCACGGACACAGAACTATATATCCTATCAATCTTGCAGTAGCTTCATCCTTTGACAGAGGTCTTGCTAAGGATTTGGCAAGCATGGCAGCTAAGGAAGCAAGCCTTGACGGTATGAGCGTTACCTTTGCGCCAATGGTTGACCTTGTTCGTGACCCTCGTTGGGGAAGAGTTATGGAGTCAAGCGGAGAGGACCCATACCTAAACGGTGAAATGGCTAAGGCTACTGTACAGGGCTATCAGGGTGATATGGGTAAGTACAACATTGCAGGCTGTGTTAAGCACTTTGCAGCCTACGGTGCCGCTGAGGCAGGTCGTGATTATAACACGGTTGATATTAGCGAGCGTAACCTTCGTGAGTATTATCTACCCGCATACAAGGCTGCGGTTGATGCAGGCGTTAAGATGGTTATGACTGCCTTTAATATAGTAGACGGCGTACCCTGTGTCGGAAATGAGCATCTTGTAAGAGATATTTTAAGAGGCGAATGGGGCTACAACGGTGTTGTAATAAGTGACCACGGAGCATTTGACGAGCTTATTACTCACGGTGTTTGCGAAAATCGTAAGGAGGCTGCTTATCTTGCAATGCGAGCAGGCTGTGATATTGAAATGATGTCAAGCTGTTACGGACTTCACTTAGAGGAGCTTATTGACGAGGGTAAGATTACTGAGGAACAGCTTGATAAGGCAGTTTTGAGAATTCTTGACCTTAAGGAGGAGCTTGGAGTTTTAGATAATCCTTATCGTAGTGTAAACGTTGAAGAGGCAAAAAGAGTTCAGCTTTGCCCTGAGCACAGAGCACTTGCACGTAAGGGTGCAGAGGACAGTGCAGTTCTTTTGAAGAATGACGGTGTCCTTCCTCTTGACAAAAATGCGGGGGACGTGTGCGTAATTGGACCACTTGGCAACACTGGCTACATAATCGGTGGCTGGCATTGTGGCGGTAAGGAAACAGAGGCTGTTTCTGTTTTGGACGGTCTTAAGAACAAGCTTGGCTACGACGTAAAATATGCACAGGGCTGTCAAATTGAGTATGATTCAGTTGATGAATCTATGTTTGATGAGGCTTGTCAGCTTGCTAAGAATAGCAAGAGTGTTGTGCTTTGCTTAGGTGAGCATCAGGATTATTCCGGTGAGGGCTACTGCCGTACTGATATTAATCTTCCAGAGATACAATACAAGCTACTTGACAAAATTCTTGAGGTAAACAAAAACGTTGTTGTTGTGCTATTTACAGGCAGACCTCTTTCAATTGGCAGACTTGATAAGGTAGCGCCTGCTATTCTTAATATGTGGATGCCTGGTACTGAGGGTGGAAATGCTTGTGCAAATCTACTATTTGGCGACGCAGTGCCATCCGGTAAGCTTACAATGACATTCCCACGCAATCTTGGTCAGGTGCCAATTTATTACAATCACTATACAACAGGTAGACCAAAGGCACTTGAGGATGACGATAGGTTTGTTAGATTTACCTCTTGTTATATTGACGTACAAAATAGTCCTCTTTATCCATTTGGTTATGGCTTGTCCTATACCGATTTTGTGTATAGCGACTTCAAGCTAAGCAATAATGAAATGAAAGCAGAGGATAAGCTAGTTGCTAGCTGTAAGATAAAGAACGTGGGCAAGTACAAGGCTAAAGAGGTTGTACAATTCTACATAAGAGACGTAAAGGGCACTTGCGTACGTCCTGTTAAGGAATTGAAGGGCTTTGAAAAGATTGAGCTTGACGTAGGCGAGGAAAAGGTGGTTTCCTTTGAAATTACCGAGGAAACACTTAAGTATTGGAATCGTGACCTTAAGTACGTTGCTGAAAAGGGCGACTTTGAGGTGTTTATTGGTAAGGATTCCGATTGCAAATCCTTTGCTAAGTTTAAGCTAGTATAAAAAAGAAAAAGGACTCATTTTGAGTCCTTTTTTTTTTAAAGTATCGACCACGTGTCGTGATTTTTTATTGATTTGGCTCTTGATAAAGCTTAAATTCGAACCAGAAGGTGCTACCCTTGCCCACCTCGCTGGATACGCCGAAGCGAGAGTTGTGGAGAAGTAGTATATTCTTAACAATTGATAGTCCTATGCCAGTACCAACCATTGCGCGCTTATGGACCTTGTCTACCTTATAGTATCTATCCCATATTAGTGGTAGGTCCTGTTCGCTTATGCCCTCGCCTGAGTCGATAACGGAAATTCTTACGACGTTGTCGGTTATCTCTTGCTTAACAATTACGGTTTTGTCGGACCCTGTGTAGTTAATTGCGTTATTTATTAGGTTATAAACCACCTGTAAAAGCCTTGTTTCGTCGCCTAGAATAAAGGCTTCCTCATCGCTTTCAAATTTTATTGTAAAGCCATTGTGATTTATAAGGGTATCATAACGCTTAACTGTGTCCTTGATTGCCTTTGTTAGGGACATTTTTTTAACGTCCATTTTTTGAGTGCCTGATTGGAGCTTAGACACATTCAAAAGGTCGTTTACTAAAGAGGTGAGACGAGCAGTCTCGTCGATAATTACTTGCATATTTTCAGGTGTGTTTTCACCTGGTATATCTCTCATTACCTCGGAGTAGCCCGATATCATTGTAAGAGGTGTCCTTAGGTCGTGAGATATATTTGCTATTAATTCCTTACGGATTTTTTCCACCTCGGCAATTTCCTGAGAGGTTTTGTTTAGCGTGATTGCAAGGTCAACAATTTCCCGTGGACCCTTTTCCTCGAAGTGTACCTCGTAGTCGTTTTTTGCCATAAGCTTTGCTTCCTTGTCCATTTTTTCAATAGGTGAGGAAATGCGCTTTGACAAGAAATAAGAGGCAACGAGGGAAATTATAATTGCTACAACTGTCATTAATCCTAAAAGGGAATGGATTGTACGGATTGTAGCTGATAGTGGCACCGATGAGGTGTTTAGCACAATTAGGTATGCACAATCATTGGCTTCGCTGTGAACGATTTGCGTAGTTATTATATTGTTGTCACCAACAGGCATTGAATGAAAGCCGTCGTGGTCCCTTGCATCCTCGTACATTTGTGTAAGAAGGTCCTTGTCGCCAATAACAACGTCGTCACAGATTATACAGTCGTTGAAAAAATCTGCCTCGCCAACTAGGGACACATCGTCGTCCTCAAAGGCGAAAATCTTTGCGCAAAGGTCGTATTCGTCGGCTATTTTTTCAAGAATTTCTGTTATCCTTTCGTCTTCAATGCTATATGAGATTTGATTTGAGGCATGCTCAATATCTCGCATTTTTATCGCACCGTAGATTTGCTTTAGGAAGGCGGCACCGCCTAGCCATAAAAGCAAAACTAAGCCAAGACACAAGGCTACCATTGATATAAAAATATGTAGCTTTATGGATAGGTGCTTTTTTTGTTTTGCTTCACTCATTATTATTTCTCTTCGAAGCGATAGCCCATACCACGAATGGTAACTATGAAATCGCTATACTTACCTAGGCTTTTTCTTAAAATCTTGATGTGAGTGTCAAGAGTCCTATCGTCGCCGAAGAAGTCGTAGCCCCACACGTCGGAGAGTAGCTTGTCACGTGAAAGTGCTATGTTTTTATTCTTTAGCATATAGAAAAATAGCTCGTATTCCTTTGGTGACATATCTATTCTTTCACCATCAATATAAACTATTCTTGCAGTTAGGTCTGCAACTAAGCCACCGTTTGCCAAGGAAATAACTTGATTTTTGTTTTCCTCCTTGGGCTGTGCGCTTTTAACTCTTTTCATAATTGCATCAACACGAAGCATTAACTCCTTTGGTGAAAAGGGCTTTACAACGTAGTCGTCAATGCCGATTTCAAAGGCATTGATTTTGTCGTATTCCTCGCCACGTGCAGATAGCATTATGATTGGCACCTGTGATGTTTTTCTTATTTCACGGCTGGCAGAGAAGCCATCAAGCTCTGGCATCATAATATCCATTATAATGATGTCAAATTGCTCCTTGCTTACCTTTTCAATAGCGTCCATGCCGTCAACTGCTTCTGTTACTGAATGCCCTGCAAATTGAGCATATTTGGAAATGAGCTTTCTTATCATTTCCTCGTCATCTACTACTAAAATTTTGTACACAGTCATCACCTCGTATTATATTCTAACATAAAAAATCATTTATTGCAATAGGCTGAAAATGCAGCACGCGTAAATTTACGATCGGTGCTGCATTTTCAGTTATTTTGAAGGAGAGTAGAGAGTATCTAATTTAGTTGATTTACGGAACGTATTCGTAAATCTCTGCGGTAACAATCACCTGCTGGGAGCTTCTGTATAGGCATACCTCAAGCTTTTGTCCAATTTCTAGATTGTTAATTAGGTTTGTTAGGCTTTCTGCAGTTACTGTGGTCCATGCGGTTTGACCCGGAGTTCTTACATAGGTGATTCTGTCGCCTACCTGGAATACCTGATCATTGAAGCCCTCACGTACTGTAAGTACCTGTACGTATTGACCTGTTCTGCTATCTGCACAGGTGATGCCTAGTGTGGACCTTCCTGTAACATAGCCTTCATTTATAAAGTCATTTAGAATTTTGCGTGCGTCATCTGCAGGAATTGCAAAGCCAAGACCCTCAATGCCTGAGCCTGAGGATTTTGCGTTTACAATGCCGATTAGCTCACCTCTTAGGTTGAATAAGCCACCACCAGAGTTGCCTGGGTTGATTGCGGCATCTGTTTGCATTAGGTTCATTAGTCTGCCATCTACGTTGATTTCACGGTCAAGTGCGCTCACGTAGCCGTTTGTTACGGTGCCACCTAGCTCGCCTAGTGGGTTGCCGATTGCGATAACATCGTCGCCAACCTGTACAAGTGATGATTGATTAATGAACTTTGCAACAGTCAACTGTCTTGCACCTGGCTCAATGCAGAGAATTGCAATGTCGCCTAGTGGGTCATAGCCCTTTACAGTTGCTGGGAATTCTGTACCATCAGTTAGTGTTACTGTGATTGAGGTTGCTACCTCGTTTGAGTTTGAGCCCTCGATTACGTGGGCGTTTGTGATTATATAGTAGCCAGCATTACCCTTATCAGTTGAGTATGTGCCTACGATTACACCACTTCCTGCACCCTCAGTTACATGCTGAAAGAAGGAGTGGACTACGTTTTGTGTTTTGATTTCAACCACGGAATCCTTAACCTTGGAAATTATTTCAGCACGCGACCCCTCGCCATTTCCAAAGATTACAGGGGTTGTGTTATCACTTACGTAAACAGTATTTGTGTAAACTGTGTTTGTAATTGGTGCTGGTGTCATGGACTTGCCGATAAGCAAGCCGATGATTCCTGAGATAAGAATTAGGACTGCGCTAATTGCAAGTGCGATTGTAACAGCATTTTTTGATGTGTTGTCGCTTTTGTCCTCTTTCCTTGGGTAGAAGGAATTATGATTGAAATTATCATTATATATATAATTAGACATTAATTAACCTCAAAAATTCATTCTTTTCTTATATTCTATACTATGAATGTGAAAATTGTATGAAGATAAAACAAATATATTTTGAAAAATGAAGTAAGATTGGGTTAAAATTCAGTTTTCTTCATTAATTATATATATAGAAATTAGGATTTTTCGTCCTTGATTAATTTTTCAAGACATTCGATTGCATCACGAAGACCGCCGATTTTGTCTATCAAGCCAAGAGATGTGGCTTCCTTGCCATCAATTATTGAGCCTGTGTCGGTGGCGATTTGGTCTGTTGCTAGCATTAGGTCCTTGAATTTTTCGGGGGATATTTTTGAATGGTTACATACAAAGCTAACGATTCGGTCCTGCATACGCTCGAAATAGTAATAGGTTTGGGGGGTGCCGATAACCGTACCACTTATTCTAACGGGGTGAATCGTCATTGTAGCAGAGGGTACGATATAGGAAACTCGGGAGGAGACGGCAAGGGGCACGCCGATTGAGTGCCCGCCTCCTAGGACTAGGGAAACAGTTGGCTTTTTCATGCTAGCGATTAATTCGGATAGGGCAAGACCTGCCTCAACGTCGCCACCCATAGTATTTAGTACTATTAGCAAGCCATCAATTTCCTTGCTTTGCTCGATTGAAACAAGCAGAGGCACAATATGCTCATATTTGGTTGACTTTTGGTCAGCCGGCAGTGCGTAGTGTCCCTCGATTTGTCCTATTATGCTAAGGCAATAGATTCTTCCGTTTTCGCTATCGGTGGAAACTGCACCGTTTTTTTCGATTTGGTCGATAAGGTCGTTTATTTCGTTTTCGGGATTCTTATTTTCGTTATTCATCTTAAAACACCTTTGTTTTTTGAAATATTATTGTCAAAAAAGGCTGGAAATATACCGAGAATGCCTGTATTTATTGGATTTTTAAAAAAATTTAAAAAAATTTTAAAAAAAGATAAAAAAGTACTTGACAAAGGTGATAGGTAGTGATATAATAGCAAGGCACTGTGCAAAGACGGTGCGAAAAGATCCTTGAAAATTGAACAATGAACGAAAAAAGTTTTGAAAGAGAACTAAGTACAAAAGAC
>JAFQEG010000015.1 GCA_017399145.1 Clostridia bacterium | reverse complement strand
GCATTAAAACAAAAATTGCGATAGCAAAGCCCTTTGAGGGAAAACCACAAATAAACTTACCATCAATAATAGGTGCATCAAGTAAAAAGCCAATTTTAGTAAGAATTGCCACAATCGGACAAAGACCTATTGAGTATGAAGCGATAGATTTACCTGATAGCATAAGCTTAAAGGATAATATTTTGCAAGGAACGATCGAAAACGATGGTAAGTATGAAATAACGCTGATAGCGAAAAATGCTCTTGGTACGGATGAAAAGAAAATCATTTTTGAAATTAAGGATCAAAATGTGCTTGTAACCCCCCTTTTAGGCTTCACCACATGGAATGCATTTGAATCAGCTGTTACTCAAGATGATGTGGAAAATATCGCTGCTCGCTTAGTAGAGCTTGGTATAACCGAATATGGTTATAGCTATGTGAATACCGATTCGGGTTGGCAGGAGAAATACGGTGGAAAGCACGATGCAATAATGCCAAACAGAAAATTCCCCAATATGAGAAGAATGACGGATAAAATACATTCCTACGGTTTAAAATGTGGCATTTATTCAACTCCTATGTTAGCTGCATGGGGTTGCCCAAATGAGCTTACATCAATACCCGGATGTACACAAGGCGAGGCTGATCATCGCTTTGCATTGACAAACGGAGGAATAGGTGTTATTCATAAGGAAAGAAATAACGCAATTCAATGGAACGAATGGGGCTTTGATTATTTAAAGTATGACTGGGCGCCAACCGACCCTATAAACGCAGACCTTATGCGTACGGAGCTTACTCAGCTTGACCGTGACTTTGGATTTTGTGTAACTGTAAGAGCAATTAAAGAGTATTCAAATTATTGGTCTAAATATTGTAATTCATATAGGTCAAATCCCGATACCCTTAGCAACTGGGACAATCTTGTTGAAATTTACGAAACATATTTTGATTTTGTAGATTATATTTGCAAGGGGCATTATTTTGACCTTGATATGCTTGACTTTGGCACGTGCAGACTTCACACAATGTGGAATTGCTTAACTGACGACGAAAAAATTATGGAATTTTCAATGAGAGCATTCTTGAATTCCCCTATTCAAATTAGCAGTACTCTTGAGAATATAACCGATTTTGAGTTGTCAGTATATTGCAATGATGAAATTTTAGCTATAAATCAGGATTGCGCTTTTAATACTTCGAAATTAATATCAAGAGTAAAAGAAGAAAACAGATATTTTGATATACTTGAAAAGGAGTTAGAGGACGGAGCATTTGCTTATGCGTTTTTTAATCTTGGTAAAATCAGTGAAAATCTAACTGTTTCCCTTGATGAAAATGGCGAGATAAGAGACCTTTGGGCAAAGGAAAATATAAAACACCAAGGAAACCTACTCCTTGAAATTCCATCACATACTTCAAAAATAATAAAATCAACTACAAAGATTTTATTTAAATAGTTAATCAAAAAGGATAGAGCAAGAAACTCTATCCTTTTTTTTGTTGACAAACAAAAATGACTAAGTCATCATCATGATCCCGTGAGTTCAACTTAGTCATAGGTGGTCGAAATGATAGGATGACTTCGCTTTGTCAATCACACCAAAGTGTGATGATATACCATCGGCTTCGCAATGGATAAAAAAACGACAAGCCCTCGCTTGTCGTTTTTTTGGTCGGAGTGACCAAAACCCAGTTGAACACCATTGTGAAAGTGCCATAAATTCTTGTGGCAAAAGGAGCTTGGGACTTTTTTGTGAGTCGAAAATTTTGAGAAAAATGTAAAATCACATGCCAAAACGACCTCGAAAATTCCATTTTTTGAATTTTGGGATTAAAAAGTTCAGTCGATCATCAAGGGGTGGCACGGAAGCATTATATTGCAAGGAGGTATTGAAAAAACTCCAAGAAGATTAAAGGGCTCCTCGTTTGCAAAATTGTTTGCTTTTAGTGTGAAAATTCAATTCGTACTAATCTTCCATTAATAATAAATAACCTCTTGTTTTTATTGCTCCTTGAAGTCTAATTTGGCAATAGCTACAGCACCCGAAATAGGAGTGTCATAGTCAAGCCATCCACAGGTGGTAATGTAATATTGACCATCATCAAGCACAATCTCTGGTGCATGTGCGTGCAAGGTTGTGATAGGAATAGCGCCACCGTTTCCACCATTGTAAATGCCGAAATTATGAGGATTACTTGATACAAAAACAAGAGTATTGTGGTAATTTTCCTTGGCGCTGTCCGTGTAGGTTACAAATAGGTAGTAAAGACCGTCTATCTGTATAACATAAGGCGATTCCATAGCACCCCAAGCAGGATTGAGTGGTGCGTCTTCGCCCGATGTCATTGCATATCCCTCAAATTCCCATTCGATAAGATTTTGTGAGTGGAAAAGAGAAATACAGCTACGCTTGTCCTTTGTGCCAGCAACATACATAAGATAACTACCGTCGTCAAGAGTTAGCACAAAGTGGTCACGATGCGCACCGAAAAGAGGCTCGTTTTTAAGCGTTATAGTGTGATTATACCATTCATAAAGGTCAAAGGAAACAGAAAGAGAGGTAGGCGATGGACCATAAAACATATAGTAATAATCTTCCTCGGTGCGAATAACGCAGGGTGCCCACGCAAGTGTGCCTCGGTCTATCTCCCTTCTCATTTCTCTCATAGGAGTATCAAGCGAGGGAGTAACACCGTGTGCAAACCAACGCTCATTAGTTGCACCACCAAGGAAGCTTGAAATCCCAAAAAGATGCCAATTCCCGTCGTGCGCCTTGAAAATAGTGTGGTCATTTATGTAATTACCACTTTCGTGTGGCTTAAGTAATTCCTTCCATTCAGATGAAATATATGGGATTTTCATAAAATTCTCCTTGAAGTGTTTTCTAAAATTAGTCTATCATATAATGAAAATAAAATCAAGAATGGACATATACAAAATTTTAGAACTTTTTAGAAATATGTTGACAAATATATGGTAATGCAAGAATATGTATGCTATTTTGATGTCATAGAGTATGCAGTTTATCACAAAGCAGGAGAACTTGCAAATTATGAGGCATTTCAAAGGTATATAGAACGATAAAGGAATAAGGATAGGGCTTGTGCGCTTTTCATAAACCAATCGGTTATATATCAGTAAAAACAAATAAAAAGGGATTACTCAATAATGTGTAATCCCTTGATATAAACAAATATGACTAAAACGGGTCCATAATAACGGCTGTTCGTTTTAGTCATAGGTGGTCGAGATGATAGGATTGGGACTCGCTGTCGCTCCCCCCATAATTCGTTTTAGCCAATCGCACTTCGCCTGAGGCTCGTGTTCTTGGAAACTCATTATCGAACCTCGGTTCTCATCCTTCCATTATTTCAAAAATAAAAACGGCATACCCGAAAGGGTACACCGTTTTTATGGTCGAGATGATAGGAAGCATCGCAACAAGTTGCTCGTAACACTTCGTGCGTCGATTACAAGCGAGCTTGCATCGACTTCACTGCGACTCGCTACGCTCCCGTGCATAAGTTCCACTTAGCCAATCGCACTTCGCTTGAGGCTCGTACTCTTGGAGTGTCACTTATCGCTAGGCGAACCTAATTCAATTAAAAATTGAAGGTAGATGCGAACAGTCATCACAAACAAAAAATCCTAAACCGAACATAAAGTTCAATTTAGGATTTTTATGGTCGAGATGATAGGATTCGAACCTACGGCATCATGGTCCCAAACCATGCGCGCTACCAACTGCGCTACATCTCGAAATGGTATTTTTGCTTGATTGCCATATTATTATAGCAAAGGGTTATTGTTTTGTCAAGTCTTTTCTTAATTTTATTTAAAAAAATTTTAAAAGGCTAAAAGTGTGATATTTGGCTTACAAGGTTTCTATTGCAAAAAACCTTGATGTATGCTAGAATGAAGCGAAAGGGTGGTGAGATAATGGAAGAAAAAAGCTTTATTGACAAGGGAATTTTGTCAAGCAATATGCTTAAAATAATTGCGTTAATAGCTATGACTATTGACCATATAGGCTATTTCATTTACCCAAGCGTTTTATGGTGGAGAATAGTAGGCAGGCTAGCCTTTCCAATCTTTGCTTATCTCATTGCCGAGGGGTGTCGATACACAAGAAGCAAGAAAAATCACGTTATTACAATGGTTGTCTTTGCCCTTGTGTGTCAGATTGTAATGTCCATAGCACTTGGTAATCTTATGATGAATATATTTGTTACCTTTGCAATTTCTCAAGTGCTCATTTTTGCCTTTGATAGGGCAGTTAAAAGAAAAAATGCGCCGTCTATTATTCTTGCTATCTCAATACTTATAGCTGTCGCCTTTGTTATGCTTTGGCTACCTAGCCTTTTAGAGGGGATAGTAGTGCTTGATTTCGATTACGGCTTTTTCGGTGCAGTATTGCCACTTATCGTATATTTCGGTGGCAATAAGGCAACAAGGCTATTTTTGTGCACGATTGCACTAATTCCTGTTTGCTTAATGACAAAGGGTGATATTCAATGGTTTTGCTTTTTTGCCCTAATTCCACTTGCATTATACAATGAAAAAAGAGGAAAGCTAAACCTAAAATATCTATTTTATCTTTATTACCCAATCCACGTAGTGGTGATTCTTTTAATATCAATGTTAATATAAAACGGCATATTTTTGCCGTTTTTTTATTTATTCACAAAAAATTAACAATTGTATAAATTGAATATAAAATGATTTGAAAAAGCGAGAGTAAAAGTCTGTTAAAGCACTCAAATTATTAAAAATAATTAATTTTTTTGTGCAAAATTAACAAAAACAACCTGTTTTTTTTTTTTTTGTATAACTTGACAGTTTTCCACACCTGTGTTAATATTATGATATAATATTATATACTTAAGGAGAATTACGATGAAAAAAACATTAATTGTTTTAGCATTAACCCTACTTACAATGGTTATGCTTTGCTTTGTTGTATCAGCTGAAACAATAACAGTTGTTGACGACGGCACAACAGAAATAACACTTGGCGAGTGTATAATTGAGGGGCTTGATAAGGAACTACCTGACCCTTCAAAAGGCTTTACCTATGTGCTTGACACCGAAAATGGTACAGCAAAAATTACGAAATGGGCAAATGTAGCAGATGAAACACTTGGTAGAGAGTTCTGTGTTCCTTCAACTGTAATATACGGTGGTAATACATATACGGTAACGAACATATTTGCTCTTGGAAACCCATATTCAAGTAACTATACACTCGTAACTGTTGCAATACCTGATACAGTTACCTCAATACCTGAAAATGCATTTTGCAATTTCCGTGCATTGAAATATGTGTATGTTGGTAGTGGAGTACAAACAATCGGTAGCTCCTGCTTCTGTAACGCAGGCTTTACCGCTGACGACTCCATTGACTCAGTTACTGGAGAGGCAAAGGGTAACATAAGAGATTTTATTTGGAAAACTAAAAGCATTACTACCTTGTCAAGAGAGTGCTTTTTCCATATGGATTTTGAAACGGGCTACACTATTGAATTTCCTTTTGAAAATATCACTGTATACGAATCAAGCTGTTTGGCATACAATCAACATGCGTTCCAAACCGGACACAAGTTTAACAATCAGCTTTTCCTTGATGTTTTTGATATAACAGGAGCAACAAGCGTTGCGACAAACGCATTCAACAATTCTGTATTAGCAAAGGTAATAGTTATAAGAGCAGATCAACTTAACGCACTTAACCCATATTTGCTACGTGGCCAAGGAACAGCACAGCCTGTAAAGTATTGCGATTTCGTAATTGTTGGCGGAGAAACAAGAGATACTGCCATTACCTTGCCATCAAGCGTGTGGACTGCAAATGCTTGGTATTGGGGCTCACCACAACCTCACTACAATATAATTTTCAAGGGCTATGTAGGTGCATATGACGGTGTCGACGGACTTGAAAATCAAAACGGATACGGTGCAGACGTAGTTGACTATTTCTTCGAATCAGAGGATGCATTTAGATACTATATCGACTCTGTTGATTCCACAACTGAAAGAGTAAATACATATACTCGTTATGCTAAAAACACAAAGGGCTACTTTAATGTATGCGTAAATGATGGCGCTCACTCCATCAAAGCATATAACCTAAAGTATACGCCTGCCAGTGAGGGCGTTGAGGAAAGCGTTGAAATTGTTGAATACGTTCAATCAAGCTTTGCTTTTGGCTACCCACAGTTAGAAACTATTTTGGATGACGATTGCACTCCGTCAACAGTATGCTGGTGTTGTGATGCTATATTTGAAAAGGGCATTGAGCACACTCTCAAAACCACAATCAAATATGATAACGGATACTTAAGCGTTGGAATTAAGGCAACAACCTGTGAAAACGAGGGATGTGCATATTGCTCCAATCCTGAGGAAACAGCACCCTTGTTCACAAGCCTTGGCTATTCCTACGGACCCGACTCAATGCTTCAAGGCTTTACTGTTAACAAAAAAGCATTAGCTGATTACAAGGATAATACTGGAAACGACGTTAAATACGGACTTGTTGCAGGTAGCGTTAATAAGCTTGGTGAGGTTATAAGCCTATTTGATGAAAGCTTGAACGTTATAAACGGCGCTATAAGCGTTGGCTTTGATGATAAGGAATTTGACGTTTTTGAAATGAAGGTAACAGGACTTAAAACAGAAGAATATAAATCATTTGAAATTTATATTTGCGCATACGTAATTGAAAACGGAAGGGTAGTTTACCTTAATAACGGTACAGAATCTCAAACTGCAACAACTATTAGCTACAATAAAATAGTTGCAAACGGTTAATAAACAAAAAGCTTTTCGCAGAGACGCGAAAAGCTTTTTTTAATATCCATATTTCTTTCGTTTGCCAAGCATAAATCCAATAGTTACTAAAACTGCAAGGACCTCTGAGGCAACCACCGATAGCCAAATGCCGTCTGTGCCAAGCCAAAGAGGTAAAATTAAGACAGCTATAATTTGAAAAGCACCCATACGCAAGAATGAAATTATTGCCGATACTGGTCCGTTGTTAAGGGCGGTAAAGAAGGAGGAGCCAAAAATGGCAATGCCTGAAAATAGGAATGAGAAGGCACAGATAAAGAAGCCTCTTTTTGTAAGCTCAAGCAATGAGGGGTTATAGCCCACAAATAGCATTGCCATAGGGGTTGCTAGTGCCTCGCCAAGAATAAACATAAGAATTGACATAATACTAATTATAACAAGACTTTTCTTCAAAACACTTTTAAGCTCATCTCTTCGGCGAGCACCGTAGTTATAGCTTATAATGGGGGCAGAGCCTACTGCATAGCCTATAAACATAGATATAAAAATGAAGTTTACGTACATTAAAACACCATATGCAGCAACACCACTTTCGCCCTCGTACTTAAGCAATTGAAAGTTGTAAAGCATACCAACAAGTGACATAGAAATGTTAGTCATAAGCTCAGAGGAGCCGTTTGTACAGGTATGGAAAAGAGCAGTCTTGTCAAATTCTGCCTTGCCAAGCCTTAGAAGGCTTGTGTTTTTTCTTGCAAAATAAATAACAGGAATAACGCCACCAACTATTTGGCTAACAACCGTAGCACAGGCAGCACCAACAAGGCCCCAAGGTAAAAGTCCAACAAATAGTGCATCAAGCACCATATTTGTAACTCCGGAAATAACTGTGATTAAAAGTCCAAGCTTAGGCTTTTCGGCAGTTACGAAAAAGCTTTGAAACTCAATTTGTAGCATATAAAAGGGTAAGCCTATAAGGAAAACTCTACCATATAAAATAGAGTTTTCTAGCAAAAGCCCCTCAGCGCCTAAGAGGGAAGCGACAGGACCTACCAAGAAAATACCTAAAATGGCAATAATAGCACCCAAGACGAAGGGCAAGTACACAAGTAGTGAAAAAAGACTATTAGCCTTTTTAGAATTTCCCTCGCCTAGAGTTTTAGCAATTAGGGCACAACCACCTGTACCAAACATAAAGCCTATACCGCCTAAAATCATTAGGTAGGGCATAATAAAGTTTACGGCAGTAAATGCTTCCTCGCCAACAAAGTTAGAAACGAAAAAGCCGTCAACTACACCGTAAATTGAGGTAAATACCATCATTATAATAGATGGCACAGTAAACCTTAAAAGCTTACCATAAGTAAATTTATCTGAAAGCTGAATTTGCATTTAACAATCTCCCTAAAATGATACAATAAGTATTATATAAAAATATACGTTAAATGTCAAGTATGTTTAGCTTCTTGACATAAATATATTTTTGTGCTAAAATACACGTGAAAATATACGTTAAGGAGACTAGTATGCTACTTGCGATAGATATTGGAAATACAAATATACACGTAGGTATGTTTGAGGGAGAGGAGTTAAAAAGCTTCTTTTATATGGGCTGTGACCAGTCAAGGTCAGGCGATGAATTAGCATTTACTCTAAAATCGTTAATTGAAGCACAGGGCTACGGGGTAGACATCTTTGAGGGTGCTGTCGTAGGGTCTGTATCTCCACATATTACGGGTAAGGTAGAGTATGCGGTACAAAAGGTTACAAAAATCAAGCCTCTACTCGTGGGGCCCGGTACTAAGACAGGCTTTTTAATTAAGCTTGACGACCCAACTCAGCTAGGGGCAGACCTTGTTGCTAACTCTGCTGGCACAATTAGCGAGTTTGGTGCACCTGCAATCGTTGTTGATTTTGGTACGGCAACTACCGTTTCTTGTATAAATAGAGATAAGTCCTACGCAGGCTGTTACATTATGCCTGGTATTCAAATGAGCCTTGATGCACTTAATCAAACAGGACTTTTGCCTTCCATTATGGCAGACAATTCCTTTCCTGTAATTGGTAAAAATAGCATTGACTCAATGAGGGCAGGAGTTATATTTGGCTCGGTGCTTTCCTGTGAGGGCTTTATAGATACCTTTAAAAAGGAGCTTGACCTACCTAAAACAACTCCTGTAATCGTTACAGGTGGCTTTGCGGAGCCATTTTTGTCCTATTTTAATATGAAAATCAGACACGTGCCCAACCTAACCCTTAAGGGACTTAGAGTTATTTATAGCTTAAATAAGCAGGGCAGAAAATAATTTTTGCAAATTTTCCTTGTCTTAATCATAATGGACTATACTTTTTTAAGATGGTACCGATTTTGATAAGAGAATTTGAATATAATAACATCGTACTGTGGAAGCAGACGGTAGTAAAGGAGACTTGTATGAACAAGCAAAAAACACTCAAGCTAGTACAGCTTGGAATTTTACTTGCACTTGTTATAGTGCTTCAATCAATTTCTAGCGTAGGCGTTGTTACCCTGTGTCTTTGTCTAATTCCTATAACCCTAGGCTCAATGCTTTTAGGTTGGAAATATGGCGCAGGACTAGGTGCTGCCTTTGGCGTTGTTGCTGCCTTTTGGGGAATAATAGGTAAGGACTTTTTCACCTTTCTTTTGTTCTCAGTAAACCCTGTTATGACAATTCTCATTTGTCTTGTAAAGGGCACACTTGCAGGAATAATGCCAGGACTAATTTACAAATGGCTATCAGGTGCCTTTAAATTTAAGGCAGGTGGCTTAGTTGCAGGAATAATTGCATCAATTTCAGCCCCCGTTGCAAATACAGGTATATTTGCCCTTGGTTGCTTCATTATCAAAAATGACATTATTAACGTTGCAGGTCAGCTAAGCCTAGACACAAGCAACTTTGTGACCTTGATTTTTGGTACACTTATTAGTGTAAACTTCTTCATTGAGCTTGCAATCAATGTTGTTTTCTCACCAGCACTTCACAAGTTGACTGAAATGTTAAGCAAAAAATATGCATAAATAATCACAAAAGTTGAATATTTTCAATATATAAATATAAGGAAGACTATGAAATACAAAATCGCACTTTTTGATTTGGACGGCACACTAGTGGACTCTAGCCTTGGTGTTACCAATTCAGTAAGATACGCACTTGAAAAAATGAATGCGCCAATCCCCGAAAATCTACTTAGATTTATAGGACCACCTCTTACCGTGTCCTTTAGAGATTTTTGTGGCTTTGATGAGGAAAAAACCGACCTTGCTATTAAGCTTTATAGAGAATACTATGCCGAAAAGGGAATATATGAGTGCTCGGCATACGAGGGCATGCTTGAGTTATTAAAGGACCTTAAGGACCTAGGTGTTACAACCTGTCTTGCCACCTCTAAGCCTGACATTTATGCAACGAGAGTAGTTAGGGATAAGGGCTTTTTGCCTTACCTTGATTTTCTTTCCTGTGCAAGCGCTGATGAAAAAACTCTTTCTACTAAGGAGCAGGTTGTAGAGCAAGCAATTTCCTTTGTAAAGGGCGATAAATGTGATATTGTAATGATAGGCGACCGACACTTTGATATAAACGGGGCAAAATGCTTTGGACTTGACTCAATCGGTGTTACCTTTGGCTTTGGCACAGAGGATGAATTGCGCTCGGCAGGGGCAACTTATATTGCAAAAAATCCCCAAGAAATAAAACGAATTATTATTCAATAAATTATGCACCATAAAACGAAAGAGGGAACAAATAGGCTCGGTTACCTATATGTTTTCTCTTTTATTATTGGCTATAAAACCCTGCAAAGCAGGATTTCATCGCATAAGGCTTTTATTGATAATTATACAGATGTTATCGTGGCGATTTCATCCACCACAGGTGGATTTCATCCGTCGGAGTAAAGAGCGAAGACGGATTTAATTGCGTGATACTTAAATATAGTATCACGCTACGTGGTGCTTTTTTATAAAAATCCAAAAAAACTATTGACTAAAAAAAATCACTGTGATAATATTATTTACATAATACTTTAGCTAACTAAAGAGGAAATTAATATGGAAATCAAAATTACAAAAACACAAAATCCACAAGAATTAACCGAGGAGAGTAAGCTTGGCTTTGGTAAGCACTTTACCGACCATATGTTTTTAATGGACTATGAGGCGGGCAAGGGCTGGCACAATGCAAGAATTGTTCCCTTTGGATATTTAAGCATACACCCTGCATCTACTGTTTTACACTACGGCTCTGAAATTTTCGAGGGCTTAAAGGCATATCGTACAGAGAAGGGCAACATTCAAATGTTTAGACCAATGGAAAACATTAAGAGAATGAATAATTCTGCCGAAAGAATGTGTCTACCACAAATCGACGAAAACGACTTTTTACAAGCACTTTGTGAGTTTGTAAAGCTAGAGGAAAGATTTGTGCCTTATTCCTTCGGTACTTCCTTGTATCTTCGTCCATTTATGTTTGGTAACGACGAAAGCCTAGGTGTACACACAGTTAAAAACGCAACCTTTATGATTATTGCATCTCCTAGTGGTAGCTACTACGCAGAGGGCATCAATCCTGTTAAAATTATGATTGAAAACGAGGACGTTCGTGCAGTAAAGGGTGGTACTGGTGCAGTTAAGTGTGGTGGTAACTACGCAGCATCAAACAGAGCAGGTGAAAAGGCAAACAAGGTTGGCTATTCACAGGTTTTGTGGCTTGACGGTGTACACAGAAAATACATCGAAGAGGTTGGCGCTATGAACGTTATGTTCAAGATTGACGGCGAAATCGTAACACCAATGCTTACAGGCTCAATTCTTCCAGGTATCACAAGAAAATCCTGTATTGAGGTGCTAAAGAAAATGGGCTACACCGTAAACGAAAGACTCCTTTCCGTTGACGAGCTTTTAGAGGCTCTTGAAAACGGCAAGCTAGAGGAAGCATGGGGCACAGGTACAGCAGCAGTTGTTTCCCCAATCGGTAAGCTTTCATATGCTGGCAAGGAATACGTTGTAAATAATGGCAAAATCGGTAGCGTAACTCAAAAGCTATACGACACCCTAACAGGCATTCAATGGGGTAAGGTAGAGGATACCTTTAATTGGATTTATAAGATTAATTAAGCTACGAAATGTGTCGTTGCTCCGCGCCACAACCTCGACTATCACAAGATAGCCATCGTCTGTGAGGCTTACTTACTTAACCTTATATGGTGCTAAGAAATGTATCGTTGCAACAGTAAAATAAGCTTAAAAAACGGGCAACTGCCCGTTTTTTTGCATAAATATTCATTTATTCACAAAAAGTGTCAAAAATATTTAAAAAATTCAAACAAAATGAAAAAAGGTATTGACAAATTAACGCGTATACTATAAAATATACAATATAATAAAAGCGACGAAGGGAAATAAGTCCTGTGTGGCATTTCAGAGAGCTGTCGTTTGGTGCAAGACAGTATGCTTTGCTTGATTTTCTCCTCCCTGAGCTACCAACCGAAAGCAAGTGCAATTAGACTTGGTCGGGCACTCCCGTTATAGAGTAATCCGTTGATAGACGGAGATGAGAGGACATTGTGTCAAAAAGAGTGGTACCGCGGAGAATATCTTCGTCTCTTTATACAATAGCAGAGCGCATTGTATTAAGAGACTATTTTTATTTTTAGCTCTGCTTTTATCAAAAGGACTACCGAAAGGAGCTACTAACAGAAAGGAGCTACTAAAAAATGAAGAATTACGAAAAGTATTCTAAACAATTTTTTGCCCCTAAGGGCGTAACTATGGATTGGGTAAATAAGGAATCAATCGACACACCACCTATTTGGTGTAGCGTTGACCTAAGAGATGGCAACCAAGCCCTAATTATACCAATGAGTCTTGAGGAAAAGCTTGAATTTTTTAAGCTTTTGTGTAAGGTAGGCTTTAAGGAAATCGAAATAGGCTTTCCTGCAGCCTCTGAAACTGAATACGAGTTTTGCAGAACTCTTATTGAAAATAATTTAATACCCGACGACGTAACTATTCAGGTGCTTACTCAATCAAGAGAGCATATTATTGCTAAAACCTTTGAGGCAATTGATGGCGCTAAGCACGCAGTTGTTCACCTGTACAACTCAACCTCAGTTGCACAAAGAGAGCAGGTATTCAAAAAGAGTAAGGAAGAAATTATCAATATCGCAAAATTCGGTGCTGAGCTTTGCAACAAATACAAGGCTAAGGCAAAGGGCAAGATAACCTTTGAATATTCACCTGAGAGCTTTACAGGCACAGAGCCTGAGTTTGCAGCTGAAATTTGTAACGAGGTTATTTCAATTTGGCAACCAACTCCTGATGATAAGGTAATTATCAATTTACCTGTTACAGTTTCTCACTCAATGCCTCACGTATATGCTAATCAAGTAGAGTATATGTGCAAGAATTTGAAGAATAGAGAAAGCTTAATTATTTCACTTCACCCACACAATGACCGTGGCTGTGCAGTTGCAGATAGCGAAATGGGTCTTTTAGCCGGTGGTGACAGAATCGAGGGTACATTATTTGGAAATGGTGAAAGAACCGGTAATGTAGATATTATTACTCTTGCACTAAATATGTACTCACAGGGCGTTGACCCAGGACTTGACTTTTCAAATCTTCCTGAAATTACAGAGGTTTATGAAAAGGTTACAAGAATGCACGTTTATGAAAGACAGCCATACAGTGGTCAGCTTGTCTTTGCTGCCTTTAGTGGCTCCCATCAGGACGCAATCGCTAAGGGTATGAAATTCCGTGAGGGCACAGGTCGAGTCTGGAATGTGCCTTACCTACCAATTGACCCAACCGACGTTGGCAGAGTTTACGAGGCAGACGTTATTCGTATCAACTCTCAATCCGGTAAGGGTGGAATTGGCTATATACTTGAAACTCAATTTAATCTTGTGATTCCACCAAAGATGAGAGAGGCCTTTGGCTATCACGTAAAGAGCATTTCCGACCATGAGCACAGAGAGCTTCTACCAAAGGAGGTTTACGATATCTTCCAAAGAGATTTTGTAAATATTTCAGCTCCTGTTAGTATAGAAAGCACTGTATTCACTAAGGAAGACGATATAAGAATTGCAGAGTGCCAGATTAAACATAACGATAAGATAACAACCATTACAACAAAGGGTAATGGACGCTTAGACGCAGTAAGCAACGCAATTAAAGAGGTTATCGGCATTGATTATCAGCTTCAAGATTATACTCAACACGCACTTGAGGGCAAGACAACCTCAAAGGCTGCCTCTTATGTAAGTATTATTCACAACGGAAGGACCTATTTCGGCACAGGTATTGATAGCGATATTAGTACATCATCTGTTAAGGCTCTTCTAAGTGCAGTAAACATAATGCTTAAATAACCTCATAAAAGGAGAATTACTATGAAAATGACAGGTGCGGAAATCATCATAAACACCTTGATTGAGCAGGGCACAACCGACGTTTTCGGTTATCCAGGCGGACAGGTAATAAACATTTATGATGCACTATACAAAAACAAAGATAGAATAAATCATATTTTAACTGCTCACGAGCAGGGTGCTGCCCACGCAGCAGACGGTTATTCAAGAGCAACAGGTAGGGTTGGCGTATGTATTGCGACCTCTGGCCCTGGTGCAACTAACCTAGTTACAGGTATTGCAACTGCAATGCTTGACTCAATTCCTATGGTAGCAATTACAGGAAACGTTCCTTGCTCACTTATCGGTAAGGATAGCTTTCAGGAAATTGATATTACAGGTATTACACTTCCAATTACAAAGCACAACTATTTCGTAAATAGAATAGAGGATTTAGCAGACTCAATTCGTGAGGCATTCCAAATTGCAAAATCAGGTCGCCCAGGACCTGTTTTGGTTGACGTGCCTAAGGACGTACAGGTTGCACTCTATGATTTTGAGCCACAGGGTGTGGTTGAAAAGATTCCACTACCAAAAACTGACGAGGACTCAATCGACGAGGCAGTTGCTTTAATTAACGAATCTCAAAGACCTTATATCTATATCGGTGGTGGTGCTGCCGGTCTTGGTATGGGTAAGGAAATTATTGAATTTGCAAAGAAAATTGATGCTTGCATCGGTTGTACCTTTATGGGACTTTCAGCAGTGCCTGACAATTGCGACAAATTCCTTGGTATGCAGGGTATGCACGGTCACTATGCCTCCTCAATGGCGCAAAAGCATGCAGATTTGATTATCGGTGTTGGTGTTCGCTTTAGCGACAGGGCAACCGGTAATACAAAGAAATTTGCAAAGGGCACTAAAATTATTCAGCTTGACCCTGATTTTGCAGAAATCAACAAGAATATCAACGTTGACTTAGGTATTGTTGCTGACGTAAAGGACGCATTCCTAAGAATAGCTGAAAAGGCTCAAGAGTCAAAAAAGCCAGAATGGGCTTCACAGGTTGAGGCACTCAAGGCTAAGGAGCAGGAAATTGCAAAGAAGGCTGAGGCGCTTGCTAAGGATAGAATGACACCAAAGCAAATCTTTGATGTAATCAATGCAAACAAGCTACCAAGAACTATTATAACAACAGACGTTGGTCAGCACCAAATGTGGGCTGCCCAGTATTCAAAATTTGATACTACAAGACGATTTGTTTCAAGTGGTGGCTTAGGCACTATGGGCTTTGGCTTAGGTGCTGCAATCGGCGCAAGAATAGCAACAAACGACCCAACAGTTTTAATAACAGGTGATGGAAGCTTCGGTATGAATCTAAACGAGCTTGCAACCGCAGTTTCATATAACGTTCCTCTTGTTATTATAATTGCAAACAATGGTGTGCTTGGTATGGTACGTCAATGGCAAAATCTATTCTTTGAAAAGAGATTTTCCAATACTATTCTCGAAAGAAAAACAGACTTTGTAAAGCTTGCCGAGGCGTTCGGTGCCGTTGGTATGCGTGCAACAAATATTAAAGAGTTTGAAGATGCCTTTAAGAAGGCAGTTACAATAAATGGTCCGGTTGTAATTGACACTTACATAGATAAGGATGAATTTGTTCTTCCTATGCTTCCTCCAGGTGGCTCAATTGATGATATTATCGTTAAGGTAGGAGGAGAGGATAATGAATAATAGATTTGTAATTGCAGTTTATGTAGATAACAAATTCGGTGTACTTACAAGAGTAACTAGCATGTTTACCCGTCGTGGCTTCAACATTGATGCCTTGACAGTTGGTGAAACAGAATGCCCCGAATATTCAAGAATTACTATCTGCCTCAGTGGAGACGGATACGCAAAGCAACAGCTTATAAATCAACTAAGAAAGCTAATAAACGTTAAAAAGGTTGAGGTTATTGATGATTCAATGAGCGTTAAGCGTGAGCTTGCACTTATTAAGGTTAAAAACGACTCTCAAACAAGAGCAGACGTGCTTTCTGCAGTTGAGGTATATAGAGCAAAGGTAATTGACTTTACAGCAAGCGAAATGTGTATTGAAATCACAGGCGAGCCAAGTAAAATCAATGCCTTTATAGAGTATATGAAGCCCTACGAGATAATTGAAATGTGTCGTACAGGTATAGTTGCTCTTGAAAGAGGAAGTGGAACACTTCTTTCTAAAAACACCAAAACAGGTGTACACAAAACAAGATAATTTTTTAAATTTAAGGAGAAAAAGAAAATGGCAAACATCTACTATCAACAGGATTGTGATCTTAACAAGTTAAACGGTAAAACCGTTGCAATCATAGGCTACGGCTCACAGGGACACGCACACGCGCTTAACCTAAAGGAATCAGGAGTTAACGTAATCGTAGGTCTTTACGAGGGCTCAAAGAGCTGGGCAAAGGCAGAGAAGGCAGGACTTAAGGTTATGGTTGCTGCTGAGGCTGCAAAGAATGCAGATATGATTATGATTCTTATCAACGACGAAAAGCAAGCAAAGCTTTACAAGGAAAGCATTGAGCCAAACCTTACAGAGGGCAAAACACTTATGTTCGCTCACGGCTTTAACATTCACTTCGGTTGTATTAAGCCACCAAAGAACGTAAACGTTATCATGGTTGCACCTAAGGGTCCTGGTCACACAGTTCGTTCAGAGTATCAGGTAGGTAAGGGTGTTCCTTGTCTTATCGCTGTACACCAAGATGCAACAGGCGATGCACTTGACCTAGGTCTTGCTTACGCACTCGGTATCGGTGGTGCAAGAGCAGGTGTTCTTGAAACAACCTTTAGAACAGAAACAGAAACAGACCTTTTCGGTGAGCAGGCTGTACTTTGTGGTGGTGTTTGCGCACTTATGCAAGCAGGCTTTGAAACTCTTGTTGAGGCAGGCTACGACCCAAGAAACGCATACTTTGAGTGTATCCACGAAATGAAGCTTATCGTTGACTTAATTTATCAAAGTGGCTTTGAGGGCATGAGATATTCTATCTCTAACACAGCTGAATACGGTGACTACATCACAGGTCCAAAGATTATTACTGAGGACACAAAGAATGCAATGAGAAAGGTACTTAAGGACATTCAAGATGGTACCTTTGCTAAGGACTTCTTGCTTGATATGTCTGATGCAGGCGCACAGGTACACTTCAACGCAATGAGAAAGATTGCAGCTGAGCATCCAAGTGAAACAGTTGGTAAGGATATTAGAAAGCTTTACAGCTGGGCAGACGAGGAAAAGTTTATTAACAACTAATTATTAAAGCATTCTAGCCCTCTTTTATTGAGAGGGCTAAGAGCTTTGATTGGAGCTTAAAATGATTAAGGAAACTATTGTAAATGGTGCACATAATGCGCCACATCGCTCTCTTTATAAGGCACTTGGCTTGACAAGAGAGGAGCTAGACAGACCTTTAATCGGTATTGTTAGCTCATATAACGAAATAGTACCAGGACATATGAATCTTGACAAGATTACACAGGCTGTAAAGCTTGGTGTAGCTATGGCAGGTGGTACACCTATTATGTTCCCTGCAATCGCCGTATGCGACGGAATTGCTATGGGTCACGTGGGTATGAAGTATTCACTTGTAACAAGAGATTTAATTGCCGACTCAACCGAGGCTATGGTAATGGCACACGGCTTTGACGGTCTCGTTATGATACCAAACTGTGACAAAAACGTGCCTGGACTTTTAATGGCTGCTGCAAGACTAAATATTCCAACAATATTTGTAAGTGGTGGACCAATGCTTGCAGGTAGAGTTGACGGCAAAAAGAGAAGCCTTTCTGCTATGTTTGAGGCAGTTGGCTCATATAAGGCTGGCACAATCGACGATTGCAAGCTTTGTGAATACGAGGATAAGGCTTGTCCTACCTGTGGCTCTTGCTCAGGTATGTACACAGCAAACTCTATGAACTGTCTTACTGAGGTTTTAGGTATGGGACTTCAGGGTAACGGCACAATTCCTGCCGTATATTCTGCAAGAATTGAGCTTGCAAAGCATGCAGGTATGCAGGTTATGGAGCTTGTTAGAAAGAATATAAGACCAAGAGATATTATGACAAAGGAAGCTATTGAAAATGCAATTACTGCCGATATGGCACTAGGTTGCTCAACTAACAGTATGCTTCACCTACCAGCAATCGCAAACGAGTGTGGGGTAGAATTTAACCTCGATTACGTAAACACAATTAGCGAAAGAACACCAAATCTATGTCACCTAGCCCCAGCAGGTCCAACCTATATGGAGGACTTAAACGAGGCAGGTGGAGTTTATGCAGTTTTGAAGGAGCTTACAAAGCTTAACCTTTTAAACACTAACGTTATGACAGTAACAGGCAAAACTCTTGGTGAGAATATTGAAAACGCAACAAACCTAGACAAGGAAACCATAAGACCAATTGATAACCCCTTTACAAAAACAGGTGGTATCGCTGTGCTTAAGGGTAACCTAGCACCTGATGGTTGTGTAGTAAAGAGAAGTGCAGTAGCTAAGGAAATGCTTGTACACGAAGGACCTGCAAGGGTTTATGAAAGTGAGGAAGAGGCAATTTCAGCTATCTACGCGGGCAAAATCAAGAAGGGTGACGTTGTAGTTATTCGCTACGAGGGACCAAGTGGTGGACCTGGTATGAGAGAAATGCTTTCACCAACCTCTGCAATTGCAGGTATGGGACTTGATAAGGATGTTGCACTTATTACCGATGGCCGTTTCTCTGGCGCTACAAGAGGCGCATCAATCGGTCACGTATCTCCTGAGGCAGTAAGTGGTGGACCAATCGCTTACGTAAAGGAAGGCGATATTATATCAATCAACATTCCAGAGTATAAGATTGAATTAAAGGTAAGCGACGACGAATTATCAAAGAGAAGAAAAGAAATGCCAATCAAGAGAAAAGAAAACATCACAGGCTATCTAAAGCGCTATGCGCAGATGGTGTCGTCTGCCGATAAAGGCGCAATCATTAATCGTTGAGCTTACCTGCGTCAAATTTCTTCGTTGTTCCTCGACAGTGACCTCAATGTACACTGAGTACATTATCGCCCTTTTGTCTGTGGTACGCCTTGAAATTTTTAGCATCTAAGCCCAACGTTAAGTTTTTTCGTTGTTCTTCAACAACGACCACAATAGCTTTTCAGTCACAGGCAATAGCCACTGACTAAAAATATGTCCCACAACCAAGTGGTTGTGGGCAAACCAAAGTGCATTAATTTTTAGTGTACTTTGGTTTGAAATTTACTTTTGGAAAGGAAAATATATTATGTCAATGACAATGACTCAAAAAATTCTTGCTTCCCATGCAGGACTTGAATGCGTTGAGGCAGGACAATTAGTCCTTGTTAAGCTTGATAGAGTTTTAGGTAATGATATTACCTCTCCTGTGGCAATCAAGGAATTTAATAAAATCGGTGTTGACTCTGTTTATGATAAGGACAAGGTAACAATGGTTATGGACCACTTTGCACCTAACAAGGATATCAAGGCAGCAGTACAATGTAAAATGTGTAGAGATTTCTGCAACGAAAAGGAAATTACTCATTTTTACGACGTTGGAAAAATGGGAATTGAACACGCACTTTTGCCTGAAAAGGGACTTGTTGTATCAGGCGACGTAGTAATCGGCGCTGACTCTCACACCTGCACCTATGGTGCCCTAGGCGCATTCTCAACAGGTGTAGGCTCAACTGATATGGCTTGTGGTATGGCAACGGGCAAGGCTTGGTTTAAGGTACCATCTGCTATTAAATTTGTTCTAAAGGGTAAGCTAAACAAGTACGTATCCGGTAAGGACGTAATTCTACATATTATAGGCAAAATTGGTGTTGATGGCGCTCTTTACAAGTCAATGGAATTTGTTGGCGAGGGTGTTTCCTCACTTACTATTTACGACCGTCTTACAATTTGCAATATGGCAATCGAGGCAGGCGCTAAGAATGGTATTTTCGAGGTTGACGACCAAACAATTGCTTACATAAAGGAAAGAAGCGACAGAGAAATCGTTTCCTTCAAGGCTGATGAGGATGCAAAATATGATGAGGTTTACGAAATAGACCTATCTACAATTAAGTCAACAGTTGCATTTCCACACCTACCTGAAAATACAAGGACCTTTGACCAAATTCCTGATATCAAAATTGATCAGGTTGTAATTGGCTCTTGCACTAACGGACAATACAAGGACATTGAAGAGGCTGCTATGATATTAAAGGGCAGGAAGGTTGCTAAAAATGTTCGTGCAATTATTATACCTGCAACTCAAGACATTTACCTAAAGGCAGTTGAAAACGGACTTGTAAAGATATTTATCGAGGCAGGCTGTATCGTTTCCACGCCAACCTGTGGACCATGTCTTGGTGGTTATATGGGTATTTTGGCAGCAGGGGAAAGAGCAGTTGCTACAACAAATAGAAACTTTGTAGGTCGCATGGGTGACACAACAAGTGAGGTTTACCTAGCAAGCCCAGCAGTTGCTGCTGCATCTGCAATTGCAGGAAAAATCGCAGACCCACTAAGCATATAAGGAGGCAAGCTATGAATTTTACAGGAAAAGTAATTAAATACGGCGATAACGTTGATACAGACGTAATTATCCCTGCAAGATATTTGAATACAAGTGACCATAAAGAGCTTGCATCTCACTGCATGGAGGACTTAGATAAGGACTTTACAAAGAGAGTACAAAAGGGCGATATTATGGTAGCAGGGGACAACTTTGGGTGTGGCTCATCAAGAGAGCATGCACCAATTGCAATCAAGGCAAGTGGTATTTCCCTGGTAATAGCGAATACCTTTGCAAGAATTTTCTATCGTAACTCGATCAATATAGGTCTTGCAATTTTGGAATGCCCTGAGGCAGTTGCAAATATCAATGACGGCGACGTTGTTGAGGCAGACCTTGATAATGGTGTAATTTATAATAAAACAACAAAAAAGAGCTTCAAAACTCAACCATTCCCTGAGTTTATTCAAAAAATTATTCAAAATGGTGGACTTATCGAAACCATTAAAAAAGGCGATTTAAACTAATAGAGGTATCAAAATGAATTACAATATAGCATTATTAAAGGGCGACGGAATCGGTCCTGAAATTGTTGACAGTGCCGTAAGAGTTCTTGAAAAAATTGGCGAAAAGTACGGACACGTGTTTAATTTTACACCATATTTAATAGGTGGAATTGCAATTGATAGCTGTGGCGAGCCACTACCTAAGGAAACAGTTGATGGATGCTTAGCATCTGACAGTGTACTACTTGGCGCAGTTGGTGGTCCTAAGTGGGACACACTACCAGGTAATATGCGTCCTGAAAAGGCACTTTTGGGAATTAGAAGTGCAATGGGACTTTTTACAAACCTACGTCCTGCTAAGCTTTATCCTGCATTAAAGGGTGACTGCCCACTTCGTGAGGATATAGTTGCAAACGGCTTTGATATTATGATTGTCCGTGAGCTTACAGGTGGCATTTACTTTGGTGAAAGAGGTATGCGTCAGGGCAAGTATGGTGAAGAGGCATACGACACAGAATGCTATTCCCGTATGGAAATTGAAAGAATAGCAAAGGTTGCTTATGAAACTGCTCAAAAGAGAAATGGTAAGCTAACTAGCATTGACAAGGCGAACGTGCTTGAAAGCTCAAGACTTTGGAGAAAGGTAGTACACGAGCTAGAAGATAATTACAAGGACGTTGAGTGTGTTGATATGCTTGTTGACAATGCAGCAATGCAATTAGTTCGCAATCCTGCACAATTTGACGTAATCGTTACCTCAAATATGTTTGGCGATATCCTTTCTGATGAGGCTTCACAAATCACAGGCTCAATAGGTATGCTACCATCTGCAAGCTTAGGTGACAATACAAGAGGCTTGTACGAGCCAATTCACGGCTCAGCACCTGACATTGCAGGTATGAATATTGCAAATCCAATTGCTACAATTCTATCCGGTGCTATGATGCTTTTATATTCCTTCAATCTCAAAAAAGAGAGCGAGGCAATTGTAAATGCAGTTGACAAGGTCCTTGAGGTAGGCTACAGGACAAAGGATTTAGCACATGGTGGCGAGTATCTAACAACTACTGAAATTACAGACAAGATTATTGAAAATATCTAAGGTGTTATATGTCAAGAATAAATGACCTTTATACAAACCTTAGCCTATTTTGTGTCTTTAGAAATCTTTTATCTAAGAAGCTTTTTGCAGACTTTATGGCGTTTGCAGAGGCAGAAAAGATGAGCGAAAAGCTAAAGCTTTATGGTGAATTTGTTTTTGAAATCAACAAAAATGGTGGAAATTTGGCACACTGTGTCCAAAAAATGCTATTTGAGGACGAAAACGTTTATGTTGTAGCTAAGGCGAAGGGCGAAAAGGTGCCACAAAGCATTAAAAATGCCTTTTCCTCTGAGTTAAATACACTAACCGATTTTATAACTCTTACAAATAAAACCTTTCAGCTTGATTTAAAGGTGGTACACCCACTTCCTGAATTTGACACAACAAGGCTAAACCTAAAAAGAGAATACGAAACACGTATCGAAAATATTGAAAAATACGGCTACGGCATATTTGCCTCTAACTGTATGTTTTCAGTTGATGAAAATAGCAATATAATTCCTGTTACCTCGGCTGACAAAACCGACCTTGATAGCTTTGTGGGTTATCAAGATGAAAGACAAAGGGTTATCGATAACACTCTTGCCTTTATTGAGGGTAAGCCTGGGGCAAACGTTTTACTTTATGGTGATGCAGGTACAGGTAAGTCCTCAACCGTAAAGGCTATTGCAAATCATTTCTTTGATAGTGGCTTAAGACTACTTGAAATAAGAAAAAATCAGCTTCTTTTATTGCCTAAGGTAATGGGAGAAATTAGCAAAAACCCACTCAAGTTTATTGTTTTTATTGACGACTTGTCCTTTAATCAAAACGACGATAGCTTCAGTATGCTAAAGGCAACCCTTGAGGGCTCTGCCTCGGTTAGGGCAAAAAATGCAATTATTTATGCAACAAGTAATCGCCGTCACATAGTAAAGGAAAGCTTTGCCGACAGAGAAGGCACAGAGGTGCACAGAAACGACACAGTACAAGAAACAATTTCCTTGTCTGAGCGCTTTGGCTTAACAGTTTTATTCTCTAAGCCACCTAAGGCACTTTATCTAGAAATAGTAAACCAACTAGCAAAGAAGCACAATATTAAAATGGACAAGACCGAGCTTGAAACTAAGGCAGAGGCGTTTGCACTTAGCCGTGGCTATCGCTCACCAAGATGCGCTGAGCAATTTATTGACAGCTTAATTTAGAAAAGAGGAATATCAAATGATGACGCTTGACAATGTATATCGTGCAAGCTATGCCCTTAAGGACATAATTCGCAAAACTGACGTAATTCACGCACCTAAGCTAAGGGCTGATGCTGATATTTATTTAAAAACTGAAAATCTTCAAATAACCGGTTCCTTTAAGGTAAGAGGCTCATACTATAAAATGTCAACCCTTTCACCTGAGGAAAAAGCAAAGGGTGTTATTGCTTGCTCTGCGGGAAATCACGCACAGGGTGTAGCGCTTTCTGCTCAAAAGAACGGAATTAAGGCAGTAATTTGCTTGCCTGATGGTGCACCAATTTCAAAGATTGAGGCAACAAAAAGCTATGGCGCAGAGGTTTGTCTTGTTGAGGGTGTATATGATGATGCTTACAAAAAGGCACTTGAGCTTCGTGATAAAGAGGGTTATACCTTTATTCACCCATTCAACGACGAGGATGTAATCGCAGGTCAGGGCACAATCGCTCTTGAAATTATCGAACAGCTACCAAACCTAGACGCTGTAATCGTGCCAGTAGGTGGTGGTGGACTTATCTCTGGTATTGCTTATACCATTAAGGCGCTTAACCCTAGAGTTAAGGTATATGGCGTACAAGCAAATGGTGCGCCATCTATGTATAAGTCAATTAAAAATGGCAAAATAGAGGAGCTTCAATCCGTTTCAACTATTGCCGACGGTATTGCAGTTAAGACACCAGGTGACCTTACTTATGAGCTTTGTAGCAAGTACGTTGACGATATTGTAACAGTAAGTGATGATGAAATTTCTGCTGCAATTCTTGCACTTATGGAACAGCATAAGCTGGTTACAGAGGGTGCAGGCGCAATTTCCGTTGCTGCTGCAATGTTTGGCAAGCTTGATATTAAGGGCAAAAGGGTAGTGTGCTTGCTATCAGGTGGTAACATTGATGTTACAATACTTTCAAGAGTAATTAAGCGTGGTCTTTTGATGTCCGGAAGAACTGCACAGCTTATGATTGAGCTTGTTGACAAGCCAGGTCAGTTAAAGAATGTATCTAGAATTATTGCCGATATGGGCGGTAACGTAATTTCCGTACACCACGAAAGAGCAAACGAGGGCTCAGACGTAAACGGATGCTACTTAAGAATAGTTTTGGAAACAAGAAACTTTGAGCATATTGCCGACATTAAAAAGGCACTTACAGACTTTGGCTTTAAGCTACTATAAGGAGAATATTATGTTAAAGAAAATTTCAACAAATAAAGCACCAGGTGCAATTGGTCCATACTCACAGGCAATCGTTTGTGGTGATATGGTTTACACCTCAGGTCAAATCGCAATCAATCCAGAAACAGGAAACGTTGATGCACAGGGCATTGTAGCACAAACAGAGCAGGTTATGAAAAACCTAGGTGCTGTCCTAGAGGAAGCAGGCACAAGTTTTGAAAATGCAGTAAAAACAACATGCTTTCTTTATGATATGAACGATTTTTCGGCATTCAACGAGGTTTATGGTAAATACTTTACATCTAAGCCTGCAAGAAGCTGTGTAGCTGTAAAGACTCTACCTAAAAACGTTTTAGTTGAGGTTGAGGTTATAGCTAAGATTAACTAAAAAAAGAAGCCGAATTTCGGCTTCTTTTTTGATTTTTATCGAGGGAGTGTCGATTTTTCTCTACATATCGTCATTTTCGAGCTTATTAAGAAGCTCCTGTGCTAGTGCTTTTTCTTTGAAGAGGTTTGCGTTTTTAATTACCTCTCTAAGATAAGATTTTGCTAAAACATAGTTTTCTAACTTGATATAAGCAAGGGCAGACATATAATCAATAGTCACCTGTTTGTTTTTGGTGGTAGCAGAAATTTGACTTGCCGACCTTAAAAGCTCATTGTATTGTCCATTGCGATATAGCTCTTCTAGTCTTGCAGCTTCTAAGACAGTATCAAATCTAGCCCGTGTACCCTTACTTTTTATTCCTTGCGTTAATTCAACGGCCTTGTGATAAAAAAGACTTGCTTTTTCAAAGTCATTAAGCTGAAAATAACCATTTGACACGTTTATGTAATATGCAAGCTTAGCACCAAGCGGTAAGCTCTTTTCTTCTTCATTTAATTCAAGTAAAGCATCAATTGCCTCGTCGGCCCTGCCAAGACCTAAAAGAGAAGCGCCATAATTTATTTTTGCTACGTTTGCGTTAGATTTGTTTAGCTTGTATTTCAAAAGCTCGGTGGTAGCCTCGTAAAGAGGGTAAGGATTGCAGTCGTTTAATAAGGCGTTAATAGCAGGTCGCATAATGCTTCCGGGGGTTGAAAGAACAATCATATATGAGCAAAACACACCGAGAAGATTAAGAAGAATGTATTTCCAAGGCTCAGCACCTATAAATGCAAGACAACCGGTATAAATACCACATACAATGATAGAAATTAAAAGCCACCCAAAAAACGAATGCTTGGCTAGAAAAAATTTAAGCTTTGACTTCATATCAATCTCCCTTTTATGTTTTCTAAACTTATTATAGTGCATATTTCTTACCCTGTCAAGTGCTGTAAGGCTTACAAAATTGCTCTATTTATATAAATACTATTGACATTTATAAATAAAAGTATTATAATACTTTAGTACACTAAAGTGCTAAAATGCACAAGCTAAAGGAGACTAAAATGAGTAAAATGCATAGACCAGAGGTAGATATGCTTTTTGAAGCTATTCTTAGCCTTGAAACAGTCGATGAGTGTTATAAATTTTTTGAGGATGCTTGCACCATTAAGGAGGTGCTTGAGATTGCCCAAAGATTAAAGGCAGCTCAAATGCTAAGAGATGGTGTCAATTATGCAGAAATAACTAAGGAAACAGGTATGAGTACAGCTACTATTAGCCGTGTTAATAGATGTCTTGAATACGGCGAGGGTGGTTATTCAATGGTGCTTGACCGTTTATTAAAAAAGGACTAGAAGGAAGGACTAAAAGGTGAATTTTGAACAATGCTTAAAAAACGAAGAGAAAATCCTTTTTAATCTTCGTTATCTATACACAAAATATGGATATTTACCATTTAAAATGAGCAAGTTTGAGGAATACGACTTTTACGCAAGAAACAAGGAATTCCTAGTAAGTGATAGTGTTATTACATTTACTGACACTCACGGAAAGCTACTTGCATTAAAGCCTGATGTTACTTTATCTATTATTAAAAATGCAACCGAGGAAAAGGGTGCTAAAAATAAGGTTTACTATAACGAAAACGTTTATCGTGTTTCTGGTAGCACAAGAGAATACAAGGAAATTATGCAAGCAGGTCTTGAGTGCATAGGTGACCTTGACCTTTACGATATGTACGAGGTTGTTTCTCTATCTGCAAAAAGTCTTGCCCTAATTTCAAAGGATTACGTGTTGGAAATTTCCCATATGGGTATTTTGTCAGCGCTACTTGATACTGTAACTACAAATAGTGAGTTTAAGTCGCTTGTAGTTGATTGTGTTAAGAAGAAAAGTGAGCACGAATTAAGAGAATGCTGTGAGAAATTTGGCGCATCTAAGGAAGCAACAGAGATGCTTACCGACCTAATTAAGCTATACGGCACACCTAGTGACGTGTGCGACAAGCTAAAGAAAATGAAGGTTAGCCCTGAGTTTGATTTGGCAACAGAGGAGTTGTGTCAATTGTGTCAGCTATTGGAAAGCACGGAGGAATACAAAAGCATTCGTCTTGATTTTTCAATTGTTAGCGATATGAATTACTACAACGGCATAGTTTTGGCAGGCTATATAAATGGTGTTTGCGAGTGTGTGCTTTTTGGTGGCAGATACGACAAGCTAGTTTCCAAAATGGGCAAAAATGGTGGTGGCGTTGGCTTTGCTATTTACACAGACCTTTTAGCCTCATTAAACAAGGACGAAAAGGAATACGACGTTGACGTGCTACTAACGTATAAGCCATCTACACCTGTAACAAAAGTGCAAAAGACAGTTGAAAAAATAGTTGCACAGGGCAAAACAGTAAGCGTACAAGCATCAATTCCAAAAAGCCTAAGATACAAGGAATTAAAGGAAATGGAGGACTAAGATGATAAATGTAGCACTTCCCAAGGGTAGACTTGGTGAAAAGGTATATAAAATGTTTGCAAATAGTGGCTACGAATGTCCTTCAATCCTTGAAAATAGCAGAAAGCTAATTTTCGAAAACGAGGAAAGAGGCGTTAGCTTTTTCTGGGTAAAGCCCTCTGACGTTTCTATTTACGTTGAGAGAGGCGCTGCCGACATAGGTGTTTGTGGCAAGGATATTCTTTTAGAGTACGAGCCTAACGTTTATGAAATGCTTGACCTAAATATGGGTAAATGCAGAATGGCAGTAGCTGGCAAAAAGGGCTTCCACGATAGTAACGTAGCAACCCTTCGTGTAGCAACAAAGTTTGCTAACATAGCAAAAAAATACTATGCTAGCAAATGTCGTGACATTGATATAATCAAGCTAAACGGCTCAATCGAGCTAGCACCAATCCTTGACTTGTCCGACGTTATTGTTGATATTGTTGAAACAGGCACAACCCTAAAGGAAAACGACCTTGAGGTTGTTGAAACAATAGTGCCAATTTCTGCAAGACTAATTGTAAACAAATCAAGCTTTAAATTTAAAACAGAAGAGATTGAAAACATAGCAAAGGCGCTAAAGGCACAGGTAGAAGCAAATGATTAAGATTTATAAATACGGTGAGGTTTCAAATAGTGAAATCTTCGCAAGAGAGAATATTGATGCAGGCGTTGAGGACATTGTTACTGATATTATCTACAACGTAAGAAAAAACGGTGACAAGGCACTCTTTGAGTATGCAGAAAAATTTGATAAGGTAAAGCTATCAAGCCTAGAGGTAACTAAGGAGGAAATCGACGAGGCATTTAACCTAGTCGATAAGGACTTTATCGAGATTGTTAAGGAGGCTAAGGAAAATATTGAGGCCTTCCACAAAAAACAGGTAAGAAATAGCTTTATCATAAGCGAAAAGGAAGGCATTATCACAGGACAAAAGGTTACACCTATTGAAAAGGTAGGTCTTTATGTCCCAGGTGGTACTGCTGCATATCCATCAACTGTTTTAATGGATAGCGTACCTGCAAAAATTGCAGGCTGTCAAGAAATTGTAATGGTTACACCACCATCAAAGGACGGGCGTGTAAACCCTGCAATCCTTGCCTCTGCTAAAATCGCAGGAGTTGATAGAATTTTTAAGGTAGGTGGCGCACAGGCAATAGGTGCCCTTGCGTATGGTACTGAAAGCATTCCTTGTGTTGACAAGATTGTAGGCCCTGGAAATGCCTTTGTTGCCGAGGCTAAAAAACAGGTTTTTGGCAAGGTATCTATTGATATGATTGCAGGACCTAGTGAAATTTTAGTAGTGGCTGATTCTACCTGTAATCCTGTCTTTGTTGCAGCAGATTTGCTATCCCAAGCAGAGCACGACAAAATGGCAAGTGCAGTATTAGTCACTGACACTCTTGATTTTGCAAATAAGGTATCTGAGGAATTAGAAAAGCAAATTCCACTTTTACCAAGAGCAGAAATTGCAAGATACTCAATTGATAAAAATGGTAAAATCATAGTAGCAGAGAATAATTTAATGCTTGCTATTGATATTGCAAACGAAATTGCACCTGAGCACCTAGAAATTTGCGTAGATAATCCGTTCGATTATTTAGACAAGATTAAGCACGCAGGTTCAATCTTTATGGGCAAATATTGTCCTGAGGCACTAGGTGACTACTTTGCAGGACCAAACCATACGTTGCCAACTAGTGGTAGTGCAAGATTTTCATCCCCCTTGTCAGTTGACGATTTTGTAAAGAAATCTCAATTTACCTATTACACAAGGGACGCACTATCTAAGGTTTACGACAAAATTGCAACCTTTGCTGATAAAGAGGGACTTCACGCCCATGCAAAGAGCGCAACAATTCGCTTTGACGAAGAAAACTAACTTAGGCAAATCTACGAAAGGAGCAGAATATGAGTAGATTTTTCTCACAAAAATATTCAAGGCTAACACCCTATACACCAGGTGAACAGCCAAAGGATATGAAATATGTAAAGCTAAATACAAACGAGTCCCCCTACCCACCCTCAAAAGAGGTTTATGAGGCAGTTATGGAAGAGGCAAAGAAGCTACATCTATATTCTGACCCTGAATGTAGTGTCTTGACTCAAAAAATCGCAGACAGATATGGTGTTAGCAAGGATATGGTCCTTGTTACAAACGGAAGCGATGAAATATTAAACTTTGCCTTTATGGCATTTTGCGATAGCAAAAGGGGAATTGCCTTTGCCGATATTACCTATGGCTTTTATTCGGTTTTTGCCGACCTAAATGGTATTCCTTATAAAATAATTTCTTTGAAGGACGACTTTACAATCGACCCCGGGGACTATTACGACCTTGAGGAAAATATAGTTATCGCAAACCCAAATGCACCAACAGGAATAGCACTTTCAAGAGCTGAAATCGAGGCACTTGTTAAGAAAAATCCTGAAAGAGTAGTTATAATTGACGAGGCTTACGTTGATTTTGGTGGCGAAAGCTGTGTTGACCTAGTTAAGAAATACGATAATCTTTTGGTTACAATGACCTTTTCAAAATCTCGCTCAATGGCAGGTGGAAGAATAGGCTTTGGTATAGGATCAGCCGACTTAATTAGTGACTTAAATACAATTAAGTATTCCACAAACCCCTACAACGTAAATAGAATAAGTCAGGTAGCAGGTGCATGTGCAATTGACAACGACGAATATTATATGTCAAATGCCAAGGAAATTATAAAAAATAGAGAGTACACCAAGAAAAGGCTTGAGGAATTAGGCTTTGAGGTGCTTAACTCAAGTGCAAATTTCCTATTTGCAAAAAGTGACAAAATTAGCGGACAGGACCTTTACTTAAAATTAAAATCAAAGGGGGTTTTAGTCCGTCACTTCACAAAAGAAAAAATTAAGGATTTTAACAGAATTACCATAGGCACAAGGGACCAAATGGATATTCTTATTGAAAAAATAATCTGCATTTTGGAGGAAGAAAAATGAGAGAAGCGAAAATCGAAAGAAAAACTGCTGAAACAGATATTTCCCTAGGACTAAATCTTGATGGTAAGGGCGTATCTCAAATAGATACAGGCTGTGGCTTTCTCGACCACATGCTTACACTTTTTTCCAAGCATGGCAGAATTGATTTAACAGTTAAGTGTGTAGGCGACACAAACGTCGATTATCACCACACCACCGAGGATATCGGTATTTGTCTAGGACAAGCTATTAAAAATGCACTAGGCGACAAAAAGGGCATTGTACGTTATGGCGACATTATTTTGCCAATGGACGAGGCGTTAATCCTTTGTGCAGTTGATATTTCAGGCAGAGGTGGACTTTACTACTCACTTGATATTCCAAGCGACAGAGTTGGTAGCTTTGATACTGAATTAACACAGGAATTCTTTATTGCAGTAGCAAGAGAGGCAGGAATCACCTTGCACCTAAAGCAGCTAGCAGGGGTAAATTCACACCACATTATTGAGGGTGCGTTTAAGGCCTTTGGTAGAGTAATGAAGCAGGCTGTTTCTGTTGACCCTCAGTTTAAGGACGAAATCCCATCTACAAAAGGGGTAATCTAATGATAGCAATAGTTGACTATGGTGTAGGCAATCTCTTTTCTGTAAAATCCTCATTTAGCTACATAGGCGCTGAGGCGATGGTTACAGGAGACGAGGACCAAATTAGAAGGGCTGACAAAATACTTTTGCCTGGTGTTGGTGCCTTTGAGGACGCAATTGCTAAGCTAAGAAGCACAGGTCTTGACAAGGTTATAATTGACGAGGCTAAAAATGGTAAGCCTATTATGGGCATTTGCCTTGGTATGCAATTGCTTTTTGAAAAAAGCTATGAGTTTGGCACTCACGAGGGCTTAGGGCTTTTGAAGGGCTCAGTTGTGCCTATGAAGGGCGTTATTGATGAAGCCTTGAAAATTCCTCATATAGGCTACAATGCCTTAATATTTAAGAAAAATCATCCCCTGTTTAAGTATATAAAGGACGGGGACTACGTATATTTCGTTCATTCCTTCTATGCCAAGGATTGCGAGGATAGTCTTCTTGCAACAACGGAATACGATAAGGAGCTTACTGCAATAGTAGGCAAGGGAAACGTAATGGGCTGTCAATTCCACCCAGAGAAAAGTGGAGAAATAGGACTAAATATTCTAAGAGCCTTTTGCGAAATGTAAGGAGCAAAAAACAAGGTATGAAAATTTTTCCTGCGATAGATTTATTTGAAAAAAAGGCTGTAAGGCTTTACAAGGGCGATTATAATCAGCTTACAGTTTATAGCGATAAGCCTTGGGAAATAGCCAAGGATTTTGAAAAGCAAGGTGCTAAATTCATACACGTGGTTGACCTAGAGGGTGCAAAAAATGGTGATACCCCTAATATTGAGGTGGTAAAAAGAATAGCCAAGGAAACAAGCCTTTTTCTAGAAATAGGTGGTGGTATTCGTTCTCTTGAGGTTATTGAAAAATACCTTTCAAATGGTGCAAATCGTGTAATTTTAGGCACTAGCGCAGTAACTGACGAAAAATTTTTGACCGAGGCAATCTTGAAATATGGTGAGAAAATTGCTGTTGGTGCCGATGTTAAGGACGGCTATATTGCAATTAAGGGTTGGGTTGAAAAAAGCCAATATACCCTAGAGGAATTTTTGTCAAAAATGCAAGACCTTGGTGTAAAAACTATAATCTGTACAGATATTTCTAAGGATGGTGCTATGAAGGGCACAAACCTTGAATTATACAAGGAATTAAACGAAAAATATTCTCTTGATATTATCGCCTCTGGTGGTGTTTCCTCGATTGATGATGTAAGGGCGCTTACAGAAATGAAAATGTATGGCGCAATCATCGGTAAGGCATATTACACAGGCGCAATAAATCTAAGAGAAGCTATTGAGGTAGCAAAATGATAACAAAAAGAATTATCCCTTGCTTAGACGTTAAAAACGGAAGAGTAGTTAAGGGTGTAAATTTTGAGGGCTTAAGCGACGTTTCATGTCCTGTTGAGTTGGCTAAATACTACTCAAGCTGTGGCGCAGATGAGCTTGTGTTTTACGACATAACCGCATCCTTTGAGGAAAGACGACTTTTTACCGATATTTTAACAAGAGTTGCTCAAAACGTATTTATTCCACTAACAGTTGGTGGCGGTATCAATACGGTTGAGGACTTTGATAGAGTTTTAAAATGTGGTGCCGACAAGGTTAGCGTAAACTCGGGTGCTATAAGGAACCCACAGCTAATTAAGGAAGCATCGCTAAAATATGGTAGTCAATGCGTTGTTTTATCTGTTGACGTTAAAAGAGTTGATGGTGAGTTTTTAGTATTTTCAAAGGGTGGACGAGAAAATACAGGCATTGAGGCAATTTCTTGGATAAAGCAAGGAGTTGAATTAGGTGCTGGTGAAATAGTTGTCAATTCCATTGATACAGACGGAGTTAAAAACGGCTTTGACATTGAGCTTTTAAAGCTAGTTTGCGAGGCAGTAAACGTGCCCGTTATTGCATCAGGTGGTGCAGGGTCAATTCAGCACTTTATTGAGCTATTTAATGAAATTCCTACCATTGATGCAGGACTTGCCGCATCTATCTTCCACTTTGGCGAGGTAGAAATTAAGGAGCTTAAAAAACAGCTTAAGGAAAACAATATAAGAGTAAGAATATAGTGAGGTATAAAAATGTTAGACATAGAAAAGCTTAAATTTGATGAAAATGGTTTAATTCCTGCAGTAGTTGTAGATGCATACTCAAAAAATGTTTTAACCGTTGCTTATATGAATAAGGAAAGTCTAAAGACCTCTATGGAAAAGGGTCTTACATGCTTTTACAGTCGTTCAAGACAGGAGCTTTGGCTAAAGGGTGAAACTAGTGGAAATTATCAGCATATCGTTTCAATTACAGCCGATTGCGATAATGACGCACTAACAGTAGTAGTTGAAAAGGACGGACCTGCTTGTCATACAGGCACAGATTCTTGCTTTACTAACCCTGTTTATCAAAGCCCTGACAGACACGAGTTTTCTATGGAGGGCTTGTATCAGCTTTTAGTTGAAAGAAAAGAAAAAATGCCAGAGGGCTCATATACCACATACCTTTTCCAAAAGGGAATTGACAAAATTCTTAAAAAGGTAGGCGAGGAATCCACAGAGGTTATTATCGGTGGTAAGGCAGGCGATAAGGCAGAAACAATTTACGAAATTGCTGACCTTGCATATCACGTAATGGTGCTTATGGTACAAATGGGAATTTCAGTTGAGGACATTCAAAAGGAGCTTGCTTCCCGTCATATTATCGACCACAAGGTTAAGCAAGAGAAGATGAAATAATGGAAGTATCAACCTACCATACTCATACAAATTTCAGTGACGGAAAAAACACAAACGAGCAAATGCTAAAAATGGCAATTGAACTTGGTATGAGGGAATACGGCTTTTCCGACCACGCACCAATGATTTTTCCTTGTAGCTGGGCAATGAAAAAAGAGGCGACCCAATCCTACAAGAATATTATTCTTGACCTTAAGGAAGAGTATAAGGACCAAATCAAGGTGTATTTAGGGATTGAGCAGGACTATTATTCAATACCTGCAAGTGGGTACGATTATATTCTAGGCTCAGTACACTACATCGAAAAAAACGGTGAATACTTGCCTCTTGATGAAAGTGCTAAGAAAACAAGAGAAAATATAGAAAAATACTACGACGGCGATGCCTTAGCATATTGCGAGGACTACTATAAATTAGTAGGGGATTTGTATAACAAAACAAGGTGTAATATAATAGGTCACTTCGATTTAATTACAAAGTTTAACGAAATTGACCCAATTATTGATACAACTCACCCAAGATATGTAAGGGCATATACCGAGGCACTTGAAAGTCTAAAGAACACTCCTGTTATATACGAAATTAATACAGGTGCTATCTCTCGTGGCTATCGCACCTCACCTTATCCAAACGATAACATAATTGATATAATAGCTAGTCAGGGCAAGAAATTTGTAATTTGCTCAGACACCCACTCAACCGACTCAATTGATTGTAATTTAGAGAGCGAAAAGGAAAGACTAAAGCAGAAGGGCTATAAATATATAACCGATTTGAGTGAAATATTGTAACAAAAAGGCTTGACGTTTTGTCAAGCCTTTTGTCTTAGTATTTTAACTTAGTTTGATATTCACGCTCGTAGATTTCCTTCCAAGCATCAAAGTTTTCTTTAGCCATATATTCAAGATTTTCCTTATAGTTTAGGTCTTTTCTTGGGTAAATAGGCTCACCTACGTGAATTGTATATTCTTGAACGAAATAGCCGTTAGGAATAAAGTTTTCGTCAACGTCAAAGCCCTTTATTGACTTCCTTAAATCCTCACCTAGAATATCGGAATCTCTCATTGTGATAAAGCAAGGAAGCACAGGCACGTTATTCTTAACTGCAAACTTGTAAGCGCCAGGCTTTACAGGTCTTGGCTTTCTGTAATTCCACCACATAGCCTGTTCAGGATAGAAAAGAATGTAGTTACCCTTTTGTAAAAGAGTATTTGTTGCCTCTGTAAACTTAACCATTGTCTTTAAATTCGAGGATAAGGGAAGTGTATAGAAGTGACGCATAAGCTCACCAAAAAAGCCTGGAAATGAGGTGTAGTTGCCTTCCTTAATAACTCTGTAAAACTTTTGCTTAGGCCACTTTTTAGTTGCGTGATAAGCCTCTTGAATGGCGAAGCTATCAAAGGCATTGAAGTGGTTACAGGTAATAATAGCGCCACTTTGAAGCTTTTGCCAATTCTCAATGCCCTTTATATCCTTAATAATCATTACCTTTTTATCAAGAATAGTCTTTAAAAACATCTTTGCCTTTTCGTGGGCAATCTTAGTTTTTAGCTTTGCAATTGGACTTTTTCTTAGATAGTCGATTTCGTCAGGCATAATAGTCCTAGATGGTGGGTCATCCTCAACATCCTGGTCAAATTTGCCCTCGCGCTCGTATTGTGCTATCTTTTCTTCAAGCTGGACTCTATATTGAGTCTTGTTTTTTTTTAATTGATTTTGGAAATTGTCTTCACGATTTGTCTCATTAATTGCCATTTGATAAAGATTCTTAGCAGATGCTGCATCTCTTTCTCTCTCTGCATCTGTGTATGCATCAAGCTCAGCCTTAAGCATATCATGAACAGAGGTCTTTTCAGCATAGGACCAGAAAATATCAGCACCACGGCACTCGTGATAATGCCAAGGCTTGTTTACCATAATGTAGTGAAGAATACAAGCATCTCTGTAATCGTAAGGGTACTCAAGACCATCAGTTAGCTCAGTATTCCACCTTTGGTCTAGCCAATAAACGTGGTCCTTGCAAAGGTAGTTTAAGTAATCCTCGTCCTGTGTAACGATGAAGTTATATAGGTCAAGAGTTTTTAAGAAATTCTTAAGAATTTGCTTTTCTCTAAATTGACGACAGTTAATAAGCATCATACCAGCATTAAAGAATGCGTGTCTGTCAACGCCTACAACCTTTTCACAGTAGGTGCCGTAAACGTCAACCTGCTCCATAGCCTGTTCACGACAACCAGCCATATAAAAATCGCCGATATCTGTGTTGTAAAGCTTGCTAATATCGCCTAAAACGATTGTATCGCTATCAATATAAATAGCCTTGTCGTACTCTGGATACATTTCAGATATAAATAATCTGTAATATGTAGTAGCAGAGTAGTAGTGTCTTATAGGAAGCTCCTTTTCAACGGAGTCTAAATATGCGTTAACGTCTGCAAAGATAACCTCAAAATTGTCATTTTGAAGAGCGCTAAGTCTGTTTTTCATATCCTCGGTAATGTTTGTATTTAATACATAAACCTTGTAATTATACTCGGTAGATGCGTTTTTAATCATTGAGCTAAGAGATACAATTGTATATTTTACAAAAGCATCATCACAAGCATAGAAAATTGGAATAGTCTGCATTATTTATACTCCCTCGAAAATTTTTCCTTTAAATAAATATATTCAAAAAGAATGTCGTCAAAATTGTAATATTTAAAAACCTTATGGACACGACTAACGTGCCATTGCTTAATATTATCTGTGTGTGGGTAGGGTAGCCAGAAAAGTCTCTTTGAAAAATGACGGATAACCGTATTTTTGTATAAGAATTTTTGGTCGTTAAAGCGTTGTGAAAGCACCTTTCTTTTTGTTGTTGAACGAATTATTGCGCTTTGGTCGGCAAAGACAAGCTTCTTTTTCTGTATCCACTCACGTGCCTTTTGAAATAAGCCCGTTTCTTTGCATTTCTTCATATTGAAGAGAATAACACCGGCATTAATGTAGTTAGGATTTACAAGGAATTTGCCATAGTGGTCCCTTGAGGCAAAGTATTCATAATCACCAAGATCCTTATCGTAAAGCAAATGCACGTCCTTGTTAAACATAATGTCGCAGTCAAGGTAAAGCACCTTGCTTGGCATATCTACAAGGTCGGCAAATAGTCTTATTAGGGTGTAAGGTGAGCAATAAGCATCCTCGTTAGGACAGCCTGTAAAATAGTCCTTGTAAAATTGAGTTACGTCAACTAAAATCGCCTTGTTTTCTTTATTATATTCCTTAATAACCTCATTAAAGAAGGCTAATTGCTTTTCTGTAACTGGCAAATAATCCTCTCTTAAATGGGATACGTCCATTGTGAAAATGTGAAAGGTGATTGGCTCGTCGCTTTTGCTTCTTTTTAGCATTGAAAGAGAAGTAGTAAGCATACCGTCAAAAACCTTGTAGTTTCCGCAATATAAAATATTAATCATCTTTATTTTCCTTTTTAATGTACTTAATAACCTCAACGTTAGAGTTTTTTGCTCTATCGCACATACATTCGTAAACCTGCTCACGAAGATGCTTGCGCTGTTCCTTAGGGTTAAGGTCTGTGTTTGGATAAAATGGACCGTCAATATAAGTAACAACCTTAGGCTTCTTAGAAAAACGTCTCTTTTGATAGGTGTTAGTGAAGCAGAAGGTTGGTACGTCAAGCTTTAATGGATAAGCAAAGGAAACGTCTGTAAAGGGTCTTATCTTAGTGTAATATGGCCATATATGTGCCTCTGGATAAATTACAATACAGCATTTTTCCTTAATCCTTTTTTCAATACAGTTAGTAAAGTTTTTGTAAGCCGTTTTGCCATCGGGCAAGGGAATAGCACCAAGAGAAGGAGTAATTCTACCAAGAAATGGCATTGATACGTTATTAGGATGAACAATCATATAATTGTCCTTAGGAAGATTTAGCATATTAGGCATAAAGGCATCACCAATATCGTTTGTGTGGTTGCCATAAATAAAGTAGCCTGTATTCTTAAACTTCTTAAGTAGCTTCTTGTTTACTATCTTGTGGTGAAGCACAAGCTTAGTGTGAAAGAAGGCAATAGGAGTAAAAACTACTCTGTACCAAAAGAAGTGAGTAATTCTTTTCCATATTGACGGATTATAGTAAACGTAATTTTCGTCAATCTTTTTAGGCGTAATTTGTGTTACAGAAAATTCGTCGTTTAATTCGTCCTCGTAATAGATAACCTTTCGCTTGTCCACGATTTCCTCCTTGTTAGTGTGGTAGGCACTATATAGGGTGCCTCAATAACACCCATATTTTAACAAAGGAGTCCTAAAAAGTAAAGGACAGAACAAAATTTAGACTCTAAAGAAAAAATTCTCAGCCCCCGTAAAAGTAGAAAAACCACTCTACAAATTGTAGAATTACAGAAAAATATTGACTTTTTATAATATATGTGGTAAAATGACTACGTAATAAAGATTTTTCCATTTTTCAAATAAACTTAAAAAACAGACACTCCCTTGCATTTTTGCAAGGAAAAGGGAATATTAGAGGATATATTATGAAGGATATAAAATCACAGGTTGCCAAAAATCTTGGTGCCCTTCGTAAGCAGAGGGGACTTACACAAGCTGAGGTAGCAGAAAAATTAAATTATTCGGATAAAGCAATTTCCCGTTGGGAAAAGGGTGATACCTTACCGGACCTAAACGTCCTATATGAAATTTGCCAATTCTACGGCATTACTATGAACGAGCTAATTGGCGAGGAGGAAGCAAAGGCAAAGGAGGACCATATCACCGAAAAGGACGCAAGGGCATACAACGCTTGGCTATGTGCAATAGCAGGTGTATCTGTGTGGCTTATTGCAACCGTGCTTTATTTTATTCACGAAACAATTACAAATGGTACAAATCCACTTTGGATTATTTTTGTATGGGCTGTGCCTGTTTGTTGTATTGTTATTTTGTTATTTGGCAAGTCTATTTTCCATTGGGTGGCAAATTTTGTTATTTCGTCGGTTGTTGCATGGACTCTTTTAGGTAGTATATATCTAAATCTTGTTTTCTTCACACCTATTGAAAATGCGTACACCTTCTGGCCAATTTTCTTTATAGGAGTGCCTGTACAAGCAATTCTTTTCCTAGCCCATAAGCTTATTAAATACAAGCATGTAAGGGCAAGAAAGCTAATTAAAGAAATTTTAGACGAGGATGAGACAGATGAATGATTTAATAGGCGTTACTAACAAAATTGAAATTACAGTGACCGAAAAGGACACCGCTAAGGTTTTTGGTAGTGGTGAATTAGAGGTTTTAGCAACACCACGTATGGTTGCTTTAATGGAGGAATGTGCTTATAAATCACTTTCACCATATCTTGAAGAGGGTAGTGGCACAGTTGGTACCTTAATAGAGGTAAAGCACCTAAGCGCAACCCCTGTTGGTATGAAGGTATGGAGCGAATCTGTTGTTACAAAGGTAGACGGCAGATGCATTTCCTTTGAAATCAAGGCATACGATGAGTGTGGTCTTATCGGTGAGGCAAATCACCAAAGATTTATCGTTTTCAACGAAAAGTTTACACAAAAAACCTACTCAAAGCTAAAATAAAAATTGCTCGGTTATTCCGAGCAATTTTTTTATTTTAATCCATTTTTTTCGATAACTGCACCCCAGCTAGAGTCTGTTTGTACGTGATTTTTTCTTACGTATTTTGCAATGGAAACAGGGAAATCATCATACTTAAAGCCATCGGCTAAACGGACAACAATACCCTCGCCACCTCTTTTAACAGTTTCCTCGGCTAGCTTTTTAATTGTAGCATCGTCGTATATTCCTCTGTAAATAAAGGGCACAACCTCAAGACCCATATCACGGCAAACGTCGGTCATATCGTCCCAGCTAAGACATTCGTTTTCCTCAGTCCAAATAGAGAAAACCATAAAGTAGGATGGCAAATTGTCATAGCCTATTGAATGCTTTGCATAAAGGTATTCACCACAAATTCGCCAGCCATCTGGAATTTGATGCTGAAACATAGGAATAGTGCTAAGTAGCCAAGAGTGATAGCCCTTGTGCTTACTATCCGTGCTTCTTGCGTGACAATGGTCGTTGTAAATTGTGGTATTCTCGCCGTCCATTTTTTCGGTAACTACAACCTCTTTACCATAAAAATGCTCGGTTGACGTAAGAATTTTGTCGTCATCCGTTGCCCCCTGCGAAAAGGGTAAATGACAGGTCCTTGGATATTTATATCTTTTATTCATTTCGTATCTCCTTAAAAATAAACTATCCAAATTATATCACAACAAAATTAGAATATCAATAACAACTTTCAAATTGACTTTTATTCCTTTTAGTGCTACAATAGTATATCATAATTATAATGTGAGGTCAAAATGAAAAACGAGCTTATAAAAAGACAGCTTCCGTCTCTTTTAGAAAGAGAGGAAATGATAGAAATTTTACAAAGAGAGGAATACGGCTACTTACCAAATGTAGAGTATTCCATATCCGTTGACGAGCCAACCTTTGTGTACGGTCAATACGCTTGTGGTACGGTTGAGCATACATACGTAACTCTAACCATAACCGTAGGAGAAAAAAGCCATAGCATAAGAGTTGACAGACTCTTGCACAACGACGGAAAAAAGCGTCCTCTTGTACTTTTCAACAACTTCCACCCAATGTACGCCTCAAGATATTTTGCTCTTGAGGAAATGACGGAAAAGGACGTAAACTTCCTTTGCTATTGCTATGAGGATATAACCAGCGACAATAATGATTTTTCAAACGGAATAGCACCACTTCTTTTACCAAACGGTCAGGAAAACGGAGAGGATTGCGGAAAAATAATGATGTGGGCTTGGACTAATATGCGTGTTTTGGATTACGCACTTACACAAGATTTCACAGATGAAAGTAATATAGCAATTGCAGGACATTCCCGACTTGGAAAAACCGCCCTCGTTACCGCTATGCTTGATCAAAGAATAAAATTCGTTTATTCTAATGCCGCAGGATGCTCAGGTGATGCACTATACCGTGGAAACAGTGGACATCATAGAACGGAAAATCGTTGGATAACAGGTGAGCTGATTGAGGATATATACCAAATGTTCCCCTATTGGTTCTGTAAGAATTACGAAAAATATGCCAAAACAAACGTACCCGACACCTTTGACCAACACTTTTTAATAGGAAGCATAGCACCAAGATACGTAATGGTGGGTGCTTGTAGCCTTGATTTCTGGGCAGACCCAAAATCTCAACAGCTATGCGCCCTAGCCAGTGGTGAGGCTTGGGAAAAGCAAGGACTTACGGGACTTGTCGGTGGTGAGGTAGAATTAAAGGAAGGACAACGCTTGCTTGACGGCCACGTTGCATTTTTCCTTTTAAAGTCAAGACACCTATTATCCCGTCATGGCTGGAATAATTTTATCGATTTTATTGAAAAGCACAAAGCTTAACAAAACAAAAAAGGAGAAGAGAAATGAGCATTTTAAAAAAGCTATATGAAAAAAGTGAAATATGGTTTTCTATTGCTTGGATAATTGCCTATTGTGTGCTAATGTCGGTAGGTGATAATCTGTCTTCTACACTAGGTGCAGAAAAGTCAATTACTTTAGTAATTGGACTTGTGCTTTCTTTTGTCCTTTTTGCATTTTTGAAGAAAAATAAGCTACTTAAAAAATATGGCTTTTGCCATTCACAATCAACAAACAAATCAATGTTATTTTACATACCGATTTTGATAATGCTAAGTGCAAATTTATGGTATGGATTGACATTAAATTATGGTGTTGGCGAAACAGTATTTTACGTTTTAGCAATGCTTTGTGTTGGCTTTTTAGAGGAGGTAATTTTTAGAGGGCTTTTGTTTGAAGCAATGAGAAAAGGCAATACAAAAGTAGCAATTATCGTTTCAAGCCTAACCTTTGGAATAGGACATATAATCAACCTATTCAATGGCGCAGGTATGGACCTTTTACCAAGCCTACTCCAAATCCTGTACGCAACAACAGCCGGCTTTATGTTTGTAATGATATACTACAAATCAAAAAGCATAGTAGCTTGTGTTGTATCTCACGGATTATTTAACGCACTAAGCGCCTTTTCAAACGAAGCAATACAGACACAGCAATCAAGAATAATTACCTCAATTTTACTTGCCCTAATCACAGGCACATACGCATTGTACCTTGCATGGTCAATGAGAAGAAAGGACAATAACTGGCATGGAAAACAAAAAGGAAATACATCTAATATGTAATGCTCACATAGACCCAATATGGCAATGGGACTGGCCAGAGGGAGTTAGTGCTACGCTTTCAACCTTTTATTCTGCAGTTAAGCTATGTAATGAATTTGACTACATATTTTGTCACAACGAGGTAACGGTTTATAAATACGTTGAGGAATACGCACCTGAGCTTTTTGAAAAAATCAAAGAGCTTGTAAAGGAAGGCAAGTGGCATATAATGGGTGGCTGGTATTTACAGCCAGATTGCAATATGCCTTCTGGCGAAAGCTTTGTAAGACAAATAAGAGAGGGACAAAGATACTTCAAGGAAAAATTTGGAGTTGTGCCAACAACTGCAATGAATCTTGACCCCTTTGGACACAGTGTAGGACTTGTCCAAATCATTAAAAAGTGTGGACAGGATAGCTATATGTTTATGCGCCCTTATGGAAGCGAATGTCAATTGCCAAGTGAGCAATTTATTTGGCGAGGACTTGATGGTAGCGAAATCAAGGCAATGCGTATTCCTGGTAGCTATGGCACCTCGCTTGGTAAAAGTGTAAAATCCATCATAAGCCGTGCAAATTATCAAAACGTGCCAGTTGGCGCAGTTTTGTGGGGAGTTGGTAACCATGGTGGTGGACCATCACACAAGGATTTAACCGACATAAAAAACGAGCTTTTGACAGATAAAGAGGTAAATTACATACACTCCACCCCTGAAAAATTCTTTTCTAGGGTTACACCTACTAATGTCTTTGATAAATCCCTTCGTATTTCAATGCCAGGCTGTTACACCTCAATGTATCGTGTAAAAAAGCTACATGCACAGCTTGAAAATGAAATAGCAATGGCAGAAAAAATGTCATCAGTTGCATATATGAAGGGTCTACTTGACACCTATCCTGAAAAGGAAATTCAAGATGCGGTAACGGACCTTTTAAACGCAGAATTTCACGACGTTTTACCGGGCACCTCTGTGCAATGTGGCGAGGATGCAGGACTTAGATTTTTAAATCATGGTATGCTTGAGGCAGAAAGGGCAAAAATCAAAGCCTATTTTGCACTTTCAACTAGCCAAAAGCCAGCAAAGGATGGAGAATATCCGGTAGTTGTATTCAACCCTCACCCTTATGATATATGCGAAAACGTAGAGTGTGAATTTTCTCTAGCCGACCAAAACTGGCAAACAGATATTTCCTCACACATAAAGGTTGTAGATGAAAATGGAAATAGTGTGCCATATCAGGTAATTAAGGAAGACTCTAACCTTAACCTAGACTGGAGGAAGCGCATTATTTTTGAGGCTAAGCTAAAGTCAATGTCCCTTGCACGATATAGTGTTTATATAGATTTTGTTGACTCAAAGGAAAATCAAAGAGAAGAAGCATTTGTTTTTGATAACGGACACAAATATGTAAAAATTGACGAAAAAACAGGCTTGCTTTCATCTTACAAAATTGACGGAGTTGAGTATATCAAAAACGGCTTTGGACTATGTAGCCTTGATGACAATGCAGACCCTTGGGGCATGGGCAAGGACCAGCTTTTAAGAGTAGGCACTAACGAAAAAGACTTTACACTGTCTCAAAATCCAACTGGACCCTTTAAGGGCATGAAGAGTATTCAAGTAATCGAAAATGGCGATATTTATCTTGGTATAGAAGCCTTTTTTGAGTGTGATAGCACACGTGCAAGAATACTTTACAAGATATACAAAAACAACGACTATGTTGATATTGACGTCACCTTGTACAACAACGATATTAACAAAATAGTTAAATTGAAGCTTCCATTTGCTAAAAAGGGTAGCCTAATAGGTCAAGGACCATTCGGCACAGAAAATCTATTTATGGACGCAAGGGAAAATGTAGCCCATAGATTTGTAGCCCTCGACACAGAGAAGGAGTGGCTTGCACTGCTTAACAAGGACGTTTACGGTAGCCATTTTGAAAATGATACCCTTTATATGTCCCTTGTCCGTGGAGTAACCTATTGCGCCCACCCAATCGGCGAAAGAGAGTTAATTCCACAAGACAGATACACCAAAAAGGTTGACCAAGGGGAGAATAACTATTCCTTTAGATTGACCCTTTTGCAAAGAAATCAGCTTGAATGCAAGGCGACCGAATTTGTACAAAAGCCTTATGCACTAAATATTTTCCCAATCCCAAGCGAAAAAACAGGCACCGACCTAGATATTTCTATCGGCGACGATACTATATCTATGCCAACTGTTAAAAAAGCCTATGGTAAGGACGGAGTTATATTTAGACTACTCAACAACACACCAAATCAAGTAGATACTTATATCAAGATAAACGACCAAAGACTACCATTGAAATTTGGTAAATACGAGGTTAAAACCATCGCTTACGAAAATAACACTCTTTGGGAGTCCTTTGAATTACTAATTTAACAAGGAGAATTATATGAGTAGACTTGAAGAAATAGATGAGAACTTTAAGATAGAAACAAGCTTAGACAAAAGCGATATTAAGCTTTATTCGGTCCTTGAAAAGCCCTTTTGTGTCTATGGTGTTTCCTACGAAAACGGAAGGCTTCGCCGTATGCCAGAGGAGGTAGCCAAAAGTGTCAACGACGGAGTAGCCTGTCTACACACTAACACCTCGGGTGGCAGAGTACGTTTTAAAACCGATAGCCTGTATATGGCGATTTCTGCCAAAATGTGTAACGTTGGCAAAATGGACCACTTTGCATTGACAGGCTCTTGTGGCTTTGATATGTACGTAAGAGAAGATGGCAAGGACAAATTTAATAATACGTTTCGCCCACCCTTTGACATAAGAGATGGCTACGAGTCAATATTTGAATTTAAAACGAGAAAAATGCGTGAGATAACAATCAATCTTCCACTTTATAGTGATGTTTGTAGATTATACATAGGACTCGAGGAGACTGCAAAAATCGAAGCACCAACACCATATAGGAATAAAAAGCCAATTGTATATTATGGTCATTCCATAACACAGGGTGGCTGTGCCTCACGACCAGGCAATTCTTATCCAAGTATAATTTCTCGTGAATTAAATATGGATTTTATAAATCTAGGCTTTTCAGGAAGTGCAAGAGGTGAAAGGGAAATGGCTGAATATATAGCCTCACTTGATACGGAGCTATTTGTTTACGACTATGACCACAACGCACCAAGCTGGGAGCATTTGCAAAATACACACGAGGCTATGTTTGAAATAATACGCAATGCAAACCCAACCCTACCAATAATAATGATGACCTCAATCTCAATGGCAAGATTTCACGATAATCAGCCAAAACGACGTCAAATCGTATATCAAACCTATAAAAATGCTCTTGATAATGGCGATGAAAACGTATATTTTTGGGATGGAGGCAAGGAGTTTGCCCCCTACGCAGAATTTGGCACAGTAGAGGGCTGTCATCCAAATGACCACGGCTTTGTAGGAATTGCTACATCCTTAGGGGCATTAATCAAGAAAATTCTAAAATAAAAACAGGAAATTTTCATTTCCTGTTTTTTTGATATGCTAATTAGCTTGCTTTTTAATTAAGCTTCTATAAGATTTAGGCGTCATACCGGTTAAGCCATAAAACGTTTTAATAAAATAGCTTGTAACAGAAAAACCACACTCTATGCCTATTTCTGTTACACTTTTGTCCGTTATAGCAAGAAGCTTTTTTGCATTCTCAATTCGTATTTGATTAACATATTTTATAAAGGTTGTGTGCTTATATTTTTGAATCGCCTTAGCTAAACCACTATAGCTAATATGAAATTGCTTTGCTACCTCATAAGGCGAAAGGTCGTCCATATAGTGGGCTTCAATATAATTAAATACTATTGAAATAGCCTTACTTTTATAGCTTAGGTTAAGGTCAATTCCTTGATTAGTCCAATGCTTTACTAAAAATGAATATATTTGTAGTAAAATCGCCCTAGCCATTAAGTCCTCTGCATAAATAGAATAATTCCTTGAATGCTTGTCAAACTCCTTAATGAGTGTAGGCAAGGACGTCTTTTCAAGATTATGCAGTACACAGAATAGAAGCACGTCGCTTGAAAGAGAAAGACCAATACCGGCACCAAGGCAGTTTTCCTTAAAGCCAAGCACTATTTTTTCAGTAGCTTCATCTTTACAATTACAGCAATGTAGTTGCTTCGGTGGAATAAAAATCATAGAGCTTTTTTCTAAGGTATGCCAAGAATCATTAAACATTACATCAACCTTGCCCTCAAGAACAAATATAATTTCTGCACCACTGTGCCAGTGTGGTAGCGTTTTGTTTTTGCCACGTTGATAGTCACTGCAATAGCTATTGCCCACGTCAAGGTCAAAGGTCTTAGGTAAAAAATTATCCATATAAACCTCAATTTATAGATTTGTTGTATTTTTTGATATTTCTATTATATCATCAATTATTGAAAAATGCTATAATTATTTTAGAAATATCAAATTGATTAGAGGTTGTTAAAATTAAGTGAATGAATATCTTATACTAGCCTTATCGACCCTGTTAGCTACAGGAAAATCCTTGTTTTGCAAAGCATTAGGAACAGGACAATACTCAAAAAAGGAAACAGCTGTATTAAACTTCAAGGCTCTTTTTGTTGCATTTGCTTGTTCATTGATTTTTGTTGCAGGTGAGTTCAATAAGCTTTTCAAAATATCTACGTTTTCTATTGTTCTTTCTATATTTTTTGGCATATCGGTAGCAATAACTCAAATTATGCAATCAATGGCAATGGGAAAAGGACCTGCGTCGCTAGTATCTCTTGTGTATTCCTGTGGCTTTTTGGTGCCTATTTTTTATGGCTTGATTTTTTGGAATGAGGGTGTATCTATTTATCAATGGGGTGGCATTGCCTTGCTTGTAATATCCTTGTGCTTAATAGTATTTAAGAGGGAAAAGGGTGGACGGCTATTTGCGTGGCTACCATTTGCAATTTTAGCGATGCTAGGCTCGGGCACAAACGCAATATTTCAAAAAACTCACCAATATTCCGAGTTTGCAAACGAGCTAAAATTGTTTTTAGTCTATGCATTGTTTTTCTCCTCATTATTTACAGGTATCGTGTCCTTGTTAATCCATAAAAACAGAGAAGAGGAGCATCAATTATCTAAAAAGCAAAGGGTAATAAAAAAATTAATAGTTCCCTTGTGTCTTGGTATATGTGTAGGCTTGTTGAACTTTTTAAATTTAAGCTTGTCGGGGAAGCTACCCTCAATAATCCTATTTCCTGTTTACAACATAGGAAGTATGCTTTTGTCAAGCTTTATATCCGCACTAATATACAAAGATAAGATAACTAAAAAACAATGCATTGGCTTTGTTATAGGCATTGTGGCAATTTTAATAGTTGGAATTTTTTGATAGGAGTAAATTATGAAATTTTCTTGGAAAACTAAAGGTATAGTCTTAACAGCACCACTTAGTGAGGAAATAGATGACGTTATAAAATTCATTGATGAATATTTGGCACCTCGTGGCTTTAATATGATAGTTATGCAGGTAAGATATCGCTATCAATTTAAGCATCACCCTGAGGTGTGGGGATATGACCCACTGTCCTTTGATGATGTAAAAAGACTTCTAGCAGTATGTAGAAAGAACAATATTAAATTAGTGCCCAAGATGAACCTAATAGGACATCAATCTGGTTTCCCTAATGAGCCAACTGACGGCATACTACACGGACATAATCAGGTTTTAGCAGATATAAATGATGGACTTTTACGTGCGTATCCCAGCTTTGACGAGCAGTGCGATACAAAGGAAATTCTTTATTCTCGGAGTATATGTCTAAGTAGTAGAGGAGCAAAAGCAGTTGTATGCGAGCTACTAGATGAGCTAATGGACGTATTCGAAGCAGATATGATACATATCGGTTGTGACGAGGTATTCAATGCAGGGCTATGTCCTGAATGCTCAAAAAAGACAAGAGCAGAATTAATCTCAAGCTGGATAAATTCCCTTAATGAACACGTAAAGAAACGAGGCGGAGTAACACTTATTTGGGGAGATAGACTTCTTTCAACCGAGGAAACAGGCTATAACAGATGGGAAGCCTCTGATAATGGTAGTGATAGCGCTATCGATATGCTTTCTAAGGACATTGTCGTATGTGATTGGCATTATGATAAATACGAAAAATATCCATCAATAGATATTTTTGCAAATAAGGGCTTCAAAATAATGGTAAGCCCTTGGAGAGATATGAATAATCTTGAAGCATTCTTGGATTATGCAATTAAAAACGATAAAGGACATATAAACGGTATCTTGATGACAACCTGGTGTGGCTCTGGCGATTTGGCAAAAAGATTGTTGTACGGCGAAAAGGGCAGATGGCTTCACACAGAGCAAATAGCCACAACAATAGAAAAAATCTTTGAGCTCGAAAATTAATAAAAAAGACACTTACCAGGGTGCCAAATTTGGATTTCAAAGCCGACCTTGTTTGCTTGGAAACCGAACTATGTATTTCTACCGAGGAAATTTCCTCGGTAGTTTTTATTGTTACTGATTCATTTTCGTAGTTGAAGGTGATTACGATTTTGTCGTCGTAGAGAATAATGCAGTTGACTAAAGAATCAACCAATTTCTCACGATTTCTAAGGCTTGTCAGGTCTAAGCTCTTATACTTTTGAAGAGTGAAGAGAATAAACTCCTTGGTAAGCTTAGGTCGCCTTGCTTCTTCCTCACGAATAGCACTTTGCAACCTTTTGGCGTCCTCTTCAAGCTCCTCAAGTCGAGCTTGTGTAGAGCTTGTAACAACGCCTCTTTCAATAGCCCTTACAAGATTGTCAATAGACCTTTGCGTTCCTCTTAATTGCCCCTCTAAAACAGCGATAGCATTCTCATCGCACTTGTATAGGTCCATAATTGAATCGGCAATCTTGTTAAGCATTGCATCATCCATGAGTAGCTCCATAATCTTGCCAATAACAAGATCCTCAATCCAAGATTTTTTTACAGCCTTCTTGTCGCATAAGCGTTCCTTTTTATTGTAGCACCTGTAATAGCGATAAACCGTTCCGTTGCTCTTTTTAGCACAATCTCCGTGCATCATTGCCTTGCACTTGCCACAGAATAATTTAGTGCCAAGAATATACTTCTCCTTAGCACGGAATCTCCCTGCAATTTTGTGGTTTCTTTCGTGCTTTTTATTAACCCTGTCAAATAACTCATAGTTAATTAAAGCAGGAAAAGCATCAGGAATAACAACATCACCATGAAAGTATTCACCAATGTAGTGCCTGTTCTTGATAATGCTCCCAATAGAGTTGCGATTAAATGGTCGCCCAACACCATTTTTGATGCCACGCCTGTTTAGGTCGTCAATAATGTCAACCATTCTGTCGCCATTATCATACCTCGTAAAAATCTCCACAATGATAGGAGCAGTTTCAGGATCAATTTGATAATGCCGTTCCTCATCAATCTTGAAGCCAAGAGGAACAATTCCACCATTGTAAACGCATTTGAGAGCATTTTCCTTCATACCTCTTGAAACCTTTTCTGAAAGGTCAGCAGAGTAGTACTCAGCCATTCCCTCAAGCACAGCCTCAAGAATAATTCCCTCAGCACCTTGCGAAATCGCCTCAGTTGCCGATATAACACGCACATCATTCTTTTTAAGAAGCATCTTGTATCTTGCCGAATCATAACGATTGCGAGCAAACCTGTCAAGCTTCCACACAATGATAACATCAAAGCCACACCTTGCACTGTCCTTAATCATTCGCTGAAACTCAGGACGATTGTCAGTCTTAGCCGAATAAGCCCTGTCAATGTAATGCCCAACAATGGTAATACCATTCCTCTCAGCATAAGCAGTATTCTCACGAATCTGCCCCTCAATCGACTCCTCTCGCTGATTGTCCGAGGAGTACCTCGCATAAATAACACCTCTCATCTTTCCACCCCCCTTCCAAGGTGTCCTGATTGTAACATACATTCCCAACAATTGCAACCCCAAACTGTCGCACTTTTGGTACATCATAATTTTCTAACCAACTTTCTCACAAATTTCTCCAAATTCCACCCAAAATGCACCTCCCAACCACCAACTTTTGCTATGCAAAACAAAGATATAAGCACGAAAATCAAATCAAAAACTAAATGTCGTATTTTTGGTACACCTCAATATTGCAAGAAAGATTACGATGTGTTATAATTAATCTGAATATACTTTTGGAGGTTGTTTATGGACCAAACACGAGAAATAATATACAAGGAAATTATGGAATTCCCAGAGAACAAAAGTTTGGTTGAATATGTTTCAAAATTCATCAAGCTTTCTAAAGAGGGAACACGATATATAGGTAGATGCCCATTTTGCAACAGGGAGAACAGATTGACAGTATTTGAAGACAGTAATACTTTTTGTTGCTATTTTTGTTATAAGCGAGATACAATTAACGATTTTAGAAATTTACTTTTGGAATTATTTGAGTTTAGAATTGAGAATGCGCGCTCATTGGGCATTAATTTTACGATAAAAATAGAAGAGGATCAGTTGCTAGCACGTAAAAGAATCATTCGTCACTTACTAGGACAAGGATAAAATATAACATTATTTATCAAAAAAATACATAATGCTTGTTTTTATCTCCATTGCGTGTTATAATATTATATATTTTTATTATGAGGGATAATAATGTTTAAGGTTGTTTGGGAAGATTATAATTTGGTAAAATTAGTAGAGTCAGCAGATGAACAAGATGCGCTTAACGATCCGAGAATTGTATATACTGATGAGTTAAGAATCTTAGGAATTGATCGATATTTGTATGATAATGAAAATGTACCTATATGTTGGTGCTGCGACAGAAAATATTACTATAACGGAATAGTGATTTTTGAAGCGAAGGGTGGAGATTTGTACCATAAACCACAAATTGTTTATCCGAAAGAATTTGTATTTGAAAGGTTAATACCTATAAATATTAATAGGCTTCGCTTAATTAACGAAAAGCAACTATGCGTCATTGAGAACGAGGCAATGGATTTTATCAATGAGCAATATCAACATTACTTTAACAAAGTTGATGCTATTGCAGTAGCTTTTAGTGGAGGAAAGGATTCACAAGTTGTATTAGATTTGGTAACTAGAGTTATTCCCCCACAGAAATATACAGCGTTTTATACAGACACGGGTATGGAATTACCATGTACTTATGAAACAGTTGAGAGAACAACTGAAAAATATGGAAGTTTATATCCCGAGTTTAAATTGGTTAAATGTGAATCAGAATATCCAATAATTGAGCAATGGGAAAAGTATGGACCACCAAGCAGAATGAATAGGTGGTGCTGTAAAGTAAGAAAAACCTCGTTGTTTGCCAGGACTTTAAAAGATGAGCTTAAAACAAAAAAACAGCCTAAATGCGTTGTATTCGAGGGAGTCAGAGCAGGAGAAAGTAACAAACGTGAACAATATGATAGGGTTGGCATAGGAGTAAAACATGTCAATCTAATCAACTGTAGGCCAATTTTTAATTGGAATGATACGGAGGTGTATCTTTACATAATATGCAGAGGTAAAGTTAAGATTAATGATGGATACACAAAAGGATTAACACGAATAGGTTGTAATATTTGTCCATTTGCATCATCGTGGTCTGAATATCTAATAAATGTTTTGTATCCTAATATTTCTCGACCATTCATTGCAGTTGTTGAAAAAATGGCGGAGAAAATAGGTATAAAAGACAAGTCTAGAATAGACGATTACATTAGTTCCGGAAACTGGAAAAAGAATGCTGGAGGAAAAGGGCTTGAGCAGGATGACACAAGGATGGATGTGCTTAAGAAAGAGCCAACATATGAGTGTGTGATACATAATCCCAAACAAGACTGGAAGGTTTGGATAAACACGATAGGTTCTTTCGTGATGAGTAATAATGGTGATGGTAATTACAGTGGAACTATAAAATACGAAGACGATATTATTAAGTTTTCGGTTGAAGAATCAGAAGAAAAATTAAAAGTTAAAATGCTTGGAACTAGTGGAAAATTGCATTTAACTAGCTATATGAACAAAGTTTTGATGAAAACAGCATATTGTGAAAGATGTGGCGTTTGTGAAGCTGATTGTCCTACGGGGGCATTAACAATAAGAAAAGGGGAACTTTCTATAAATCCTTTAATGTGCGTACATTGTCACAAATGTTATGAAGTGAATTCATATGGATGCATTGTAGGAAGTAGAAGGCGTGTATCTGAAGGAGGAATTGGAATGAGTGCAAAGAATGTTAGAACTTCCGGAGTCGATAGATATTCGACTTTCGGATTAAAAGAAGACTGGGTGAATGATTTGTTGCAAACAGGAGATGAGTGGTTTATTGAATATCCTGGACTTGGACCCAAAATGATCCCAGCAGCGATTAACTGGTTAAGAGATGCTAGAATCATTGATTTGAAAGATAAAAAGCTTTCCAAATTAGGTTTGATAGTTCAAAAATTGCATTCTAAAAAGACATATTTGGCATGGCAAATAATATGGATCAATCTTTGTTTTAATTCAGCTGCTGTTGAATGCTATGTTCAGGATTTAACTATTTTAAACGATTATAGCAAATCTGATTTGATAACTATGTTACAGTATAGATATCCAGATATATCTGAAGCGACATTAGGAAATCCAGCAGGTGCACTTTTGAACATGTTTGATAACTCACCATTTGGTTGTTCAATAGAAGATGTGGACTTTTCCGATTATTCGCTAAAAATGGGAGTTATTTCTCATACAAAGCGTGAGAGATTGACTAGAAAAGTGGGAACGGACAATGTATCTGATATTGCAATTGCATATTTGTTGTATTTGATTGCAGAAAAAGAGAATAGAACAGCTTTCACGGTGAGTGAAATTTATAATTCTCCTGCACTGAATGGTCCAGGAACCGTGTTTAACTTGTCATTGGAAAGATTCCATATGATATTAAGAGGTTTGACTGAAAAAGGATTTTTGACTGCAGAATTACAAGGAGGTCTTGACAACATAAAACTTAATGAAGGGCTAAATTCAGAAGAAGTGTTGTCTATGATGGTTGATTCGTTATGAAAAAAATAAATTGTGAAAGATGTGGAGCACTCGTTAATAAAGACACTATAGCACTAAACAAAAAACTTATTTCTAAGCATACGAAAGAGTTTTTCTGTTTAGAATGCTTAGCAAAATACTTAGATACTAGTGTGGAAGCTTTAATGGAAAAAATCGAACAATTCAAGGAAGAGGGGTGTACTTTATTCATATGATTAATTTTAATGCCAAATATAGTGATATCATTGGAGTAAGACCGAATTTTGATGACACATTTAATATGACACAGGAACGTCCTGATTCGTGGAAATCATTTATAACTAATTCTCAGTTTGAAACAAATTTGAAAAAAATTATTCGTGCCTTTACTGCACCGATTTCTACCAATTTGAATGATAGAAAATCAATATGGATACAGGGAACATATGGAACAGGAAAGAGCCATTCTACTTCTGTAATCAAACATTTATTGTGTGATCCGTTAGAAGAAATTTCGGATTTTTTAAAATCAATAGCTGACCAGCAGTTAAAATATGAAGTTGCAGAATATCGTAAAAATCGCAAATCGTTTCCTGTTGTACTTAAGGGAAGGTATACAATAAATGATGTCAAAGATATGGCATATGTTATACAACAAGAGACAAGAGCAGCTTTGGAAAAAGCAGGAATTGAAATTAATATTAAAACCGATTATGAAATGGCATTAAAGGTGTTGCACAATCCCAGCTTCGATTCTTTGTGGACTTCTTTGCTTGAAAATGAATTGAAAATCTATTGCCATTCGAAAAGTGATATTGAAACTAGATTGAAAAGTTACGATAGAGAAATTCTTGGAATAATAGATGAAAAATTTAAGAACGATACAGGAGCATCTTTCGGAACATCTAGCATTGTAAATTGGTTAAAAGATGTTAAAAACCAGTTGGTTGAAAAAAATATTTGTGACACACTGTTAATTGTTTGGGATGAGTTTACCTCTCTTTTGTCAGGCGCGGAATGCAGAAGCATTTTAAATACTGTTCAAGATATAGCTGAATTGAGTAAAGCTCTTGATGAAAAAGGAAATCCCGAAGGGATTTACATAGTGTTAGTTACCCATAAGACATTTGAGCAGACTGATGCATATAAACTTAAAGATGCAGAAGAGCGAAAACTTGCTCTTGATAGATTTATTACATGTTCTTATGAAATGCAGCCTAATACAACATATCATATCTTATCAAGTACACTTGACAGAAAAGATGATGTTAGATTGAAACAATTGGTAGATGAGAGAATAACTAATTGTTTAGAAGTGTTAACTCTAATAGACAGAATTTCTGAAAATACAATAGGGAATGTTGAAGAGATAAAAAATAAGATTATCAGTTTGTATCCTTTCCATCCTTATACTGCATATTTATCTACTTTTGTGTCACGCCAATTGGGCGCGTCCGAAAGAAGTGTATTTAATTTTTTGAATGATGAAACGGTTGGATTCAAAAAATTTATAGAAAATGATGTTAAAGAAGAACCATTCCTCGCTCCAAACAGCATTTGGGACTTTTTCTTGAAAATCAACAATGACACTGCAAGTTCGGGTAGCAAACTAAACGAAATAATAAATAAATACAATATGCACTATGATGAGGTTAAGAAAAAAGGCATATTGTTCTTAAATGTATTTAAAACAGTTTTGCTTTTAAATACTTTAAATTCTGTTGTAAGTACAGGTGAGGACAGTAACGAAAGAAGTCTAGTAGTTCCTAACATTAAAAATATTAAAGAATGCTTTTCTGGAATATATTCTTGTGATCAAATTGATGATGCTCTTGAGTATTTAGATAGTAGCAATGTTGTTATTAAATCTCCAGATGGAATATTTGAAGTCTCCACTTCATCTATTTCTCAGGATGATATGAACAATTATAAAAATAAAAATTATCAATTTTTCAACGAGATTACAAAATGTTTTGATACATTTCCAATGTCTATTGATGCTCTTAAAAGGAAGGTAACTAAGAACAATAATAGAACAATGCGTTCTGTGCAACTTTTGCCTTTAAGCTGCATTTTGAAAAATACTCAAATAGAAACTCAATTAAATAGTAAAATTGCGGAAAAACATGTTATATATGTTGCGATGTTTTTCGCTCATGGTTCTTGCGAAAGTCTAAAAGGCATTTCGCCTGAAGAACGTGGAGCTGAAGATATTAAGCAATGCATTTCTATGTTATCCAAGCGTCCAGAATATTCAAATGTAGTATTCTGTTATGTAGAAAATCCAATTAATGAGCTTGATTTCAATCGTTTTATTGAGTCTTATTCTCGTAGCGAGATAATAGAAAAAAGTAGCATTGAAGAGGCAAAGGCGGAAAGACAAAAAGCAAACGGTCGCATAAAAAAGTGGGTAGAGTACATCATTAATGAAGGCGAAATTTTTGTTTCTTTCAGAGGAAGTAATGATATTGTTGGTGTAAATGTTTTGGCATCTAAAATATGTGACCAATATATTCCTTTTGTATTTAGCAATGGATTGGATACTTTAAAAACTGCCAACAGAGATGCTATTTGGGAAGTGAAAACTGCAAAAGCAGCGATAGAGGCCTTCTTATATCAAGAAACACGTGATGATATAGAGCAAAGACTAACTGGTGGTTTAGTAACTAATTTGAAGTGTTTATTGAAAGATGAGAATGGTAACTACATATTTGACAATAATATGAATTTGTTACCTGATGCGCCTGAATCGCATCCTATTGTAAAGCTAATTAAAGCGGTTGAAAAGGAATTAACAACATCAGCGATAAGTCCTCTCATAGATTTAACTAATAAACTTGCGTTCTTGTTTGAAGCCCCTTACGGATATTATGGTAATCCTATATCTTATGCGGCAGTTTCTATAGCGATGAAGCAGTTCGTTGATAAGGTATTTGTTGCTAACGCAGGAACAAAAATCGATAAAACGGTAATGAAAGATGTTGTAGAAGCTTTATTCAAATACCGTCAAACTGGCAAAAAAAGTGATAAATTGTCAATTAGATTTAGTAGTGCTGAAGAACTTGAATTAATAGAAATCCTTAATGGTATTTTCGAAACTAAAGAACCAGGATTGATTCATTTAAAGTGGAGCATCAGAAAAAAATTCACTGAGATTTGTCAATTCCCATTATGGGCACTTAAATATTTAGATGAGAATCAAAAAATTGAATTTAACAAGGCGATTGATGAAATGTTTGTGTTTACAATTGATTCTGATGAGTCAATTAACCAAAACAAAATTTGTTCTTTGCTTAAAAAAATTCAGAATTTTAAAATGGACTTCACTTTAGCATACAGCAAAGTGAAAGACGGAAAAATTGATTTGTTGTCTAAATTTATAGAAATAACATTAAAGCAATATAAACTTGATTCTGTCAATACAGAAGAGTATAAAGTTTTTATCAAACAGCATATTCAGGATGAAATTTCATTGTGGAAAGAAAACGATGTTGAGATGCAGATTGTCAAATGTTATACACAGAAAATAACACATGATGATCCAGTCATTCCAGTTGATGGTCCACAAAATGATTTGTCAAGCACCCTACCAGCAGAATCTGCATCAAGTAGTTTTACTGTTGATGAAATTATTGAAGTAGTTAACAATAGTAAAAAGAGTGCTGATGGTTATAAGAATATAATTATAGAGCTAATTAAAAAGCATCCTAGTATTTTGTCTGATGTACAAGAACTAATAAAATAGTTGGTGGAGTAATTATGACTGAACAACAGGAAATAATCAAATTAATATTAGATGATAAAAAGAAATCCAATACTTATGATAGATATCCGGTTAGATTTCTTTTTATGAAATTGTCTCAAAATTCAGAAGATGAACTGATTACTTTAGTAAAAGAGTTATCTAAACTATCTGTTGATAAAGGAAATCATATTAATGATATTCAATTCATAAATTTGCATACTTTGCTTTCATTTGAAGATGGATGGATTACAAAATCACATCTGCTTAATTTTATTGCTTCATTAAATCCTAATAAGGATTATATCATTACAGGATTTTCTGAACTAATTAGATTTTATAGTAGAAATGATTTAGAGGCACTGATTATTTCTTTTATGACAAACATTGAAAGTGTTTCGCAAAAAAACAAGCAGAGAATATACTTTGTTTGTTATTCTTTGTTTGAAAAAATCGCTATTGAGTTAAGGTCAAATAGTAGAAATGAAAGTATTGATCCAATATTAAAACCTTCCACTATTGTCGAAGATGAACAGGAACAAATTTGTGTTTATTATGCAAGTTCAACATTTGATAGCAAATATTTTCAAAATAGCATAAAGACTTCTTCACAGTGGCTATCTTTATATAAGTTAAAAAATCTTAATTATAAATCGGGTATTGTTTGCATATCTGATACTCTGGTCACGTTGTACGAAAAGGCGAAGCCTGATAATTTTGTTTCGATTGAAAAATTGGACAATAATTTTAAATTATTAACAAATATGTTTAAAATGAAGTTGAAAAAAGTCAATGAAGATTTGTTCAAAGAAGATTTTTGGAAGTTTCTTTTTGATATGTGCTATGAAAAGTCTTGTTTTGATTTGAAAAAAATCACTTACAATCTCTTTAATGTAAAAAATATAAATTCCGATAATTTTGTGGAGCTATTTTTAAAGGCTAATCTGGATTATAGAAAATTATTGTACTTGTTTTTATTAGAGAACAGCGAGTTGATTGATTATAGTGAATATTTGATTGAAATTTTAAATGTATCCAAGAATGAAGATTTTTCATCATTTGAAAAAAATATAGTTTCATATTTTGATATGACAAAAGGAGAGCTATATTTTAAGGCTAGAAAACACTTCGTATTATGCTTGGATGAAAATGATGTTTCTTCTGTTGTAAATGATTATGTAAAATCAATAAACACTGCTTTTAAGTCCTATCTAGAAACCAAAATATTTAGCACTCAGGTTATGGGGGATGATTTGTTCAAAATTTCCGTAAACAATTTGTGCGAAAAATATAAGGTTAGTGAAGAATACTTCAGGAGCATTTTTTCAATATTTTATGATACATTTTTGTCACATGTATTGTTGTGTATTACAGCAGAGGAAAAAAGACTAACTGTTGCATTAATTCAGAATTCTTTAATAAATGTTGAAGAAGTGAAAAACATTTATCCTAACTTAATCGCTTATATCGGAAATCCCACATCTACATATATTAGCAATTCGTTGCAATGGATGGCGGAATATTTTTATGAATATAGATTATCCAAAATATTGAACAGACCAACAGAAAAATATTCTAATCTAATTCAAAATAATGCACAAGATTTTCCTAAATGGTATATAGAAGATACTCTGAAACCGGTGTTTGAAGAACTGAAAAATAAAAAATATGATATTTTAATAGCACTAGATGGCGTCGGTGCCGAATATTTTGAATACATACTTTATTTACTTAAAAAGCAGAATAAGTTTATTAATTATGCAAATATGTGTAAATGTTTTTTACCTTCTACCACAGATGTCAACAAGAGTAAATATGAAGGAAAATATAACGAGTGGATTACCAGTTATGATAAAGATATTATTCATGGGACTTTTTATAGGCCTGATGAGATAATAAACGCTTCGCTAGACAAAATTAAAGAAATTATCGAGTATATTGTGAAGAAATACAAGGGAAACAGAGTAGCTATTATCTCGGATCACGGTGCTACCGCTAGCGGAAAGATTTTATCGTGCAAGAAAAAATATTCGTTTGAAAGTGAGCATGAAGGACGTTGTATGAAGGTCGACAGCTTTTCAAACATTCCTGATAGTGATACGCACGATTATTATAAGTATAGCTGCTATGATGATTCCAATTGGGTGGTTGCATTACAAGGTTATTCGCTAAGTGATAATCCTAAACGTGAATCTCATGGAGGAGCAACTTTAGAAGAAGTGATTGTTCCTTGCGTGATTTTTTCAGATCACGAAGATGATCAAGTTGTTAATTATTCTGTCAATATTTTGTCATCTCCGTTGAGTGGTTTAAATCGATTTGTAATAGTTGAAATTTTACCCCCAGTTGATGATAATCCTATACTTGAAGAAGAAAATGGCACAAGACATGTAATGGTTCAAACAGGATACAACACTTGGAGGTCAGACATTAATGAAATAAAAACGCAAATGGTTAAAATAATTACAAGAAATCAAGAAATAGAACTTCTTGTAAAAGGAACCATGGGAATTATAGAAGAAGGAGACGGATTTGATGACTAATTTAGATAAAAAGGTATTGAATATTTTTACGGAAGAATGTATTTATAAATCGCCATCAATATATAGTTGCTTTGGCGGATATAACATTCCTTCCTTTATCAAGGACTGGTTGCTTAAGAGATATTCAACATCAGTTGGTAAACCTGATATCAATAAAATTAAAGAGTTTTTGCAAAAACATATACCATCAAAAGATGAGGATAGTGATATTAAAAATAGGCTTCTTCAAAATGAACGTGTAAAAGTATTAGTTAGAGTTTTGGTTGAAGCGGATATAAAGACAAGTATATATAAATTTTCAATACCTGATTTGGGAATTAAGTCGTCAGAAGGACGAGTGTCTCAAAGTTTAATGGCTGATGGAACTGTAAAGACAGGAGAAAACTGGGGAATTGTTACATTGGAATATGTTCCTCCATTTGAAAAAGAGCGTGGATATATACAAATGTTGACTTTTCAATCATTCAAGCCATATAGACCCGATAGTAGTTATTTTTGCAGAGCAAGAAGCGAGTTTACTACTGAAGAATGGATTGATTTTATGCTATCTTGTATGGAGTATAATCCTAATTCTTCACAGTTTGATTCAATCACTAAAAAGTTGAATTTTTTATCTAGACTTTTAGTTTTCGTTGAACCTCGATTAAACATGATAGAACTTGCACCTAAAGGTACAGGAAAATCTTATGTGTTTAATAATTTAAGTAAGTACGGTTGGCACATAAGCGGCGGAAAAGTTACAAGAGCAAAGCTGTTTTATGACATGGCTTCACAAACGCCTGGCATAATAGCTACATATGATTTCGTAGCTATGGATGAAATAAAAACCATAAAATTTGACAATCCAGCTGAAATTGTAGGTGGCTTGAAAAATTATTTGGAAGACGGATCATTTACAGTAGGTAAAACTAAGCAAACTTCATCTTGTGGAATGATTTTGTTGGGAAATGTTGATTTAAATGCAAACGGTTTCCCAGAGAAGAAAGTATATTTTTATGAATTACCTGAAGTGTTTCACGACACAGCCTTATTAGTTAGATTCCATGGCTTTATCGAAGGATGGAAGTTGCCGGTAATGCAGGAAGATTTAATATTTTCTGGTTATACATTAAACGTTGAATATTTTAGTGAAATAATGAATAACATGAGACAAATGCCGGAATATGGACAAGTGGTTAATTCATTCCTTGTTGTACCTAATGATGCTGATACAAGAGATAAAAAGGCAATTCAAAGACTTGCCACTGCTTATTTGAAATTGTTGTTTCCTAATGTTAGATCAGCGAGTGATATAACTCCTGAAGATTTTTATAACTATTGCTTTGCACCTGCATATGAGAAGAGAAAAATTGTAAAAACTCAATTATCATATATGGATCCGCAGTATGCTCGTGGAGATCTTATGCCTGATATAAGGGTGAAGGGATACAATGATTGATATTACAATAACAATAGACTCTGTATTAAAAATGGTTGGTAAAAGAAATACATCTTATAAGTTGTTTTTGATGAAATACTTGATTAACAATATAAAAAAAGAATCAAGAAATCGGTTTTCGTTTTATGAAATGTCTTGTGGAATGGTCAGTGAAGCGTGGCAATATTATGAAAAACACTTTTATCGATTTTCAAAAAATGATAGGATTTTTGACTTAATTCAATGTGTTATCGAAAATGATGAAATCAGCATTTTTTCTTCGAAAGCAACAGTGTATGAATTTCTTTATAACAACAAAGATGTCACTATAAAAAACAAGTTGAAAAAACTGATGCTTATGCCTCAATACAGGCTTCTTACACCTTTTATTCAAAAGGGAGAATTAATTGGTTTGACGTGGAAAGAAGAAAACAAAAAGATTGAAAAGATTTCAACGGAACAAGTTTTGTTTTACAGAATAAACAAAGACAGTGTACAAATAAATGATGAATGGTCAGAATTTATATGTTCTAATAGACAAATTATAATAAATGAGTTGAACAAAATTATAGATAAGGAATATGAAAAAAAATAATATTATTTACGCCGATAATGCGGCGACAACAAAACTGAATAGCGATGCATTTGAGGCAATGATTCCATATTTGGTTGACAATTATGGAAACGCTTCGCAACCATATTCTTTTGCACGTAAGCCGAAGCAGGCACTTAAAGAAGCAAGAACCATAATTGCAGAGTGTATAAATGCTTTACCCGAAGAAATCTTTTTCACTTCAGGAGGAACAGAAAGCGATAACTGGGCGATTAAAGGCACCTTTTCGCAGAAAAAAGAACAAGGTGGAATAGTTACCTCTGTCATCGAGCATCACGCAATTTTAAGGGCGTGTGAGTTCGTTGAAAGACTGGGTTGTAAAGTCTCATATATATCGGTTGACGGTAGTGGTTTGACAACCGCTTCAGAACTAGAAAAAAACATTTCTGATGACACAAAGCTTGTTTCTATTATGTATGCTAACAATGAAATAGGAACAATTCAACCGATAAAAGAATTGTGCGAAACTGCTCATAAGCATGGTGCATTGTTTCATACTGATGCTGTGCAAGCAGTTGGTCATGTAAAAATAGATGTTAAAGAATTAGGGGTGGATATGCTGTCAGCTTCTGCTCATAAATTTAATGGTCCAAAAGGAATTGGTTTTTTATACATAAAGAAGGGAACACCTATTTATTCTTACATGAACGGCGGATCTCAAGAATTCGGCATGAGAGCTGGTACGGAAAATGTAGCAGCAATTGTTGGTATGGCTGTGGCTTTGAAAGAAAATTGTTTAAAAATTCAAGATCAGACTATTCGATTGAAAGAAATGGAGAAGATTCTCTTGACTGTATTGGATGAAGCTAAAATTGATTACAAACGAAACGGAATCAATCAAATACCCGGGAATCTCAGCTTGTCTTTTTGGGGAGTTGATGGGGAAGCTTTGTTACACAGATTAGATCTTATGGGAATAGTTGTATCCACTGGAGCTGCATGCGATTCGGTTGAAACGCGGATTTCTCATGTCTTGAAAGCGATTAATCTGGAAAGTGGCTATTCTAACGGTACAATTAGAATTTCCTTGTCATCTGAAAACACCATAGAAGAATCCGCTGACATTTCTAGAGCCATTGTAAAAATATTGAAGCAATAAAGGAGGAACATATGTCAAGTATATATGAACCTATAAATTCGGAATTCTCCTCACATTTGCGAAGATTTTATTTGATCCCAGAACTGTGGGAAAAATTCAATATAAGCGATCTTGGTGCTATAGATTTTTCTAAATGGAAAATGGTTAAAATGATGAACGATGATGGAGAAATTTCGGAAGATACTAAGAAGATACCAACAGCGCATGGTGGCATATACATTTATACTATACTTCCTCCTGTTGTTCCACAATGTGGGGGATACATTATGTATGTTGGAATGGCCAGCAAAACATCTTCGGAAAATCTCCGCAGTAGAGTGAGATCATATAAGTCACAATTTGGAGATTCATATACTCGTGATAGAATACATAATCTTTTTGCAAATTGGGGAAAATATGTATATGTTTATTATCTGCCTGTTGCAGCTGATGAAAAAGTCATTCTAGAACTCGAGACTCGTCTTATAGGCTGCCTTATACCGCCTTGCAATTCTGATATTAGAGATGTGGCGGTGAAAAAAAGAGTAAAAGCGTTTGCTGAATTTTAGGAGGATTATCATGAAAATACCTGTAATTAAAGGACGTATAGGTTCGTGGATATATTATGTTGGAACTATGACTATGGGACAAATTGCTTCTACTCAGGTAAGTGCATCGGTAGATGAAATATATAAAGCTACTTGTTTGCAAAATTTATTACAGCGTAATTTAACTCGTAATTATGAGAGCATTAAAGAATATTTGCTAAAAGAAAAAGACCGTTTTTTTAATGCGATTATTTTGGCTATTTTTGATGGCGATCCACAATGGTTAGAGGTCGAATTTAAGGGTGACGAGAGAGAATTTAATAATGTGGGATTCTTGGAATTTACCGGAAAAGAAAAAATATTCCCGGTTGATGGACAGCATCGAGTTAAAGGTATAAAAGAAGCGGTAAAAACCAATAAAAGTCTTCTGTTTGAGTCAGTTCCTGTTATTTTTATAGCGCATGACAATTCAGATGATGGAAAGAAAAAAACGCGCAAATTGTTTTCAACATTAAATCGACGTGCTAAACCTGTGGGACAGGAAGAAAATATTGCTCTTGATGAGGATGATATTTGCTCGATTATTACTCGAGATTTAATTCAAAACATTCCTCTGTTTCAAGGTGAAAATTTGACCATAAAAGGCGGAAAACCTGTTTCTTCCTCAAATACAGAGGCGTTTACTTCTATAATCACTCTATATCAATGTGTTGAAAGCATAGTAAAATGGCAATTAAAAAAAGAAGGGATCACTGCATCAAAATATAAAGACTATATTCTGTATAGAAAAGACGATGCGACTATAGAAAAATATAAAGGCATTGTTTTTGATATAATGGAGGCTTTTATCAAAGAAACTTCTGTAATTCAAAAATATTTGAGTGATAGTTCTAATAAAAGAGCGTCATGCTTCAGAAATGCAGAAGGTGGTAATTTGATATTTAGGCCAGTTGCCTTGACAGAATACATCAATGCAGCGATAGAACTTATAGAAAGCGGATTTACATATAAAGAGGCTTTTGAACAATTGGATAAATTGCCACAAGATATAGCTTTAAAACCTTGGGCAGGCCTTTTGTGGGATGGTACTAAAATGCGTGTTAGGATATCAAAGCCTGCTATAAAATATTTGCTGGTTTATATGTGCGATAAGAATTTATTAGAACAAAAAGATTATGAAAAACTAATTTTAATTTATAGTACAACTTTAAATATTGACAAAGAAGAAGCTGAACAAATAATTCAAAATTTATAACCGTTTTGAACAACTTAAAGGAGTGCATTAAATCATAAAAAGTAATGGCGGATGACAAGCAAGTTGTAAAAAGGCCTGCTTGTCACTGTTGCTGTATACAAAGATAGAGGATACAAAATGAATATAAATTATAAAGCAACAAATGGAGTTATAATAGAAGGAATATATAAAGGTCAACCCTTCACAATTAAATTTTCCGACATAAATCCGTTTTGGCAATATGCAACAGAAGAAGATTTCGAAGATGGAAAAGCGAAACTATATGATAAATATGTTATCGCTAGTATTTTAACGGCCAGTGGACAAGGCGGAATAATATTCGTATGGGATTTAGAACAAATGGCAGTGGTTTGTTGTTTTGAAAGCGAATATTGCGTTGATTTTGCTTTTCAAAACAAAGAAATATATTCTTTGCATTATGTTTCATATTGGGGAGCATCTCCATATTTCCAATTGAGAAAAACGGATATAAAAACGGAAAAATCAGATGTGCTTTCGATTGAATTACCATTTGATTCAATCATTTACAATGGTGATATGAATAGCGTTTCAATGAACATCGAAGAGCAGAACACATTATCGATACGCTTCGATGAAAGTAAATATTTGGTCAAAATATAATATGATTAAAGAACTAATACACGATCCGATATTTTTGGCTCAAAAATCAGAAAACGCAACAATAGAGGACAAGCAAGTCGCAATTGATTTGCTTGATACTCTTGTTGCACATAAAGATAGTTGCGTTGGAATGGCATCGAATATGATAGGCGTTAAGAAACGAATTATAGCCTTTGATAATAACGGCGAGTACATGGTTATGTACAACCCTGAAATCATCAAAAAGAGCGATCTATACGACACAGAAGAAGGATGTCTATCCCTTCTCGGTGGTCCGCGCAAATGTAAAAGATATAAAACCATCAAGGTTCAATATCAAAACGAGCAATTCCAGCAACGAATCAAAACATTCACTGGTTGGACGGCTCAAATAATTCAACACGAAATAGATCATTGCAATGGAATATTGATTTAAGGAGCATTTACATGGAAAAATACAAGTTTCATCAGATGACATCAAGCGAATATGGTTGCGATCCAATATTTGACAATAAAGAATTTCAAATGTTTGGAAATGCGGCTTGTGATGGAGCGCCCGTGCTATTTGTGACAGATAGATATAGATATGTTATTACGGATCCACTTCGCATGTTACAAAATGATGAATTGAAATATAAAATAAGTGTATATTTATATCACCATGAAAGCAATTCCAATGGTCTTCCTGTTACATATTTTTTTGGCGATATCAGTAAGTGTAAGGAAATAAGCGAGGAGTTTTCTAGCCAGGCGATACGACTGGTTAACCAGGAGATGATTGATGAATGGTTTCCTAAAAATATAAATGAGATAAATCATAGGATTATACAATATTTCCTTTCCAAGCAAACGCATTATGGACAAGAGTTCGAATGGACTGGAAATGACAAAAACAGATTGTTTTTCATTTCTCCAAATCTTGATTCTGGTGCACAGTATCAGGAATATAATTTTATAACGATACAAATTTTCAAAAAAGGATTAGTTCTAAAAACGAAAAACGCAGATAATCGTATTTGGTTTGTCGTTTCGGAAGAGGCAATAGAACTATATCAGAATTCTGAAAATAATAGTACAAGAAGCAACCTTGCCTTTATTGCAATTAAGTTTAAGGATAATGAAGAAAGAATAGAAGCAATACAAAAAGCTATTGCACTTGCGGGATATGAACCAAGAATAATGAATGAGTATGAAACAAACAATTGGATAATGCCCGAAATTTTTCATCAAATCAAATTGTCAAAATTTGTTGTTGCCGATTTGAGCGTTAGATGTGATGGCGCATATTATGAGGCAGGATATGCTTATGCTCTTGGAAAAGAAGTGATTCATCTTTATGACAATAGAGAACAAGGCATAAATCCACTTCATTTTGATGTTGCACAAAAATCAACTATAATGTATAACAATTATGATGAACTTGTGGAAAAATTGGTTGCTCGAATAAAAGCAACTGTTACTTAATTGCTAACTAATCAAATTCTACTGGACTTTTTATTCTTTCTGTGATATTGTGGTGTTACCAAACAAAGGAGGTAGCATTATGATATTAGAAGCGTTGAAAAGTTTGTATCCAAATTCGAATGAAAAGGTGCTCATAGCAGTAAAGGAAGACCTTGAAAAGCTTCGTGGAAAGCAGGTAAGTACAGTGGAGCTTGTAGAGTGGATGGACAAACTTGTTGTAGCAAACACAATTAATGAAGCATTAAAAATAGAGGACGATTCAAAGCCGACCTGTGTCGGTAATGAGTCGTCCTTTGTTTATGTGGAGGACAGTGATGACATCAATGATTGATGAGCTGTGGTATGGAAATGTATCTCCAATGGATGATACTCGAAACAACACGGAAGAAATGAAGGAGCTGATGAGCTACATAGCTCGGCACCAAGAGGAGTTAATAGCAACACTAACGGACGAGCAGAAGGCGATTTTTGAGAAGTTCGATGATTGCCTAAGCGAATACGCAAGCAAAGCACAAAAAGCGATATTTTCATACGCCTTCAAGCTCGGAGCAAGGCTTGTGTTAGAAATATTAACTGATTAATTAACATGCGTATCAAATATGATTATAGCGGAAACAAAGAAAAGCGAGAACAGAAGTGTGCTCGCTTTCACTGTCTTAAAATTGCGACATGTGTTCGTTGACATTGGGTAGAAAATTTGATAAAATAAAGGCGTATAAATGGGATTTTACGAAGGTAGAAAATCAAGCAGGAGAAAGGCCGGCGCCGATTTGCACCGACCAATTCACATCGGACAGCAGAGCTGACCGATAAATAAAGGCTTTTAACAGAGTAGAAAATGATATTTACGGCACTAAAATAGGCGCCGAAAAAATTCGGCGCCGACACCTGAAAGTGCGACAAACGCAGATGGTATAAGGGTTTTGAACGGCGCCTACATTTTTTGAGAAATGGCGCCGAAAATTGCATAAATGCAGATTCCATAAGGCTTTTCATAGGCGCCGAAATTATCAAAACTAGTTTTTTAAGTGAGTTTAACGAGTTGTAAAATGGAAGGAGAATAAAGATGAAAAAACTCAGAAAATATGGTCGTAAAATTAAAGAAATTTTGCATGATGATCACACAACTGCGTATTACTATTCTGATGAAAAAATAGAAAGACCTAAGCCAGAACTACAACAAAGTTGGGATGAGCTTTTAGAAAGTGAAGAGTATAAAAACGCAAGCTGGTATGAGAAATTAGTTCTAAAAATCAAGCATATTTTAAGAGATGATCACGGAGAATTTAATGTTCCTGAGCATGTAATAAGAGAGATTGCTCAAAGCCTTATTCCTGATCTAATTGAGTTCTATCAAAGTGAAAAAGGACAAGAAGAATTCAAAAAATATCTTGAAGAGAAGAATAAAAAGCCTGATTAATTGTGTGTTCGAATACAAAATAAAGATAAGGCGACGGAAAAATCCGTCGCTTTTATATGTCATAAATTGTTGAAGCCCAACGAAAGTTGTGTTATAATAGAATAAATGACTGAAACGACAATTGCGTTGTGATTAGAAAGAATCTTTACTTAAAGGAGGTATCCTGTGAATAATCAAAATCCTTTTGATTTTCGTAGAACAATGGATAATATTGTAAAAGAAAACGATAAGGCATTAAGACGCATTTTGGGTAATTATATAAAAGGCAACTTTCTTATTGAAATGAAGCATTATATTCAAAAGAATTATATAGATATCTACCAGTATTATGATTGGGATTTATCAGCAGAAAAATTTATTGTGGGAAATGATAATTCAATTGATTTTGATTTAAGTAGAGCTATTGTTGGGTGCCACTCATCAAATGTTATATTTTTGGAAGATAACGAAAGAATCAGCCTTGAAAAAGATGATAAATATAAAAAAGAATTGGCAGAACAGGTTGTCCAAAATGTAAGGCTGAGAAGATACGGTAGTCAATTTTTCAGACAAAGACCTATAATGCAAGGAGAATTGTTTTTAGCTCATAATGTTCCGTATAACACTTTTGTTATGGCTATTCGAATAAGCGAAATTTTACATATGAACCGAAATCAGAATGCTTTTGTTTCGCTATATAGTTTGATATCAAACAAAGTGCTAGCAACATTAACATTATTGGAAGATAATTTTTTAGATAATTGCTATCCAATATGTAGAGCGACAATAGAATTGTATTTAAAGCTTATGCTTTTTAAGGATTATCCAAATCTTGTAGAGGAGCATTATAAATTCAACTTTTTTGAGATAAATCAATCTTGTTGTGAACAAGAATATCCAGAAGAGTTCAACGAGCTTTTCAAAAATAGAAAAAATAAGAGCAAGCCAAATAAAATAGATTATTTACATTATGGTTGGGTAGATAGTATACCAGATTATCATTCTATTGTTACTGGCTATCCATATTCCGTTAATGGAATATTTGAATTTTTGAAACAAACGCATATAGATGACGAAAATTATGATTTGAGCAGATTAGAGTTTTTCTATAAAATGTGTCATGGCTACACTCATGGAAATGTAAGTTGTTCTCGTTATCCATTGTTGCACTACTTTGAGGTGTCTATAATTTTGCATCTCATTGTTTCACATACATATATGCAATTGTGCGAGGATTTAGAGATTGACACAAATATAAATGGAATAGATATTATATCTAAAGCAAATAAAGATTTCGCAGTTCTCGACAATCAGTATTATAAAAGATCAACGGAAACTTTTGAAAGACATTATAAGAACAAAAGAAGTTAGTGATTTAAATGATAAGTCAAAGCTTTAGCCGAATAGAATAATAAGCAGACGAGAGGTAGATATGTCAAGTAGTAAAGAATATTTAGCATTTATTTTAGAACAATGTAGTGGTCTTTCAGCCCGTGCCATGATGGGCGAATATGTGCTATATTATGGTGGCAAGGTAGTTGGTGGTGTTTATGATAACCGACTGCTTGTAAAGGTTACGCCTTCTTCTGCAAAAATATTGCAAAATGCACCAAAAGAACTACCATACGAAGGAGCAAAGGAAATGCTCCTTGTGGAAGACCTAGAGAATAGAGAGCTTTTGAAAACTTTGTTTGAATCAATGTACGAAGAGCTCCACGAGCCGAAGAAAAAATAACAAATTTGATACGCAACAGTATGAAAACAAATGCGACGTAGTTATTAAGGTCGCGATGGCATGCGAAAAATAACATTGTGGAGGCTCTTATGAAATCTATCATTGATTTGGTTTGGAAATTTAGACAGGCGATAGACAACGCCAAAGCTAATAGGGAATTTAACTATAAAGATAGATTTTCTAGATTCCCCACTGGTTGTTGCGACGATACTTGTGATTTATTAGGTAAGTATTTGCTTAGAAAAGGAATTCATACGGTTCAGATTCAAGGAACTTTTAGAGATGGGAATCCCAAACATACTACAGGACACGCGTGGTTGCAATTAGATGATGGCATAATTATTGACATTACAGGCGATCAATTTCGATATGATAAATTGTTTTTGAATTTTCACGAGCCTGTGTATGTTGGTAAAAAAAGCGAATTTCATTCTCTTTTCGAAATTGATAGAATTGTTGACAATTACGATGTTAATAGAGATTCAAGATTAAAAGAGATATACGAGATAATCAGCAATCACATATAAATAAAAATTCTTGTTTTTTAAGCAATTATGTCCGATATATTAAGGCTATATATACTATTTAAAGACGATAATAGGAGAGTGACTAATAAAAAAAGAATTATATCATTATTGTTCTAACGACAAATGCTTTAGCATTTTAAAATCCCAAAGCATACGATTGAGTGATATTCAAAAAAGTAATGATTATCGTGAGTTAAGTTTGTTTTTCCTAAAATATTAGATTATATTGAAGATTTATATCGAAAAGGTCCCTTTCCTTTCGAATGCGATGGCAAATTTGATGAATCTGCTATTTCAAAGCTGCTATCTTATTCCTATGATTATTGGGAAAGAAGATTTTCGTCTGGAGAATTTTCAAACTTTGTGCTTTGCTTTAGCGAGAAACCGGATTCGTTGAGCCAGTGGAGAGGATATGCTGATAATGGGAAAGGATGTTGCATAGGATTTTCAAAAGAAGAATTAGAGAGTTATTGCCTTTCCACTGATGGAGTTTTGCTATTGAAGCAGGTAATTTATTTGGTGGAGGACGGAATTGATAAAGCAATAAGAGATGCTGCGATTGAAATATTAAAATCTTTGAAAGGTCTTCGCAAGTGGATTGTACATGAAATTACTAACAATAATTCTAGTGTAGATACAGAAAGCTTGTTGCACTATCATTTTGATAGTATGTTAGAAGCAGCTTTTCTTGATTCACTGCAATATAAATCTTTTGCTTTTAACGAAGAGCGAGAGTGGAGAATGTTTTTTGCCCGCCCTGCCTATAAAAATCCCGATTGGATATGTGATAAAACAATCTCGTCTTTTGAAGGTCCAAAAGGATTTTCTGAAACCATAAAATTTTTGCAGGATAGAATTGATTTTCACCCTACAGGTGATGACTTGATTCCATATTGTAAAATTGGGTTTGAAGAGTTTAGCAAGTTACCTGTTGAGTCCGTTTGGCTTGGACCTAAAAATAATATTCGTATAAGTGACATGGAGCTGTTTTTGAAAAAGTATGAATATAAAAAAGCAAAAGTAATCCCATCAAAGATTACATATTGTTAAAATATTGACGTATTCAAAATTGTAAACCCACTAAAACATCAGTAGGCAAATATGTGGCGAGGGGATATTCTTATCACTTGATATGAGAACTTATGGAATTGAGAAAAGGCTGAAAGTGCCGATGAATAAAGGAAAAATCGGGGGTTCGAGAGAACCTCCGATTTTGATTTTTGGTTAGATATGGGTTAGAGTTCCAGTTCACCCCAAAAAGAGCAAGGAGTTTCCCTTGCTCTTTTGTGTTTTTGTGGTATGCTCAAGATAAAGAAAAAACGCAGCCAAACCACTCTTTCGTAACGAAATAGTTCGGTTGCGTTTTTCTTGGTGACCCGTACGGGAATCGAACCCATGTTACAGCCGTGAAAGGGCCGTGTCTTAACCGCTTGACCAACGGGCCATATTATGGTGGCGGAAATGGGATTTGAACCTATGACCTGCCGGGTATGAACCGGATGCTCTAGCCTCTGAGCTATTCCGCCATCGCACGTGAGTGCTTGCTTATTATATCATAGGTCATTTTACTTGTCAAGAGTTTTTTAAACTTTTTTAGAAAAAAATTATTTTAGATTAAAAAGTCTAGAAAATCGTATTTAATCTTGAAAAATATGCTCTTAAATGCTATACTAATAAGGTAATATTTTTAAGGAGATTGTAATGAAAAGAATAGTAGCACTTGCGATTATTATAACAATTCTTGCACTTAGTCTTGTATCCTGTGGATATGACCCACGTATTGAGTATCAGGGCTTTACGGCAACCCATTACGCAACAATTGTAGTAAAGAATTACGGCACTATAAAGGTGGAGCTTTACGGACACGAAGCACCTATTACAGTTGCAAATTTTGTAAAATTAGCAAACGAAGGCTTTTACGAAGGCTTAACTTTTCACAGAATCATAGAAGGCTTTATGGCACAGGGTGGCGCCTTTAAAGAGGATGGTAGCTACAAGATGGCTAGTAATATAAAGGGCGAATTTTTGGCAAACGGCGTAAGAAATACAATTTCTCACCAACGAGGCGTTATTTCAATGGCACGTGCCGATGACTATAATTCAGCTTCAAGTCAATTCTTTATAATGCACGAAACTAACAAAAATCTCAATTATTTATACGCTGCCTTTGGTTGCGTGGTTGACGGAATGAATGTAGTCGATGCAATCTGCGAAAAGGCCGAGCCTTATGACGGAAACGGTGCAATTTTCACAAGTGAAAGACCAATAATTGAATCAATAACCATTGAAGAGGTAAAATAATTATGTTTAAAACAGAGCTACATTGTCACTCACTCGATATTAGCGAATGTGCAAGAGTAAGTGTAGATGATATAGTAAAAAAATTTACTGATGCTGGCTATACAACCTTAGTCCTTGCCAATCATCTAAATTATGGCACAATGAAGCACCATAATTGTGCAAGCTGGGAAGAGTTTGTAGAAAAATTCTATGGTGCTTACGAAAAGCTAAAGGAATGCGCTAAGGGAAGGTTAAATATTTTATTCGGTGCCGAGCTTCGATTTAAGCAAAACATCAACGATTATTTGCTTTTCGGAATAACTAAGAAATTTCTTTTAGAAAACGAGGGAATCTTCGACCTAAAGCCTGAAAGCTTCCACAAAATAGCTATGGAAAATGGTGTTTTATTTGTACAAGCACACCCATTCAGAAATGGAATGACAGTAGTCACTCCTTGCCACCTTGATGGTGTAGAGGTTTTCAACGGACATATGGGTCACGATTCAAGAAACGACGTAGCTATGGCTTGGGCTGAAAAATTTGGCTTAATTAAAACCTCAGGCACAGACTTCCATTATAACGATGTCCCTGCAAATGCCGGTATTCTAACCGAATACAAAATTACAAGCATGGACCAGCTTGTAAAAACCTTAAAAGAGGGTACCTATCAGCTAATATTAGACTAAAAAAGTGCTCAAACGAGCACTTTTTAATCTTTATTGCAATTGTGCCACAATTGTGATATACTAAAAGCATCAAGTCAAAAAGGAGTAAAATATGTTTACGATTTTAATAGTTGACGATGACAAAAATATAAGATATGTAATGAAGGAAAGACTAGAGCTTGAAAAGTACACAGTCATTACGGCAAAGGACGGAGAGGAGGCACTTGAGGTCCTTGATAATAACCACGTTGATCTTGTTATAGTAGATATAATGATGCCAAGGCTAAATGGTTACGAATTTACTGAGGAATTAAGAATAGTAAATCAGGATTTGCCTGTATTAATGATATCTGCAAAGCATCTACCAGAGGACAGAAAAAAAGGCTTTATTTCAGGAATTGACGACTATATGACGAAGCCTATCGACTCCGAGGAGCTTTTGTTACACATAAAGGCACTTTTGCGTCGTGCAAAAATGGTAAACGAGCAAAAGCTACAAATAGGCGAAATAACCCTTGATTATAATACTCAAATGGTTATTCGAGGCGATGAAAAAATAGAGCTACCTCAAAAGGAATTTATGCTTTTATTTAAGCTTTTGTCCTCGCCTAATCAAATATTCACAAGACTTCAAATTATGGACGAAATATGGGGCTACGATTGCGATACCACAGCAGACACAGTAACCGTGCACATATCAAGATTAAGAAAGCGCTTTGAGGGCTGGCAAGAATTTGAGCTAAAGGCTATTAAGGGACTAGGCTATAAGGCGGAAATTAAAATATGAAAAGAAAATTCAAAAAAATCAATCTTGAAAAGCCAATTGCAACTGCAAAAATCAATGGATTTTTCATTTTGATAATTGGCATAATACAGCTACTTAGTATAGCGGTTATTTTTGGACTTGGTGCTATTTTAACAGGCACTGGAGTAATTGAAAGAGAATGGTGGCAGGGCTCAAGCATTCCTTACATTATACTAATGGTTTTGTCAAGCGTAATCATTGGTATAGGCTTTTCCGCCCTTGCTAGTAAGCTTCTTTTAACACCCTATAAATCTCTTGTAAACGCAATGGTTAAGGTTTCTCGTGGCGATTATTCCGTAAGGCTACATTTTGGAAAGAGCCAAACCTTAAAAGAGGTAGAAGACGGATTTAACACAATGGCACAAGAAATTTCAAGGACAGAAATGCTAAGGACCGACTTTGTAAATAACTTTTCTCACGAGTTCAAAACACCAATTGCATCGATTAAGGGACTTTTGGAGCTTCTTAAAAGAGAGGATTTGCCAAAGAAAAAAAGACAGGAATATATAGAAATAATTGAAGAGGAAACAACAAGACTTCTTGAAATGTCCTCAAAGGTTTTACAGCTTTCTAAAATCGAAAATGAAAGCGAAATTAAAAGGCTTGTACGATATAATTTATCTGAGCAAATTCGAGATTCCATAGTAATGCTTGAGAAAAAATGGGACAAGAAGAGTCTTGACCTAGACCTTGATTTTGACGAAATCGAAATTAAGGCAGATGAAGAAATGCTTCAACACGTATGGTTAAATATACTTGATAATGCAATAAAATTTGCAAGGGATGAAAGCGTGCTTTCTGTAAAAATCGAGGATAATGAAAATGCAATTCAGGTAAGCATAACTAATGAGGGCGAGGAAATAAAAAAAGAAGACCGAGAAAAAATATTCTCTAAGTTTTATCAAGCAGAATCAAGCCATAAGAGTGAGGGTAATGGAATAGGACTTTCAATTGTAAAGCACATTGTTAATCTTCACAAGGGCGAAATTTTTGTGGAAAGTGGTAACCAAAAAACAACCTTTATAGTAAAATTGCCAAAGTAAAATTTGGCAATTTTTTTATTAAAAAGTTAATGTTAAGTTAATAAACGGTTGCTATAATGTTGAAAAATGAAGAAAAATGTCGTTTGACAATTCACAAAATCAGGAGGTTTTATGAAGTATAATGGCAATGTGATTGACGGCGAGCTTTTTGAAAAAATGGTTATGGGTGGTGCAGTTAACCTACACGACCACGTAAAGACCGTAAACGATTTGAACGTTTTTCCAATTCCTGATGGAGACACAGGTGAGAATATGTTTCTCACAATGCGTGGTGGCGTTGAGGGCTTGAAGAAGGCACAAGACCAAAGCCTAACAGAAAAGGCAAGTGCCCTTGCAAATGGAATGCTAATGGGTGCAAGAGGTAACTCAGGAGTTATTTTATCACAGCTTTTCTATGGCTTGTCAGAGGGCTTAAAGGGTCACGAAAGAGTAGACCTTAAGGAATTTGGTCAAGCACTTGCAAATGGTGTTAAGTGTGCTTATGGTGCAGTTGCAGTACCTGTTGAGGGCACAATTCTTACAGTTGCAAGAGAATCTGCTGAGAATACAGCCGATAAAATCACAGACGATATTTCTGTATATGAATTTTTTAAGCTTTTCCTAAAGGAAATGAAGGACTCACTTGAAAGAACACCTGAGCTTTTAGCTGTTTTAAAGGAAGCAGGCGTTATAGATAGTGGTGGTGCAGGTCTTGTTTATATAATAGAGGGCTTCTGCAAGGCATTAAGTGGCGAGGAGCTTTCCCTAGATGGCTTTGAAGCACAAGGTAAAACAACAACCGACCTTGATTTTTCTAAGTTTACCGAGGATAGCGTAATGGAATATGGCTATTGCACGGAAATGCTTTTACAGCTTCAAAGAAGTAAAACCAATATTGATGAATTTTCTGTTGAGGAGCTTATAAAGTATCTTGAAAGCGTTGGTGGCGATTCAATTGTTGCCTTTAGGACAGGTACAGTTATTAAAATTCACGTGCATACAATGACACCTTACAAGGTGCTTGAATATTGTCAAAGGTTTGGTGAATATCTAACTGTTAAAATCGAAAATATGACTCTTCAGCACAACGAAACAGTTGACAAAAAGGAAAACAAGGGCGAAAAGAAGGATACAATCAGCTTTAAAAAGCCACGCAAGAAATTTGCAACCGTTACAACTGCAATGGGTCAAGGTCTAATCGACCTATTCGAGGAAATGGGCGCTGACGTTGTAGTAAATGGTGGACAGACAAACAACCCATCTGCCGAGGACTTTTTAAAGGCATTCGAGGAAGCAAACGCAGAGAATATATTTGTGCTTCCAAACAACTCAAATATTATTCTTTCTGCAAAGCAAGCTAAAGAGCTTTACAAGGATGCAAATATTTACATAATCGAGTCAAAGAGCATAGGTCAAGGCTATTCAGCTATTTCCGAGCTTGACTATTCACCCGAGGACCCAGAGATAATCGCACAAAATCTTGCTGAATCAATGCAAAATTCAACTACCGCTATGGTTGCTCGTTCAATTAGAAAAACTGTTGCAAATGGTGTTAGCATTGAGGAAAACGATTATATGGGCTTTACAGGAAAAACGATGCTATATTCCACCAAATCAAAGCTTGAAACTACAAAAAAGCTAATTGAAAAATTCAGTGGGGAAAACGAGTTTTTGATTATGGTATACGGCAAATCCACAACCGACGAGGACAAGGCGGAAATCCAAGAATTTGTCGAGTCCTTAGGCACAATGGAGCTTTATGAGGTTGATGGAATGCAAGAGGTTTATGATTTTATTTTAATATTTGAATAAGAGGTATAAAAAATGAGAAAATTTGTAATAGTTACTGACTCATGTAGTGATTTATCAAAGGATTTAAGAGATAAATATAACGTTGAGTACATTCAAATGCACGTAATTATCGATGAAAAGGAGTATATGGCTGACATTGACTTTAATGAAATTCCATATCACGACTTTTACGAATTGATGCGTAATGGCACAAGAATTACAACTGCACAGGTTACAGCACTTGAATTTGAGGCTAAATTTGAGGAATACGTTAAGAATGACCTTGACGTATTGTATATTTCTTGCTCAGGCACCTTGTCGGCATCAATTAAGGCAAGCATAGTTGCAAAAAATGCAGTTTTACAAAGACATCCAGAGGCTAAGATTATATGCGTAGATAGCTTAAACTCTTGCTTCGGTCTTGGCATTATGTGTATGATAGCTTCAGAAAAGCGCGATGAAGGAATGACAATTGAAGAGGTTGCTAATTGGCTTGAGGAAAACAAGCTAACTGTAAATCAAGAATGTACAGTTGAAAAGCTTACATACCTAAAGCAAGCGGGCAGAGTAAGTGCTGCAAAGGCATTTTTCGGTGGCTTGCTCAACAAAAAGCCAATTATCATTTCTGACGCTCTAGGAAGAAACCACGCACTTGAAACTGTAAAGGGTAGACGTGCATCAATGGAAAGAATTGCAGACAGAATGAAAGAGGAAATTCTTGACGTGCCTTACCAAAAAATAGTTGTTTGCCACGCAGACGACGAGGAAGCAGGCAAGGAATTGCAAAGAATAATCGAGTCAAGATTCCCTGACAAACAGCTAGATATCTATCTTGGAAAAATTGGGCCAATCATTGGCTCATCTGCAGGCCCTGGAACAATTGCCGTATATTTCTTCGGCAAAGAGGTTACAGTAAACAAGCCAGAATAAAATAAACACAGGGTGAGCAATTTTTGCTCACCCTGTGTGCATTTATTTATTAGTTTTTTCTTGATTAGCCTTGTCAATTCTTCTGTTTCTAAAGTACATAAATAGGTCAGCACTAACCATAACAAAGTTAAGAAAATAGAAGAATAAAACGTACCATTTTTCTTGCATATTGAAATTAGGATTTACAAATTTTGAGGTAATTCCAGCCACGTAGCCAAGCAAAATTAAACAAATAAACCAAAGACTCTTGCCCTTTGTAGTCCTCGCCTTGTATGCCTTAATAACGTTTAATGGCCAAGAAAAGCCAAAGCAAATTAGCATTATAATTTCAAGTATATCAAATAATTCCATAGCTACCTCTAAAATGTTTTTGAATATCTTATCACAAAAAATTAAATTTGTAAATAGATTTTATTAAAAAAGCACAAACTAATAACACAAAACTAAAAAGGAGAATAGCTATGGCTAAAAATAGAAATCAAAATGAGCAAAATCAAAAAACAGTAAACAAGGGCAAGGTGCAAGACCCACCAGTGCCAAACAGGGCACACACCGATATGAAGCAAGAAAAGAATCAAGCACAAAATAAAAAGGGCAACCAATAACTAAAGGAAGCTAGGCAAAATCGCCTAGCTTCCTTTAATTTACAAAATGTTTACAATTTAATTACCCTTGTCAATTTATACAAATATTTAAATACAAATCGTATTAAATCAATTGTAGTATCGCTCAAAATCTTTGAATTTTTTACTAACAAGCAAACAAATTTGTGCAATATTAACAAATTTGACTTGTTTTTTTTTTTTTTTGTGCGACTTGACAGTTTTCCACATCTATGTTAATATTTTAACATAAAATTATAAAGGAGAACTTCGCAATGAAAAAGAAAATTCTTTTACTTGTTTCTTTAATAGCTGTTCTTGCTTGTGTTTTTGCACTTAGCATAAGTGCTGCCGAGGCAGACAACTCTAAGGGAACAGTTACTCTCGGCGATGGCACCGTGTGTGCATTGTGGGACACAGAGGGCAATCCTCTTATTTGGTATCTTGCAGGTACCGATGAATCAGGTGCTAATATCTATAACTACGTTGATGCAACCTCATCAGCAGTAAACTACAACGGAGGATATTCCGCATCTACTGGTGGTGTTAAATGGTATCAGCTTTCTTCGGTTACGGTTACCGTTGACGACGTATCCTATGACAAGTATAAGCTCGTAGTTTTGAATTTGCAATCTGACAACGTTAAAATCACGTCAGGTCAAAACATCGGTCAGCACGTAAATTGTCTTTCAAAGACCTTTACCGGCTCGACAACGCTTGAATACGCTTATTTACCACTTGATACAGTTGACATAAACGGAGAAGTATTCAAAAGCTGCGCTGCACTTAAGTATGTAAACCTTTCAGAGCTAACTGAGTTAAGAGAAATCGGCTCTCAAGATTTTAACTTAGGTAGTGTAAAGCAATTTATGGCAAATCAAGTGTTAGATTTGTCCAACACAAAAATTACGGCAATTGCAGTTAATGGCTTTGCTTGTTGCTCGGCAATTGAAATTATCCTACCTGAAACACTCACGTCAGTAGGAGGCGATGTGTTTAAAAACTGTAAATATGCTACAAAAATTACCTTCAAAGGTACTTTGACGTCCGTTTCAACCTCAAATCTTTTCAGCGGTTGTGAGGCACTTGAGGAAATTGTCGGATTTACTATTCCTGCAGGAGCGACAGGAATAGGTGGTAGCATGCTTTACAAATGCTACGAGCTTGAAAATGCCGGTGATTTCATTGTTGACGGTGTAATGACTATTCCTGATACAGTAACATCAATTGGACAAAATGCATTTTATGGATGTGCAAAATTAAAAGCGGTAAAAATGCCTTCGAAATTAACCAATATTAACGCAGAAGCATTTAGAGATTGTACAGCACTTGAATTTGTAGATTTTGGCAATAACACAGCAGAAAGCTTCCAATTCTCAGCACATAGAACCTTCTACAACTGCGGAGAGCTAAGAGCAATTTCTCTTCCTGTGAATACACAATATATGAACAACGGAACATTTGCACTTTGCAAAAAGCTACAAGCCTTCTATTTGGGTAATGCAATCATTCAAATTAATGGTAACAAGGGCGATGGTGCAGGCGATGGTCCAACCTTTGCTGAATGTGAAAAAATGTATTTTGTAAATGAAGCATTTAGTGTAACAAAGGAAGATGGTACATTCTATACAACTACCGAATTCGAAGAGCTCATGCCTGAAAAACCTGAAATTTACTATTTTCCAAGCACATTAAAGCGTATTTGTGGTGCACATAACGTAAATGGTAGCTTTACGATGGATGAGAACGGACACGTAAAAAATGTTGGTGCTGGCGACCTTGCATTTGTAAATTGCTATAACTTGAACAAATATCTTGTATTCCCAGAGGGCTTTACTGGCGTAGATGAAAGCATTCAATCTGGAGGTAGTGCTACTGAAAACCCTGACCAAAGAGGAGATACCTTGGGAAATGGTCTTTTCCACAACTGTGCCACTGCACAAAACCCAATTACTCTTGTATTTATGGGTCAAATTCATCGTCTTTCCTTTGATAAGAGAAACGGATATACAAGCTATATGACATATATGTTTGCTAACCCTGCAAACACAAGCTTTGAGAATACAAAAATCGGTACATATATTGGCGACACGTATTATTCAAATCAAAATGAAATGTATGTAATTTTCTGCCATGCAGAGAACGGTCCTCAAAAGTATAAGATTAATTTTGTAAAATCAGACGCTGATGCTAACGTTCCAGTTCTTACACCTACACTTCAGGAAAACCTTACAGCAAACGATTTACACGTTAAGGTTACTAAGGTAGTAGTTGAAATAAGCTGTACTACACCTGAAAAAACATATTATAAGTGCTTCTGCGGAATTGATCACAACGAAGAAATAACACAAGAAGCAAAGGGTCACGCAAAAACAACAATTGTAGAAATTGCATACAACAGTATAAACAGATTTTTTGAAAAGGGCGACATAACCTATACCTGTGGTGATTGTGGAGAAGAACACACAGTTGCAAATGACGCAAATGTAATCTTTACCTTTGTTGGATTCTCAGCAACAGAGAAGGCAATGGGTACAAATGCTATTATTCAAAGCTTTAAGGTTGACCGTGATGCACTTGCACTATACAACCAAAATTCAGAGCTTGACGTTGTAGGCTACGGTCTTGTTGCAGGTACAGAGCTTGCACTTGGCGAGAATGCTGAGATATTTGATAACACAGGCGCTGTTACTTCACCAAAGGCTGGCGTTGTTAAGATTTCAGAAAATGTAAACAACTATGACGTTTTTGAAATGAGAGTTTCTGGCTTGAATGGTACAGTTGAGGTTGAGGGTCAAGACCCAATCGACCTAGCTAAGGTTAAGGTTTACTGCTGTGGCTATTGCTTGATTCAAACACCTAGTGGTGTTGCTTCATACTATGCAAACAACGGCACAGTTACCG
>JAFQEG010000014.1 GCA_017399145.1 Clostridia bacterium | reverse complement strand
GCTGAGTCCTTTACTTTTATGGCTTGGGATGGTACAGGTTCGACCACTTTGTGTTGCAACGCAACACAAATATGGTGCGCAAGCGAGGCAAGAGCCGTTGTCAGCGTCAAGGGGTCCTCAAAACGAAGAATGAGTTTTGGGGTTCACGGATTGCTAGCATAAGGCTCGCCGAAGCTCTTTTTGCCTCGGCAAAAAGCCTCCATCCATCCTAGATGATGTTAGCACTAACGAAAAAGCCATAAGGAGCAAAATCCATATGGCTTTTTTGTCATTTAGGCCTGTTTTCCTGTGTATCCCCATTCAACTGGGCGATTTGAAGAGTTCCATTCACTGTCCCACCCGCTTGGCTGATTTTCTGCCTCACAGTAAATTGTAAGTGAGGTACAGCCTATAAACTCATCGTATCCAATCGTAGTTACACTGTCAGGGATTGTTATGCTTGCAAGTGAGGTACAGCCAGCGAACGCATAGACTCCAATTGTGGTTACGCCGTTTCCAATTGTTACGCTTGTAAGTGAGGTGCAGCCAGCGAACGCACAGCTCTTAATTTTCATTATTGTATCTGGAATTACAAGGTCAGTTACTAGTGTTCCGTTTAGATATAGCTTTGCTCCATTAGATAGAGGATTTGCAAAAACATTACCAAAAGAAATGTTACACCATTGCTCAATTGTGCCAAGGTAATTTACGCTTGTAAGCGAGGAGCAATCAAAGAACGCCTCTTCTCCTACCTCGGTTACGCTACTTTGGATTGTTATGCTTGTAAGTGAGGTGCAATAATAGAACGCAGAGCTTCCAATCGAGGTTACGCTGTCAGGGATTGTTACGTTTGTAAGGCTCGTGCAACCCCGGAACGCATAAGGCTTAATTTCCGTTACTGTATTTGGAATTACAAGGTCAGTTACTAGTGTTCCGTTTAGATATAGCTTTGCTCCATTAGATAGAGGATTTGTATAATAATCAAATGAAATATTACACCACTGCTCAATTGTACCAAGGTAATTTACGCTTGTTAGTGACTGGCAATTATAGAACGCTTCGCTTCCAATCGAAGTTACGCTATTAGGAATTGTTATACTTGTAAGCGAGGTGCAACTCTCAAACGCAGAGTCTTTTATTGTGTCTCCTCCATTTATTACAACTGTTTTTAATTTGGTTTTAGGAATATATGAAATTGCATTTGTAGGAATAGTTGCGTTTTCTATTGGGCAATTATAGAATGCAGAGCTTCCAATTGTGATTACGCTGTTAGGGATTGTTACGCTTGTAAGTGAGGTGCAGCCAGCGAACGCACAGCTCTTAATTTTCATTACTGTATCTGGAATTACAAGGCCGGTTACAAGTGTTCCGTTTAGATATAGCTTTGCTCCATTAGATAGAGGATTTGCAATAACATTACCAAAAGAAATGTTACACCACTGCTCAACCTCACCAAGGTAATTTACGCTTGTAAGCGAGGAGCAATTAAAGAACGCATCTTCTCCTACCTCGGTTACGCTACTTGGGATTGTTACGCTTGTAAGTGAATTACAATTATAGAACGCTTTGCTGCCAATTGAGGTTACGTTCTTGCCCTTGTAGCTTTTTGGAATTACTACGTCGGTTGCTGTTCCTGTGTAAGCACTAACTGTCCACTCGCCATTTGCATCAGTAAGGCTTATTCCGTCAGTGCACTCAACGTATTCTGCATATAGCTCAACATCACTAATGTCGACAATTTGCAATACAGGACTTTCTGAAAAGTCACTTTCCTTGTACCAGTAATTAAATAAATAATTGGCTTTGCTTAAGTCGTTTAGTGTTATTGGTAAATCCTCTATCGTAAACTTAACGGGATTTTCTGCCTTCTCTGTTCCGCCGTTTTTGTTATATGTTATTGTATATTCATTTGCTTCCCATACGACATAAAGGGTATAGGTTGCATTTGTACCCATTGTATACTCTGCGCCGTTTGCATATTCAACCTCGCCGTCCTTGGTAGTTGACCAACCTACAAAGGTATAACCCTTTCTTGTAAAGGCATTAGTTGTTAAACTAGTACTTGCATCGGTTGCAATAGTCATATCTGACATACTACCACTACCGCCGTTTGCGTTAAATACGAGGGTATTAGTTTTTGCTTCCCATACGGCGTAAAGGGTATAGGTTGCATTTGTGCCCATAGTATAGCTTGCGCCGTCTGCATATTCAACCTCGCCGTCCTTGGTTGTTGACCAGCCTACAAAGGTATAGCCGTTTTTTATAAATGAATTATTTGGAATTAAAGCAGTGTTCTCTGTGGCAATTTCCACACTTGACATAGAACCACTTGTAGCTCCATTACCATTGAATATAAGTCCGTTTATGTTCTTTGTCCAAACAGCGTAGAGGGTGTATGTTGCATTTGTGCCCATAGTATAGCTTGAGCCATCTGCATATTCAACCTCGCCGTCCTTGGTTGTTGACCAACCTACAAAGGTATAGCCTGCTTTTGTAAAGGTATTATTTGTTAAATTAGCACTTGCATCGGTTGCAATAGTCATATCTGACATACTACCGCTACCGCCGTTTGCGTCAAATATAATTGTGTTTTTGTTTGCTTCCCATACGGCATAGAGAGTATATAAGTTATTTGTGCCCATAGTATAACTTGAGCCATCTAAGTACTCAACATTTCCATTTGCAGTTATCGCCCAGCCCTTGAACGTATAGCCAAGCTTTTCAAATTTATTGTTTTCAAGTGATACAGTTTCATCGGTATCAATAGCCATATCAACCATTGAGCCACTTGTTGCGCTATTTCCGTCAAACACAAGTTTGTTTTCACAAGCTTGCCATTTTGCATATAATTTCTTGTTTCCGTTTGAACCAAATGCTATTTTTTCAATAGCAGAGCCTTCAAAATTTTCATTGATAAACCAACCCAAGAAGGCATAACCATTTCTTGTCGGATTTTTCAGTGTAATTTCTTGTTCTATGTTATATGTGAATACATTACTCTCGTTGTTTGTTCCGCCATTTAACTCATACTTAATTTCATATTGAACAGAAGTCCATTTTGCATAGAAGGTTTTGTTTCCTGTTGTTCCCTGTGAGATTTCAAAAACAGAGGTTCCTTCAAAGCTTTCGTTTTCATACCAGCCATCAAAAGTATAGTACTCTCTTGTTGGTCTATTTAATGAAATAGTTTGTTCAATATTGTAACTATTTACATTTTCAGTATCATTAGTTCCACCTTTTAACTCATACTTGATTTCATATTGAACAGGAGTCCATTTTGCATAGAAAGTTTTGTTTCCTGTTGTTCCCTGTGAGATTTCGGAAACAGAGGTTCCTTCAAAGCTTTCATTATCATACCAACCAGCAAAAGTATAGTAATCTCTTGTTGGACTATTTAGTGAAACAGTTTGTTCAATAGTATAATTGCTTACATTTTCAGTGTTGTTTGTTCCGCTATTTAATTCATACTCAATGGTATATGGAATAGCGCTCCACTTCGCTACAATGTTTTCACTCTTCTTGACTTGATATGGGAACTCTATTTGCTTTCCAACAATAGTCCAACCATCAAAGGTGTAGCCTACTTTTGATGTTTGTTGCATTTCGATTGTGCTGTCCTCTTCAACATATAGGGTTTCAACACTTGTTCCACCATTTGTGTTGAATTCAACAGTATAAATTGGACGACGACGGATTGTAACTGTATAAAGCTTTTGTAAATTTCCATTAGTTACAAGAATATAATATGTATTATCGCCTTCTTCAAGTGCAACGGTCTTGCTTGCGATAGTGTTTTGGCATCCAATATCGGTTGCAAGAACGTATGTAGCACCGTCTGCAACGGTTATATCATTAAGGAATGAAAATGTTTGAGTAGCATTTGAAAGCGTTGCGGTTGCTATTTCGCCAAATACTGTAAGAGCTGATGAGCTTATTTCAGCACTTGGCTTTACAGGAGTTGGCTCTGGCTCGGCACTAACCTCTGTCCACTTTGCATAAACACTCATATCACTTGAAAGTGGTTCGTTAAGTAAGGAATTTGCAGTAAATGGTCTTTGCCATGTCCCTTCATCCCAAAACCAACCATCAAAGGTATAGCCTTCTTTTGTTGGATTTTGAGGAATGGAAATCACTTCGTTTCCGTTTGTATTAATGGTTGAGTATGTTTCGCCATCAACAATAAAATTCACCTTAAATTCTACCTTTGAATCTCCACACGAAACCAAAAGGAATGCTGATACCAACATTATACAAACGAATATAAACACTAACGCCTTCTTCATTTTTCTCTCCTTAAATAAACCTATTTGATAATATAGAAATTTCTTTATTTCATTTTAACACAAAAAAATTATTGAGTCAACGGATTTGAATCAATTTGATTTTTACTAAATTAAACTGCATACGCTATAAGGTGGTCTAATTTACAAAAACCACAGTTTTTCAGTTTTCGCAAATATGTTACAATTCCATACACCACAAGGCATAAATACACTTTTTGTGAGCGGTTCAACTGAGGTTGTTTGGCTTTGGAACGGAGTGTTCGCACCAAGCTAAATTGGGGAATTTACAAAAGAAAGGACACCAAATGAAGTGAACCCCAAATAGTTCACAAAAAAATAAAAAGCATGACAAAGAACAGGAAGAGGAAATCACCTTTTCCTGTTTTTTAATCGAGTTGTATTGTAAAAAATCAGCCAATCTTCAACAAGGGATAGAAATTCTTG
>JAFQEG010000013.1 GCA_017399145.1 Clostridia bacterium | reverse complement strand
GGATTTGGGCGGTGGAGTTGGTCGGATTGGAGTGGTGGAGATGATGGGATTTGGGCGGTGGAGATGGTCGGATTCGAGTGGTGGAGATGATGGGATTTGGGCGGTGGAGATGGTCGGATTCGAGTGGTGGAGATGATGGGATTTAAGCGGCGGAGTTGGTTAGATTCGGGTGGTGGAGATGATGGGATTTAAGCGGCGGAGTTGATTGGATTTGGGTGGTGGAGATGATGGGATTTGGGTAAAAAAAAGCAAAACGGCAATGCGTTTTGCTTTTTAAATTATTTAAGTAAAGATTCAACAAGGGCAAGCGCCTCGGGGATTTTAGATGTGTCCTTACCGCCTGACATAGCGCTATCGGGTCTTCCTCCACCCTTACCACCAGTAACTGCGCTCACCTGAGATAAGATTTTGCCTGCGTGAGCGCCATTCTTAACAGCTTGCTCACCACATACAGCCATAAAGTTGAATCTTGTTCCGCCGTGAATTGCAAATACCACAACTCCGTCCTTAAGTCTGTCCTTAAGTGTGTCACAAAGTGAACGCACTGCATCAATTGGCATATCCTCAAGGTCCTCAACAACCACCTTGAAATTTCCAACCTGCTTTGCATTTTGAACAAATTCGTTTGCTCTTGCACTGCCAACTCTTGCGTTGAGAATATCTATCTTTGTGTTTAGCTCCTTAATTTCATCATTTAAGGAAGATGCTCTCTTTGTAATGTCGTTTACGTTTTGACACTTTAGCTCGATTGCAGTTTTTTCGATTAAGTCTTCCTTATTCTTAAGTAGAGAAAGAACACCGTAGCCTGTAACAGCCTCAATTCTGCGAACGCCTGCTGCGATACCTGTTTCAGAAACGATTTTGAACATACCTGCCTTTGCAGTATTGTCAAGGTGAGTACCACCACAAAGCTCAACTGAGAACTCGCCCATTTTAACCATACGTACAACCTTGCCATACTTTTCGCCAAACAGTGCCATAGCACCGTTTTTACGTGCAGTTTCAATGTCGGTTTCAAGGGTATTTACAGACACTCCCTCAAGGATTTGTCCGTTTACAAGTGCTTCAACCCTTTCAATCTCCTCCTTTGTAAGAGGTGCAAAATGAGTAAAGTCAAAGCGACCGATTTTTTCGTCAACATAGGAGCCTGCCTGCTCAACGTGAGTGCCTAGCACCTGTCTTAGTGCAGCTTGAAGTAGGTGCACTGATGAGTGGTTTCTTGCAATTGCCTCACGTCTTGCTTTATCTACCTTGCAGTTAAGGGTATCGCCAACCTTAACTAAGCCACTTACAAGCTCGCATTGGTGGATATAAACTCCGTCACTCTTCTTTGTGTCAAGGACGTTGATTTCACAGGAGTCGCTTGAAAGAACACCTGTGTCGCCTACCTGACCACCGCCCTCGCCATAGAAGGTTGTTTTGTCAAGAATAATTGTTGCCTCACCCTCGGTTACTTGGTCAACGCTCTCGCCGTTTTCGTCAAGAATTGCAAGCACCTTGCCCTGTGCTTCGAATGATGTGTAGCCTAAAAACTCTGTCTTTGGCAAATCAAAGGTCTTTGCCTTTTCCTGCCAACCGCTTATATTTGCTCTTGCCTGTCTTGCCCTTTGCTTTTGCTCCTGCATAAGCGCATTAAATCCGTCCATATCAACGCTAAGCTTGTTTTCCTCAGCGATTTCTCTTGTTAGGTCGATTGGGAAGCCGAAGGTATCGTATAGCTTAAATGCATCAGCACCCTCGATAACTGCTTTGCCATCCTTTATAGCCTTTGAAATTAGGTTATCAAGAATTTGCAAGCCTTGGTCGATTGTTGTATTAAAGCGCTCCTCCTCAAGAGAAAGCACCTTTTTAATGTAGTCTGCCTTTTCCTCAAGCTCGTGGTAGCCGTCCTTGCTTTCGTTGATAGCAACGTCACACATTGTTGTTAGGAATGGGTGGTTGATGCCTAGCAATTTACCATGACGACAAGCACGTCTTATAATTCTACGTAAAACGTAGCCACGACCCTCGTTTGATGGTACAACACCATCGGAAATCATAAAGGTTGCGCTTCTTGTATGGTCAGTAATTACACGAATTGAAATGTCATTTTCTGCGTTATCGCCGTATTTCTTACCTGAAATTTCGCACACTGTGTCAAGGATTTTGCGAACAGAGTCAACCTCAAACATATTTTCAACGTTTTGCATTACACAAGCAAGGCGCTCAAGTCCCATGCCTGTATCAATGTTCTTTTGAGAAAGCTCGGTATAGTTGCCTTGTCCGTCGTTGTTGAATTGTGAGAATACGTTGTTCCAGATTTCCATAAATCTGTCACAGTCACAGCCCGGCTTACAGTCAGGTGAGCCACAGCCACGGGAAGCACCTCTGTCGAAGTAGATTTCTGAGCAAGGGCCACAAGGACCTGAGCCGTGCTCCCAGAAGTTGTCCTCCTTGCCTAGTCTTACAACGTGTGAGGGGTCAACACCGATTTTCTTTGTCCAAATTTCGTAGGATTCCTCGTCGTTTTCATAAATAGACGGCCACAAAAGGTCCTTATCTATTTCAAGGGTTTCGGTAAGAAATTCCCAAGCCCAAGCAATTGCCTCCTCCTTAAAGTAATCGCCAAAGCTGAAGTTGCCTAGCATTTCAAAGAACGTACCGTGACGTGCTGTGTGTCCTACTCTTTCAAGGTCAGGAGTTCTTATACACTTTTGACAGGTGGTAACTCTTTTTGAGGGTGGTACTACCTCGCCGGTAAAGAATTTCTTCATTGGCGCCATACCTGAATTTATTAAAAGTAGTGATTTGTCATTATTTGGTACTAGTGAGAAGCTACCTAGTCTTAAGTGTCCCTTTGACTCAAAAAAGGAAAGGTATTTCTCTCTTAAATCATTTAAAGATGTCCATTTCATAATTTTGATATTCCTCTCGTAAAAAAATATACGCATACATTTTAGCATTAAGACACCCTTTTGTCAAGGAAAATAATAAAATAATATATTATTGTCCCTTGCTTTTTCTTGACACCTTGCCCTTAGTGTTGTATAATATTTTTAAATACACGCACAAGAGGTGCCTAATGACTGATTTATTAACCTTACAAAAAAGCTTTATACTATCTCACCTAAAGGAAGGGGACGTCTGTGCCGACTTTACTATGGGTAATGGTCACGACACAGCCTTTCTTTCAAAAGCAGTTGGGGAAAACGGCAGGGTTTATGCCTTTGACATACAGCCCTTTGCCCTAGAAAGCACAAAAAGGACTCTTGAAAATGAGGGCTGTCCTGAAAATTACACCTTGATTTTAGATTCCCACCACAATGCAAGAAATTACATAAATGAAAAAATTAAGGCAGGAATGTTTAACCTAGGCTATTTGCCCGGTAGCGGTCACAAGGAATTAACAACTAAAAGGGAGACTACTCTTCCCGCAGTTAAGGGAGCAATTGAGATGCTCGAGAGTGGTGGTATTTTGCTAGTTGCAGTTTACCCAGGTCACGAGGAGGGTGCCCTTGAGGGTGATATGCTTGAGGAATATTTTTCCTCAATTAGTAGATTTGAAATGAGCATATCTAAGTTTAAAATTGTAAATTCCCCAACCTCGCCATACTTCTTTATTGTTGAGAAAAAATAGGGGGCAATTGGAGTAATATGATAGAAAATAAGACAATAGCGGCAATATCAACTCCCCACGGTAAGGGTGGTGTTGCCTTAATTAGAATAAGTGGTGACGAGGCACTTTCGGTTGCGAAAAGAGTTTTCAAAACGAAAGTAACAGACATATCACCAAGAAAAAGCTACTATGGTGAAATACTTCGTGATGGCAAGGTAATTGACGACGGAATCCTGACCTATTTTAAGGGTCCGGGCTCATTTACAGGTGAGGACGTGTGCGAAATTTGCTGTCATGGTGGCATTTACGTAACTAAGTGTGTCCTTGAATCCGTTCTTAGCCAAGGTGCTACTCTTGCCTCAGCCGGTGAGTTTACCAAGCGTGCATATATCAACGGTAGGCTTACTCTTTCTCGTGCCGAGGCGATTGGAAATATCATAGATGCAAAAACTGACTCTCAGCTAGCCCTTTCCTCCTCACAGGCAAGGGGTACTCTTTCAAAAAGAGTTGAGGAAATTCGTGAAATGATGATTGGCTTGCTTGCCCACGCATATGCAACTATTGATTATCCCGACGAGGATATTGACGAGGCTGATACTAAGGAAATGCTATCGACCCTTACAAGCGTTGTGTCCTCTCTTGAAGGGCTAAAGAAAAGCTATCGTGCAGGTAAGGCAGTTTGTGAGGGTGTTAAAACTGTAATAGTTGGCAAGCCAAATGCAGGAAAAAGCTCTCTTTACAATATGCTACTTGGTGAAAATCTAGCTATTGTTACAGATATTGAGGGTACTACAAGAGATATTATTGAAAATACCGCCTCCCTTGGTGGTGTTACTATAAATCTTGCGGATACAGCAGGAATTAGAGATACTAACGACCTAGTTGAAAAAATTGGTGTTAGTCGTGCAAGGGAAAGAATTGAAGACTCTGACCTTGTGCTTTGCGTTTTTGACTATTCAAGGGCGGAAAGCTATGAGGACTTGTCTATTTTGGACCTTGTGAGGGATAAAAGCGCTATTGCAATTATCAACAAAACAGACACTCCCCGAGGTATTTCTCTTGATTTTGAAGAAAAAGTCAAGGAAAGCTTTAAAAGAGTTATTTATGCTAGCGCAATAAATACACAGGGCTATGAGGACCTTGCCCGTGCAGTTGAGGAAATGTTCGACCTAGGGGAAATCGACCTAAGTCAAGATGCAGTTATTTCAAACGCAAGGCAAAGCGCCTCTGTTTGTGTTGCCCTTGATGAGGCACTTGCCTCCTATGAGGCACTTTCCATTGGGCAAACTCCTGATATTATTTGTGCGTCACTAGAAAAGGCACTTGCATCACTTGATATGATTGATGCAAGAGGGGCTAGCGAGGAAATAGTTTCTGCTATTTTCTCAAGATTTTGTGTAGGAAAATAAGGAGGAATTTTTATGTTTAAGATTTTTGAGGTTACGTTTGAATATGAACATTTCCTTGTCATTACAATTGCAATAATTTTTACTATTGTAGCTTACAATTTAGTAGATTTGCTCAAGCTAGTCATTTCAAGAAAAATTCAGCCTAAGACTACCGAAAAGGCGCTTGAGCCTGTAATGGCAGAGGATAAGGCACAAAACACAGACACTCTCTTAACTGAGCCTAAGACAGCTATCAGCAAGGACTCTCTTAGTGCAAATCAAAGACTTGCACTTGCCGAGCTTGAGGCAATTGAGGACAAAATTCGATTGCTTGAGGACGCAAAAAAGCATTACATAAAAAAATTAAACGAAACAAACAACGGGATAAAGCCCACTAAATAGGGAGAATGTTATGGAAATTAAACTAAATGACAAGGAATTTTTAAATGCTGTCAGTATAACACTTGACAAATTATTAGAAATGCGTATCCATTTTTGTACTCACAGCTTTGATTATACCGATGATAAAGCTGCGCAAGAAAGCTTTAAAAGTATCTCGACTCTTGAAAATCCTACCATAGAGGACAAGCTTATGCTTGGTCTTCATTACTTAGATGGCTATGGTACAAATCCAGATATAAAAAAGGCGATTTCTATTGTTTCCCAGCTTTATGATACTGCTAAGGATGACATTTACTCCCCTCTCTTTTCAGCCGTCCTAGGACTTATTTATGAGGAAGAGGGAGACTTGGATACGGCGATAAGCTTTTACAAGGAATCCTTCAAGGACGAAAGTAAGGATAAGATTATAGCAAATGCAGGTGCTAAGCTTCTAGAGCTATTCCTTGACGGCCACAATCAAATAACTCGTGAAGAGGCAATGTCTATTATTAACTCACTCTTCGTTTCTTGTGAACTCCACCGTTGCTCCTTTAAAGACATAAAATCCGTGAAAATGAATGCATTTTTTGCAACCTTAGGCTGTGCTGAATGTTGTCATATAGTGCTAAGCCATCTTGCGGACCCGCAGTTATTATATATGAGTAGCTTACATGCTAACAAAACTGATGTTGTTGACCTTGAATTAAGCAACGAGGAGCTCTTTGAGCTTGCTCTTAAATGTGAGTCCATTTCCAAGGACACGGAGCTTATACTAAACTTGGCTAAATTTTACGAGGTTGGCTTCGGCACAGCTATAAATCTTGAGAAAACAGCTAACTGTTACAGAAAAGCAATTCTTGGCATCAATAGCTCAAAGAGTTATTTATCCACTAGGGAAAATGCTATAAACAACCTATTCATCCTTCACAAAAACGGCTCAATCGACTCAAGCTCATTGAAGAAGGATTTAAGATCAATTGAGTATTCATTGACAATCATCAAGGATTGCTTTTTGTCCTCGAGATACCCAGGAATTGAGTATGCCCTTACTCTTTTAGCTCAAGATGGAAGCGAGCCTTGTCAAATTCGTCTAGCTAAGAAATTTAACATTGACGAAAAGCAAAGGATCGAATATCTTGCTATGGCTGGCAACGAGGGCGACCTTGAGGCTATGGAAATGCTTGCCGTTTATTATCTTTCAGGTCACTTTGTGGATCATCCTTTTATTCGTCGCTCGCTCGTTGATCCATTTGCCATTGGAAAGCCAGCAGAGGATTCACAGGATATATTTCCAAAGGGCTTTGTGCCAAATTATGAGTTAGCTCGTTTTTGGCTTGAAAAAATATACATAAAATGTAATAAAAAGACTACTTACCCTTATGGCTCTTGCCTTGCAAGATTCTACGAGGATGGTCTTTGTGGTAAGAAATCAGCTTGGAAGGCTCGTCGTATTCGAAAAAAGGAATATGATCCCTCGGCAACCATTAAGAGTATAGCAGCCCGTATGCGTAAGTTATCTGATGAGCTTGATAAACACATGACAAAAAAAGGGGCAAAATAGAGATTTTATGACCGAATTAGAGCTAAATGAACGATTAACAAAGGCCTTGTCTGGCGACGCTTGGGCGCAAAACGAAATAGGTGTTTGCTATCACAATGGTACTATTCTAGGACAAAATTATGAAAAGGCTATGGAATGGTATCAAAGGGCTCAGGCACAGGGTGAGACCTTTTCTATGGTTAATATTGGCATTCTTTATGCAAACGGATGTGGTGTTGAGCTTAATTATTCAACTGCTAACTCTTGGTTTAGAAAAGCTATTGAAAACGGCTCTGCCTTTGGCATGCGTCTTCTTGCCGACTCCTATTTCTATGGTAGGGGTGTGCCACAAAGCGACGAGATTGGTATAAGGTGGCTCACAGAGTCAGCCACCCATCAAGACCCCTGTGCCGAGTTTTTCCTTGCCGAAAAATACGAAAATGGTACAAACGGTCTTCAAAAGGATTTGTCTAAGGCTATTTATTGGTATGAAAGAGCGGGAAATCACGGTCACGAGATTGCTCAATATCGTCTAGGCTGTTTTTACATACGTGCAACTGGTGTTGCCTTTAATCCGTACACTGCTGTTAAGTGGTTTAAATTGTCAGCAGAGCGAGAATGCAAGGAAGCAATTTATGAGTTAGGCTATTGCTACAATGTTGGTAATGGCGTTGACCACAATCCAAGCGAAGCTGTGAGGCTTTATAAGCTAAGTGCAGAAAAGGGCTACAATCAGGCTCAATATCGTCTAGGACTTTGCTATCGTGATGGGTATGGAGTTGAGAAAAATCCCCTTGAAGCATTTAGGTATTTTAAGCTTGCTTCACAAAATGGTATGAATGAGGCTACTCTTCAGCTAGGCTTTTGCTGTCGTGATGGCTTTGGCACAGAAAAGAATGCTTCCGTTGCCTTTTCTCACTTCAAGGATAGCGCCTTAAGTGGTAATATTCTAGCTACCCGTGAGCTAGGATATGCCTATGAATGTGGCTTAGGCATTGAAATAAATTACAACAATGCCTTTTTGTGCTACAAGCATGTAGCCGACAATTCTGCTGATGGTTGGGCGCAAAACGCAACCGGTCATTTTTATGAAAATGGTATTGGCACTAGCAAAAATATTGAAAATGCCTTTAAGTATTATCAGCTTTCATCAAGCAATAATTGGTGTTGGGGGCACAGCAATCTTGCAAGATTATATGAAAACGGTCTTGGCTGTGAGCAAAATTACAAGCTAGCCTATGAGCTTTACAAGAAAAGCTTCGAAGGTGGCAATGAAAATGGAATTTTAGATATTAACCGTTTAGTAAAGTCGGGACTCGTTCAAGATGATGGCACTAGTGGTGCAGGCAATGGCACGTCATCCTTCGGTGATAATAGCACTAGACCAACTAAATGATTTTACCAAAGGAGAGCAAAAAATGAATAAGCTTAAATTGAGCCCTTTTTTGGATGCCATTTTGCTTTTTGGGGGAGCTAAATGATGTTAGACTTTTTTAAACAATTATTCAATAAATCAAGGCAAAGCACCGTCTTGCCTACTATTACGAAAACGGTATTGGCACAGAGGTTGATATAGAAAGGGCGCTTTTGTGATACAGCCTTGCACTTCAATGCGACTACGAAAACGCAAAAAAGGATATTGAAGGACTTAAGAAATTTTAAGGTTAGGTAAGCTTATGATAATGGATTTATATTTAAGTAGCGGTCATTACTTTGGAGAGGTTGACGGCTTTGAGCGTCGTCATGGTCGTGGACGAATGTCTTTTGGCAACGGAGTTGTCTATGAAGGTGATTGGTACAATGATGAAATGAGTGGTGAAGGCGTATATACCACAGAGTATTTGTATTATAAGGGCTCCTTTCACAATGGTAGATTTCATGGTGAGGGCTTTTGTAAATGGTCAAACGGAGATTACAAGGATGGAACATGGAGTGAAAATTGCTTTATAAGTGGTGACATTTCATATCATTTTAACAATGGAGATTTCTACACAGGTAGTTGGCATAACGAAGCCTTTCACGGGCACGGAAGATGCGTTTATGCCAATGGAAACACCTATGAGGGCGATTATAGGCATGGCGAAAAATGTGGAAATGGTACTCTCTGGTACAAAGATGGCGATTCATACAGTGGATGCTGGGGAGATGACAACAGAAATGGCTACGGCACCTATACCTTTAAAAACGGCACTATATACAAGGGGTATTTTAAAAATGGCAACTACCATGGAAATGGAGCTATCTACTATCCCGACGGAGAAAAATTTGTTGGCAATTGGCAAAACGATAGAAAAAATGGTTACGGTGAATGCTTTTATGCTGACGGGCGTGTGTATAAGGGCGATTGGTTAAATAATGCTCGTCAAGGAAATGGCACCATGTGGTACAAAGATGGCGATTCATACAGTAGACGCTGGGAAGATGGCGACAGAAATGGCTATGGTACCTATACCTTTAAAAATGGCACTATATACGAGGGATATTTTAAAAATGGCAAATTTAACGGTCAAGGCACCTACTCCTTTGTTGATGGTAGATCATATACTGGTCAATGGTTAAATGACAAAAAGCACGGAAGTGGTACCTTTATTTATAAAAATGGTAACAAATACGTCGGCAGTTGGATAGACGATGAAAGAAGCGGTCAAGGTACCTACTCCTTTGTTGATGGTAGGTCATATACTGGTCAATGGTTAAATGACAAAAAGCACGGAAGTGGTACCTTTATTTATAAAAATGGTAACAAATACGTCGGCAGTTGGATGGACGATGAAAGAAGTGGTCAAGGCACCTACTCCTATGTTGATGGTAGATCATATACTGGTCAATGGTTAAATGACAAAAAGCACGGAAGTGGTACCTTTATTTATAAAAATGGTAACAAATACATCGGCAGTTGGATGGACGATGAAAGAAGTGGTCAAGGTACCTACTCCTTTGTTGATGGCAGATCATATACTGGAATGTGGCTTAATGATAAGAAAAGTGGCTACGGAGAATTTTCTTATTCTGATGGACGTGTGTATAAGGGTAACTGGGAAAACGATAATTGGAACGGACAAGGTATTCTCTATTTCCCAGATACTACTGTCTTCGCCTGTAACTTTGTGAATGGCACAGCGGAAGGGAATGGCGAGGCTCATTATTCCTCAGGCGGAGTATATAAGGGTAACTGGAAATCAGGTCGTTGGGTTGGTCAAGGTGTATATACTTACAAGGGTGAAAGCTATTCAGGTGTTTGGCAAACTACATACGAATCCTCATCTCTTGTGAAAAACAATACCATAAGGGGAAAAATGATTAAAGGAAAATTTATCGAGGATTAGCTAAGATATGATAGAAGGAAAAAGATTTACTAAAAATGACAATGGCTTTATTTGTGAGAATTGTGGCTTTCAGGTTTTGCCTCTTGGCTATTCCTCAAGAAATCATTGTCCTAAATGCTTGTGCTCAAAGCACGTTGATATAATGCCTGGAGACAGGGAAAACCCCTGTGGTGGAGTTATGGACCCTATCAAGGTGGAAATTGATTCCAAAAAGGGATATATTATTCTTCACAAATGCAGAAAATGTGGGGAAATTAAAAGGAATCGTACCGCCCACGAGTCCCAGGTTCAGCCTGACGATTTAAAGAAAATTATTAAGCTTACGGCAGGAAGATAAGCCTTCCCCTTGAGGCAATTCCCCTAGTAGGGGAAATGTCGCAGAGCGACAAAAGGGTTCCTGTTTTGGAAAAAAAGGGGGACCGCAAAATTAAGCGGTCAATAAGAGCTTACTTAAATCAGCGGTGGATGAGGTGTCTTCTGTTGATTTGAAGAAAATTATTAAGCTTACGGCAGGGCAGCTTTAGACGTTGCTATGCAACAATATCACCTTCGCAAAGCGAAAATATCACCGTGCGTAGCACACCAAGGGGGCTTTATGGTCTGTAATTTATGTCCACGAAATTGCTCTGTTGACCGTTGCAAGAGTCTTGGCTTTTGTGGTGCAACTAACGAGGTAGTGGTGTCAAAATATATGGTACACAATTGGGAGGAGCCTTGTCTTGTAGGGGACTTGACTACTACTAGAAGGGGTAGTGGTGCTATCTTTTTTTCCGGGTGCAATCTTCGTTGCGTGTACTGTCAAAACAAGGAAATAAGTGGTAGTGTTAAGGGTACTGTATATTCGGTCGAGGGTCTTGCCGACTTAATGCTAGACTTACAAAATATGGGTGTTTGCAACATTAATCTTGTAACTCCTACCCACTATTCCAACCAAATAAGAAAAGCCCTTGACCTTATCAAGGGTAAGCTGACTATTCCTGTTGTTTACAACACCTCTGGCTATGAAAAGCCTGAGGAAATTGAGAAAATGAGGGGGTACGTGTCTGTTTTTCTAACAGATTTGAAATATTTTTCCTCTGAGTTATCTCAAAAATATTCCCGTGCAAGTGACTATTTTGAGTATGCGATTGAGTCCTTGAGGGTAATGCTTGATATTTCGCCAAAGATGGTTTTTGACAAGGAAGGGATTTTACAATCCGGTGTTATTGTAAGGCATCTTTGCTTGCCTACTCACAGACAGGACTCTATTAGGATACTTGAGGAATTAGGCTCACGATTTGATAAGGACTCTTTTAAGCTTTCCTTAATGAGTCAATATACACCTGAGTTTTGCCCCGAGGAATTTTCTCAGCTAAGGCGAAGAATTACAACCTTTGAATACGAAAGCGTTGTTAAGGTTGCCCTTCGTATTGGCTTTGATGGGTATATTCAAGATAAATCCTCTGCAAGTGCTAAATTTACACCGAGATTTTAATATTTTTTAACGCAAAAAAATGCAGAGAAATTTTCTCTGCATTTTTGTTTATTTGGAGCCTTTAACCCTTTTTGGCTTTGCCTGACAACCCATTACTACTAGTGCTATTGCGATAAGGATTAGTGCAATTGCAACTAGCCATTGTACGTAGATTGCATCGAAAAGTGGCTTTGCAAAAATGTAGGTGCTAACTGTGATTACAGCAATTGCAACTATTACTCGCCAAACACCATATTCCTTATTTTCCTTCATTTGAAAGACACCACAGAAAACCTCGCTTACTCCTCTTAGCCATAATGCAAGTGCTAGGATTTGGCAGGGGTTTGATATGTTTATAATCTTTAGGTTTGTTAGAATACAGCCGATTGCTACAACAACCATTAAAACAATCTCGATAACCAAAAGAGTTTGCACAAAGGACCCCTTATGCTTTTTACATTTTGGTATTAAATATGACGCAACGTAGGCTATAATTAAGCCACCGATTACGTAGTTTACAAATTCTACACCGATTTTATTAAATGGTAGGCTTGTGCTTTGCCACACCGGTAGCATCACAACCCCTAGACCAAGGGTTAACACACTTACAACGAAATAAAGCCAAAATAGCTTTGTCTTTTTTACCTTTTCCATATTTGTCACCTCGCTTTTATCTTCCCTCTCATTATACAGTTTTCCAAGAAAAAAGTCAACACCAAGTAGTTTATTTTATCAAAATATATATTATATATTGACAAATTTTTGTAAATATTGTATAATCTATATTGAGTAAGACTCTTTTGAGTTGACAAAATAACTAAAATAATCCTTAGGCGAGGAAATGATATGAAATCTACTGTTAAAAGAAGTATTAAAATTACAATAGGGGTGGCTATGCTTGTCGTCTGCTTGCTTTGTGCCCTTGCACTTAGCACTCTTGCAGAAAACGAAAAATGCACAGTTACCTACATAAGAGGAAACGAGGAAATCAAGACTGTACAGGTTGACAAGGGTGGTTCCTTAGCCCTTGAGGACGGGGTTGCCACAGCCGGCACCTATCAGGGTTGGTTTACTGCCGATGGTGATTTTTATGCTAAGGGCACCTCAATTACAGTAAATAATGATACTACTCTTTATATGGCACAGGGTGGTAACGTTTCAATGCTTGATGGTCTTTTGGTAAACGTAACAAGAGGCTCATCCTACATTAAGCTTTCCTCAAATATTACCTGTGACTCTACTCTTTTCTTTGCCTCACAGCTTACATATCTAGACCTAAACGGCTTTACTCTTTACCTAACGGGTGATGATTATGCAATCTCCGGTGGTGATTCCGGCTTTATTATTGCAGGTGGTACAATCGAGCATTCCTACTCCGGCAGTGACAAGGACCTTGGTCTTTCTGCCCTATTTAATTTGTCCCCATCCTCTTCATCTAATCTAAGAATTATTATTAAAGAGGATGCAGCTGTTATCACTGACCAAAATCTTATTGAGATTCCAAACGATATTTCCTCACTTGAAAATAGCCTTTACGTAAGAGTTGGTGGTACACTTACCTCTGACAGAATTCTTCGCTCATTTGGTATTAAGGGCGCTTTAGTTGAGTTTTTAGAAGCTTCTACATTTAATACCACCTGTGAGTATTTCTTCGAGGATTATGGCACCTATAAGGCTTCAACCCTTGCAACTGTGGTTGTAAATGGTGGTACCTTTAATCTTAATACAACCTCTGGCTATGCTAAAGACCAAAAGCTATTTAGAATGCTTATAAAAGAGGGGTCAAAGCCTGTATTCTCTAAGAATATTGCTCCTTTCTTTGAAAATGGTAACTATTCCTTCAAGAGTGTTACCGGTGGCTATGAGTTTGACAAGTGTGCCCACCTAGGTCCTGTACATATTGCACCCGAGGTTGGCTCCTGTACTGAGGCTGTAACCGTTGTGCACAAGTGTCAATATTGTGATACCCTTTACGATGAAATTCTTGAAAATGGTATTGGTCACACCTTTGAAATTTCACTTGCACAGGATATTATAAACACAGAAGAGGTTACTCAACCCGGTTGCTACAAGTACACCTGTAAAAAGTGTGGTGCCTACACCGAGGAATACTTCTATCCAGACCCAAGTGACGTTTACGTTTCCGTTGGTTATATAAATAGTAAGGGTCAATACACAGTTACTCGTGTGCCCTCTACTTATCTTTACACCTTTGACGAAACTAATACAACTAAGCTAATGTCCTTCTCCTCTGCCCTTTTAGAGTCAGAATTGAAGGTAACTCAGGAAAAGATTATTTCCGTTGAAATTCCTCTTGGTACTAAAGAGGTTTATGGTGAATATAAGAATGATACTGAAATTGGTGCATTCCAGCGTGTATCCTTTCTTGAAGAGGTTATATTCCCTATTTCTATTGTAAATATTAACAAATACGCATTTTCAAATATGGCTAAGCTTAAGACTATCAAGGGTCTTGAGTATATTACCGGTGTTATCGATACTAAGGCATTTGCACAGCCTGCAAATAGCCCACTTATAATTGACCATCTTACACTTAATGCAAAGACAATCGGTGAGTATTCATTCCTTAATACTAGAATGAAAACTCTAACCTTTGGTGAAAACGTTTCCTCTATTGGAAGAGGCGCCTTCAAGCTTGATGAGTATGAAACTCTACTAAAGGAAATTTTTGTAGTTGGCAACACACTTCCAAAAATTGAGCTAATCGAGGGTAACGAGGTTGAAGTTGGAAGGACTGCACCCGAAATATTTAATAGTATAGTAAGAAAAAGCTATAATTCAACCGAGCAACAGTTTGCTTCCCTTGCAATCTTCTATACCGGTCACGATTATGTAACTACCGTTACTAACGTTTCCTGTGAGCATGATGGTAATGTAACTAACAGGTGTCTAAGATGCGAGCATACGGTTGTAACCGACGTTGTTGAAAAGCTTCCACACAGCTTTGCTGAGGAATCACTTCACAAGCATACAAGAAATCCTGATACTAAGGTTTACCCTGACTGTCCATACTGTGAGGAAACCTATTCAACCTGTCGTGTAAGAGGCTACTACGTTGCAGTTTGCCAAAGCTGTGGCACTAAGGACGAGGAAAACAAAACCTATATGGCTTACGACGTAAACAATCACGTTTACGAGGCTGAGGAGGTTGTGTTCTTCTTTGATGGTGTACCTGGCTACATTTGTGAAAAGGATTACTACACCCTAGGTAAGTGCGTTTGCGGTGCTATCGAGCCTGATATTCCTAAGAATCGTGTTAATCACTATAAGGAATCCGTAAATGGTACTCACACCTGGGACACAGTTGATACAAAGATTATAGCCGAGGCTACCTGTGGTAATGCAGGTCAAGAGGAACAGCATTGTAAGATTTGTGGCAAGACAAAGCTTGTTGCAATTGCGCCTAACGGTAGACACAATTACGGTGAGGTTCAAATAGTTGACCCTGGTACATGCCAAACAAAGGGTAAGGGTGTTAAAATCTGTAAAATCTGTGGCGACGAAAGAGATGCAGTAATTGATGGTGCTCACGTTGTTGATGAAAATCGTGGCGAGGTGCTACTTGCTCCAACAGTTGACTCTAAGGGTCAAATGAGATACTTCTGTACTGTATGTCAAGCAGAGGTTATTCGAGAAATCCCACGTTTAGTTGATGATTCCCGTGACGGCTTGCCAGTTTGGGCAATCGTGCTTATCGTAATCGGCTCTGTACTACTTGCAGCCGGCGTCGTTCTTACATTCGTATTTACCTTTGTTAAGAAGAAAAACCCAGCAACAGGCTATAAGTATAAGTTTAATACACTTAAATAGGGCTTTGAGGACTACACCTCATCCGTCTGCTACGCAGACACCTTCCCCTCCAAACAAAGGGGAAGGCTTTAAAACCCAGCAACAGGTTATAAGTACAAATTTAATACGCTTAAATAGGGCTTTGAGGGCTACACCTCATCCGTCTGCTACGCAGACACCTTCCCCTCCAAACAAAGGGGAAGGCTTTAAAACCCAGCAACAGGCTATAAGTACAAGTTTAATACACTTAAATAGGGCTTTGAGGGCTACACCTCATCCACCACCCAAAGGGTGGTCCCCCTTTCCCCTCAAGGGGAAGGCTTTAAAACCCAGCTACCAGTTACAAATACAAGTTTAATACACTTAAATAAAAAGAAAAGCACTTCGAAAATGAAGTGAACCCCAAATAGTTCACAAAAAAATAAAAAGCATGACAAAGAACAGGAAGAGGAAATCACCTTTTCCTGTTTTTTAATCGAGTTGTATTGTAAAAAATCAGCCAATCTTCAACAAGGGATAGAAATTCTTG
>JAFQEG010000012.1 GCA_017399145.1 Clostridia bacterium | reverse complement strand
CATGTTGTAGCAGCAGAAGTAATTGTAATACCTCTTTCTTGCTCTTGCTCCATCCAGTCCATGGTAGCAGAACCTTCGTGAGTTTCACCTATTTTATGTGTTTTACCAGTGTAAAACAAAATACGCTCAGTAGTAGTGGTCTTACCTGCATCAATGTGCGCCATAATACCAATATTACGGGTATTTTCAAGTGAATATTCTCTTGCCATCTGTTTATCCTTTCAAAAGTTTGCGCTCAGAACATACTAGGATGCTTGAGCATACGTCTTGTCATCACAAGGGCGACAATTAATATCTGTAGTGAGCAAAAGCCTTATTAGCTTCAGCCATTCTGTGAGTTTCTTCTTTCTTCTTGAATGCTCCGCCCATGCTGTTCTTCGCATCAAGTATTTCTGCAGCAAGTCTCTCTGCCATTGTCTTTTCACCACGTTTTCTTGAGTACAAGGTGATCCAACGTAGTCCGAGAGTTTGACGTCTCTCTTCTCTTACTTCCATTGGAACCTGGTAGTTAGAGCCACCTACACGGCGAGCCTTAACCTCCAAAACTGGCATAACGTTGTTAAGAGCCTGCACAAACATTTCAAGACCATTCTCACCAGTCTTTTCTTCAACAATCTTAAATGCGTCGTAAACGATCTTTTGTGCTACACCCTTCTTACCATCAAGCATGATGTTGTTGATGAGCTTTGTTACGAGCTGTGAACCATAAAGTGGATCTGGTAATACTGTTCTCTTGGAAATTTGACCTCTTCTAGGCACTGTTCTTCCCTCCTTCATTAAAAATATGATATCATTGGTACTCGAAAGAAATTTCTCCCGTCGTGTCCAAACAAGTTGCCACTGACATAATAAACATTTATTTCAGCATCAAAGTTAGGAACGATTAAAAAATTTAACTTTACTTACCTGCTAAGCGAACTATTACTTCTTCTTAGCTTTCTTTGCACCGTATTTTGAACGGCTTTGGTTACGGTTTGCTACACCTTGTGCGTCAAGTGTACCACGGATTACATGGTAACGTACACCAGGCAAGTCACGTACTCTACCACCACGGATAAGAACAACTGAGTGCTCTTGTAGGTTATGACCAATACCGGGGATGTAGGTTGTTACTTCCATACCATTTGTAAGCTTAACTCTTGCAATCTTACGAAGAGCTGAGTTTGGCTTCTTTGGTGTGGTTGTTGTAACCTTTGTACAAACGCCTCTCTTTTGAGGTGCGCTTTGATCAATCGCTTTATTCTTCAAAGAGTTAAAGCCTGTTTGAAGAACTGGGGTTTGTGACTTGTAAGTCTTGTTGCTTCTTCCCTGTCTAACGAGCTGATTAAAGGTTGGCATCTTCTTCCTCCTTCTTTAAAAAATAAATGTTTATACGCAGGTGCCATTGGCACGATTGTATATGTAGTGCTTTTTAATAGGCATAGTTATAGCTTATCGCAAGGCACATACAGTTGTATTATATCATTTCATATTTTTCTTGTCAAGCAGAAGAATTTTTGTTAGAATTTTTCTCCCTTTTGCACAAATGTTTTTAGTGATTTAGAAATTTTTTGTGCACTTTTTTGTGCATTCATGACAAAAATATGACTTTTTTAAGCGTTTTTTAGATAGCTAGAGCCTCAACAAATGTTAAGGCTCAGTTTTATATTAATATTTGTCATCAAAATCGCCAGTGTTTGCACTTCTGCGATTGTCATTTATCATTTTAAGGATATCGTCAATAGACTCGTCGTCATCAACCTTGCCAGGTCCAACGATATTGATTTCCTCATCATCACCGATTTTTACAGGACTAGCCTTCTTATTAAAGCCAGTAGCGATGATAGTTACCCTTATTGTATCCTCAAGGCTTTCGTCGAAGTTTACACCCCAAATAATATTAGCATCAGCAGCTGCCTCATTAGTAATCATTGATGATGCAATATCAGCCTCGTCAAGCTCAACGCCCTCGGAAACCGTGATGCTAATAAGCACACCATCTGCACCCTTGATAGATGTTTCAAGAAGTGGGCTAGAAATTGCCATCTTAGCGGCTTCAACAGCCTTATTCTCGCCTGTTGCCTCGCCAACGCCCATATGCGCCATACCTGCATCCTTCATTACTGCGGAAACGTCTGCAAAGTCAAGGTTTACAAAGCCTGCAACGTTAATAAGGTCTGAAATACTCTTAACTCCACGTTTTAGAACGTCATCGGCAATGCCGAATGCATTCATAAGTGTAATCTTTTGGTCGGAAATTTCCTTTAGCTTTTCGTTAGGAATAACAACCAAGGAGTCAACGTATTTCTTTAACTCAGCTATACCCTGGTCTGCCTGAAGCATTCTTCTTGGGCCTTCAAATTTAAATGGTTTAGTTACAATACCAACCGTAAGCACACCCATTTCTCTTGCAATTCTAGCAACTACTGGTGCTGCACCTGTACCTGTGCCGCCACCCATACCGGTAGCTACAAATACCATATCTGCGCCCTTGATTGCTTCCTTGATTTCGTCAGCACTTTCCTCTGCCGCCTTAGCACCCTTTTCTGGGTCTGCACCTGCGCCCTTACCGCTTGTGATTTGCTCACCGATACAAATTTTCTTAGCAGCACCTGATTTTAATAGGGCTTGTCTATCTGTGTTGATTGCGATAAATTCAACACCCTTTATATTTGATGATATCATACGGTTTACCGCGTTGTTACCGCCACCGCCTACACCTAAAACTCTTATATCTACACCAGATTCAAAATCATTATCTAATTCGAATGCCATCGTTTTTTACCTCCAATAAGTTATGTACATAATTATTCATTATAATAATACACTATTTTTTTTAGTTTTGCAAGAGTTTTTACAACTTTGTGAATTTTATTTTTAGTCATTGACATTTTTGTTGAATTTAGGTATAATTAAAATGGCAAAATTCGCAAATTTCGAATTTTATACTTTTATTAGGAGATTTTCACTGTATATGAAAAGAATCTATCAATATCCTATTGTCAGGGCATTGCTTTTGATTGCAATGCTTGTGACAAGCTTCTTTCTATCAACTATTATCGCTACTGCTTTAGTTGATAGCGTTACCCTAGAAAACTACTTTTCTACCTGCTATATTCCTTTAATTGTAGGTGCAGTAGTAATTGCATTAAGCGTTGTTATTTCAAGGCTATATGCTTCATCCTTTAGACACGCAAGCATATATGAGATTGTGAAGGTATTTATTTTATCATTCCTTTTGCTTATCTCACTGATTATTATTCACTTTTTGCCATTCAATCAACAAGCAAGTGTGAAAATAGGGCTTGACTGGTGTATTCTAACCTTTGCTGTAAACTTTATTTTCTCATTAGTTGCTGTATTTTCATACAGACTGTTTAGGTCTGTTAGACACACTCTTACATACAGAATTGCACCTGACAAGAAAAGAGTTCTTATTGTAGGTGCCGGCGAGGGTGGTAGTATGATTCTTCGCGAGATTATTTCTAGCGATAAAATCGCACTTGAGCCTGTTGGATTTGTTGATGATGACCCAAACAAAATTGGCACCTTTATTCTAGGTGTTAAGGTCCTTGGAAAATGCGAGGATATAAAGGAAATTGCAGAGAAAAACAACGTTTCACAAATATTCATTGCAATGCCCTCTGCAAATGCACAAACCATTAAGAGAGTTACAAGCTATTGTATTGATACAAAGTGCGAGGTTAAAACACTTCCCGGTCTTTATCAATTGATGGACGGAGCCATTTCCGTTTCAAGACTTCGTAACGTTGACGTAAATGACCTACTTGGTCGTGACCCTGTAAAAACTAACTTAGCCGAGGTTATGGGCTACATTGAGGACCAGGTTGTTTTGGTTACAGGTGGCGGTGGGTCAATCGGTAGTGAGCTTTGTCGTCAAATTGCCGAGCATAATCCTAAGCAACTAATCATTCTTGATATTTATGAAAATAATGCTTATGACATTGAGCAGGAATTAAAGAGAAAGCTTCCTAATTTGAATTTGGTTACTCTTATCGCTTCAATTCGTGATAGCGTAAAAATGGACGACGTGTTCAAAAAATATCGTCCTGACATAGTTTTCCATGCAGCTGCCCACAAGCACGTGCCTCTTATGGAGACAAGCCCTAATGAGGCTGTTAAAAATAATATTATCGGTACATACAAGGTTGTTAAATGTGCCGATAAATATGAGGTTAAAAAGTTTGTACAAATTTCAACTGACAAGGCTGTAAATCCTACTAATATTATGGGTGCTACAAAGCGTGTTTGTGAAATGATTATTCAAGCATATTCAAGAAGGTCAAAAACCTGCTTTGTGGCAGTTAGATTTGGCAATGTGCTTGGCTCAAACGGCTCTGTTATTCCACTATTCAAAAAGCAAATTGAAGAGGGTGGGCCTGTTACTGTAACTCACAAGGATATTATTCGTTACTTTATGACAATTCCTGAGGCAGTTAGCCTTGTTCTACAAGCTGGTGCACAGGCTAACGGTGGAGAGATTTTCGTTCTTGATATGGGTGAGCAGGTTAGAATTTACGACCTTGCAGTAAACCTTATTAAGCTATCAGGTCTTGAGCCCCACAAGGATATTGAAATTAAGGTTACAGGTCTTCGTCCCGGTGAAAAGCTCTATGAGGAAAGGCTCATGGCAGAGGAAGGACTTACTAAGACCTCTAACAATAGAATTAGCATTGGTAAGCCCCTTGAAATTGATGACAAGAAGCTATTCGAAACTCTTGATAAGCTATACAACGAGGCTTATGCCGAGAGCGAGAAAATGAAGGACCTTGTAAAGGAGCTTGTGCCTACATATAAAATTGATAGAAGATAAACAAAAAATACAAGAGTGTCAGCAGACATTCTTGTATTTTTTTATCGTTTTTTTATATTTGTCGAGACAAGGGTGCCGAAGGGCACCCTTGTCCCTTTTTTAGTTAATTAATTGTCAGCCCTTTGGAGAGAAAGTTCGCCTGTCTTCACCCTGTCTTCACGTTTTTACTCTTGACAACTATCTTAATTACTATAAAAGCAATAGTGGCTAACACAAGTTCTGCTAAAATGGGTATTATTGTAAATAAAACTATAATTCCACCTACGTCACCTGTTTCTGAAACATTAAACAAAGAAATAAACCAATGCGATAAATAGAAAAAGAGCAAAAACCACATTGCCGTTGTTAACAGCAAGTGTAAAACTGCGTATATCGAATAAAACTTAAAATTTATCTTTAGAAAAAACGCAAAAGCACTGATCAGGTATATATTGAAAACAATAATTGGAACAACTATTGACACTCCAATTCCGTTTGCATTATCTGAGAATGCAAACAAAATATAAGCAATGCAGGTGAGAATAAAAATCACCATAGCGCTCGTGATTGAAGTCAATCCAAGTATACATGTTTTTTTTAGTATTCTTTTCATTACCAGCCTCCTCGAACATTGTATTCATATCCTAACTTTGAAGACACACCACCGTCCCCTGTCTTCTCACCACCGTCCCCTGTCTTCTTTTTGAGTTAATTAATCGTCATTCCGTTGGAGACGAGGAATCGTCCCCTGTCTTACGTTTTGTCAAGACACACCACCGTCCCCTGTCTTCCGTGTTTCACCTGTCAATCTGCTTATTTGTTTTATCGACATATCTTTTGTGAAGACACCGGGTGCCAAAAGGCACCCTAGTCCCTTTTTGAATTAATTGAATGTCAATATTTTGGAGACAGGGAACCGTCCCCTGTCTTTCTATATTTTGGAGACAGGGAACCGTCCCCTGTCTTTCTCTGTCTTTCTGCCGTCCCTGTCTTTCTATCTCCATTTAATTTTCCCAAATTATAACTCTTGACATTTCCACATCAAGCAACATTATTACGTAACTAAACTCATCACTAACATAAGAGCTAAATTGATTTATTGTTTTGTTATAAGATACAAAGTAGTCAAAATTTTTCGCTTGTGCTTGAATGCTTATAGGTAAAGCTCTATACATCGAATCGCTTAGTGTTTCATTCCACGAATGGCTTGCTTTTATGTTGGCTATGAAGTTTTCTTTTTCGTTTTCATTGTTTAGCTTAATATAAGTAATGTTATAACTCTCAAATTCAACAGAAGCAACCTTTATATCGTCTGGCAACTCAACTCCTGTTGTTTCTTCAGTGTAATCGACTACTTCCACATCGTATGATACATTTGTGAACATAAACCTAAACGATCCAAAAACTATTAATAAAAATAACGAAATTATTCCAACAGCAAAATTAATCTTATAAAAGTAATCACTCTTCTTTTTTAATGACACTCCTAAAATTATTAAAGAAATTGGTATTACAGAAAAAAGCATCATCACCCAAGAGTATCTGACAGTTCCAAAAATACCAAATATATCAGATTCGCCTATCATGTTGCATAAAGCAAACGATATAGGCAAAGACGCCACGGTAAGACATAACAAAAGATAATTAAATAATTTTATTATTTTCATATTTTTCCTTTCTATTGGTATGCTGGAATTGGCCTGTTTACTGGTGCATTTACACTACCTGTAACCAAAAGACCAAAAATTAGACTTGCAACAAAAACAATCATACCAGTATTTACTCCATACGTAAACCCTTCGGTCAAAGTATCTCCGTCAGTTAAATAAGTATTCCATGCATAATTACGTTTAAAATTATGATAATTTTATCTACAATTAAAACGAATTTTTTCATTTTTTACCACCCAAATAAATTGCATACAAAATCATAAATTTTTCGAATTATTGAAGACAGGGGACAGAATGGGTTAATATGAGACGTTGGGTGCCAAAAGGCACCCTTGTCCCTTTTTTAGTTAATTAATTGTCAGCCCTTGGGAGAGAAAGTTTGCCTGTCTTCACCCTGTCTTCACGTTTTTACTCTTGACAACTATCTTAATTACTATAAAAGCAATAGTGGCTAACACAAGTTCTGCTAAAATTGGTATTATTGTAAATAAAACTATAATTCCACCTATGTCACCTGTTTCTGAAACATTAAACAAAGAAATAAACCAATGCGATAAATAGAAAAAGAGCAAAAACCACATTGCCGTTGTTAACAGCAAATGTAAAACTGCGTATATCGAATAAAACTTAAAATTTATCTTTAGAAAAAACACAAAAACACTGATCAGATATATATTGAAAACAATAATTGGAACAACTATTGACACTCCAATTCCGTTTGCATTATCTGAGAATGCAAACAGAATATAAGCAATGCAGGTGAGAATAAAAATCACCATAGCGCTCGTGATTGAAGTCAATCCAAGTATACATGTTTTTTTAGTATTCTTTTCATAACATTCTTCCTTCTTAATTTGTTGTTTTTTATTAAATTTATTATACATTTATGGAGACAGGGGACGGTTCCTTGTCCCTGTCGCTTTTGTCTCTTTCCTAATTTTATTATACAACAAGGTATTATTCTTGTCAATGACAAGGCTTTTGTTTTTATCTCTGTAAATATAAACGAGCAAAAGTGGAAAAAAGTCGGAGTTTTTTTAAAATTTATAAAAATTTATTCACGTGATATGCCTTGACGAATTATTGTGGTTTATTGTATAATTAAGAAGTATAATTAAAAAAGAGCCGGAAAATGCTATTATTCTATTTATCAATTCTTGAAAATCCTGAGGATGAGGATGAGTTTACCAAATTGTACAACACGTATAACAAGGCAATGTTCAAGGTGGCATATTCCTACCTTAAGAATTATCACAACTCAGAGGACGCTTTACAGGTTGCCTTTGTTGGAATTGCAAAATGCTTTGACATGGTTAGAGACTTAGACGAGGAAAAATTAAAAATTTATTTATTCAAATGCGTAAAAAACGCATCAATTAGCATATTAAGAAGCAATAATTTACCACAGAACAACCCAGTTACTCTTGACGATAAAATCTCGCCCTCACAGGACAGTAGTGTTGACGAAGGTGTTGAGAAAAAGGAGATGTTAAAGGAAATTTTTGATTTTATCAAAGCTTTAGACGAAAAGCACAGAGACGTGCTTACTCTTTATTACATACACCAGTTAAATTTCAGAGAGATTGCCTCTTCCCTGTCCCTACCCGTATCAACTGTCAAGGATAGATTTTACAAGGGCAAGGAGCTTATAGCTAAAAAGTTCAAGGAGCACAGAAAATGACTACCTACGAAATTGATATTTTAAAAAGCGCTTTGTTAAGTGTTGAGCGACAGGAATTAGCTTTTTTTGAAGCTCTTCCCGACCAAGATTTTACTCCCTCTTTAGATTGTGAAAGGAATTTTCATTCCCTTGCCAAGAAACGAAAATCCTTTGTTTGGCAAGCTACCAAAACTATTCCGAGACGTGTTGGCATTGTGCTTGTAGCTGTCCTTGTGACATTTTGCTTAATGATGAGTATTTCAGCAATACGCACGCCAATTGTCAACTTTTTTGTTGACATATTTGAGAGCTTTATCAGTATTTCTGTTGATGGTGGTGCTCCAAAGGAAATTAAAGAGGTATATTTGCCTACGTATATACCTCAAGGCTTTACCCAAGATAGCCTCACAAATGATGGTTTTCACATTCAAGCTATGTGGAAAAATGAGGACGGCAATACATTAGTTTTCACACAAGACATTCTAAATTCAAGCTATGAAAAGACCTTGGACAATGCTGTTTCGGGATATGAAAAAACAAGTGTTGGTGAAAAAGACCTGTACTACACTCAAAAGTATGACCAATACGTTTTCGTGTGGGCAAGTGAGGAGTACATATTTTTAATAAAATGTCCGCCTATGCTTACCTTTGACGAGGCGGAAAAAATCGTTTTAAGCGTATCTGTTACAGAATAAGCGACTAACAAAAAAATGAGAGTTGATTGTCAACTCTCATTTTTTATTTCCATTGCTCTTTTTAGAAGTGCTTCTCTTTCGTTTGGTAGCTTTTCATCAATTACCTCGGCAAGAAGGGTATTTAAAATAATGCCTATTAGTCTGCCTGTGGGTATGCCGTTTGATACAAGGTCGCTACCATTAATTTTTAGGCTGGCAAGAGAAAAACAGCTTTCGTTTATGATGTCGTTTGCTAATTGCTCTAGCTTATCAAAATGCTCTAAATTTACAAGCTCGGGGTTTTGGGCTAGGTTGTCGGCACGTTGGATTTTTATAAGGTCCAAAAATCTATTTTTGCCCATTCGGTTAAGTCGCTTTTTTACAAGGACTCTATCAAGGTCAGTATGGGTATCGTGTACCTTGACTAGATTATAAACCTCTGCCTTTGTAAAGTTGTCGTATTTGTATTTATTTAAAAATTCTCTTGCTATCTCTGCACTTTTATCATTATGTCCATAGAAATGTCCTACACCCTTTTCGTCACTTGTGAAGGTATGGACCTTACCTGTGTCGTGAAGTAGCATTGCAAGTCTTATATAAGGAACCCTCGGTGCGTTTTCAACAGCTACTGCTGTATGCTCAAGAATATCGTAAATATGCCATTTGTTGCGTTGGTCGAAGCCATGCATTTTTGCAAGCTCAGGGCACAAGATGCCTAGTATTTCATAGTTTTGCAAAATAGCATTTTTTACGTTTTTACCAAGTAGAAATTTTTCAAGCTCTACCTGTATTCTCTCACCTGCAATTTTGTGAAGCAAGGGTGCACATTCCACCATTGCTTTTTTTGTATTTTCTTCGATTTCAAAGCCTAAGGTTGAGCTAAAGCGTATTGCTCTTAATATTCTTAGCGCGTCCTCTGTAAATCTAGCATAGGGGTCGCCAATTGCTCTTATTTTTTTGTTTTCTATGTCACACTTACCCTCAAAAAGGTCGAGTATTCCCTCGCTTTCGTTATATACAAGTGCGTTCATTGTAAAATCACGTCTTGCTAGGTCTTCCTTTAAATTTCCTGTAAAGGAAACGCTTGAGGGGTGTCTAGAATCCTTATATTCACCCTCTATTCGATAGGTGGTAATTTCCACAGGCTCGTATTCATAAAGAAGAGTTAAGGTGCCATGCTTAATTCCTGTTTCCAAAATTCTTTCATTTTTGAAAACAATCTTCATTTCCTCGGGGGTTGCATTTGTGGTTATATCAAAGTCGTTTACTTCTCTTCCCATTATCATATCACGGACACAGCCACCTACACAGTAAGCCTCGTAGCCTGCCTCGTGAAGCATAGAAAGAGCTAATTTTGCACCCTTGCTAATGTTAAGCATATTGCACCTCCTTTTTTAGTTACACATTTTTAAAAATTCTTCTTTATCTATTATTTTAACACCTAGTGCTTGTGCCTTAGTTAGCTTAGACCCTGCACTTTCACCTGCTAAAACATAGTCGGTTTTTGAGGAAACAGAGGAAGAAACCTTACCACCTCTTGCCTTTATCATATCAGATGCCTCATCTCTTGTCATATTTTCAAGAGTACCTGTTAAAACAAAGGTAAGACCCTCAAATTCGTTTGATTTTTCTTTAATTTCGTTAGCCATGCTAACACCAGCGACTCTTAGTCTTTCAACTATTTCTCTTGTGCTTTCCTTAGAGAAAAAGTCAACTACGCTTTTTGCCATTATTTCGCCGAAGTCGTCAACCTCTTTGATTTTCTCAACGCTTGCCTCAAGCAAAGCATCTATTGAGCCGAATTTATCGGCTAGGGCACTTGAGGCAACCTCGCCAATATGTCTTATGCCAAGGGCATAAATTACTCTGCCTAAGCCAACGTTTTTAGACCCTTCAACGGATTTTATAAAGTTATCGGCAGATTTTTCTCCCATTCTTTCAAGGCTAAGAATTTCTTCCTTAGTAATATAATAAAGGTCTGATGCGTTGTGCACAAGTCCTGCATCTAAAAGTGATTTTACTAGCTTTTCGCCAACACCCTCCATATTCATTGCCTTTTTTGATGCAAAGTGAGCAAGATTTCTTTCAAGCTGTGCAGGGCAAGATGGGTTTGTGCAACGAAGTGCGCCTAGGGTAAAGTCCTCGCCATCATCAAGGAAGTCGTCTGCATCGTCATATACAAGGTCGCCACCACAGGACGGGCACTTGCTTGGCATATTGTAGGGTTGCTCGTTTCCTTGTCTTGCTTCCTTAACACTACCTACAACCTCAGGAATAATGTCCCCTGCCTTTTGTACGATAACTGTATCGCCTATGCGAATGTCCTTTTCCTTAATTATATCTATATTGTGTAGAGTTGCACGTGATACGGTTGTGCCTGCAAGCTTAACAGGGTCTAGCACTGCATTTGGTGTTAAAACACCTGTTCTTCCTACTTGAATTACAATATCAAGTAGCTTTGTTTTCTTTTGCTCTGGTGGAAATTTATAGGCAACTGCCCATTTTGGTGTGCTTGTGCCCTGTCCCATTTCTCTTCTTTTTTCTAAGGAGTTTACCTTAATAACTGTGCCGTCAATATCGTAATCAAGGCTTTCTCTTGATTTGCCTAAATTAACTACTGCATTTACAATTTCGTCCTCGTCTGAGCCTACGTATAGTAGTGGAATTGTTTTAAAGCCTAGAGCTGAAATTTTTTCGATTGTATCCTTATGAGTTGGCTCGTTTAATTCGCCGTCTTGGTAGTTGAAAACAAAGATATCAAGTCCTCTTTTTGCCGTTTCCTTTGAGTCTAAGCAACGAAGCGAGCCTGCGGCTGCGTTTCTTGGGTTTGCCCATAGGCTTTCGCCCTTTCTTTCCTTTTCACGATTTAGCTTATCAAAGGATTTGTGAGGCATATAAACCTCACCACGGACTGTTATATTTGATTTTTCGTTTAATTCAAGAGGAATTGTGCGAATGGTCCTTACGTTTGCAGTAACGTTTTCACCAACTGAGCCATCTCCACGAGTTGCGCCGATTTTTAATTCGCCATTTTCGTATTCAAGGGAAACACTAAGTCCGTCAATTTTAGGCTCGACGGAAAACTCTGTGTCGTCTCCTACCTCTTCCTTTACCTTTCTTACGAAGGCACGAAGGGCATCGAAGTCGAAAACGTCAGTTAAGCTATCCATTTTTACTCTGTGCTTAACCTGCTCGAATTTATCAAGTGCCTTTCCACCTACTCTTTGAGTTGGAGAGTTTTCGCTAAAGTATTGAGGGTTTTCTAATTCAAGTGTCTTTAATTCTTCGAAAAGCTTGTCATATTCAAAGTCTGATATTTCAGGTGCGTCATTTTCGTAATATCTTTTTGAGTGATAGGTAATGAGCTTTCTTAAATGATTGATTCTTTCTTCAATATTCATATTTTACCTCGAAAATAAAGATTATAAATATTATACCATATTTGAGTAAAAAATTCAAGAAAGTTTGCCTTATTATTTTTCATTTCCCTTGCATCTTCGACCTGTTTCCTTGGTGAATTGTGTCGGTTTGTCGTAATAGGGCTTTTTAGGTCGATGAAATCCTGTTGAAGTGGCAATTTTTTACAGTATAATAAAGACACAAGGACAAGCCCTCGGGCTACATAAAAAGAAAGTGAGAATAAAAAAATGAAAAAATACGTATCTTGTGCTGTGCTTATTCTTCTCTGTCTTATCTGTGCTATGGTGTTTTATGTAAATGCAAGTGATTTATGGCAAAACGAGGCACCACCAGCCGACACAAATTCAAATGTTACTACCGATACAGGTAGTGATAACGGCTTAACTAACGACACCTTTGTGCCAGATGACACAATGCTTAGTGGGTCAATTTATGGCGAATATTTGACCTCGTCATCTCTTAGAATTGAATGGTCAACTATAAAGCCCACAGGGGACGACAAATCATACATTAGCATTGAATTGTATCTAGATACACCTGATACAATTACAAAAACAGGCACTGGCTACATTATGATAAATGACGTAAAAAAGGAATTTGATAGTGCTTTAACCGTTGGCACAACCACCCTTTTGACAACTCATGCGCAAGCAATTGATGAATCCTTTGGCGACGTGCTTAACATTAGTGCTTATCTATCTCTTGAGGTTGAGGAAAACGGTGTTTCCTTAGAGGGCTTGAGTGCTAGTGGTAAAATTATGCTAAACGATGGCAATATCACCTTGCCACAAGGTCACTTAATCAACCTTGAGCATATTTCACAATTTCCAGCCTTGCCAAGTGGTGATGAAATTACCTCTCTTGCTATGGTTTTGAAGTATCTTAAATATGATATAAACATAGTTGACCTTTGCGATATGTATCTTGAAAAGGGTCCTGTTGGATATACAAGCTTTTTCAAGGCTAACGTAGGCAATCCAAAAAGCGCTTATAACTCATTCGGCTGTATGCCACCTGTTTTAGTTAAGGCAACAGAAAAATTTGTGTCTGCTAATGGTGGTAGCTACGTGGCTAAGGATATAAGTGGAATTGATGCCCATTCCCTTTACTCTTACGTTTCACAGGACAAGCCTGTTATTGTTTGGGCTTGTGAGAATTTCGATATTGACCCACAAATTTCTCATATTTGGGTGATTGAGGGCGAAACACTTTACGTAAAATCAAATATTTCAACTATGGTTTTGATTGGCTACAACTACGACGAGGGCACAGTTACACTTGCCGACCCTGCCGGTACTATCTTCGATATTGATATGGAATTGTTTGAAATGAGATTTTCACAAATGGGCGCTTACGCATTGGTTATTGAATAAAAGGAAATGAGAAGTAGGTTTTGTCACCTACTTCTCTTTTTCCGTCAAGGTGCAAAATTTGTCTTAAAAATTTTTATAAAAAATTACTAAAAACTATTGACAAAGACTTTTTTATGTGATAATATATCTAGGCAAAAACGAAATATATGCGAGTGTAGTTCAATGGTAGAATTCCAGCCTTCCAAGCTGGTCGCGTGGGTTCGATTCCCATCACTCGCTCCATTTTTTTGTAAATGTACCTGTAGCTCAGCTGGATAGAGCAACTGCCTTCTAAGCAGTAGGTCGGGGGTTCGAGTCCCTCCAGGTACGCCAGCCGAAAGGCTTGGGGTCTTGCCCCTTGTGGTAAGACTATATTTCTTTGGTGGGTGTAGCTCAGCTGGTTAGAGCGTCAGATTGTGGCTCTGAAGGCCGTGGGTTCGAATCTCATCATCCACCCCAAACAAAAATACCCCAATATTTTGGGGTATTTTTTCATTTTCGGGCACAATATTTTGTGTTTTGTTAAAGTTAGGTACAAATTAGGTGCAGAACTATATATTTTGCAGCACTCTAAGCATCTTTGTAACGTCGTCAGGCATCATGTGACTGTACGTGTTAAGAGTTTGCTCAATGTTTTTGTGGCCCAATCGTTTTGACACTGCAACAATGTTAACACCTTCTGAAATCAAGAGAGATGCACACGAGTGCCTTAAATCATGGATTCTAATTCTTTTTACATCTGCTCTTTCGCACGCATTCCTAAAAAGTCTATCAGTCGTGGTTTCTGCAAAAGGTCGTTCTCCACCAAACACGAAATCGCATTTCTTTTTATTATCCTGCTGCCATTTTTTATATTTTTTTAGTTGTTCTATAAAGTTCTCCGGTAAGTCTATTGTTCTGTTACTGGTTACGTTCTTTGGTGTTGTTATTGCATAAGCTCCTTCCTGCGCCTTCCTTGTCATGCTCTTATTAATGATTACTTTTCCATCGTCAAACAAAAAGTCATTCCAGCTTAGGGCTAAAGCCTCTCCCTTTCTGCATCCTGTGATGTAGAGAAATCTAAAAAACATTTCGTACTCATAGTCAACTTTTTCAATAAATTTTTGAAATTCGTCCAACGTCCAATGGAGCATTTCCTTTTTAGCCTCTAAATTACGGAAAGGCTCCACCTTTGCAACCACATTTTTGATATCATAGTATCTTTCGGCAAACTTAAATATACTATTCAAGAGAGCTCTCAGCCCTCTCTTGTAGTTGAAAGATAACGCATCAATGCTTTGTTGCCATTTCAGTATTTCCAAGGGTGTTATATCCTTTATCTGCTTATCGTCAAAGTAAGGAGCTATATTCTTCTCAATCTTATTTTGAGTTGAGTACCAGGAGCTATATTTATTTCGTGTTTTGACATGTTCAAGATACTTTTCTTTTAAGGTTTCAAAGTACATATCTTTAGCAAAGTCGATTTTGCTCTGCTCTTCTTTTTCCCTCTCAAGCTTTCTCTTGTTCTCGTACTCAATATATGCTGCTTGCGCCTCTTTTTTGGTTTTGAAACCGGAAAGGCGCATGTTTTTTTCCACTCCGTCTATTGTATCACGAAAGCGCACAGACCATTTTTTGTTATTTTTGTTTTGCTCAAAGCTTGCCATCTGCTCACTCTCCTTTACTTAAATAAATATTTCTTTTTTTGACAAGATACCTCATAATGAAATAAAAAAGAGGTATCAATATGAATTACAAACGTTATCAAAATTCACGTAATGCAACCTGGCAACTGCTTGTTGCCCTAAAAATCAAAGAATTGCCAATAAAAATAACCGATTTGTGCAACAAAATAGGAATATCGGTTAAATCTATCCCTCTCAACACCGACGAGGACGGTATAAGCGTTATGTACGACAAAACACCCATCATTATCGTCAACTCAAATAAAAAGGTCAGTACAGCCAGGATGCGATTCACTATCGCCCACGAACTAGGACATATCATTCTCGGCCACGTTGGTAAATATGAGCTTGTCAACCGAGAGCCCTCTCCATCAGACAATCCTATTGAAACAGAGGCAAATATCTTTGCATCAAGACTCTTAGCTCCTGCATGCGTGTTATGGGGTTGTAACGTCAAGACGCCTGAGGACATTATGAAGCTTTGCGAAATCAGCCACCAAGCAGCCGAATATCGTATGAATCGTATGAGAGTCCTCTATTCACGCAATAAGTTTTTGTCGCACCCTCTCGAAAGGAAGGTGTTTAGGCAATTTGTAAGGTTTATTAGGGCTAATCGTCGCTAATCACACATCCTGTTTTTCAACCTATTGATTTTAATTCACTTTCAATCTCCAAACTTCTCCTTGTATACTCGTTGTTCGCTTCGTCTATTAACTCCTGGAGCTCAGATTTCATTGACAACAAAATACTGTTTCCTTCGTCGTATCGTTCTCGGTTTTCCCACATTACCTCTAAATACTCTTTTTCAGCTTCTATATTCGCTCGTTGCTGGTCATATTTTTTATCTACTGCCGCCAATTCATTTTGCAACACTCCCGAGTTTCCATAACCATTTATGATAGCCTGCTGTCTTACATATTGTTTTTCTTTTGTCCTATTAACCTCTATATCTCTTAATTCAGCACTCAAAGAAGATAACTCTGACTCGTAATTGTTCCGAGTTCCAGTATAATAACCAGTCTCCTCTATGTCAGAAATAATGTTTTCAAGATTACTTATACGATAGTCATATTCACTGTGAATAAGCCTTATTTCTTGCTCTTTGCAATCTTTAATATATATTAATTCGATTTTCAGCAGACACTCTTTTTTTACTTTTTCTACACTTTGTGTAGCTTCATCAATTTTGGAAAAATACTCATATTTCAGATTTACTACATCGTTTGTTGACAAATAATTTAACGTCGGAAGTATCTTAGATATATATTCATCAATTTCCGATTTTGCATTTTCTTTTTCTTCTATGCTTACATTCGATAATTCTTCATCACCATTAGAATTTTCATTATTGCCACTGCAACTTGCAAAGCAAAGCAAACCTAAAGCAAGTAATAACAAGCATAACACGCAAAATTTTGGCTTGATTTTCATTTCACACACCCTTCAAGTCAGTGGCTTTTTTAATTTGCTCCCACTGTTCCTTGGTTATTTCCCTTTCTTCAACGTTTCCACTGCCACCACGTGCAGCAATCTTGAGAGTAACCATTTCCCTCTCATCAATTCCTAAAAGCTTATCTACTGTGCTTTGAATAACAGGCTCTGCCCTGTGATAAGCTTCAATCAACAATCTATCCTTTTCCTCAAGCTCTGCTCCGGCAGGGCTTTTTTCTTTTCCCAGTAATGTTTCTACTGAAATTTCAAAAAACTGAGCAATTTTGGGTAAGTGCTTTGTATAGGACTTGTTTCTTCCATTCTTCCAAGCAGTGTAAACGTTTCCATTTATCCCTAAATAATCACACAATTCTTTTTGTGTTTTGTTTTGTTTTTGTAATAAATCGGATATCTTTACAAGAATATCGCTAAATACATTTTCCATATTTTTCTCCTTTCGTGCAAAACAAACAATTTTGTTTGCACATTTTTGGTAATTCTTACAAAATTATCTTTTTTGTTTGTTTTGACTTGACAGCAAACAAATTTGTTTGATATAATTTAACTGTGGTTAACAACTTTGATTTAATACTACCACACAAATTAATTAAAGTCAATATTTTTAGAAAGGAGATTGATTATGGCTTTTGGCACAAATCTACACACAGTAAGAGAGGAGCAAGGAATTACACAATCAACCCTTGCCGACAAAATTGGAGTTAGACCTTCAATGATTAACCAAATCGAAAAAGGGCTCAAGTTTCCCTCTCTAACAATGGCAATTGAAATTGCAAAGGTCCTTAAATGCTCAATGGACTATCTTTGCGACATTAATAGGGGGTAAGCATGAATTACAAGGATTGTAAAAAAGTAAACTTAGGCATAAGCGACATTGCCTCTCTCGTTTTAAGAGACTCTGCAGGAGTTTGCGAGCTCAACTTTGGCGAGGATGGAAGCTATAGCGCATACGAATGCTTTGGCGATGTTGAAATCGGCTCACATTACACCGAGATACACACCTCTAAAGCTTGGCTAAAAATCTACGACGATACCGGTCTTGTTTACGACAAGGCACCACTTGACTACTCATTATGTACAATCTACCGTGCAGGTGAATTTGGATGCATACTGCACTGGCACAATTAAGGAGGCTCTTATGGATAACCCAACAAACGAAAAGCAATTTTACGACGCAAGCGATATCATGACCATTTACGGCTGTGGCATTGACAAAGCTCGCTCAATCATCAGAAGCATCAAGCACTGCACAGGTGACAAGCTTGGTATTGCCGGCAAGGTCTTAGTTACCGAGCACGACGCTTGGAAAAACGCAGTCAAAGTGAAGATATGAGGTTATCATGGCAGACAAGAAAAAACAAGCTCATTTCTACTGGATTAAGTTGTGGGAATGGTTTATGCACAGCGACCATATGAAGATTATTCTCCGTCAAAGAAATGGCCCCTTATACATTGTCCTGTTTCTTTACCTTTGTATCGACACTGCAAATTACAATGGCTTTTTCGAAAAAAGAATTGGCGACTACTCTATTGCTCTTGATGCAAGGGAAATATATTCCAATTATCTCCCTTATTTTCAAAACTGTGAAGAATACAGCTTCGACTCTATTCAATTAGCGCTTGAACTATACAAGCAGCTTGGTCTTATTCATTACGAGCAAGACAAGTTAAAAATTTCAAATCACGACAAGCTTGTAGGTAGCGAAAGCAGTTCTGCCGAACGAATGAGACGTTTACGCGAAAAAAACAAGATTTTACAACAAAAACTAGAGGCGTCGTCACAAAGTGACGCTTTACCGTCACAAAGTGACAAAAATGTGACGCCTATTAGAGAGTTAGATAGTAAGATAACTAGAAATACTAGAAATTATAATCAAGATATTAAAGAAGAATGTGTGGGCGCGTGCGCACCCACGCACGAGGTAGAAGGTGATATTGTCGACGAAAACGATATATTAAAGGAACAGCTTATTTGTGGTGCCCCTCTCTTCATTTCTAACAATCAGGTCAATGATTTATACAAAAAGCTTACTACTGACGAGTTAGAGCACTACTCACGCAGAATCTTAGGCCTTATGGCTGAAAATTACACTTTTACGACCTCACACTATAATTTCATACTCTCTGTTTGGAAAAAGGAAAGGAAGGTAAAAAAATGAGCGAATACTGGTACATAATCTCTGACGGCGACAGACGAGGCGAAAAGGTCCTTGCACAACTCAATAGCGCAGGCTTAATTGCACAGGTTGCCTCAGCCTACTGTGACGGCAATAAATACACTTTGTATCCTTGCCACACCAAAAAGTATTACGGCTACCCCACCATCAACCAAAAGACTATTGTCAACATTTACGACGTTAAATACAGGAGATAATCATGGAAATATTGTTAGTTATATCCTCTATACTCTTCTACGTACTAGGAGTGTTAAGCTGCAGATGAGTACAGACAAACCAATTCAATCAGCACGAACATGGCTTGTGCTGATGTCAGTTGACGAGCTAAAAATAGCTATCTACCATTGTCCCAGGTGCAACAAGGATTTTACTCACCTGCAAGAGGACAAGCCACCGGCTTATTGCCCACATTGTTTTAGACTAAACGAAAGGAATTCCAAATGATAAACAAAGTATTAAAAAAGATAAACGAGCAACAAAAGGGGCTTAGTCAAAGCTCCCTTGAATACTGCACAGGCGAGCTCCTTAAAGAAATAGCAAGGAGCTCCACCAAATGCGCCGAGCTCCTGCTCCATGACCTAGACCAACCTCAAGGCTCAATCAAAGAGGTTGCAAAAAAGATTAAGGAATACGCAGAGAAAAACCACAAGGGTGCAGGAGCATTTTGTATCACTCCACCTGTTGCCGATTCCATAGTTAGAAAGCATTATGGATTACCCAACGCAGAGCAACTAACCATTGAAGAGACAACGCCCTCTCAACCACGCAGAAAAGTAAACTTAGCAGATTTTTTGTGAGGTAATATTATGGCAAATATACAAGAAATTGTTGCACAGCTACCGGAAACGTTAGATGGTGCAGTTGAATATCTTCACGAGCAAGGCCTTATTGCAAAGCATTATCTTGTCTATCGAAGGGGCTTTTATTACGAGCCTCTTACTGACCTTAAAAGGTCTTGCGTTGACGTTTACTGCACCCATTGTAAAAGTAGCTTTAAGATGGGGCGCACCACAGATAGCAAAGGCAGAATGAGCTTTTTTAACGATTTAACAAACAAGTGCATTGAGCCTTGGCGAGAAACTGAATGTCCCGAATGCAAGCATTATGTAATGCCTGTCCCCCTCTCTGACTTCAAACGTCTATCAATCCGTGTCGGCACGTCCTATTTAGTATCAGTACACAACATAGATGGTGCCATCTGTCTTTTATCCTGGAATATCGAGAAAAGACTCTCTAGGACCGGAGAAATTAGATACGATATAAACGCCGTCGAGGGAAATATTTTTTCACACGAGGGCTGCTTCAAGGTAAGCGCCTGTGGGTGGTATATGGGTAGTATCTCCTATTACTGCAACTGGTACCTGCTAGATAACTTTAGCGACGGAATACGCGAAATGGAGCCTCGGCATCTATTTCCATTCGATAAAAGCATCATAGATACAAGTGAGCTTCCATATTGTAAGCTTGATAGATATATAAAGGAGCAGGACCTTTGTCACCCTGCTTTGTATATGTATCTTTATTGTAAATGCCCTAACATAGAAAGTCTTATTACAGACCTTGGCCCAAAGCCTATACAGAAGCATATCGAAAAAATGATTAAATTCGAATCCCGGCACTATGTACACCCTAAAAAAACTCTTGCATTAACAAAGCTTGACCTTTTGTTAGAAAAGGTGGAGCCACACAAGATATTAGGCTTAACCAGGGATGAATATAAGTACCTAAAGAAAAAGAAAGCAAGCCTCTTTATGATGCGTGCCTTCTCTCACAATAAAAAGTCCTTTGCTCTCAATCAATACGACGAATTAAAGGGACTTTTGAAGTACGATTATTCTGACAAGCTCTCTCTTTGCAACGACACTCTTGAGGAGCTCTATCCGTTCATAGACAAGCTTGAGGGCTTTACTCTAAGGAAAGCAATTAAGTACCTAAGGGGACAAGCCTCAAAGCAAAAAAATGTAAGCATATCCTGGGACTTCTACATAGATTATTTGACCACTCGCAAAAGGCTCAAGTCAAATAGCGAAATCTTTCCTCGTGACCTGGTTGAGGCACACGATTACATTATGGAACGATACAAAGAAAAGCAAGCAAGGCAACGTCAAGAGAAGGCATCAAAGGAAGCCGAAAAAAATGCAGCCATCTTTACAAAGAGATACGAGCAATTGGAAAAATTCATTTTTTCGCAAGGAAAATATACTATTGTCCCCTGTAAGAGTGAAACGGAGCTGTACGAGGAAGGCGACAAGCTCCATCATTGCGTTTATTCGAACTACAAAACCTCGTATATGAGTGGAAGAACAGCAATTTTCTTTATTCGCAACAAAGAAAAACCAACCGTGCCACTCTACACCGTTGAATTTGATGAAAAACGCATTCAAATTTTACAAAACAGAGGCTTCAAAAACTGTGACCCACCGGCAGATGCACTTCAATTTGCAAAAAAATGGATTAAACACTGCAAGAAAGTAAAGGAGAATGAAAATGGAAAATCTAATACCACAACAAAACCAGCAGCTATCAGTGCGTGATATAGACACTGTAACAGAAGAGATAAACGTTTTAACTGCACAAGCTAAAACTATGGCTATTGCCTACATAATAGAGCTTGGAAGAAGGTTAAAAGAGGCTAAAACAATGCTCCCTCATGGTGAGTGGGCAAATTGGCTAAATGATAAGGTTAATTACTCCCAGTCAACAGCCAATAACTACATGAAGATTTACGAGGAATTCGGCTCTCCGGACTCTGCCCTGCTTGGCTTTATGCCAAATTCCCAAGCGCTTGAGAAATTGTCTTATTCCAAAGCTATTGCTCTATTAACGCTGAACAAAGAGGACCGTGCTGAATTTATCGAGCAGAACGACATTGACTCCCTCTCTTCACGCGAAATCCAAAAGCTTATCAAGGAACGTGACGAGGAACGCAAACGCGCTGAAAATGCAGAAAAAGAGGCACAAGAGCTCCTTAAATACAAAAAGAAGGCAGAGGATAGCGAGTTTAAGATTAATTCTGCCGAGGCAGACTTGCTTAAGGTCCAACACGAAAAGAAATCCTTGGAAAGCAAAATTTCAAGCCTTGAAAACACACTTTCTGCCAAGGAGCAGCAGCTTCAAGATATGGCCAACAATACTGCCGTCGACGAAGATACAATGAACGAATTAAGAGCCCATGCTGAGGAGCAAGCCCTCGCCAAATTTAAGGAACAGCTTGAGGAAGCAAAAAAACGCGAGGAAATATTGCTCAAGGAAAAGCTAGAGGCAGAGGCAACTGCACAAATTGCAAAAGCACAGATAGAGGAGCTTGAAAAGCAAGTAAAGCTTTCTGACAGAAACGTAAGCGAATTTGAGGCTATTTTTAACCGTTTTCAAGAGGACGGTGATAAACTGCTCTCTATAATCGCAACCGTCGAAAAAACCGACTTTGAAATGGCTAAAAAGTTACTTTTTGCAGCTAAAGCAGTTGCTAAAGAAATATTCGCTGCTAAGTTAGGAGAATGATATGGCAAAATACGAGGTTAAAGATGTTGTTTGCGATTATGGAATATATGAAGATAACAAATTGGCATTGATTTTAAATTCAAGAGCAAACGCATTGATGATAAAAGAAATACTTGAAGATGATGATAAGACAGGATTTCCAACAAAGTTATTCGTACCGAGAAGCGAGTATGAGGAGCTGAAAGCAAAATACGAAAAACAAGACCTGTGGGCGAAGTTACTCAAAGCAGAAAGCCACGCACCGATTATTGCTCAAGCCAAGCAAGAGGTTTCAAGCGAAATAATAGAAGAATTTAAAAATTTGGTTATAAACTATATGACAAACAAGGAGCTATTACTTACTGTGTTTAAGAACGCAATCGCACACGCAGAAACCGAACTCAAAAAGAAATACATAAAAGATAAAGGAGAATGATATGGGACTTGTTGATATAAGCAAATTCGTAGTGTGCCCTGTTTGTAAGAAAATTTGCGAGCTTAAGTATACAAAGGGGACAAAGCACATTTGTAAGGCTTGCTATCAAAAGCAATCCAATGCCGAAAATAAACCAAAATGCGAGAGCTGTGGTTATTGTCAATATCCTAGAACAGCATACGACAACGGTGGCCTTTGCAAGTGCAAGGCAATGAAACGAAAAACAATAGACGTTTACGTTGGTGGTGGGGAAACCCCTACCTGGTGCCCTCTTCTAAAAGGAGAAATAAAATGAAACACGAAATAATAATGTTTTTAACTATTTTTGCAATAGCAATTGCAGTTGGTATAATTAGCTTTTTTGTTGCACAGGCAATAGCAACAAGCAACCTACCTGAATGGTTGAAGTTTTGGCTTTTGACGAGGTAACATAGCTATGGCTTGGAATATCAGCGAAAAGGAAGCACAAAGGCTATTAGGCATTAAGGTGCCTAAGCAAAATAAGTATAACGCACAGAAAACAAAAGCCTTCGGCATAGAGTTCGACTCTATGTTCGAGGCTAATCGTTATGGTGAGCTTCTAATGCTCCAAAAGGCAGGCGAAATAACGGAGCTTAAGGTGCAAGTGCCTTTTGTGCTTATTCCCGAAAAACGAGAGCCTGCAACGGTTGGCAAGCGAGGTGGACTTCACAAGGGCAAGCTAATCGAAAAAGGTATAACCTACGTTGCCGACTTTGTGTACAGGGATAAATACGGAAATAAAATTGTAGAGGATACCAAGAGCAAGGCGACAAAGACACAGGCTTATCGCCTTAAAAAGAAGCTAATGCTTCACGTACACAATATACATATCAAGGAGCTTACAAATGGAAACTAAATTTAATGTAGGAGACAGAGTCCTCTTACCACTAGGCAGTATGGAAAACCCTTTAGAGTGGACTATTACGGAAATTGAGGACGGAATCGCAACTCTCCAAACAGAATGGAATAAAACAACAATGCTTAATTGGAAGGAGCCCCTCTCTACCATCGAGGAAAGAGGTTTAAAGCTATGAAGAGAAAGGACAAATATTCAAGGGTGCGCAAGGACCTAAGTGAACTAAAAAAGGCGTCTCGCAAGCTACTTTACATTATCGACGTCTTTGTATCTGCAGAAGGTCGCGCCGAGTCATTGTCTAGCATACCCGGATGCAGCAAAGATAAGATAGAGAGATTTAAAAGTATATCTTCAAATCTAAATGCTGACAAATATATCGACAAATCCATCGAGATTTTGACAAAATACTCTTGTGGAATAGAGTCCTTAGAGCCTCAAGAGCACGCAATTTTTCAAGACGTTTATTTGGACGCAAAGCCCTACAAGGATATTGCCAAAAAACGAGATTGCTCGGTCTCTCGCATTCAACAACAGGTGAAAGAGATTTTAATTAAATTGTCTTGCTAACAAAATAAAAAGACCGTCGGGCACCACTCCAACGGTCTTTCCTATTTGTTTTCCTTGAATCTTGAGTATGGCAATAGCCCCTTTTCTGTTTTTATCTCAAAACAGGCGTAATTGCGGATAAGCTATTGCAAACATCATGTTTACGCTCTACGGATGAGGCTCTGCTAGAGCAATGTTTTTCCACTCAAGAATACCCAACTTATGCAGTTAGGTCTGCACAGTTCCTGCAAGGGACTTACCTCAAGGACAGGAGTGTTCAAAAATTGTGACAACTTAATCCTCCTAAAAAATCTCAAACAACAATTCTACCAAACCCCTCTACTAATAAATTACGCATTTTTATGTCCAAAAATACTTTTTTTTGGTGTAATTTTATACTTTTACCAAAAAAACGACCACAAAAAGCTGTGGTCGTTTCTTTTTTATCCTATTTTAGCATAGTGCAAAAACTCGTCTCTTTCCTCTTTGGAAAGCCCTCTCATACTGTTAATGTATCTTTCTACCATTCCGTCTCTGTCCTTGTCACTATAGCCTACGCATCTAAGCGCTAGTGAGGCTTTTACAGGGCTAAGACCAAAGCTTCTTACGTAAGCCTCTATCTTTTCCCTTCTGCTCTGCCTTGTATCGCTCTTAGCATCCTTTGCAAATGCCATAATCAGCGCAAGAATATTGATTTCAACGGACCCACCGAAATATACAAGCCTAGTCTTTGCCTCGTCCGAGGTGCTTGCCATCGAGCTTTGATGGTGGAAGTTATACACAACTCGTAAGCAATAAGCCTTGCTCTCATCATCTAGCTTCTTATACATAAGCGTCTTAACCATTTTCGCATTATCTCTTTCAGCCGTTTTTAAGCCCGTTTTAAAGGTGTTTTTATCCTTTGTGGAAATCTCTACCTCTTCGCCATCAATTGTCAAAATTTCGGGTATTTTTCGAATGAACGGACTATAATCGTTTTTGTCCGTCTCTTCCTTTGTCAAATTGAGCTTAATAAGTCGGTCCATTTCCTTCTTAAGAACGTTGTCCTCGATGGAAATATCTCTGTTTGATAGCAACAAGTCAATTGATACTCTTTCGGTAACAGAGTCACCCTCGCTTATAGCCTTGCTTAGCTTGTCCTTGATATTTGCCTCGCTTGGCTCCTGAAAGAAGGAATCAACTGCAAGACCGGCTCCGTCGTTAATTCTCCTGGTAATTCCTGTTACAAAATTATACATATTTCTAAACGGAATACCAAAAACCTGTCCTATTGCATACACTAGCGCTTTTGTATTTTTTGCGATATCCTGCTCAGACACTGCCTTGCCGTCCACAAGGTCGCCAAACATATCCATTGTTTGCTTAGTGGATGAAAGCACGTTGTTTACAGTTTCGGTAAGAAATGTATCTACCTCATAGCCGTCATTGTAATAGGAATAAACGTCTCTTACAAGTGGTAGCATACCAATCATATTATCCCAAATTCCACCAAAAAACCAATCCCAAAACGGCTCCTCGTCGTCCTTGTTATAAAGCAACTTAAAGCCCTTTGCTAAAAGGGTCATATAGGCTGAAATCGCAATAATAGATGCAGAATATTTAGCCAGGCTTTTCCTTGCCTTCTTTATCCTGGTGTTATGCTCTTCGATTCTCTTAGTGTCTCCCCTCTCCTTAGCCTTCTTTAGCTTACGGATAAGAGTTGAAAGCTCACCTACAGACTGTAGCCATCTGCTCACCATCTTCATAGAGTCGGCATTGAACATGGTGAATGCCCTTACAAATTCGCTCTTGCTTCTCATTGCAGCGCTCTGCTCGGTTACAAGCTGATTTTGTTGAGTGCGTAGGATTACCCTTTCCAATATCTCTCCGGCTTTAATCTTGTTTTCCTCGGTGCCTACCTTTAGCTTATGCACCGACTCTGCCTCTGCCTGACAAGCTGCATATAGCATCTTAATAACACCTCTGTCAACTGCCTCAATAGGCTTGCTAAGAAGCTCACCTACAGCCCCAATTCTTTCGCTTACTGCCATTGCCTTAGTTGCACCCATTTCATAGTGTCTGATTGCTGCAAGCTGACAGTATTTGTCAACGTCGGAATCCTTAATAGCTCCCTTAATTGTGCCTGCCCTTGCAAGAGAAGTAAATCTTAATTCACCATAGGCTGCAAGGTAGGATGAAAGCTGCGAAAACCATACCTTAGGATTAGCGCCCAGCTGATACTTTGCAAAGGAGCCACGCAAGAATGATATTATTTTACCACCAACGTCGTCCTTTACTCCTACCTGTTGAACGCTATCTGCTAGCTTTCTTAAATAATCAATTGCGCCATTCCACATTTTTGAGGACTCTATCATTGTTCTTATAGAGGTTGGCTTGTTTGGATTATCGTTTGTGTCTAAGTTGAGTAGCACATTGATATTTTCAATAGGAATAGACAAATTTGCATATCTAGTCACTGCATTTACGTGCCTTTTGAACTTCGTTAGGCAGTTACCTACTATTATAGCATTTTTTGCACCCTTAACACGACTCTTGTTAGCTGAAATATTGCTAACTCTTTCCATTTCAACAAGCATTTCGTTTGAGTCTATGCTCGTTGAGGATATTCTATGTATTGGATAGTAATAGCCTGTAATTATATTAGAGAATCCCATCCTCTTCATATCTGTATTGTGCTTGAGCTTTTTACAATCCTCGTTATAAACCTTTTCAAGTATCTTAATAAGCTCCCTATCCTCTTCGGTAAATTGCTTTTCAAGCTCCTTTATCTGCTCCTTGGTGATAGGATTTGCATCCTTTCTTTCATGGCTTTCGTCTGTGTCTAGGTACCAGCCTGTCTCCTCAAGAGTTTTCATTGCCTCGCCGGTTTTCGATACCATATACAAGTCAATTGCTGCATACCTTGGAATGTTAATATCCTTAATCGTTCCCTCTCTTGTGTTGACTGTAAAGGTAACGTTTATGGTATTTTTGTCGCTCTTAAGCTTCTTCATATACTTTTTGTGAGTCCTTTCGAACTCATCATATTCGCGAAGAATCTCCATTTCGTCAGCCTTTTGACCTATAAGACCAAGCACAAGCTCTCTGTAGGATTGACTAAAGAATCCATCCTCGTGGCCATCCCATTGCGACATAACAAGCTCAACGTCGCTAAAGTATTGTGCCCATTTAATGGTAACTGCATTTGTCAGCAAGCTTCTTTGTAGCATAGAGGCAAAGCCTGATTGATTTTCTTTAGCCTCTGTCAAAACATCCTGCATTTCGCTTGAAATGTCCCCTGCCTCAACATACTTTCCAAAACGGAATATTTTACCGTAATTTTCAATAACGTGGTTTACGTGAGCAAGCACCTTGTTTACCATTTCAAGCTCTGTTGTTGTAAGAGGCTTTTCTGCCTTCTTAACAGCCTCGCCCTCTCCATTCTCAACGTACTCCACCGTTTCCTTAAAGTAGCTTAGCATTTCTTTTACTGCAGAAGAGTAAAAACCCTTGCTTTCCTTGTTTTTATCGTCCTTTACGGCGTTATTTGTCAAAATCGGGTTGTCGTCTGTGTACCACTCGTCCAGCTTTGACAAGATTTCTCTTGTTGAGCTTCTATTAATCTGCTCTCTTGAATTGATTTTAGAAAGCAAGCTCTTAATGCCGTTTAATGCCTCTGTGTGATGCTGAGTAGCATTAGCATATTTACCATTTTTAGAGTCCTTAAGCTTTTGTATTTCCTTAAGAATCCTGTTTTCTAAGGTGTTTCTTATGCCTGCATCCTTAAGCCTCTTTGTCAAATCGCTAATTTTACCCTCGTACCTTTGCTGTAGCTTAGAGAATTTTGTTTCCTTTCCATACTTGTCGTATGCTAAAAGAATTTCCTTTGCAAGCTTTTGCTCAAGCTCGTGTGCCTCTTTAGAGTTGAGCACCTCTCCAAGGATTGACTTTTCAGGTATTGACTCCCTTATAACCCTCTTTGCGTTTCGGTACATATCGTCGAGCTCAAGAAATATATCTGCCTCGTTTATCGCCTCAACTTTAATACCAAGCTCGTCCTCGAGGGCTTGCGCAACCATATCGGCAGACACTCCTCTTTCGCCCTTTTTCTTGCTCCACATTGCGTAAGCCGACTTGTTCTTGTCATATTTTACGTTTATTTCACCCTTAATATTGTCAAGGTTGATGCCGTGAAGGTAAGGCTTAAGCGTCTCAATAATGTTAAGCGCCAGACCAACGTCCTCGTTACTCTCGTAAGCGTCGGTTATAGTTGTATTGTAGATTAAGTATCTTGCAATTTCTAAGGCTACACCGTTTCTTTCGCCCGGCTCCTTGGTGTTAAGCGCATCTACAAGCATTCTCTTTACTTCTGTTTGCTTCTTGCCCTTTAGCTTTGCAAAAACAGGATTTTTCTCATCAGAAAGCTCAATTATTCCCATAAGCTCGTCGATTATAGCAATAGCATCCTTAGAGTCGTACTTCTTAAGATGCATATTGTCTGCAATATACTTCCTTAGCCTTGTTACCTCATTAGAGGCAGAAACCTCTTCTATAACCTCTTCACCTATAAGACCTCTTAAGCTTTCTTTTCTTTGCTCTTCTGCGACCTCAAGCTTATCCTCGCCGGAGTTGTTTCTTCTCTTTTTCTCAAGCTTCTGCGCACGCTCCAGGTCGTTAGTTGTAATTCTTATACTTCCGTCCTCGTCCTTAACAAAATCAACGTCTAAATCGTCTCCTGTGGTCCTTCTTGAGTAGCGAATGTCGAATTTGTCAGTTGGAGCTTTATTGTCAACATTTTTAATTTGGTTTTTCTTAAATGCCACATACTGGTTATGTGTATTAGCTCCATCATAGGTATTTAATGCTATTACTCCGTCGTATCCTTTTGCTTTTGCGTAATCAATATCGTCGAGTATTTGCTTATCAAAGCCTCCCTCATAATCAATTACGTATGGATTTTCAAGATTTAGATAAACAGTTTTAGTTTTGCTTCCATAATCCTTGCTTGCTTCTATGCTATCAGTGAAGAAAAACTCATTAAAGCCACTACTACTCTTAAAAACATTGAAGTCGTTTTCGGTACCATGATACACCACAAGCAAATTACCATTTTTATCGCGCACCTTACTATTGGCAAAGTATTTTGCTTGCTCTAAGGAAAGATTATTCCCTTCGCTATCAAATTTATCCGATTCGTTTTTAACTTCATTCTCGTTTATGCGTCCACTATCTGAGTAGCTTTTTCTAAAATCTCCAAATCCGTCGCTTGACGATTGTTTTGCATAAAAATCACCAATTCGTCCATTTGCTCCTTGTTTTGAAGCATCATCGTTATCATTATCGCTGTATCCCGATTCATCCCAATATGATACAAAATCCTCAGAAATGCTTTTATCAGTTTCTTGTTCTCCTCTGTCGCTTTCATTTTTCACCTCATCAAATAAAGAATTTATATAGTTTTTATTCTGTTTTGTGTCTTCTACAGATACTAACTCGCTATAACCCATATCCGAGTCGTCCGCCACTATCAAATTCCAAGTGTTATCTAGAGCATTATATAGCATTTTAGTAGAACCTTTTTTTGTGTTTGTTGCGTTTGCCCATTGCATAGCTAAACTTCTATATTGGCTATATGTACCTCTTTTTTTATTATACCTCTCATTGCTATCAATGTCAACGTTTTCAACTTCATTTTCTTCCCACTCGTCGTCCATGGCGCCGATGTCGGAAAGCTTGACACCACCTCTACGGTTGTCAATTGCCCTTGCAAATTTGCTTGCAAGCTTATTCAAATATTTTATGCTGTCTTTGCTCAAGTCAGCATTTTTTCTTTTTATAAGACTTGTAATTGAGTGGTACATTTTCTTTACAAGGCTATCGTTTCTATGAGCAAGCTTTTCGATAAAGTAATCATTGCCTAGAAGGTCGCCCATAAGGTCGCTTCCTACTTCGGTGTCAATAAGATATTTTGCGCTCTTTTCGCCTCTTTCCTCTAGGTCTTTTCGATAAGCAAAAGCAGTTTTTAGCTTTCTTAACCTTATATCGCCTATTATGTCAAGGACCTCTTGTGGAGTTTTTTCGTCCTTTGTTAATTCCTCAAGAGTATTCATGAGCTCCACGTAAGCCTCTGTACCCTCTGTTGCGTGAGTAACCTCGTGTAATCCAATAGCATATGCCAAAGATTTTTGGGTGATATTTGCCTTATTGTTTACGTAAATAACGTCGTCATCAGGATTAAAGAGTGCATCACCTGATACTGCATCGTTTGTGATAACAACGTTTGCGCCCTCTCCTATAACCTTTTCTATTGTACTCTTAACATTCCTTGCACCCTCACTTATAGTCTCACTTGACTTAACAGGCGCATACTTTACAGTGCCCGATATAGCCCTTAGATTGCTTGAAATAGCCTCTTGATTTACATCCTTGGCCATTGCTGTACTCTTTACGTTTCCCTTATCGTCAAACGCATTTTTTAGTGGTCCTATGCTATTGAGATAATTTGCACGTGAGCCCTCGTCAAGCTTGGTAATATTCTTTGATATTTCGTTCAAGCTCATTGCAATAGCCTTGTCATATTTTGCATTTTTAACGGCGTCATTGCCATAATTTTTTGATACCTCTTGTATGTACCTCAGAGAATCGTCGGCAAAGGTGGCTTTAAGTCCACCTCTACCTGTAGCCTTGTTTTTGCTTGCGTTCATCGCAACGTTGCCACCCTGCATAACAGAGCCAACAGTTCCACCTACAATAGCAGTTTTCAGTAAATTTTCAGGCTTAAATGTTTCCTTGTAGTTCTCTCCTATGTTCTTGTCAACTCCTGTTACAAAGCTATTGAGTGGGTCGATAACGTCCGAGAGTAGCTCCTCTCCTGCCTCTGAGGCAAAGGTCATTGCAACCTTACCAAGCCCCTTTGAGGTTGCATTTCCAAGTGCAGTACCGGCAAGTGCCTTGCCCACAAGTGAGGTACCCTCTCCAAGCACTGCACCACCAAGCTTTTCGATTGCACCCTCGGCAACACCGGCAATAGTTCCATAAGCAAGACTATTTCCATATCCAGCCCCCTTTGCCAAAGCACTCTCCATGCTCTTACCACCTGCACTTACACCTGTTACTGCAGTACCAATTGCAGGTCCCACACCTGGTATTAGACTCAAGGCAAGACTTGGAAGCATTCCACCAACACCCTCGGCAACGTCTCTTCCAACTTCACCCACAAAGCCAAGCTCGTTTACATAGGACATTTCCTCTACCTTGCTAAGACCTAATCCGTCCCACATTTTTCCAACTGCATCAACTTCTATAAACTTTCTGACGTTATCTTGAAAATCCTTGTTGAATAAACCACCTATACCACCAACAAGGCCTGCACCATAATCAACAATGCCCTCTAATGTCTTATAGGTGCCCTTAGATATGCGTGTCTGTGGCTCGTATAATGTTGCAGCCAACCTTAAAGCTGTATTTACTACGTCCTTACCATCTAAGTCCTTAATTCCCATTTTTGCTCCTCCTTAGCTTTGCTTTACAGCATACTTGGTTCCTGCATTGAACAGATTTCCGTTCTTATCCATCTTAAAGTAATTAAAGCCTTTTGAATTATTAGCCTTTTGTGGCACATTGCCATCTGCTTTATTCACTATGTGAAGTTTTCCATTTTCATAAACCACCCAATACTCATTCCTATTGTCGCCGTCTATGTCAATTACAATTGGATTGCCCCCACTTTCCTCTACGTACTTGTCAAGAGTTCCGTATTTGTAATGCTCCTTGAGTGCATTAGCTGCAGTCGAATGCCACTGTCCGAAGGTTTGGTCGGAGATTTCGTCAATAGAAAAGGTGCTATCTAAGTTCAATCCTACTTGCGTTGCAATACTAGCTCTATTTTTCCCTCTTTCTAATACACTTGTATATTTGTCAATAAGCTCATAATCCTTTTCAGCATCTAAATAATCCTTGTATTTATCGTATGTGTCCTGTAATCCTTGGTCAGCATCGACAATATCTCCACTTGCTACCTTGTTCTCATACTCAGTTAGCTTTTGACTGAGCAAGGCAGCATATTCCTGCCTATCAAGCTCCTTTTGCTGTGCCTCAGCTTGCTCTAACTCCAAAAGACTCTGATTAGCACTTGTCTTTGACTCGTTAATAGCCTTGTCATACTCAAGCAACAAATCGCTTTCCTTTTGGTCGTAGCTAGCGCCTATATTTGCTCTATTCTGTGCGCTTTGCGAATAAAGGTCAATAAGATTGCTTTGTGCAATTCCCGAATTTGCGTTGCCCTCGAGCACAGCCTTTTGCTCCAGGTACCTTTTTGCCTTCTCGGTCAATACTGCATTGTCCCTCAACGACTGACTTTTACTTGCTGCATTTGTTTCTAAGGCTACCTTCTTTTGATTTCCCAGCTCTGCCTCTCTTACATATTGGTCATATAAGACCCTATTGTGCTGATTTTCAAGGCTTGAAAGCGATTTATTCCCCTTTGCCTTCTTTGTTTTTTCAGAGTTCTTTACAAAGCTCTCATAGTCCTGTATCGTCAACTGATTTCCTACTGACATTTTTTTCTTGCTCCTTTTCCGCATATATTTTGAATTTTTCCAATACGTCAATTTTTTTAATAATTGACTGTCTGTAGTCGTCCACCACCCAGCTATAAGAGGTGTACATTTGAACGACTCCACCACAAACATACATTATTATCTGCAGTGAATTCCATATAAGTGATGCAACGTTTATTTCACTTGCCAAGGTTACACCAAAATAGCCGAATATTACTGCCATTAAAACCCTTGATAAAATATCAGAGGCATTTTGCTGATTAGTAAACTGCTTCTTGCTCCTTCCAAAATCAAAGGGGTTTTCTGCCCTTGCGCCATCTGACGTTAAATTAGATGCAAGCAACGGCTTTATTTTTAGATTACAGGCTTTTTGATAAGCCTTAAGCTTACATTTGTAGGCTTTTATTTCCTCTTTTTTAGGCTCTTTAGGGAGTTGGCAAGGAAAAGCCCTTGCCACCCCCTCGTTATCAAAGCAGTCCTCGTATTTTAACCCTTGCCTTGCAAGTATCTTTGTCCTTAAGCTTTTAATTGTGCTCCTTGTTTCTATCTCACAAAAATCGTCAAGCTTGTCTATGTACGGAGTAATACTCTCAACCGTTGTAGTGTGAAGCGTATTTGTCGCAATTGTCCTTTCGTCCTCGTCACCCTTGCGTACACCAATAGAGCGAAAGACGCCATTGATAAGCAAGCCCACAATCATACTAAGGGCACCGGTGCCAATAATCTCTCCTACACTCTTTCCTGTCTTGGAAATCATAATCAGAGAGCTTGCAACGTAAACCAAGGATATTAGAACTACGACAACGTATCCTGCGTTTTTATAGAATATTTCAGTAAAGTTATTTTTCTTCATAATTCACACTACACCCTTCCACTAAGTGCCTTTTTTACTACGTCTGCAGTAATTTGTGCCGTCTTTTCCTCTGTGTTTTTTTGCTTTTCACGTTTAATAAAAATGCTTACTATCGCATCTAACACCTCACCCACTAGTGCAAGGAAGGATAATATCATGATATCACTAATCACTGACTCTAAAAGATACGTGAGCAAAAACACAATAGCAAATACTGTCATTCTTGACGGTAACTTAAGCTTGCCTATTACCTTAAGAAACGCAATAATAAGGACGATAATGCCACCGGCGCTTAACTTTACTGTCTGTGGTACCGTCTTAGTGTACCTTTCCAAATTGATAAAGAAAAATATCAAAACAGGGCCCACACTACACACAAAAGATAGTAAATACAAAAGTGGAAGCTTAAGCTTCTTCATTTTCGCCCTCTCCCTTCTCTAAGGTTTTAAGAAGCAAATTCATTTGCCTACCCTTGCCCGAGGCTACAACCTCACTGCTAGAGCTAAAGCCCAGGGCTAAAATCCTAGCTGCAATAGCTGTACTCGCTTGCAAGCTTTTTATCTCTGCCTCTAAGTTATCAACTGCATCCTGTAGCTTCGGTACATCCTTGCACATTTCCTTTAGCTCCTCTGTTTTTTCCTCCAGCTCCTCGCTTTGATAAGAAAAATGCGCACTTCTTTCCTCGGCTTCCTTATTAAAGCAATCCTTTGCGTCCTTCAAGCCCTTCAAGGCCTTAATAATGGTACTCAACGTTGCAAGAAGGCCTGCTATTGCCGTTAGCACACCAACTGCAATAGGGATTATTTTTTCCTTTATGTATTCCTCGACATTAAAGCCCTCTGCATCCTCTACTATCTCTTGCTCGTTTGGACTTGTCTGCTCACTTACTTCCTGGGCAGATGCACAAATGCAAAAAAACAAGCAAATAATCAATGCACACAATAAAGAATTAAATAGCTTTTTCATTAAATCACTTCCTTTTTCCTTATTTTGTAAACTATTTCCCAATAAGCTCTGCCTTGCCAATCACCAAGGCTTATTTCCTCGTAAACTTCCTCTGTTTGCTCGTCATACTCGGGTGGGTCGTTGATATATCGACAAGGATACATTTCCACCCTTTCAAAATCTCTATAAGAGGGGTTAGTTATAGTCCTTTTTTGCCCTGTTTCGTCGATATAATCAATTTTATTTTCTGTATTTTGCACAAGAGTGCCACCCTCGTTTTTGTAAACGTCTTTATACGCTTTCATTACTTCCTCCTAAAAACTCAATCGTAATTTCAGTATCTTCCTTAATTACACCCTCATAGCTACCCATACTCATATAGCCAGGAATATCTATTGGCACAACGCTAAACGACGTGTCCTTTCTTAATAGGTGCACCTGGCTAGGCGCAAGCTCGTTCCCCTCTGTGTCCTTATAGAAGATAGTCAAGGACAGCTTGTCCTCAAGAGTGTCGTCAATAGTTTCATACTCACATTTAACTGCACTAGGCAACAAGCCATCACTGTCGAACGTAATTATTCCATCATTGCCATAAGGAATAGCTAGTGCAAGCAACTGCTTACCAAGGTCAGTGTCTGTTAGGTCGTATTCGATTGGTGTGTTTAATTCGTACAACAATTCAACAGGTGTGCCATTTGCCTCTTGCTCATTAACCCAAGCATTAAATTCTTCAACCGTGGTTATGCCTAAAACATCAAATATTCCAACCCAATAAACATTTTTACTACTGCTAACCCCAACCCAAATTGAATTTTCCGTGTAAAAATCTCCTACTCTACGAGAATGAGTACATTTCCCTTTTGCTCTGTTTAATTGTTGCTCTAACGAATTAGCACATTGTACACCATTCATATTGTTATACTTATACGCATATGTGCCTTTTGGAGATTTTATGTAGCCAATATTACGCACATATTTAACCGAATTATTTAACTTATCGACAAGCATATAATCTGCTTTGCTTACTTTTGCAAATCTCAATGGCACAACAGTTCCGTCTGTGAGTGTAACTTCACTTGGAATGTTTACTGTTACAGGAGCGAAATATGGCTGATAAGGTTTTTCTTCGTCTTTGGAAACAATGAAATTTGTAAAAACTGCTTTGTAATCAACAAGTGTTGTGGAGATAACTGAACAATAAAACAACAATTTAAGGTATTTGTATCCACTTGGCATTGTTATACTAAAACGTTTGTGTGTTGTCTGCTCACTTGTGCCTAACTTTGGATAAGCAATGAGTTTGTCTCCGGTCGTACTCACACCTTCATTGTTGGAAGCTCTTATATGTAATTCATTTGGTCTTACTGAAGTAGGAGCTGAATTAAAAAATGCACAGTCAAAATCTATAAAATACTTCTTTCCTGCCTCTGCTTCTATCTTCTGCAATACAACATAAGCAACATTATTTTTAACATTTGAAATTACATTGAAGCCAGTATCGGTGCTCTCAAAAGTTGAAATTTGTGCAAATATTCTTGTCGAATTGTCAAATAAATTCACACCACTCAACTCAACATCCAATCCTCCATCGCCGGCATTGATTATAGGTGCAGGAATAATAGTTGCAGGTGTTGTGATGCTTGTTACTACAACCGTTGTTGCGATGATAGTAAGTACCTTCCACCACTCCTTGCATATCTGCTCGGTTGTGCTTGTAAGCCTAGTCAAAGTGTCTCCTATGCTAATATAAATTCCATTAGGGTAGTCAGCCTTATTAATCGTTATATCACTATAATTCTCTGTTACACCTGCATCTATACTGCTACATGAATAAAGGTTTTTGTAATCGCTTGGGTTTGCTGACCATGTGCTGGATATAGCGACAGTCAAGCCTGCAAATTTTGTTAATCCAACAGGCTCAAGGGTAAGGGTTATACTGTCTGCATTAGACGGGAACTTGCTGAAAATATCAATAGGATAACTATCTGTATAAAGAGAGGCATATTCCTCGTCAAAGCCCTTCAACAATCCGTCTGCCTGCGTTATGGGTACAAAGCTTTCTGTATATGTCTCGGATACTTGCTCCGTACTGCTGGGTACAAATTCAGGCGTTCCATCTTGCACTGTATTGCCCTCAAGACTCAAGCTAACAATCTCTCCACTACAATTTCTCAGCCTTAGCTCCTCGCCCTCGCTAGCACTTACTGTTGAGGGTGCACCTATCATTTTTTTACTTTTTATAAGCTTTCTCCTGTGCTCCTCGAAGTATCTCACTCAACCACCTCATAATCTGCACCACCTACTCTTGCAACAAGCACACCACCAACACTTTTTATGTTGATTTCATAGATTCTATTGCTATAAGGATAGAAGTGCCCATCGTTACAGTCGTCCTGGCAGAAAACAAGCTCAGTAGGTGCATCAAAGCTTGTTGCCACTGTACCTGAACGAAAATTGACTATTGCCTCAAAGTCATTGTCAACTATCTCGGGCAAAGTAACAATTACACTTGTCCTTAGACCCAAATTAAATTCAGTTTTGTTTGCCAGGGTAACCGTTTCTTTCGTTTCTGTCTTAACAACCTTTGCGTATTCCTTCAGCGCAACCTCGGAAGCTAGTGCCTCAAGCTCGGTCTTTAGCGCAAGCTTGGAGTGGTCGTAGCCACTTTCCTGGCTTACTAATCTATTACCATAAGCAAAGTAAGTAGCACCAGGCTCAAGCTCCTTGTCCTCTGATAAACCTTGCTCAATATCGATGTCGTTCTCTTGCTTATCTACACCCTTTTCGAATAGAACTAAATCCGGAATACCCTCACCTGCAAAAATAAAGGTATCTCCTAGATTGTATTCCTCGCTAGATAAGGCTGTAATCAGCTCATCAATTCCATACAAAGGATATATCTTAGACCTACCAAGCGCCAAATTGTACGCCTTGCTTGCCACGTCGCTTGCAGCCTCAATCATTGCTTGCAAGAATGGATGCACCCCTTCTTCCCTTGCATTGTGGGTGTCAACGTAGCCCTGCATTGCATTTCCTAGCTCCTTGTCCTTAAACTCAACGTCCTCAACTCTTCCACTAAGAGTGCTTATTAAATTGATAATAAACGGATGCACCCCTTCTTCCTTTTTGTTGTGTTGGTTTATTTGAGTAGGAATTGTGTCGTAATCCTTCTTTACAGAATCTAAGCTTTCATTGATTGCATCAACTAGTAGCTTAATAAAGGCGTAAAAGAAGGCTTTAGTCCTCTCGCCCTTCATCCCTGCCTCCTTAGGGGAAAGAGGCAAGGCAGAAGGGGACGAGAGTAGTATTTTATTTAAAGTTTCGTCGGTTATTTTGTAGTCCATTATCTATCTCCTCTCAATTCGTTGTTGATAATGTAGCTGCAGCTCATTTCTTGGATGCCAAACGGCTTATTGCTATGGGAAGCAAAGCGAAAAACAATATAGTTAAAATTCCTTTCAAAAACCCTTTTAATATAGCTCTTTACAAAGCTTGAGTCAAAGGAAAAGCTATTAAAATCAAGCTCGTCAAAGTCAAGCCCTTCTCCTACTTGCCTTTTTTTGTACTCGATGCTCCTGTTTGTCTCATAGCCAAGCTCTATTTCACCTGCTGTATCAGCAGTTGGCACCACTACAATTTTTTGTAATGTTTTAGTATATATATTTGTACCAAAATCAACCATTGCAGTGTGAAATTCACAGCTTACGCTCTTGTTTCTTTCAATTGTTGCGCTTATGCTCTCATAAGCTCTAAATTCTACTAAATTTCCGTATTTGTCACATAGCTTACCTTGAGCGCCTCTTGCCTCTGTTACTGTGTATTTTGTCGCCTGTGCGCACAAATCATAGGTCCTTGTAGTATCTATCTTAATTCTCGATAGACAAGTCGCTTTAAGCTTATAGTCCTCTGTTATTCCTACAATTTCAACAGGGCACTCAAGATAGCTTTCCTCGTTGTATAAGACAAGCCTCATGCCTAAATATAGTCTGCTTTCCCAACTTGTAGGGTCCTTGTCTGTGTTTCTGTAGATATCCCCTGCATTGGTATCAATTAAAAGATATTCTCCCTCATATTGGCACGTCTTTGACTTACTTATTATCTCAAGTGCACCCGAAATGCTTACCTCGTCTCCGTTTTCAACAGTAACCGAGTAAGCGCCTATTGTTGGCGAGAAGGTGAAAAGCCCATTATTGTAAACAAGCTCTCCTTCCTTGACCTTAACGCTCGACCTATCGCTATATTCCTGCCCGAAAATCGCTACTGCACCATTTTCCTTGCCGATGATTAATTTACTATCAAGGGACAAAGCACAAGTCCCGGGGCAATTGTCCCATACCCACCATTCATAGCTAAAGCTAGTATCAAGACGATTGCTTTCGTAGCACTTAAACCTTGAGTCGGCAATATAAACCTTACCCTCGATAAATAAGTAATATCTGCCGTCATGCACGCAAGCAAACCCATTTTTGACTTGCTCGGCACTATACTTCTTCAAGTCCTCTTGTATAGTGTCACTTCTTAAATAAAAGCCTATATTTGAGCTTGAGGCAACGCCCATTACACCGGTGCTTGTAAATGCAAGTAAATCTCCATTTAAGCTTGCTTGAGTAAAGTGTCCCTCGCACCCGAAATCCTGGTAATATCTCTTGACCGATGGTACAAGAACAACACCGTCCTCGTCAGAGCCCTTTGCGTCGATATCAACTAAATAGCTTTCACTTCGCTTAAAGGCACATACCCCCTCTTGCGAGGATGCCAAGGAAGTAATACTCTCTTTATCACTGCCTAAAGCGATATAGCAGTTATCTGCAATGTAGCCGTAATCCTTACCAACCGTGCCAAAGTACACAAGGTTATCCTTACCAACAAACAAAACGCTTTCTCCTGCACTAACAGAATGCTCGCAGACACAATTAAGGCAGACGTCCGCTTGCTCGTAATCTGCAGTATAGGTTACCTCGATATTATCCTCGCCAAGTGTTGCGCTAGGTATTGGACTGCCAAAGTGCACTTCTCCTTTGCCTCTATTTTCGAAGCTATATGCAATCAAATCTACGTTGTACTCATATAGCTTTACCTCTTCGCCATCCTCGTTTCTAACCACTGGCGTGGTTGACTTGGATTGATTTGACAATGAAGGACTTTTTTCCAGAAAATATTCCAAAGACACATTTCCTGTGTAGAGCTTAGTGCCTTGAATTTGCATTTTTCCCAATTTAAGATTATCGTCGTTTGTTGTTAAATTGTCACTCGGTTTTCTTGAGTACACATAGATTTCACTTATAGCATTTTTATTAATTTGTGAAATAGTTATACCAACTGTCGTATCTGTGTAATCGTCTACAATTATGCGCTCGCCATTGGTTTTTACAAAACAAAAAGTTGGAAGCTTTTTGCCACTGTAAGGAGTTACTTCTAGTCTTTCTACTATAACCGGCTTTTTGAGCACTATTTTAATTTCTGATGATTTATATTCGCCACTCACTCCGTTAACTGTTAACAATCCATTCAATGCGCTTAAATCGTCTTGCTCGGTGCTGGATATAATTGCGTCTATACTTCCTAACAAAACTGAGTCGTTTTCAAAATAGTATCTCGTCTTTGCTAAATTATCTTGATTTGTATCCTCTCCCCCGAGCTCCATTTCTGCTTTCACTTCAACGATGTCGTCTAGATTTATTTTTCCATCAAGATAAAAGCTTGTTCCTGTTCCACTACCTACAAGCTTGTTTTTTCTCCTCTTAGTAAACAGGTTGACTCCCTCAAATGAGGTTGAGTTAGCACCGTTATCTCTGTCCGTTATACCAATTGAGGTGGTTGGAATGTAGGCGTGCTCACTGTTCTTAACAGCCATTATTTTCTTGCCGTCATACACAAGATAATCACCTGCACCAACTATCCATAGCTTTTTATTTTTGAAGAAGCCCTGGCTTCTTTGGTCCTTGACTGTGCATGCACCCTGTATGCCTATTTTGTTGCACACAGAAAAATCCGTATTACATTTATAAAAACTCTTCCCTGCATGCACCACTAGGCTTGTTGTCTCACCCTCGTCGGTATATTCCCTATACTCATATATGCCATTAATCCTTAAGGGTTTGTCGTTTTCATCCTCAAGCCGGCATATTTCCTTCCAGCCGTTTCTCTTCCGATTGACCCCACCCTCGTTTATCATGTTGAGCATGTAGCTTGCCCTGTTTTTCTTAACCTTTAATGGGAGTGAGGTTGTGTCAACTCCTTTTATGGTATCTAAAGTATAGATTTTTTGTTTTTTTGCATAGGATTGATTAATTCTCATAATTTCACCTCAAATCAATCAATTCTGTATGTGTTCTTAACGCTTGCTTGATAAGAGTCCTTGTGGGTAATAAGCTCCCCTGCCATCTGCTCGTATATATTCCTTGCAATAGATGCCTCGTCAGGTGATTCGCTGCGAAGTATCTCGCTTTTAACAAAGTACGGAATAATACTGCATATATCGTGTGGCAAGGCTATTTCCTTTTCCTCGCTTGTTATTAAATGGACTCTCTCTATTTTTGGAGTGTAAATTACAACGTATGTGCCACTTATGTCCTCGAGCAATAGCACATCTGCACTCTCAAAGGAATAATCGCAAGCCTCTGTATATTCGTTGCTTGAGTAATGTGCCACCCTGTCAACGCTTCCAAAATCCGTAATAATTTCGCTTAGCAAATACCTTTGCCTTCCACCAACAAGCGAGGCTTTTTCTTTGGTTAATTCCACTTGCTTAGTTGGTATTATTCCCTTTTGCTCTAAGGAAGCAAAGCAACGGTTTATTGCAGACGGCATGCTTGCCAAAAAGTCACTAAAATTAGGGTTTTGTCGCAAGTCAAAAAGCTTATCCTTAAGCGTGTCAGTATCATACTCAAACTGCTCCCCGGGACATATCATCATAAGGGTCTCTAGCTTAATTTCTCCTAGCTTCATTTTTTCATCTCCTATTCTAAAAAAAGCAAGAAGCTCGCAGTATATAACAGCTAACTCCTTGCTTTTTGTCTTTAGATTTTTATGCTAATTATAGCAAAGGCGTATAATTAAGCGTATTTTACATTGATATTGATAATTTCCTTTGGTCTTACTACCTTACCGTCAAAGAGTACATAACCCTTTACTGCATCAGCAAAGGACTTCTCAGGTCTGTATGCCTCTGTGTGAGTCAAAGGATTTACAAAGGCAATAGCTCGCTTTGTTCTAATCATAATGTTGTCAACGGTGCCGTCCTCGGTTTTGCAAACGTTGTTAGAAAGCTTAATTGTTACGTTACCATACATAGCAACCTTACCATTCTTGAGGTCGCCTGTGTTGTCGGTATTCTTGTCGATGTAAGCCTGCTTAAATAGCTTATAGAAGCGAGGGGATACGGTTACAATAACACCGGATGCAAAGTTAACGTCGTTTTCCTGTAGCTTTTCGATTGCGTCGTCAAGGATATCTAGAACATTTTCCTTTGTTGCAACAAGTGCAGCTGAATTTAGCTTAGTAACACCCGAATCGGTTGCAAAGTCTGCAATGTATTTGTCCATTTCGTTTGCCAAGCCCTCAGAGGTTTCTGCACTTAGTGCATCCATCAAGCCACCTACTGCTTGTGCCTTGTCGATATCGCCTACCTTGTAGTTAAAGTAGCGAATTTGCTCAATGTTAAGAATAACGGAGTTGTCCTCAACCTCTTCTGCCTCGTCTATATTGCCACTTGCGTTAGTGCGCTCTAGCTTCTTGATTGTAGGCTTGCCAATACCAAGGATATGTACGCTATCACCCTTCTTTGATACTGCACCCTCGTATTGACGGTTACAGTCCTCTACAAACACACAAGCTCTCTCTAGTTCTCTGTTAATTGATTCTGCCCATACTGATGGGATAAAATTTGTATATGCCATAATAATTCTCCTTATAGTTAATTTTTTTAGTCGTCAAGGGCGCTTAAATCTACACCCTCTATTTTTGCCCTTATTTCAAGGATTCGCAAGTAGTGTGTCATTACTTTTTCTTGCTCCACGAGTAATTCGTCAGGGCAATCGTGAATTGGCATTTCAACCTCTCCATTACTCAACTTTGATGCTTTGATTTTTGTATTAAACTCTCTTAGCTTTGCAAGCCTAATTTTCAGTTGAAAATACTCGGCTTTAAACCTTGTTTTGTAATTGGGGTCTGTCATTTTGTCTGCTGTTTCTTTTAATGTAATTTCGTTTGCCATTTTTACCTCCTCGCTTGGCTCTTTCTCATTTTGTCGATTTTCTCTTGTAATTGAGGAAACTTCGTTTACCATACTTACCACCTCTCTTGGCTCTTTCTTATTTTGTCGAAGTTCTTCTTTATATCGTCAGCTGACATTTTAAGCACCTGCTCCTTTGTGAAGAACTCTTCTGCATTTGGCTGTGGGCTGGATAAGGACCCGGGCGACGCCTTTTTGTTCGCCAAATCTGTAGCCTCTTGCTCTATCCTTTTTCTTTTTTCGTCAATCATATTTTTGATTGGCAAAAATTGCTCGTACACCTCACTTAAAGACCTTGTTTCAAGCTTTCCATCTGCAAAGGCACGAAACGTCTCGTCTGCAAGTAGCTCTTTGACGTCTACGTCAGCATATTTTTGCGCAAAATCTGCAAGGTCGTTTGTTACCTTTTCGTCATTTGCTCTTTTCTGCTCCTCTGCGCTTTTTTGCTCTGCCTGTCTTGACTTATTTTCTTTCTTGAGATAAGCAGAATAATCATTGAGTGGGTCTCCACCCTCTTGCTCAATTCTTCGCATCAAAAGAAATTCCTGGACGTCGTACTCGTCCTCGATAGGCTTATTATTGTAAGGGTTAGTGGGGTGCATTTCCTTGATTGTTTTAAGCCTTTCCTGTCGTTGCGCCTCTTTTAGAGCCCTTTCGTGCTCCTTGCGCATGTTTTGGAAGGCTTTATTTGTTGCACTGTCCTGTTGAGGCTTTTGACCTTTAAGCTCAACCTCTTTATTTTCGCTATTTTTAGCAGGAGCCGAGGAGCCTGCTTGCCCTGCGTTTCCTGCACTTGCGTCAGCGCTTACCTCTGCAGGATTATTGTTGGCATCTTTTGTTACTTCGGCATTGTCTTTGATTTCGTTTTCCATTTCAAAAAACCTTTCTAAATTTTGGATTTTACTGCGTTCCTGCGATATATCTTTGTGCCCTTAGGCTCAAATTCTTAAACGCTTGGGAATTTACTCTTCCCCTTCAATATCAATAGGTGGGTTGTCCCCCTGCCCTTGATTCCTTAGATAGCCCTCTGCAAGCTCCTGTGCATCCTTGTGGAGCCTTAGCATTATCTCATTGGCTTTGCTTATCTTAGCCTCTCCCTCGTTTCGCATCTTCTCTATGGTCTTAAGCAGCTCAATATTTCCACTTGCAAGCTCTATGTTCTGCTCCTTAAGCCTTGTATTCTCGCTTATAATTGAGGAGACCTTATTGACCGTTTCACTAATTGTGCTAAATGTCTTTTGGTATTCTGCAATTTGTCCCTGCAATTCTTGAATTTGTGCGCTCAACTGTGCCTCTCTGTTGTTTCTGCCGGCTTTAAGTATCTCAATTAGCTCACTTTTATTACCTATCGCTTGCTCAGGATAAGCCTGAATATACGTTTCTATCGAAATGCTTCCGTTTCTCAAGCACGCATCTAGTAAGCTTATATCCGATGCAAGGGAGGACCTTGTACCAAGGGTTGCCTCAACAACTACACTAAAGTCTAGGTCCTTAAATCGGTTTGAGCTAAACACGTCAGCCTTTTGCTCTTCGCCATCCTTGACCTTTTCGGTGTAGATATAGTCCTTCTTGTAGTAAAAATGCTTGTAAAACTGCGCCAATACTAAGCCTTGCTTTTGCTTTGCTAACCAAAACGTGTCTCTAAGCTCCTCAATAGGAGTTTGCGCCTGTGCTTGAAGCTGTGCAATTGCTGCACCTGACATGTTAGAGCCGATGCTTTCTCCATTCATTACCTCGGTTGCACCGGTTACGCTTCTCGTCATAGCTATTATAGTATTGGATAGCTCTGCAGGTGTACTATGAAGTGCTTGCTCTGATAGCTTTTTAATGCCCTGTCCTGTGCCTGTATAATCAATAAGCACCTGCCCTGGCTCGTTGTTTATCTTTTGCCCCTTAAGAGCATTTGGCAAAGCAATATATTTGCCCCAAGCCATCTCCTGGGCATTAAGCAAGCTCATTGCAATATTAAAGTTTATTGCCGTTTGGTTTGGTATTAAGCCCTCAACCTCAGACAGGCCGTAAATACACTGCTCACGCTTCTCATAGTAGCCTGCAACGATAGGATAAAGCTCGTATTCCTCACCCTCACCCTTGTCAATTTCCTCTATGTTGTCCGGAAGTGCGTTGTTGGGTGCATCCTCGATATAACCAAGCTCCTTTTTTGCTTGCTCAACGTTAGGAATTATCGAAAAAGGCTCATTAATAACAACGCTTTTGGTTGCCTTCTCGCAATATACCTTGCCGTCCTTCCTAAAATACCTCGTTATAACAGTACAAAGCTTGTCCTCGTCCTGCTCCACCGAGTTGTAAGCATTATTTTCTCTTGAATCGGAAACTATTTCCTCAAGATTTACCGATTTATCAGCCATTGCACGGACAGAGTCTACGTTTTCACGCGATACTATGATTATCCATCCCTGCTTCTGCTCGTCTAGGCAACAAGGGTTTTCGAAAAATATGTTAAGTGGGTCAATTAGTTCACCTCTTAGTGCACCACTAACCTTACCCTTCTTACCTCTCGCCTGCGCATCCCAGTAGAAATGCTGGAAGAAAGAGCCCTTCTTTACGCTATCATCAACAGAATCCTTGTCAAGCTGGTCCAGCTTCATTTCCTTTTGTATGTACTCTGCAAAGTGATTAAAGGCTTTAACGTCTGCAGTCGCACTATCACTCTTATACACAAGCCTTACAGGTGTTGACAGAAGCGCTGCCTTTTTAATTCTACATATTAGCTTAACTATATTAACCACCGGTCTTGGTAGATTTTTAGTATTCTTTGTTGCATCAGGCCATTGCTTACCTTCAAAAAATTTAACAAATTTAGGTATTTGTGTCCTTAATCCTATTGAATTTTGGTAGTCAATTCCCTTGCGATATAGCTTCCATAGATTGGTTATATTTTCGCTGTTATCCTTCACTGCTTAGCGCCCCCTTCCTGCCCATTAAACCATTCGTCTATCACTTGTCCGTAGGTAACGCCTTCCTTTCCGTCGGTGCTTCCTTGCGCGTTTTGCGAAGTCTCAAGAGCTTTTACCTTTTGTTCAAGCTCCATAATTCTTTTTCCCAATGCTTCTATTTTCTTTTTTCCAAACATATTTGCTCCTTACCATTCAACATAAGAATTTCCTGTATCTGTGTCATTATAGAATTGAGCCAGCACGTCAAAGCCTTCATCAATAGTCTTAATTTGGTGCTCGTAGTCAATTCCGATAAAATGCGCTATCGCGCTTGCCATAACCAAGTCGTCGTGTGTACCATCTGCAGCTGCAGCTCTTCTGCCATCTGCCCTCTTAATAAAGGTTGTCATTTCCTTAAGAGTTTGTCTGTCTGTTTCAAGGGTTATGTCCTCACGCATTACAGACACTAAATTTGATATAATAATCGGTCTTGTTATTGACGAGGTAACAAAGCCGTAATAATTCTCCGGTGTATCCATTGCCGTGCCTATCTTCTTTGCGACATACAAATTAGAATAGCCAAGCTCTCTTAGCACTCTTACCGGATGCCTGGAATAGTTTGTTTCTACTGCCACAAGTGCGTCATTGTAGTATTTGCCTAAGCAATATATCTGCTTGGCAAACAAATCCTCGTCAATCCTCTGCTTATGAAGAGTAGCAACACAACGTCCTGTGGTATTGTCAAGGACCTTTGCAGTAAAGTAGTCAAGTCCGGCACCAGCTGTATCTGCACCAATAACGTAAGGTTTAACCATCTTAGTCCCACCCTTCTTTTCGACGTATGGTCCCTCAACGATGGATATATAGCCGTTTTTGTCCTCTTTGAAGGAAATATCCTTTATTTCCGTTGTGTATCCTAATATTCCTGTTTCGTTTTTAATTTCCTTAACTACTTCCTTGTATTCAAAGTAGCCAAGCTTAGACTTGACGTCAAACGTGCTTAAGTAGTTAGATATAGCATCCTTGTCAAATATACAATCACCCGATGACACAAATGCTTCCTCAGGAGTGCAAGGATACTCTTGCCTTATTGCAGTTTTGTCAATGTAGGACTTGTATTTCTTTGCATACCAGGCTAATTGCTCTCTTGACAAGCCCTTTTTTTCTAAAACAGCAAGCCGTTTGGAAAGCCACTCGTCTGCTACGTCCAAATACTCGTATTCAGTACAGCTGTATTCCTCGCTTTGCCACCACTCGTAAAACAAATTGACACAGCTTTCGCTGTCCCAAAGCTCCTTAGCCTCGTTAAAGCCGTTTGCCGTTGTCTCGTAAATACAAAGTGCATCCTCAATTGCTGCCTCTTGTATTGACTTCTGCAAATCGCTTAAATCACACCTAAAAAATGCTATTTCTGAGTAGTGAATAAAGGACAGTGTTCTGCTTCGTCCAACGTTTGCAGATGCCGATGTAACACGCCAAGAAGAGTTAAGCTTATCAAAAAACAACTCATTGACAGAGTTTAGCTTTTCATGTGGCTTTAGTCTCTCGGGCAATGCGTTGTACATTACCTTTGCCTTGTCAATGAATATAGTCTTTGTGTTGTCGTCTCTGTCTGCCAACGTAAAGCCTGAAAAGTTGCGTCTTACAATTGCAAACGCCAGTTGTATTGCAGTAATAATTGTTGTAAAGCCCTGTTGTCTGCCCTTAAGCACAAAAAAAGGCTTTTTTCTGCCATATTGCTCTAGCTTTTCAATAAAATCTCTTTGCACCTTGTTAAAAAAGAATGGGACATTTCTCTTTTTCTTGTCAACCAGGCTAAAGCAGCACTCGATTAAAAGCCAGGGCTTTTCTCTTATCTCCTCTCGAAGCTCCTTTGAGTCAAGAATTTTGTCTGCAATTGCATTTACTAGCGCAGTGTCGTGCTCGATACTGTGCAATTCTTCCCATCTTTTCTTTCGTTTTTCCACCAAATCCTTAAGCCTTAGCATTATAAATCCTCAAATTTTGCACCCGAAACGAATACGTTTTGCGTTGCCTCTCCGGACATTAGGTTTATCTTGTCAACTAAAACACCGACTGTACGAACTGCATCACCTAAGCTTACACTGTTAGCAAGAGTAACCTTGCTTGTTAGCTCTCTAAGCTGCCAATCGGTTAGCTCGTCGCTGTCCTCAATCTTTTTAAGCAAGGACTCAAGGTTTTTCTCGTGCTTAATCGCACGTTGAAGCTTGGAGCCTATCACACTCATTGCCTTATCAATATGCGACCAAGCCTTCTTGATAACCTTCTCTTTATTTTCGTTACGAAGTTTTACAAACTCATCATCCTTAGAAAAGTCCTTCTTTTGCCACGTGTATAACGTCGATAACGGTATTCCTGTCTTATCATGCACAGAATTAACACTCTCACCACTCGCAAGCAATGCCCTTGCCTTTTCTTTTATCGCATCATCTGTCTTTGCTCCCTGCATCTCTAAGCCCCCTTTCTAAAGTGTTTTTGTGCTCCTATTAAAATCATAGCACAAACCAATCTGCAATAAATCTACAACTTATCTGCAATTTACCCACAATCGCTTTTCCCCACGAAAAACAGGCTTATTTCAAGGCGCTTAAGCACCTCAAAAAAAGCCTGTTTTCATTCAATTTTCCACACAAATTTAGGTACATTTTTAGGTACAGAAATTTATTTTCCCATCCTTTTTTATCGTTTTTTTCAATAATTTTTGCCTTTTTTCTTACTTTTCGCCCCCACTTTACCCCTGTTTTATTATATCTTTCAAATCTCATCATCCACCCCATAAAAAGAAAGCCGACTAAAAAGTCGGCTTTTCTTTTTTATCCAAGTCGCAGGCTTGGTATATCATCGCCACACGAAGTGTGGTGTATATCATCACGCTTTGGCGTGTATATCATTGCCGAAGGCTATATTTCTCTGCGACTTGATGATATACAACACTCTGTGTTGGTGATATGCAATTCCTGTGGAATTGGTGATATACAAGGCTTATGCCTTGATTTAGATTTGATTGTTTGGTAAATCTTTTAAAGTCAGTTGTTTTCAACTCTTAAATTAGAGTAAGTAGATTGATGTTCTATTACCCGTTGCAATAAACTGCAATGGGTAATATTTTTAAATAGAAAACGCACTTCGGTTGAAGTGCGTTTTTGTATTATAGGCTTTCTAGGAATTTTTTTAGCTTATCGGCTATTATTGCGTGGCCCTTTTCGTTGGGGTGGAGTCCGTCGGGCATATATTCTCTACACCAGTCCCAATTGTTGCCGTGGATTCTGCCTTCCTTATACAAGTCAAGGACAGGGATTGAATAATGCTCGCAAACCTCGCGTACGGCTTGTGCGTAGTCGCTAAGGGGGTGTTGCACAACGCCCTCGGGCTTCCAGGTGCCCTCTCCAAATTCGTTATGCCTATGTAGCGGGGTCATAAATACAATTGTTTTATCAACGTATTTTCTAATTAGGTTTACGCAAAGAGTATGTAGTGCGCCATAAAAGGTAAATACGTGTCTATCCTCAAAGGTGCCGAGTGGTGCTTGACCGTTTCCGTAATCGTTTGTGCCACCCATTACAACTATACCGTCAATATCATTGTCAAGTGCGTCAACTCGCATATTAAAGTCGTTGTCACGGATAGGGTCCTTCATTTCGCTTTGTCTTGCAATACGTGTACCACCGATACCATAGTTGATAGCCTCTTTCAAGCCTACCATTTCCTTTAATTGCTGATGAAATGGCACTGTGCCAACACCCTCGGTTATGGAGTCACCTAAAAATATAAACTTCTTATTTTTTAACTCCATTATAGTCTCTCCAAGAATTTTTGAAGCTTGCTTGCAATTATTTCGTGACCTAGGTCGTTTGGATGAAGTCCGTCAGACATATACTTTTCGCACCATGCCCAAATGTTGCCGTGCATTCCACTTTCCTTATACAAGTCAAGTACAGGAATTGAGTAATACTCACAAACCTCTCTTATAGCCTTAATAAAGCAGATAAGAGGTCTTGAAACTTCATTGTTTGGATCCGCTTTTTCCTCTAATCTATGAATAGGTGTCATAAATACGATAGTTTTGCCAACGTATTCCTTAATCAAATATAGACAAAGGGTATGAAGTCCACCATAGAATGTATGCACGTCTCTGTCCTCAAAGGTGCCTAGCGGAATTGTCCTGTGTCCAAAGTCGTTTGTGCCACCGAAAACTACTACGCCGTCTGCGTCCTTATCCATTGTAGGCGCACGAAGGTTAAAGTCTTGGTCAAAGGGGTGGTCGGTTACTGTTTGAAGTCTTGCAATTTTTGTGCCACCGATACCATAGTTTCTAGCCTCAGCTAACCCTGCGTTAGCCTTTAACTGTTGGTGGTATGGCTTAGTTGCCCAATCGCTTGTGCCGTGACCTTCTGTAATGCTGTCACCTAAAAAGTTGAATTTTTTGCCTTGGAGTATCATATTTACTTACCTCGTTTTTTTAATATTGATACTATCATTTTAACACATTTAAGGCTTTTTTCAAGATGTTTATTAAAATAAAATGGGAAAAGTAAAAAGTAATTCCTTTATTCGTGCATAAATAGACTTTACCGAGGCTATATCAAGTGGATTTTGACCTAAGCCACACTCTAGAGTAAAGGCAGGAATATCCATTTCTCTTATTAGCCAATCGGTAAGTCCACCATAGCAAGCGGTATCCTCTGGGGTTGATAGCTTATAGCCTGTCATTTTTGAAATTATCTCGGCTATATGCTTTGATTTTTTAGGAATTTTATCACCCGAGGTATAATATATTTCCTCGCCCTGTGTGTGAAGTGATATTACGCCTTGAATTTCCTCTTGATTAAATCTTATAAAATTACAAAGGGCACTTACCTCAGGCTCGCTTTCGGGAAATTCCCCACTATATTTGCTCTTTCCCGGCAAAATTCCTCTTTCCCTCTCAAGCTGTTTATATTCTGTAAAGCCTGCATTATAGTTATGATTTAGGTCAACCCCTCTTGCGTTGGCATTCCATTTTGAAAAATCGGTTTCGTTTTCGTTATACTTTAGCACTCTTTGATAAAGTGGATTTGTTGCGTCTATTCCGTTTAGTCGGTATTCTACCCCATCCGGATTTAGCATAGGGATTATGTGGATTTTTCGCATTTTGTAAAGATAGCGAGAGTTTATTGAATACAATTGCTTGAAATTCTTATAGGCGCAAAGATAATCGTTTATTAGTCTTAAAAGTATGTTTGTGCATATATTTTCGGTTGCGTGGTGGGTGCCAACATATAAAACGCTTTTTGTGGCACGCTTGTCTCCTAGGGTTATTATAGGGATTGGTCTTGATAAAAGACTCATTCCTAAATAGGAATAGGAAAATTCCTCGTATTTTTGCGTTAGTCCGTCTAGGATTTCCTTTAAATCCTTGCTTGTTAATTCCTTTAATTGCTCCATATTTTTCTCCTTATGTGAAATTTTTATGAAAATTTATAAATTATGCTTTTAATTTATAATTAAATATGTTACAATGTAGTATATTATGGTTATGTGAGGTTTTATGAGAAAAAAATTTATTAAATCTTCAATTCTTATGGTAACTATAACCGCTGTTTTGTCTGTTATCTTTGCCATACTTTATTATCTTGCAGATAATTACCTTGTTGAGCCTGTATGGCTTGTTAAGGTTGCCTATTACGCAAAAAGGACCTTTGACTTGCTTGCTGTTTTTACTGGCTATGCAATTATTATGTATGCATACTCAAGGTATCAAGCAAGAGATGCTATTTACTCAATAGGAATTTTTGGAATTTCTGTTTTCATTTCCTATCTTTATCAGGTAATTGGTGCATGTATTGACCAAGGTCAGGTTGACATTGATTTTGTTATCTATTCAATTTACTTTAGTCTTGGTAGCTGTGTTATTTCTCAGCTTCTTCCCGGTGTGCTTGTTGCTTTCCTTACTTATAAGCTTACCGAAAAGGGCGCAAGACGTCTAACAAGCTTTATTTCTTGGAAAAATCCAATTCACAGGTGTATGATTATTACTACTCTTGTTATATTTGGAATAAACCTTTTTGCACATCTTGGCTTTAATATATTCCCATTCCTTATCGAAAACAACTGGTCAATATACCAGTGGCAATTCTGGGATATAATACTTACATTAGTTGACTATACAGCTTATTATTTAATTGTACAGTATGGCATTTATGCTTTGGGCTACTTCCTCTGCTATCGCTATGGTGAGGACCACGTTACCTCTAAAAATCAATAAATATATTGGAGAAAATAATGAAAAAGAAAATAATTTGCGTTTTACTTGCTTTAGTTATGCTTTTGGCACTTACCTCTTGCTTTAAGAGCGAGAATAAGTACGACTACATTATGGCTGACTATATTACAATTCCTGACTTTATAGGTCACGAGGTTGAGTTTTTGCGTGACTCTATGCAGGCATCAATTGACACTCAGCTTTTAAAGTATTCTAAGGAATACACTGTTACTGTTTCCGATGAAATTTACGTTGACGTAACCTTCTACTATGTTAAAACATTAGTTGATGAAACAACCGGCAAAACCTACGACCAACAGGGAGACAAGGTTGAGGAGCTTTCACAAACTAATATGAAGCTTGTTGTTGGCTCAGGTAAGCTTGGTAGCTATCTTGAAAATGCAATTTTAGGCTCTAGCATTGGTAATATCATAAACAACAAGTTCCCAAAGAATCAGCTTGAGGATATTTTGCCTGACATTACTCTTCCAGAGGGCAAGGTGCTTAATGATTACATTGAAAACGAGCTTTTTGTTGATATAAAGATTATGAATAAGGAAATCAAGCTTGGTGACGTTGTTTCTGTAAGCTACAAGGGATACCTACTTGATGATGAAGGCAACATCAAAAAGAATGATAAGGGCGAGGATGAAATGTTTGACGAGTCCTCCGCAACTAGCTTCTTCCTTGGCTCAAAGCTTGCAATTGACGATTTTGAAAACAATATCGTTGGTATGTTTATTGGTGAGGACCACTCAAAGGAATTTTTAGCTACCTTCCCTGAGGACTACGGTGACGAAAAGCTAAATGGCGAAACAGTTTTATTTAGAGTTTACGTAAAGGACCTTTACGTTGCACCTGTTTATGATAATGCTTTTGTTAAGGCTTATTTCAAATTCGACACAACCGAGGACTTTGAAAACGACCTAGTAAGACAATACGTTATTGCTGCCATGTACGATTACGTGCTCAAGGAATGTAAAATAATCAGCTATCCTACAAATGAATACAACGACGCACACAAGGAATTGAAGGACGTTGAGGCTTCCTTTAAGACAGAATACGGTGTTGAGCTTGACACATATATTAGAGAAAACTACTCTATGTCTCGTGATGAGTACGTTAAGTCTAATATGAAGACTGAAATGATTTACTATGCTATTTCTCAGCAAAACGGATTAATTCCAACCTCGGAAATGCTTGTAAACGAAAGGTCTAACCTAATTAACTACTATAAGAATTACTATATGCAAAATACTAGCATGAGTGGTGACGTTGCATACGACCAAGCTGTAAGCTTTGTTGATAGCCTAGGCGCTAGCTACGTTTATGAAAACGTTATGTTTACTCTCGTTGACGATTTCTTCAAGGAAAAGGCTAACATTAAGATGGTAGATAAAACCTACACATCAATTAGCGAAATACTCGCCGACGAAAAGACACCAAGTGAGCAATAATAAAAAAGATAACCAACGAAGATTCGTTGGTTATCTTTTTTTATGAATTATTATCACTCAGCTATCCATTTTGCGTAAAGGCAAATTTCTTCATATATTCGGTTTTGTTCCTCGTCGAAGCTTATTATTACCTCATCGTTTTCAAAATCCCATTGCTCGGTGCATTCGGCATCCTTATACCATCCTGCAAAGGTGTAGCCCTCTCTTCTTGGGTCATAGGGGGGCTTTGTTAGTTTTCCGCTTTCCTCTAATAAATCAACAAAGAAATATCCGTTATTGGGATTTTCTTCATAGTTGAAAAAATATGCTATATTTGCAGGAAGGTCGCTGTATCCACGCAAGTACGCTACTCTTGGAGCGACAGATTGCCAGTAATCAGGATGCCCACGATCAACTTCATTTGCCGTGGTTGCTGAAATTATATACTTTAACGGACATTCGCCCTCTGATGAAAACCAAGTTGAATCATAGCAAACTCTTTCTATAGACCAAGGAAAATATACTATTTCAGTGTGAGAGATATCTGCAGCAAAGCTATATGATCTATCTATGAATTTTTCTGACCACCCACCAATTCTATTGACAATTTTATCTCCAATCATATCGGGGACATATATAACGTTATCCTCTCTGTTTTTGTCTTGTATCCAAAGTATGTTATATATCCCCTCCTCTTCTTCCCTATATTGGATATCGTCAATCCAAATTTCAGGTCCAAAGTCTGGATCTAAATTGACATCACAACTACATACACTCGTTGTAGCCAAGAGCACCAATAACACTATTGAAAAAATTTTTATTTTCATTTTTAAGGTTCCTTTTATGTGCCTTGATTATTCCTCGTCTTCGTCGCCTTGGTCTTCCATTCTCTTTTTTAGAAGCTCACCGATTCTAATCAGTGCCTTATCGGTGGTCATAAGAGGCATACCTGCTTGAATAGATTGGGTAAGTAGCTCGCCGTCCTGTGGGAGTAAAAATCCATTGAAGTTGTCGGAGTCGGCAGGTTCAACGTCAAGCTTTTTATATTCGGGTAGCTTTCTTTGTGTAGGGGTTGACATATAAAAGTCCATATAGCCTGTTTCTTTTCCGTCGATTTCTTGGTAAGCAAAGCTCATAACGCTTCCCCACGCACGCATTGTGGCTCTGAAGCAATAGCCGTTGTCAAATACAGGCACGCAGGCGTCTTGATTTTGGTGGTCTGTGCCTGATATCATATAACCATTTTCCAAAATTTCATCAATTATAATTTGAATTAGAGGTACTACCTCTTCGTTTGATACAGTAATGCTTGGATAGCTTGAATCGTAGTCTGTCCAGCCAACAATTTTTAAATCCATATATTCTCCTTATTTCTTTCTCTTATCAGATTCTATGTAGTAGGTTGCTTCCATATCGGCAGTTGAGAGAGCGAATGCAAGTGGAAACATTTCAAACGCCTTGCTAACTGAGTTAGTTGCAATTGTTGAGTCTGCACCTGAAAAGCCCATATGATATCTTATAGCGAATGCCTCTTCTCTTGTTAGACGGATAAATGGGCTAATCATATACACGCTTTTTTCTCCGTGACCATAAGGAAGTGAGTCGTCAAATTCGTAATATGGTACCTTTTCCCATTGTCCTTGCTCGTTTTTAGCATTACGGAAATTAACCTTATATACGTTCATTTTGCAAAGGTCGTGAAGAAGTGATACGATTGCAATAGTTTCCTCTGAGTAATTTAAGCCGTATTTTTCCCTTGCAACGTCTCTGTTTAGATAATCGCATAGGCAATCATAAACGTTTAAGGAATGCTCACACAAGCCTCCCTCATAGGCGCTATGATACTTTGCACTTGCTGGCGCTGTAAAAAAGTCTGAGCTAGGGGACATAATAAACTCAAGTAGCTTATCTGCGCCCTCTCTTTTGATTTTCTCTTTAAAAATCTTGATAAATCTGTCTCTTGCGTTCATTTTTTCTATATTCTCCTTAAATTATTCTTCATTCATTATATAGTCTATCATGTCAGCAATGCGATTGCATTGGTGCTTTGCTACCTTTTTTACATCCTCTTTTGCGTTTGAAACGGCAAAGCCACAAAATTCCTTAATCATAGGAATATCGTTTAGATTGTCACCTACTGTGTAAACCCTTGGGTTTTGGTCCTTGAATAGCTTAGCATACTCGTAAATGCCTGTTACCTTTGAGGTTTTTGCTGGTGGCATATCTACGTGCCAACCATTTTGATATGCGCTGATTTTATCGCTATAATTTTCTCGAACGTATTTTATGAATTTCTCTGCGTTCTCATCCTTTTCAAAGCCTACGTTTGCGTGAGTAAACTCCTTGATTGGGTCAAGCTGAAGTGGTATTTGCCCCTTAGTATCTACGTAGCATTTTAAAAGAGTGTCGCCTATTGTAAAGAAGTTTGACCCTAGCTCAATTGCTTTTTCTATAAGTTCGTTGAAGAAGGGCTCAACCTTGCCCTTTTTTGTGTATATAATTTTACCCTCTCCGTCCTTTATTGTACCACCTGTACAGCATATTACAAAGTCAAATTCAAAGCCGTTTTCCTGCTTAATCCATTGAGCAAGCTCTACGTCACGACCTGTTACTATGCCAAACTTATTTCCTGCTTTTCTGAAGCGCCTTATAGCTTCCTTGTCCTCGTCTGACACCTTACCCTGATAACATATTGTTCCATCATAATCACTTGCTATTATCTTCATTTTAATTTATGTATCTCGCTTTCGTTTATTACTGTTATTCCGTTTTTTTCAAAGAGCTTTACAGTTATGCCCTTACCCTTTATAAGTGTTTTTGTATATGTGCCGTCGTATATTTCCCTGTTGCCACATGAAGGGCTTTTAGCCTTTAAAATTGCTAGGTCACAATCCTTTTCCTTGGCAATTTCAAGAGCCTTTTTAGCACCCTCGATGTATTCAAGGGTTACGTCCACTCCGTCACTGCGTACTACCCTTTCACCCTGTATTTCTGCCGGTATTCGTGGTGTTGGTAGTCTGCCTAACACCTCTGGGCAAATTGGTATTAGCTCAAATTTATCCTTTAAGCTAATTACCTCTTGATTTGGATTAGATTTGCCGTCGTATCTACAAGGTATGCCTAAAAGACAGGCGCTTACAAGTATCTTTTTCATATTGTTTTAAAAGGCAATTTTCTTGCCATCTCTTTCTACGTTTACTAGGGTATTGCCCTCATATACAAGCTTTAGGCTAAAAAAGTCCTTTTCAGTATCAAGTAGCCTTAAAAATATAATGTCGCCCTGCCACATTGGTATTTTTTCAAGATTTGACTTATCTACCCAACAAAGGTTGCCCTCGTTACATTCTATCATTTCGCCTCTGTATTTAGTGGCTGAAAAAAGGTGCATTTGCTCACTTTCGCCCTCGTTTGTTACAAAGGTAACTATTCCTCTATATTTGGGGTCAAGGATTACTAGTCCTGTTTCCTCAAATACCTCTCTTACAACGCAATCAAAGGGTCCTTCATTTTCCTCAAAATGTCCACCTATGCCGATATATTTACCCTTGTTTATATCGTTTTTCTTCTTCACTCTGTGAAGCATTAGATATTTATTGTCGTCGTTTTCTATGTAGCACAACGTTGTGTTTTGCATAAAATCACCTCTTTTTTTAGTTTAACACATTTAAAAAGGCATTTCAACTTTTTTATAAATATTTATAGATAATATTACCATTTTACATAGTATGTTAGTAGAACACTTTGATTGAGGTAAATATGAAAATCGTTATATTAACCGCCCTTGGTGTTGGATTTTCAACTATTTTGGGCGGTATTCTAGGCTTTATTTTTAAAAGCTCCTTGCAAAAATTCAGTTCTGCCATTATGGGCTTTGCAAATGGAGTTATGCTTTCTGCATCAATTTTTGGGCTTATTATTCCTGCCCTTGAATACTCTCTTTGGATATCTATTTTAGGAATATTTTGTGGTGCCGTAGTTATTTTTATCGTTGGCAAATTTGTGCCAAATATAGATAGCTTTTCAGGGCTTTCCCCTGATAAAAGCAAGGGGGTATTGCTATTTGTTTTTGCTATTGCAATACACAATCTTCCCGAGGGAATTGCAACGGGTGTTGCCTTTGGGTCAGAGGACTTGGGTCACGCACTAACCGTGGCAATTGGTATAGCACTTCAAAACCTACCCGAGGGTATGGTTATTATTTCTCCCCTTTTGTCCCTTGGCTTTAGTAAGAAAAAGACCTTTTTAATCGCCTTATTTACAGGCCTTTCCGAAATTATAGGCACCTTCTTTGGCTACTTTGCTATTGGAATTTCAAGTGCTATTCTTCCCTTTTTCTTAGCCTTTGCAGGTGGTTGTATGCTTTACGTTATCAACGATGATATGCTAAAGGGCGAAAAAAGCTCAGTTTTTTCTTTGCTATTTGGCTTTTGCTTGATGATTGTTTTTAATGGATTGATTTAAAAAAGGCTTGACGAAATCTCGTCAAGCCTTTTTTGTTGTTAGAATAGTAAGTCTTTAATGTCTGCGGTAGATGTACCCTTAGTTACCTCAACTTCGCCCTCGCCGAAGTCAAAGGTTTCCTTTGTTGTAACAATATCGTTAGGTGAAAATTCCATTATGTCCTCGCTTGAAATTACTTCAAGCTTGTATTCTGGTGAAATATACATTTTCAATCTCCTTTCTTATTGTTGAAGTGCTTCGTAGCTTGTAGCACCACTTAATGTTTCGGTAACTGTGCCGTTGTTTGCATAGTATGAAGCAACACCACTAGGTGTTTGAATCAAGCAATAGCCACAGCAGTAAACCTTAACCTTAGCT
>JAFQEG010000011.1 GCA_017399145.1 Clostridia bacterium | reverse complement strand
TTGCAACCTTTGTATTAATACCTGTGCAGTCAGCATTTACGATTTTACCACTTGTTGTGTCAAAGCCACTGTCATTTGCGCCCTTATATGCTGCAACCATACCATACTTAAGCTCTGGGAATAGTACACTATACTCGCTTTCCCAAAGTGCCTTATTAATAGCAAATGATTGCATCATAGCACTACCAGATGTTGAGTAGCCCTTTGTTGTAAATAGTGGTGCAAGGTCCTTAATTACGTTTTCAGAGCCACAGTTTCTTCCGCATGGGCAAGTAATCTTGTAGTTAGACAAAAACTTGTCGCCTGTCCAAGCGCATGTTTCCTCGCCACCCTCTAGGTGTCCATCATAGAATGCGTCGCAAAGGTTGTAGCCTGTGATAATGCACTTGCCACTTGTGTACTTACCAGCCAAATAATCAGCATAAGTCATAGTTGCTGAAATACCTGTTGATGTTTTAAATGCAGAAATTACATTCTCGGCAGTGCTTGTAACAAATACTAATTGTGTACCACTGTTGCCAAGGGTTAGGCTTGTTCCACAAGCAGGAGCGTAAATTGTCTTAAGTGAAGAACAGCCTGTAAGTGGGTGGTTACCCTCAAGCTTCTCGAATGAAGCGCCGAGATAGAGTGTTTGCATTCCAACGTCTGCCAAGGCATAGCTCTGGAGTGTTGTACAGGTATTTGGAAGCTTAAGTACTTCTGGCTTCCAGCTTCTCAAGCCACGGAATATTTCTGATGGCAAGTATGTTATTTTAGTGTTTTCAAGACCGATAACCTCTGTAAGTGCTGTGCCATAAAAGTGTTGGCTACCACCCCCCCCATGCACTAAGAGTTGATGGTAGTGATAGCTTTGTAAGTGCACTACAGCCCTTTGCAAAGCAGTTACCAATATTTGTAAGGCCCTCTGGAAGAATAAGCTCCTCTAATGACTTGCAGTTTTCAAATGCTGCGTATTGCTCCATTGACAAGCCATTTGTAAGATTGCCGTCTTTGTCATATTGAAGAGTTCTTTCCTCAAAAACAATCGATACAAGTCCTGAGCTAGCAAAGGCATATCCACCAATGAAGGTTACGCTTGCAGGAATTGTAATTGTCGTAAGTGATGTACAGCCTACAAAAGCACCACGGTCTGAACGAGTGAGCTCGCCATCAATTTTAGTTACGCCTGAAGGAATTACTACGCTTGTAAGTGATTTGCAATCACGGAAAAGTGCTTTAGGAATAATTGTTATTGTGCTTGGAAGCTTAGCTGACTCAAGTGCTGTACAGCCATTAAACTCAAAGCCCTTAAGCTCGTATTCCCATTGGTCGTGGAATTCAACGTTCTTTAGTCCTGTTGAATACTCAAAGGTAGATGTGCCCTCAAACTCTCCCTTCTTTGGTACGTAGAAGCTTTCAAGTGCGTTTGCCTTAACAAAGGCAGGTCCGATATGAAGGTAAACATCGTGGTCCTTTGGAATATCAAACACTTTCAACGTAGCATTGTTGTTGAAGCATTGCTTGTTAATCCAAGCGAACTTGTTGTTTACATAGATAGCTTGGATAGGAAGGTTTTGCCATGTACCACTTATGTAAGTAAATGCAGAGTAATCACGACCATTTAATAATATCATATCTGATACTGTATATGGGAACGTGGTGTTAGCATCTCCATCTGTGTCGGAAATTACCGTTGAGGGAAGTAGCTCTCTGCCAGAGCCTAGTGCCATTGTGAAGTCAATTCCTACTCTGTAAGGAACGTAAGTACTATTTGTGGAATCATAGAACCAAGCAAGCGCCTTGCCCTCGGTGTCATAAAGCGCAAGAGTTGTTTTATCTGCTGCCACAAACACCTCGCCGTCGTTGTTTGGTGTTACTGCACTTACAGAAATAGCACAAATACAAGTAACCACTGCCAAGACAGCAAGAAAGATGAACAATTTCTTTTTCATTTTGTTTCTCCTTGTGTAATTATATTTTTACGCACTTTTATTATAATATAAAATCTTCCAAAAATCAAGTGGTGTCCTTTCTCCATTATTCGTTATTACATTCTATATCTTGAGGTATTTTACCCAATTTCAATATATTTTTCACCAAATATTGAATAAAAAACTAACTAAATCATAATTGTGAATTTTTTGTAAATTATAAAATATAAAAGAGGCAAGTGGACTTTCTTGCCTCTTTTTTTGCTATTTTTCGATATAGACTATTGTGTTTCTTTCAAGTCTTAGTGTGATTTTACCGTTTTCAAATTTGTCGATTTTATTTTCAAACATAGTTTTTGTTTCGTCGGTTACGTAGATTTTTGCATTTGACATATCCTCACCAGCTATATCAAGAGTTACAAAATCAGCGCCCTTGTTGTCATTTTCTGTGTAATAAACTAGGAAAATGCCACACGCCCCGCCACTTTTTGCTCCTACAACGTAAACGTCGTCGCTATCGCTTGTTGCTTCGACTTGGTTTTTCAGCTCATACAAATTTGCAAAAAGATAGAATGGATAATAGCCCTTTAGTGGCTCCTGCGTATAGAAATCAAACAAGCCATTCATTCCACAGGGACGGGCATCATAGTACATAAGCATATCAATTGAGGGGTTGTTTTGACACTCTGCCATACAAGCGCCTGTAAAGGCAGCGCCCTTCATTCCTATAATTTGCTTTATGCTATATACAAACTCATCCACCCAGCCACGAATGTAATTCCATTCGTTACAAATGCTTTCTGCGTTCCCGTAGCCATATTTTTCAAGGATTTTGCGTATTCTTGTAGCCTTAGCAGATAAATCCTTAGGCTCGGTCCAATACCAATGCCAAGAGAAAAAGTCGAAGGTAACTCCTCTTCCCTTTATTCTTTCAAAAAACCTTTCAAGCCAAGCCTCGTCTCCGGCAATTGCAGGTCCACCTATTTTAAGGGTAGGGAATCTCTTTTTTAGGTGCTTTGAGGCAACTAGGTAAAATTCTGCAAACTCAACCTCTGTGCCCTGCCACGTCCTTTTATTTTTACTATCGTCTGTGTCAAGGTCGGGCTCATTCCAAATTTCCCAATATTCAATATCATAATTAAAGCCGTCTGCCCAGCCCTCTGTATAGTGAGCTATAATATGCTCGCATATTTCTGCCCATTTTTGAAAGTCGGGTGGGACAAGTGTGCCGTACTTCTTTACACCATGCTCAATTTTTGAGCCTAAGCGATAAAAGGGCTTAGCGCCATACTTAAAAAGCTGTGCCATATAGTTATCCGTACAGGCAAAATCATAGCTTTGTGGGTCGTTTACGTCTGCATTAAAATTTGGAAAAATTGCGTGCACGTCAACGGTATGCTCTCCACCGTAGGGTGCGTAAAATGCGGCATCGTGTACTCTTGCATAGGGTATTCTTGCCATTTGATAATAGTCCTGATTGCCACATTTTTGGTCCTTGCCCGCAACCTTAGGTCCGTTATTTACTGCGTGCATTGCCTTGATTTTGCCAATTTCCTTTGAAAAATCAATTTTTACGTTACTCATAATTAATCCTCGTATATTCTTATTTTCTGCGATTTTGTATCAATTACTGCTATTGGAAAGCTTTTTATAAGGAATAGCCTTTCAGCCTCGTGGTATGCGTTTCTTATTTTATCAATAGCTTCCCCTTGCATTTCGCTTGCATCATAAACCATTTTTCTTAAATAATCGGTGCCTGTTGCCTCACAATCGGACTCAATTTCAATAACTGCCCCAGACCTATGTATTCTAAACACCACATCGCCCCTTGCCAAAATAAAGTTATCATAGGGGTGCTTTGCCCCCTCGTGGTCCTCGGGGTTCCAACCAATTAAGTCCGTTGTTTCTTGAATTACGGGAAGTATCTCGTTTACAATTTTTTGGGCTGTTAGCTCGCCTCTTAGGTCGTATATGGTTTTGTATGGGTGACCCAAGCTTGATTCATTTGTAGATATACCACCTATCACCTTAGATAGTCTAAATTTAAAAAGTGAGCAATTGCGTGGATTCATAAGGTCACGATAAGAAAGCTTAAGGTCCTTGTCGCTTACGTTTTCCCCTAGACTTTCTACTAAATAAACTATTCCCTTTTCTCTTACTATTAGCATTTTTTCACCTCCACAAACTCAAGGTCCCTCGTGTTAACAAGTACAATATCCTTGCCTATGTTGGTTACTCTTTTTCTTACGTATGCAAAGGTGTCCTTCATTAGCTTTTCCGGGTCGTTTTCCTTGTCAAAATTCATATACAAATAGCCGATTGCGTATTGCTCACCTGTACCACAGGCGCAAAAATCGTCCAATTCAAAAAGGTCCATGCCCTCACGGAATAAGAATAGCTTATCCTTGTAGGCAATTATAATTCTAGAATCAGCCACAAGGTCACGTCTGTCCCTAAAGCTAACAAGTAAATTGACAAAAAGCTGGTCGTATTCAAGCTTTTCGTCCTCTACAACAAGCCAATTTGCAGTTCTCATAAAATTGTTAAGTGCAAGAGGTCCGCTAGCACCAGCTAGCGCATCATTATATTTTTTGATAACCTTAGAGTTTTCCTTTGCATTAAGGGTATGGCCTGCCTCTTCAAATTTTATGTATTGGTCGTATCCAAGATATACAATATCATTTTTCTTAAATGCTATAATCATCTCTTACCCCCATATAACCCTATGCTTTTTAGTTTTTGTGTCAAGGGCCACCACAGGAAAGACTATCTCGTCAACTTGCCTTCCAAACAAGCGAAAAATTTGCTTTATTTTTTCGTAAATATCCTCAATTTCATAGCAAGCATCATAAGCACTTTCAAAGATATCATTTGATATACATGCATTTATTCCATCGTCTAGGGCAATCCAGTCCTTGTCAACGGGATTATATATAAAGCCTCTGTCCTCTTGGGCTATAAAAATCTTAGTTTTTTCATTCTTTTCTCGTTGCTTCTCCCCGTTATAAAAGCCCTTTTTCTCAAAAATCTCGTCGATTTTCTTTTGGACCTCTAAGCAAGCACCCATCATATAAACATCAAGATTAAAGCATCCCTTAAGATTGTATCTTATTGCGTCCGCCCTTGGCATATAACGAGATACGCCGGCAATTACACCTCTTTCCTCATCAGCTACGAAGGTAAAAAGGTTTTCCTCCTCTAAGAGTGTTTTTTCGTCAGAGTAGCCCCAGCAATACATACTTACAGGCGAATAAGCTAAATAAATTACGCCATTTTCCTTAATCGCAATCATTCTCTCACCTCAATTTTTCTGTCCTTGGTATTTACAAACACAAATGGCCCACTTACCGAGGAAATTTTGTTGGCGGATGCCCTCATTGCCTTATCTAAAAGCGACACAGGGTCGAGCCTTTCGTGATAAATTTCCATCACAGCCCAAGCAAAATCGACACCAGACCCTATGCAGCTATACTCATTAATTTCAGTAACACTCTCATTTCTTACGCGAAACAGCTTATCCCCATAGCCTATAAGCATGCTTGCGTCCACCTCTGCCTCCTCCTTGTCGAAAAACACGTCTTGGTCACGAAGCATAGGTATTAGTTGCTCGTAAATAACCTTTTTTGTCAAGCCCTCTTTTGGTATTTTTAGCTTAGGAATTATATTTTTAGAGTGAAAAAGAATACTTTTTCTGGAAACCGCCCCCACGTGGCCAATAATCATTCCATTGTCGAAGGTGGCTATTTTAAGATTGCTTTCCTTTAGGTAATTTCGTCTTTGTATTCCACTAGTCGTTTGGGTGTCGGCACCCATATAAACGACTCCGTCCTTTTTTATTGCAACAACAACGCTCATTTGTTTTCTCCTTAAAATGACAAAATCAAACACTTCTCCCAGTGTTTTACGCATATTGACAGAAACGAGAGTGCAAAATGCACTCTCTTTTTCTTATTAAAGCTGTTTCTTTTCTGTACCGATGATTTTGCCCTTGCTGTCTCTTACGTTGATAGTAAGAATTTCGTTTTCATCAATGCTAAGCTCAGGGGTAATTTCAAACTTTGTTGCTCTACCTAGGTATTCCTGTGGTACGTCAACGGTAACTCTAATACCATTTGAGTTGCCTGCTGATAGGCTAACCCAGTTAGAGTTAGAATCGTCTCCTGTGCGAATTGCATCGGACTCGTAAACTGTAAATGCAGCCTTTGTTTGGCTATCCTCTCTTGGCATAAAGGTTGTAGCTGCTGTGGCTGAGGCTGGCTTTGATTCACCCTTGTAAAGAATGTTGTAAATCATATGAACACCGTCCTTGTGTGAGTCAACGCCATAGGTGTGAGATAGAATATCCTTTGGCTTTGCCCTGTTGTCGCCGTCGTCCTCCTCAAGCTTCATTGCATAAACTGCAGCACCCTTTGAAATTGCCTTAGATGGGTCAAATCTAAAGATATTTTCCTCGCCATTTACAATGTTAGCAAATTCGCTCTTTAGTCTTGCTTCAATCTGTGGCATATTGGAAGCACCACCAACAAGTACAATCTTGTCAATTGTGCCCTTGTATCTACCAAGCACTCTTTTTACAACCTTAACCGCATTGTCAAGTAGTGGCTTAGATGCTGATTCAAATTCCGCTCTTGTTACGTCAGCAAAGTAGCTTTTTCCTTCCTTCTTGAAGAAAATTTCACCAGCTACATTTGGTGTTAGGTCTTCCTTTAGACGTACAACCTTAGATATAAACTTGCTCTTTTCCTCTGGGTCAAGAATGTCACCTGTGGCACCGGACTTCTTCATAACTAGACCTGCTAGCGCTTGGTCCCAATCGTTACCACCTAGCTGAAGGTCGCCGTCCTTGTCCTTAATTGAGTATTCCTTTAGGTATGGGTCATGCTCGAGAATAGTTACGTCAAGTGTACCACCACCTAGGTCGAATACCATAATGGTTTGCTTCTTTGAGTAAATTCTTCTTAAATCGTCACTGTAAAGGTATGCCATAGCTGCGCCAACTGGCTCTTGAATAATGCTTACCTTATCCTTGCTAACGCCTGTAATTTCAACTACTGTGTCAACTAGCAATTGGTTGTAGTCTGTTGCAGTCATTTGACCCTCAGCGATACCAACAGGGGCAGTAATTGCAATTCTTTCAAAATCAAGGTTAGAGATTTCACCAATTCTTCTTGCGTTGTCCTTAGCCTTAGCCAAAAGGAATGCAAGATACTTCTTTAATATCTCTTTAATTGTGTAGTCCTTACCATTTGTCCTGATTGTTGCATTAAGATTGTTAGGATTTTGTCTTACAATCTTCTTCATATATCGAACAACCTCTTTACTATTAACAACCGCCTCACCGATTTCGCAGTCTGTGCCATAAAGCTCTGTATTAAGTGCCTTAGAGAACATGAATAGTGTAGGTATTCCTCTTGCATCACCTGTTGTACCAAAGTTGGTAACAGGAATTAATCCGTTCATAATCGCTATTGATGAAAAGCAAGTTCCAAAGTCTATTCCGATAATCATTTTAATTTTCCTCCGTTTTTAACAAATCCTATATAATAATTTTAAATTGTGCAATAATTTCGCCGTTTCCGCCTTTTCTGCCCTCTCTTATGAGAAAGACAAGCTGTCCATCCATTTCATCAACACAAGCCCTTAGCTGTCTTTCCTCGTTTTCTGTTTTGTACTCGGATACAATACAAAGGTCTCCTACGTACATAGAAATTACAGAATTAGCCTTGAAGGAATATGGATATCCTTGATTTAGCTTAAACGAAGTAGTCCTTGTATAGGGCTTTAGCTTGTTACTTATAATTCTAAAGCATTCGCAAAGCAAATATCTTCCGTTTTCGTCAACTGTTGCCCTAATGACTGGCTCGTCGTCTTTAACTGGTTCGTCCTCAACTGGTACGTCTTCAATTGGTGTATCGTCTACTGGTTCACCCTCAGCTGGAGTATCGTCAACTGGTTCATCCTCAGCTGGAGTATCGTCAACTGGTTCGTCCTCAACCGGAGTATCGTCAACTGGTTCGTCCTCAATTGGTGTATCGTCTACTGGTGTGTCCTCAACTGGAGTATCGTCTACTGGTTCGTCCTCAACTGGTGTATCGTCTACCGGTACGTCTTCAACTGGTTTATCCTCTACTGGGTTAACAAACTGAATCTCGTTTTCATACAGCTTTATACCGGGTATATCCTCAACAGATTCCTCGTCTGTTGGTGCGTCCTCAACGGGTGTGTCCTCAACCGATTCGTCAATCACAGGTGACTTTTCCTCGGGCACCTCTTCAACCGGTGGCTCATCCGGTGGCAACTCCTTGTCAAGCTCTGGGTCGTATGTATATACAATAACGTTTTCTTGAATTTCTGTTGGCACCTCGTTGTGAATTACACAGCCTATTTGTGAGGTTCTTGCAATTTTACCGTCAAGACTCTTGTCTCCCGTCTTCTTACAGGATCCACCAACTCTTTCGGTTGGGTCTAGCACGTCGTTTTCTGTGTGCATCTTAAGCTCAACACCTATATTCATAAGGTGAGTTTTCATTGACCTTAGATAAATTCCCACAATTCGCTTTGCCTCGTCTAAGTCGGTTGCATCCTCAACGTCATTTACAATGTCTGACAAGAATGGAAGAATAACGCCCATAACATCCTCTGCCTGCACCTTGTTTCTGTACAAGTCAGCCTGTTTTCTTTCATAGGCTATCATTTCCCAAAGAGCAACCATTTCCTTAGTGAGAACTCTTTTTGCCTTTTCGTAGCTTTCCTCAACCTCCTCAAAATTCCTTAGCACGTAGTTAATATTTGAGTTTGCCTGTGGGTTGATTCCCTTATCCTCTTCCGGCTCGTTTTCTAATTGATTGTTTTCGTATTCGTTGTATTCCATTTGCTTTCCCCTTCCATATTATTTAGTCGAGCGCACTCTAGGTGGCTCGCCGAATGCGTATTTTTCGCCTAAAAGCTCTAGTCTTAAATTACCAATGTAGTGGGTAACCTCTATATCAATAGTGGACCTTACGTTGTCCCCGTATTGCTTTAGCCTTTGGTCTCTTTCCGCCTGACGTTGATTTATCTTGTATTCAAGCGCCTTTTCTACGCTATCCTTCTCGCATATAGCAATAAGGTTATCTGCCTGCTTAACAATTTCGTCAAGGGTCTCTTGGTCCATTTTTCTTTCCATTGCCGATTTTGTATATTTGCAAATAGCCTCAAGTGCATTTTTTGCCTCTTGAGTGGAAATTTCACCAGCTATGAAAGACATTTTTTCCACCACCTCAACACACTCAGGACTAGGCACCGGTCCAGAAAATAACCCCTTTGAGTTAATCCTCTTTTCAGTAGCTATCCGTTTTAAAACGATAGCCTTTTCCTTAGCTTGATTTAGCCTTTCTCTTTCGTCCTCGGTTGCTTTTCGTAATTTTTCAATTTCCTCTGCGCATTCCTTTCGTGCGCCATCTTCTCTATTGCTATAAAATACAGCCTCCTCCTTGATTTCATCAAAAAGGCGACCTTCTCTTTCCTGCATAAAGTAAGAGAGTGATTTTAAATTTTCCTCTGCATTTTTATTCTTATCCACTATATCACCTCTATTCTAGGAATTGTGCACCACAGCTTTTGTATGCAGTTATTAGCTGTTTAGGCACAACTCTTTTTGCAAGGTCCTTGTATTTTTCAACACTATCCTGTCCCTCTAAGACCTCATCAATTGATTTGCAATACTCGAAGTAAACGTCCTCGTATTCCTCTTTTGTGCACTGTCCTAAGGGGTTATACCAGCAGGGCACGCCCTTAAGCCCTATACACTCTGTCTTTTTTACAGATGTGAGTATTGGGTCTATTGCCCAAATTTCGTTTACGTACAATATTTCTCTATCTAAACGAATAGCCCCGTCCTCCATATAAAGCTTTTCTCCAAAGGTGAAGAAGCCTAGAGTTAATCCGTCTCCCTTCTTCTTTAGAAAGGGCAAGGATAAGGACTCGTCATTTGATAATAGGGTTATGGCTAGCTTTGCCAAATCATAGCTTCTCATACTCTCCCCCCTTATTTAAATGCAGTAACTGCGTACAAGTCAACTAGGGCTTGCTTCATCATTTCAAAGTAAGTCCTACTAACGTAAATAACGCTTTTCTTTGGATTGTGTCCACCTGTGTCGCAAAGATAGAGTCCAACTACTCGCTCGTCCCTCTTGCTACGTCTTACTCCTAGGACACAAACCCAGTGATTTGTATAAATTTTTGGTCCTGGATTTTCATTAATGCTAGCATTTTCCTTTATGTGGCTAGAGTGTATTGCTATCATTAATGCACCATTTCTCTTTAAGCATTCGTCTATTTCCTCAAGGCTTACGTCTCTTATGCAGGCAGCCCTTAGTCCATAGCACTCTAAAATTCTTATTATATCAAGGCTTGTTGTTCCACCACCGGTTGCACCATCTCTTGGTCGTCTACAAGCATTAATGCTTATAGCTAGGTCCAAAACCTCTTTTTCCGTTGCCTCTCTTCCTTGAAGTAGCCTTAGCATATTAGCAACGGTTGTAGGTCCACAGGTGCCGTGATAATTTTCGTATGCCTTGCCCTGCCTTTTAATAAGCCTTTTCTCATCACCGAAGTGAGAGTCACAGGACCCAAAATAGTATTCAACACCAAAGTCATCAATTGGAAGAATGGGCTTAGGCGGTACAATTTGGGGCATATCGTATAGCTGAAATGGTACAACCCTTTCAGCCCCAAAGGGTACTGTCTTAAAGCTTGGAATTGAATCAAGCCTTATTTCGCCCGTGCTTTCGGTTATGTAGCTATTTATTACCGCTATTGCATTTTTTAATGCTTTTTCTGCCTCGGTTACCTTAGATAAGGCATCATCGATTACATTTCTTGATTTTTTCTCAAGTAAATTATAGCTTTGTAGCTTTTTTTCAATATGGTCAAGCTGACCATCAATATATCCAGATACGCCCTTTATTCTTGCTATGTGCTGGTCGTATTCTGCTATTTTTTCTCTATTTGTCTGTCTTGCCCTTAGGGATACTAAGGTGTTTATCTTAGACTCGCATTCATTTTTTGCTTTTTCTAGTGCTTTTTTGTCCTTTTCTATTTGACCTAGGTATTCTTCCCTTACGCCTACCTCACGAAGGACCCCCTCAAGGGCACTCTTGTAGGCTAAAAGCATACTGTAAAATCTTCCTATTGCAACTAGGCTAACACAGGCACGATTATTTCTTTTACTCATTTAATGTCACCTGCCTGATCGCAAACGCCCTTTGCTAACTGGATTAGCTTGTCAACATCCTCTAGGTCTACGTCCTGCACAAGATCTCTTTTAGCCTCGGTATAGTCGTTTAATTTTTCAAGCACTATCTCTTGTTGGTCAAGCAATCTTCCATAGGATTCCTTAACCGAATCACTCCAGGAGTCTGTGGAATAGGCTTGCTTTAGTGCTTCAAAGGCTTCGCTTGCCTCAATTAATTGAAGCTCTAAGGAGGTTTTCTTCATTTTCTTCAAGGTCATGCACCTACCCCTCATACTTACAGCTTAAGTATTCCTTAACGTAATCCTCAAGCTTGCTTAAATGTATAGCTAAGCCGTTTATTCCCATTGCAGTAGCACCTAAAATCTCCATTGATTTTTCGTTAGTGTCCTTGGACATGCTATATTTTTCGTTTCCGTTTTTTGAATATTCCTCTATTTTTTGAGTAGCTGTGGAAAATGCTCTTGAGCAAAGGCTTATGTGCTCTCTTACAGAAGCCAAATCCTCAACTGACACGTCCATATCTATTCTATCAGCCTCGCTCATTTGTCACCCTCCTTAACCATCAATTCCATTTCATTGGCATATCTGTCAAGTAGGTTTATTCCATTTATCGCAATACTAATTACCTGCTCAATATTTCTATCAAAAACAGCACGTTGCTTATCCTCCCAAAGCAAATCCTCGCTTTTGTAATAAGCACTCTTTATTCCGTCATCTGCCGAATCCTTGCAGGTCCTCAGTGCGTTTATCAAGGCTATCGCCTCTTGCTTGCCATTCTTAGTCATTTTCTTTTCCCTATTTTTTACTTAGCTTCTCGGTTTTTTCTTCATAGAAGAAGACAGAGTCGCTTACCATTTCAATATATTCCTCTAGTGGTGTAAGGGTTGCTATATCAACAAGGCTTACCCGTTTTCCGTCAACTGTCACAAGGCCTTGTCCCTTACCTAACCTTGCTATTTCCTTTATTCTCTTAGCAAAGGCCTTACCAAAGTCTAACCTTTTAGCCTCACTCTTTTCTTGCGCAAGGACCACTCTTCCCTGTGCCCTTTGTACAAAGGTGCTTTGTAGTAGCTTGTCAATCTCGCTATTCGAAAAGGCTGTGCTTGTCAAAATCAAATGCACACCTAGGGCTGACCCTCTTTTTGCTATATTCTCAACAAGATAGCATACCTGCTTTACATATCTTTCGTCTGCTTGAGGAGAATTTAAAATTTTTCTAATTCCGTTAAGTACAGCTATAATTCTCTTCTTATGCTTGAAGGTGCCCTTTTCTTGGGTCTTAGCATAGGAATTATATTCACAAATATTATTGATTTCTACCCCACATTTTTCACCAAGAGACTTAAAAAGCTCGCCACGCTTTTTTATTACGTCAGCTAGTCTAAATAGCTCGTGAACAGCCTCGTTTTCGCCTATATGTGACCCTATTCTTGTGATATGTGGAAGTCTTGCATTTTCATATGGGTCTAGCATTCCATAAGACTCTGTATCATAAAGCCTAAAGGAAACCTCACCTGGTGTATATTTCAAGGATCCATTTATAATTATTGCGTCTAATAGTCCCTTTATTGAATCCCTGTTTCCTGTTATCATATAAGACGCACAAGCGTCTCTTTCGCTACTAAAGTCCAAATTGTAAATCTCGTTTTCGCAAAGACCAACCGGTATTTTGCACACTAGCGGACAGTATCCATCACGATTTATTTCGTTTGTGCCTACACCCTCAAGTCTTTTAGCGTCGAGTTGTGATTTTTCTCTTTTTCTACTAAAAAAGCTCATACCCATCCCCCTTAATTATTTTGAAAGAAGAAGTAATTGTCCTTTATTGCGCTTACGTATTCCTCTCTTTGCAAGGTGTCATATTTTGCTAATTTAACTAGGCTTTTTTTCTTACCGTTTTCACAGCTAGCCACCAAAAAAAGCTGACCCTTGGCTAATCCCTCTATATCCTCTGTGTGACCCTCAAGGTCCCCACCTAGGCTTAACTCTGCCTCAAGTCCATTTTCCAACCTAAAGGTGCCAAGAGTACTTACATAAGGGGCAACCGACTTAGTTATTTTATAGTCTAGCTGTGCCCTAGGTGTTGCGCCTGCCACTAGGTAAACGCCTACATCCTTACCGCTTATTATAACCTGGGCTAGCCTTTCCATAATTTCGTCTTTATCACTTTCTTTGCTAGCGGTATCAATAATGTCGTATATGTCGTCAATAAAGACCATTACTCTTTCCATTGGCGCTATTGAATTTTTTGAGTCTTCTAATGCGATTTTATTAAACTCAAAGATATTTTCCACCTGAATGTTATTTATTTTTCCTAGTATTTGTAGCTTTTGGTCTCGTCTTTTAATAAAATTCAAAAGATTTTCAAGCGCCATTGCAAAGTCATAGTAATTCCCAACACAAATAGTGCTTATAGTGTGAGGAAGGTCCCATTTCTTCAAATTACTTGCAAGGGAGCTATTTTTACTAATAGCCATAACCCTTAGGTCATCTGGTGAATACTTCATACAGCCCATTAACAGAATAGCCTCTTGCAATGCTTCTATCTCATCTATGTCCTCTGCTAACGTAAGCATTCCACCATTTTTCCATTCATCTAGGTCAAGGGCTACAATTCCATTTTCCTTAAAGCCGAAGGGTATTGATGTATACTGATTCTTACCCTTTGGCACAAAGTCAAAAAAGCCCAAGTCCTTTAAATCATTGTTATTCATATTAAAATTATTGTTTTCCATTAATTATCATACCAATCCCTTTTAAATCTAACGATTATCCAAAGATGATAGGTTTTATTTTGTCGATGCTATTGCCACGTGTAAAAATCACGCTTTCGTGTTCATCCTTTTCTATTTTTGAAAGAAATGGCACAAGTCTGCCAAGTCCACAGCCCTCAAGGTCAAAATCCTCTAAAATATCATTTGTAGCAACCACGTCCTGACATTTTGAAACAAGCTCAGTGCAATTTTCTATGCTATCCGCAGAGATAACAACGTAAATACCAACCTCTGTGCCCTGTGTAATCAAGTCCTGACAAGCCTGTCTTACACTAATATTATGGTCCTGTGGTTGACTAACAACAAAGCCCATTTTATTTCCAAGAATATTATCGATTGAGGATGAGGCAAATCTAGGTCCCTCGTTATTAGATATTCTTCCGTCTAATTGAGTAAGCCTTGATAAGCCATTGATTATTACAAATAAAGGTGCATCATTTTTCTGATTACTGTTTTGTCTGCTTACAAGCTCGCTATATGCGTCCTTAATCATCTCGGCAAAATCAGTTTTCTCGTAGCCTCTTACGCTTAGTCCTGCCCTTTCCTTTATAGTTTTATGAAATAGTGCCTCGTATATGCTAGCACCATTACAGCAAAGCGCCCTTGCCCCCTTTACCTCACTTACCCCTATTAAAATAGAGGAAAGAATACGGGACTGAACGTCCTCATTTTTACTTAATACAGCCAGTGACGACCTTTTATCATTGAAGGTTGCATATACAGGCTTACCTGTGTAAAAGCATTCTCCAATCACAAGGGAGGTGCCCTCTTGTGAATAAATTGGATTTTTCATAAACCACGAGTAGTCATTCTTGCTATTTTCTACATTCTTAAAATTCTTGCGTATCTCTTCAAGATATTCCTCAAGGCACTGACTATTAACATAAGGAGTCTTTGCTTTAACTATGTTGTTTCCAAGCGAAACGTACATTTGACCAGGCTGTAAGGTGGAAATTTCTTGACTAATTTCCTCAAATTCCTTGCCTAGCTGTGCTTCTCTCAATGCACCCTCACTCATTCTAAAGCTTACCTTACACTTAATGTGATTAATGTAAGCATTTCTAAAAGCAAAATCATCGGGACATATCCCGTTTCCAATCATAACCGTATGGATACCCATACATCGACCTCTTACCGTAATTGTCGCTAGCATTGTCATAATTTCTGCAATTAGGCTGTTTTCCTTATTTTGAAACAGCTCCTGCACCTCATCGACAATCAATACAATTCTAGGTAGAGTGTCGCCGTAGCCATCATTTTTCCTTACAAATTCATTATATTCAAATACGTTTTTAAATTTCTCTTGTCTTATCCCTGCCCCTGTTGCTTCAAAGAGGTCCCTTCTCCTCTCAATTTCCACACATAGGTTGCTTAGGATATAATAAATATCGTCCTCGTTAGCACCCTGCTTAAGCACCTTAATATGAGGGATTTTTGAGTCGACATATCCGTTTACTGCGCCCTCTTTTTTAAAGTCCAAAAGCCACAATTCAAGGTCCTTAGGGGAATATTTCTTACAGCCCTCTACAACAAGACTATTAAGAAGGGAGGATTTTCCGGTAGCAGTTGCACCAACAACTAGTCCACCTGTATTCTGTCCACCCTTATTTCCGCAATCAAAGCTAATTGTGGCAATTCCATTTTCTGTTGCGCCAATAGGCAAGTCAAACTCCTCGCCCATTTCCTCAAAAGGACTGTTAAAGCCCAAATCCTCATAGGTAATTCTTCCATCTATTGAAAAGGCTTTATTGACTTGGTTTTTTTTAGCTTCCTTTTCTGTCTTGTCTAACTCGTCAAGGCTAGCACAATAGCTAGCAAGAGGAATATCGCCACCTGCAAAGCCCTCGTTAAGAGATGCTATATCGGAAAAAACACCCTTTATAAAGAATGATATATCTTGATTTGGAATAGTGCAAATGTCAATTTTTTCCTCGCCATAAAGCACGTCCTCGCCCTTAATAGAAATAGAAAGTCCACTCTCGTAAAGGTCCTTTAATTCCTCGGTATTCTTGCAAGCAATTATAAATCTAATTCCGGAATTTCTTCCTCTTTCAGAAAGAAGCTTTCTAAGAATCGCTAGCATTTCCTTATCCCCTAGGATTTCCTCAATGCCATCACGAATAACAACAAGAGTGATGACTCTGCCCTTTTCTTTTTCGTAAAGGTCGAAGGCATTTTTTATCTCCCCGCCTAGCTTAGATGCAATTCTGTTTGACTCTGCATCAGCAAAGGTAAGGGCTGGGTGTGGGTCCTTATTGATAATTGTTGATTTTTCATTCTCTGCTATTCCACTAGCAATTGAGTTAAATATTTCTCTTTCAGAGGAAATAATTCTAACCCCTAGGCTTTCCTTGGGAAATTCCTCTAAGAATTTAAGAGTAATACCACCCATAATTCTGTCAAGATATTCCTCGTTGTCCGAGGTAAAGATTAATGCCTCGCCACCTAAAACGTCAACGCTTACGGTAGCAGGTATTTCTAACCCACTCTTACCGTAAAGCCTTTCCACAAGCTCACATTGTGCAAGAGTTGTGCCACATCTACCTATTGCAATTGACTTCGGCAAGGCGGTCCGTACCCTTCCGTCTCTTATTTGACCTACGGAAAAGTCTTTGCCACTACCAATTATCTCTTGTAAATCCTTCTTGATTCTGTTTAGTAGGTCCTCAAGCCTTTTATCTTGACTCTTAACAAACTCATCAAGCCTTTCCTTAGCCTTTTGAAGTCCTTCCTCCTGTACTCTTAGCTCCTCTGCCTTAATCATGTTAAACATTCTGGTCTTAGCGCCCTCGCTTTTTGACAAGTCCTCCATAATCTTGCCACTTTCAGCAATTAGAGATTCCTCAATTTCCTTTAGCTCCTTGTCAATTTGAGCGATTCTTTCGGCAATTTCAGGCTTTTCAACATCAGAATTGTTCTTTTGATTTTCTAGGATATTCTTTTCCTTTGTGTATTTGCGATTTTCGCCCTCAAGCTCCTGCAAATACCATTCGTCGATTTCCTGAAGGCTCTTTTCAAATTCCTTCTTCGCCTCCTCAAGGGTTGCCTTGTTGTACTCAACAAGGGCATCACAGCCCTGAGATTTTTGAAGCTTAGCCTTGTATACGTTTAGCTCATCTAAGCTTTCGTAATACCTATTTGCTCTTTCTAAAAGGTCCTTTTTCGAGGGTGGCTCAAAGGTGAAATCCTTAAGATTTAAATACTCAGTTAGCTTTTCGCTATAGCTTTCAAGCTCCTCCTTGATAGATGCACGAAGCAAAACGTTTCTGTCCTCAATCTCATCGATTTTCTCTAGCAGGTCACGATTTTGCTGACTTGCAAGCATAGCGTCCATATCCCCGTGCACAGCCGATGAGCTTTCTAGGTCCTGTCTTAATTCCTCGTACTCTCGCTTAGCGAGATTTTTGCGAGTTTCGTATCTTCTCTTAAGCTCCTCTAGTCTTTCATTATGCTCAGATTCAAGTCCCTCAAATCTATCCTTGTAGGCATTTTCAACGTTTTGCCTACGAGAGGCCTCGCTATTTATTATCTTATCCTTTTCGGCTTTAAGAATATCCATTTTTTCGGTAGCAATTCTTTCAATCTCGCCGATTCTTTCCTTTTTGGTAGCATCTAAAACGCTAAGAAGCTCCTTTTCCTCAGCCCTAAAGCGCTCTCTTTCATTGTTTAGAGCGTCCTCTGCCTTCTTGAGTGCCTCGGAAAGGGTCTTTCTTTCAACCTCAAGGTCACTTTTCATTTTGACATATTCTTCGTTTGCGTCCTTGATAAAGGTTTTTATATCCATTCCTAAATGCCTCCTTCGCTAGTTATTTTCACTCTGTTTTTATTTCCCCACTGGTGACTGAACCATCCTTTTGGACCGTCTTTCGGGGTGAATATTCATAATTTTCGAACAACAGGGTGACAAAAGTTCGTTTTTCTGCAACTTGCTATTTTCTTGATTTTTTCCATTCTAGCCGATTATTCAGCCCATTTTTCAATGCGTCTTTTTTGCATATTATATTAGCACAGCTTAATTTTATCACAGAAATTTTGGGTTGTCTACATTGTTTTAGCTATTTTTTCAAATGTTCACGAATTTGGAACTTTTTTGCCAAGCCAAATGTAACAGTCCCTGTTTTTTTCGACAGTTTCAGTTTTTTGCCCCAGTTTTCACCATAGAAAAAAGAGATAACATTTCGGAAACGAACCGATTTGTTATCTCTTTATACCTGTTATTCCTTAATCTCGATAATTTTTACAAGTGGCTTGTACTTAACAAGCTTATCCTTGCCTGGGCAAATTGGGTATCTTCCTATGCTAGCAAGCACGTACCAGGATGCCATGCTACCGTTGTCCTCGTCCCCTGGGAAGCCCTTATCCCAGGAAAACATTCTTTTAGTAATATCCTTTACTAATTGTCTTGTTTTTACAGCTTGCTTAAAGTAAGCATAGATAAATGGAATGTGAAAGCTTGGCTGATTAGATATTGCAACCTGTCCTAGCTGTCCCCTTGCCAACTCCGTCATTTCGTGAATTTCCCCACCATATCCGCTTACTCTAAAGTCTGCCTCTGCATTAACTAGGTCGTCAAGCCTTTTAAGAAGCTTGTCCTCGCCACCCATTAGCTTAGCTAAGCCCTCAAGGTCGTGGACCGGGGAAAACAGTCCCTGCCAAGCACAGCTTTCCGTATAATCGCCACTCCACTCATAGGGATCGAAGTCCACTTTAAAGTTGCCCTCGCTATCCCTAGGCACAATAAAGCCACTTTTCTCGTCATATAGCCTTCTGTATGAGGTCGCCCTCCTTAGGCATTCCTTATTCAAATCTCTTGCAAGAAGCAAGGCATTCATATTGATTTTATCTCTTTGGTCACTATCCTCGTTTAGCTGTGCATACTTATTAAGAATAATGCCTGCCACCGTGCCGACACAATAATCACCATAAGAGAAATCAACAGTCAAATTAACGCTTTCTCTGTATAAATCCGAGGGGACGTATCCGTATTTTACAAAATCGTCCATTCCTCGTCTGCCATAAATAGGCTCTAAGGACCTTTCCAAAACGTTTTTAGCCATACCTAAAAATCCGTCGTATAAATCCTCATCATCTAAAAGGCCCTTAATAGCGCCATCGGCAATAATCGGCTCGATAAGTGTGCTAGGCATACAGCCAACCTCACCCATTGCACTCCATCTAGGCAACCAGCCACCGTCCCTGTAATCTACTATAAAGCCCTTTAATATTTCCTTATACTCTTCCTTGGCAATCATAGAAAGCAATGGAAATTGAGTCCTATATGTATCCCAAAAGCCACTACCCGTGTATCTAACACCCATCTTCTTAGTCATTTGCTTAGGCGCATAGTGGGCAGGACGGCCACTTTCGTCAATTTCGTATGCCTTGTGTGGAAATAGGAATACACGATACATGCAAGAATAAAAGGTTTTTAAGGTATTTTCGTCTGCCTCTATTTTTATTCTTGATAACTTTTCCTCCCAAGCCTCACTAGCCTCTTTTTTCAATTCCTCAAGTGATTTTTTGTCAATTTCCCTTTCCATATTTAAAAGGGCTTGATCGAAGCTTAAATAGGAAAGTCCTACACGTACCTCAACATTTTTCTTAAATAGTGGAATGTGAATTGCTTTTTTGCCCTCTTTTTCAACGACTGTTAGCTTGCTTGAATCAAAGTCCTTACACCTAACTACTAAATACCCCTTAAAGCCGGGTGCGTCGGCTTGCCCTGTGCCCTCTAGTTGAATAGTAACAACGTCGTGACCATAATTATTGCCAACCACCTCTATTTTTCCCTCAGTGGTAAGCATAGAAAAATAAGGGGTCATATCTCTTTCAAAATCTAGCTTAAATACACCACATCTTTGACTAGGCACTACCTCAAGGGTGCATTTAGGTCTTAGTAGCCTTACCTTGATATAATCAGGTCTTAAAACACACTCATTTTCCAAAAAGCTTGACCAGACACTCCCTGGGGTGTTTCCTATTACGTCGCATTGAGGCATAAACAAAATCGTTGCATAGTCCCCAATCCAGGGGCTAGGCTGATGAGTAAGCCTAATTCCCTCCATAAATGGCAAATTAGGATTATAAAACCAACCCTTTTTATCCTCTTGCCTTTCCGTTTGAGGGCAAAAGGACACCATACCAAAGGGTAGCTGACACAAAGGAAGTGCGTTTCCCGTTGAAAATCGTTGATTGTTATTTGTCCCCATTTTTGTATTGACGTAGCTTAAATATTCCATATTCTCACCTTAATCCTATTTTTCTTTACCCTGTGTCTTAAATTTACACGTTTTTCATATCTATTTTATCACAAGGTTTATTTTATGTCAATCTTTTACATACTATAAAATAGTCTTTAATTCTACACTCTGTCTTGTTTTGCTTGCAAAATTCCACCGTAGGTGCTATAATAGGGTTAGAACATCATTATGAAGGGTCTTTTTGGGGAAATTTTACGGTTTTTTGCCCACTCGTCCCCCACCGCAGCTCATCTTTGCCATTTTATGTTGATTTAATCAACACGTTATGCGAAATTTCAAAAAAGCTTAGGATTTTTTAGGTTAAAAACAAAAAACGCATAATTTCATATTGTACAATAGAGTTGTACTTAGATTTTTCGCAAGTCTAAAGCCTTATAAAATTTAGAAAGGATGTTTTTTATGTATAAGCGTATCCGTGATTTACGCGAAGACAAGGACCTTACCCAAACACAAATCGCAAAAATGCTTGGTATGTCCCAAACAGGCTACTCCAAGTATGAAACTGGCGAAAACGACATTCCAACCGACATTCTAATTAAGCTTGCTAGGTTTTACAACACTAGCATTGATTACCTTCTAGGCGAAACAAGTAATCCTGAGCGTTACAAATAAGAAGCCCTTGGCAAAAAGCCATGGGCTTCTTTTTTGCTTACATTTCGAATGCTTGCTTGATTGGAAACACTCCGCTAAGCGACCTGTGTGTACAAACCCCGATGTCAATTTCCGCACGGGTCGCCAGTTCGTTTTAGCTTAACTTTTATGTTCGCAAATGGTATATTTTGACATGTGTGTACAAACCCCGGGACTAATTCCCACACGGCTCACCAGTTCATTTTTAGCTTAACCTTTATGTTCGCAAATGGTATATTTTGACATGTGTGTACAAACCCCGGGAGCTGTTGATTGATTGGAAATACTCCGTTAAGCTACCCTTTGTACAAACTCCGGTGTCAATTCCCACACGGATCACCAGTTCATTTTAGCTTAACCTTTATGTTCGTAAATGGTATATTTTGACCTGTGTGTACAAACCCCGGGACTAATTTCCGCACAGCTCGCCAGTTCGTTTTAGCTTAACTTTTATGTTCGTAAATGGTATATTTTGACCTGTGTGTACAAACTCCGGTGTCAATTCCCGCACGGGTCGCCAGTTCGTTTTAGCTTAACTTTTATGTTCGTAAATGGTATATTTTGACCTGTGTGTACAAACCCCGGGAGCTGTTGATTGATTGGAAATACTCCGTTAATTCAGTTAAAGAAAAAGGAAAATTCCGTTTTGGAATTTTCCTTTTTACTTTTTAGATTTCAATAGTGAATTTCTTAATTTCCGTTGGCAAAAGCTGACTAGTGCGAGAGTCGGGTTGTCTGTTTCCTACGTAAACCTCATATACTCCCTTAGTTAATTCTAACTTGCCCGCCTCATTGTACAAGGCAAAAGCCTCAGAGTTAAGACGTATCTTAACAGCTTTTTTCTCCCTCGCCTTCAATTCTACTCTTTCAAAGGCCTTTAAGCTAAAATTAGGTGCATTTTCTCTTAATGCTTTGATGTACACCTGTACAACCTCGCTACCGTCATAAGCACCCTTATTTTCAACAGTTGCATCAATTTCAAAGCCATTTTCCATATTGCCCTCTAGCTTAGCTTCAACCACGTAGTCGTTATAGGAAAGGCCATAGCCAAAGGGGTAAAGTGGCTCGGTTTCAATATATCTATATGTACGACCCTTCATAGAGTAATCGAGAAAATTAGGCACGTCCTCAGTGCTTTTATAGAAGGTAATAGGTAGCTTACCCTCAAAGGAGTATTCGCCAAAAATAGCCTTAGCGATTGCCTCACCACCCTTTTCGCCGGGATACCAGCCCTGAATTATAGCATCGTAATCCTTGTCCTGCTGACTTAAATCCATAGCGCTACCTGTTAGCGACACAAGAATTGACTTCTTTGCATTGCTTGAAATTTCCTTCATTATTTGGTTTTGAATACCAGGGAATTTTAAATCCGGCTTGTCGCCCTGCATACCAAGACCACCAGCCATTTCCTCGCCCTCTAGTGTTTCGTCAAGGCCAAAAACACCAATTACAACGTCACATTCACGACAAATCTCTCTTACCTCGTCAAGTCGGTCGTTTTCGTACCACTCAACGCTAGGTCTTATAAGGTCACAGCCGTCTGAAAAATAGACACGTATCCCCTCTTTTTCGCAAAAATCCTGTATTCCCTCAAGGACAGTTACGTATCTTGTGGCAGTACCGTGATAGTTACCCTGAAGTGCAACTCGGTTGTTTGCATTAGGTCCAATTACACCAATAGACTTAATTTTTTTCTTATCAAGAGGCAAAGCACCATTATTTTTCAAAAGCACAATGCTCTTTTTTGCGCTTTCAAGTGCTAAAGCCCTGTGCTCGGGACAAGCAACAACTGAGTAAGGAATATTGTCCCAAGGAGTGCTTTCGTCAAACTCGCCTAACTTCATTCTGGTTGTAAATAATCTAACAAGACACTCGTCAACGTATTTTTCGTCAAGCAATCCGCTCTTTACTGCATTGACAGCATGCTGATACATACAGCCACAGTTTAAATCACAGGTGTTTTCAACTGCAAGCTTAACCGATTCAACAGGCTCATTTGTCACCTTGTGATAATCGTGAAAATACGCAATAGCTCCACAGTCAGAGGTAACGTAACCGTCAAAGCCCCACTTATCTCTTAAAATACCCTTTAAGAGCGTCGGACTTCCACAACAGGGCTCGTCGTTTGTTCTGTTGTAAGCACCCATAACGCCCTCAACCTGTGCTTCCTTAACACAAGCCTCAAAGGCAGGCAAATAGGTTTCCCACAAATCCCTTTGACCAACCTTAGCATTAAAGCTACTTCTTATGCCCTCAGGACCAGAGTGTACTGCAAAGTGCTTAGCACAGCCGGCAGATTTTAGATATTTCTCGTCGTAGCCCTGTAATCCGTTTATAAATGCAACGCCAACTCTTGCGGTCAAATATGGGTCCTCTCCATAGGTTTCGTGACCTCTGCCCCAACGAGGGTCGCGGAAAATATTTACGTTAGGAGACCAGAAGGTAAGTCCCTTGTAGCCCTTATAGTCCTTAACTCTTTGTGAGGCATTGTATTTTGCTCTTGCCTCGGTTGAAATTACGTCAGCAATTCTTTCAACAAGAGTTGTATCAAAGGTAGCACCAAGGGCAATAGCCTGTGGAAACACAGTAGCCACTCCAGCCCTTGCAACTCCGTGTAGTGCCTCGTTCCACCAGTCGTATTCCTTAATGCCTAGATGCTCAATCTCAGGCGTCTTGTTTATCATTTGAGAAACCTTTTCCTCAAGAGTCATTTGTGACACTAGCGCCCTTGCACGGTCCTCAAATTCCTTTTTGTATTTTTCTCTTACATTTGCCATATTACTCTCCCTTAAATAGCTCAGTAGTAAGCTCGCTACCCTTTCTTATAAATACAGGTATTTTCTCAATAGGTGCATCAACAATTATAGACACTCCCCCTTGAATTTCCTCGCCAGAGAATGCATCAATCCAAGAGCTTCCACTTGGTAAATACACCTCTCTTTGTCGCTTTCCTAAATAGCATACAGGACAAACTAAAAGGTCGTTACCAAGCATAAATTGGTCCTCAATTTCCCAACATTTTAAGTCGGTTGGAAAATCATAAAATAGTGGCCTTGTAGGTGGTGTACCCTGCTTGTGGGCTACATCCATAATTTCCTTTAGATAAGGTCTTAGTCTTTCTCTTAGGAAAACGTAGTCCTTCATTATTTGGAAATTGTCCTCGCCATAGGACCAAAGCTCGTTATCTCCACCACTAAAGCATTGACCGGCACCCGTTGCTCCTTCCCTTGCAGGAATATATGGCGCACGATAGCCGTGCATACGAAGGACAGGCAAGAAGGTTGCATACTCAAACCATCTTACAACAAGCTCACGATAGTCCTCGTCGTCAGGATCACCCTCGTCAAAGCCTCCAATATCGGTAGTCCACCAAGGAATGCCAGCAATTGCCATATTAAGCCCGGCTCTAATTTGACATCTTAACGCCTCAAAGGTTGGCATAATATCGCCACTCCAAACAAGAGCACCATATTTTGCGCTACCTGCCCAAGCACAACGAATAAGACAAATAGGCTCCTTTTCCCCTGCCTCTATAAGTCCCTCATAAAAGCCCTTTAGATAATCAACGGGGTAAACATTTCCCACCTCGGCACAATGGCCCTTGTAGTATCTATGATTGTCAAAATCATAGGTCATATATTCAGGCTCAGCCTCATCAAGCCAGAAAAGGCGAATACCCTTATCGTAATAATTTTTCTTTATCTTATTCCAAACGTATTGTCTTGCATCTGGGTTAGTCGCATCATAGAATACAGCCGGCTGTACGCAATCCATTTGCATAAATGAGCCTCTGTCATTCTTAATAAGCATACCACCCTCAAGCATTTCCTCGTAGCTTTCGCCACCCTTTTCAACGGTAGGCCAAACGGACACCATAAGCTCTGTGCCCATTTGTGCAAGCTCCTTAGTCATAGCAAGGGGGTCTGGGAAATAATCATAGTCAAAGCGATAATCCCCTTGATGAGGCCAATGGAAAAAGTCGCAAACTATAACGGAAAGTGGAATACCAAGCTCCTTATATTTCCTTGCAACGCTCATTAGCTCCTCTTGAGTGCTATAACGCAACTTAGATTGCCAAAGCCCTAGTGCGTACTCAGGCATTTTAGGTGGCTTACCTACTGCCTCCATATACCTCTCAACTATTTTTGCAGGAGTGTCCTCTACTATTATTAAGTAGTCTAATACGTCAGTTGACTCTGCCTTAAATTTTGTCAGGTTAGTGCCAAAAATAGCCTCGCCAATAGCTGGCAAATTCCAAAGAAAGCCATAGCCAAGGCTAGATAAATAAAAGGGCACGCTAGCCTGCGAATTTCTGTGTGCTAGCTCCAAAACAGCACCCTTTAGGTTTAAAAGCTCTTGCTGATACTGACCCATTCCAAATATTTTTTCCTCTGGATTTGACTCAAAGGTCATAGTAAGCTGATATTTTCCCAAATGGTTACCCTTAAAAAATCTTGCAGGAGTCTTTAATGGGTTTAGCCTTAATGCTTCCTCAAGCAATTTTTCTCCCCTTTGATTGTAGAAGGTAATTTTTCCGTTTTTGTCTATTTCTGCCCTTGCGTTTCCGTTTTTAATAGTGGCACAATCTTCAAGAATTTCAATCTCTGCCTTTTCCTCGTTTATGTCAAGCAAGGCTCTTGCTTCATTGTCAAGCCTGCCAATAGGTGTTGCCCTTACACGTAAGGAGTTTTTGCCCCAAGGCTCAATTCTTACAAGCTCGCCATCAAAAAATCTAATAAGTCCGTTGTTATCTATCTTAAGCATAAAAATCCCCCTATCTATTCCTATGTTAAACCATAATCATACCTAAAGCAATTCAACAATCATAAATTTATAATCATAAATTAAGATTTTTAACTTCTGTCTTGTCTAAATTCCTTAGGCGTTATGCCTGTTATTTCCTTAAAATTCCTATTAAATGAGCAAAGGCTTTCGTACCCACACTCATATGCAATTTGGGAAATGCTTTTGTTTTCCGTTGTCAAAAGATGCTGAGCCAAGGAAATTCTATGCTCATTCAACAATGATCTAAAGGTGGTTTTCAATCCCTTTTTGATAAGAGACGTTACGTATCTGTGGTCGTAGCCTAATTCTTTTGCCATGTCAATTGCCGTAATCGGCTCTTGATAATGCTTTGATATATATGTAAGAATCCTAACGTAGTTGTCGGCGCTTTTGCTTTTTCTTTCAACAAAGGCGGTGCTTTTGTTAAAAATATGTGCGATTTTGTAATAAATCGACTTCAAAAGATACTTGTCTGCCCCCTCTGCGTGAAGCTCCTCTAAAACAGAAAAATCCAAATCAAAAACCGGATTTTTCGGTGTTTTGTCCTTTACCTTGTGATAAAAGGAGCTTATATAGTTATTTGCAAAGATGTGAACACGACTTTTTGATTTATCAGGAGTTTTGTAGGAGTGAATTCTGTTAGGTAAAATCATTATAGCCTGTCCCTTCAAAACCGAATAATCGCACCCCTCAATAGTAACTATTACCTCCCCCTCCATTACGTAAAATATCTCAAAGCTATTATGCAAATGAAGGTCGAAGGTTATATTTTCGTCATCTCGCTCAAAGGTTTCATAATTTAAGTAAGACCTAAATTCTTCATATATTACCATTTTGCACCTCAAAATCTTAATTTATGATTATAATTATATCACTAATGAATAGAAATTGCAACCTATATATATTAAGATTATAATAGAAAAATATTTTTTAAGGAGATTTATTATGTCAATTTTCGAATCAATTCCACAAATCAAATACGAGGGTCCTAAGAGCAAAAACCCACTTGCCTTTAAGTATTACGACCCTGAGCGCGTAGTTATGGGCAAGAAAATGTCCGAGCATCTTCCCTTTGCTATGGCTTGGTGGCACAATCTTTGTGCAGAGGGCACAGATATGTTTGGTCGTGGCGTTGCTAACAAATCCTTCGGCTGTGAGTACGGCACAATGGAGCACGCAAGAGCTAAGGTAGATGCAGGCTTTGAGTTTATGCAAAAGCTAGGCATTAAGTATTTCTGCTTCCACGATGTTGATATCGTTCCCGAGGCAGAGGATATTAACGAAACTAACAGACGTCTTGACGAAATCACCGACTACATTCTTGAAAAGATGAAGGGTACAGGCATTAAGTGTCTTTGGGGCACAGCTAATATGTTCTCAAATCCTCGCTTCTGTAACGGTGCAGGTAGCTCCAATAGCGCCGAGGTTTTTGCCTTTGCTTGCGCACAGGTTAAGAAGGCACTTGACCTAACAGTTAAGCTCGGTGGTCGTGGCTACGTATTCTGGGGTGGTCGTGAGGGCTATGAAACTCTTATAAACACCGACGTTAAATTTGAGCAGGACAATATTGCTCGCCTAATGAAGATGGCAGTTGAGTATGGCAGAAAAATAGGCTTTACAGGTGACTTCTATATCGAGCCAAAGCCAAAGGAGCCAATGAAGCATCAATACGACTTCGATGCAGCAACTGCAATAGGCTTTTTGAAGGCACACGGTCTTGATAAGGACTTTAAGATGAATATTGAGGCTAACCACGCAACCCTTGCAGGTCATACCTTTGAGCACGACCTTCGAATTAGCGCAATCAATGGTATGCTTGGCTCAATTGACGCAAACCAAGGCGACTACCTACTAGGCTGGGACACAGACGAATTCCCATTTGACGTTTACTCTGCTACTATGTGTATGTACGAGGTACTAAAGGCAGGTGGCTTGACTGGTGGCTTCAACTTCGACGCAAAGAATAGACGTCCATCATATACCTATGAGGATATGTTTATCGGCTTTATTCTTGGTATGGATACCTTTGCTCTCGGTCTTTTGAAGGCTTGCGAGCTTATCGAGGACGGACGCATTGACGAGTTTAAGGCGCAAAGATATTCAAGCTACTACAATACCGAAATCGGCAAGAAGATTCTTTCAGGTAATGCAACGCTTGAGGAAATCTCAGCTTACGCAGAGGGTCTTGGTAAGGCTTCACTTCCAGGTAGTGGTAAGCAAGAATACCTAGAGGGCGTTATCAATCAAATTCTTTTCAATTAAGGTATAAAAATGAATACTTATATAGGAATAGACCTAGGCACCTCATCAGTTAAGCTATCACTAGTTAGTGCCGATGGTAAAATATTAAAATCAGTGGCTCGCTCATACCCCGTTGTCTACCCGCTAAGTGGTTGGAGCGAGCAATCCCCAGAGGATTGGTACACTTCTACTCTTGATGGCATGGTTGAATTGCTAGAGGACACCGATAAATCAAGAGTTCGTGGTATTTCCTTTGGTGGACAAATGCACGGACTTGTAATTCTTGACAAAAACGATAAGGTTTTGCGTCCTGCTATTCTTTGGAATGACGGTCGTACATTTAAGGAAACCGAATACCTAAACACAGTAATCGGCAAGGAAAAGCTATCCGAATATACGGCAAATATTGCCTTTGCAGGCTTTACTGCACCAAAAATTTTATGGGTTAAGGAAAACGAGCCTGAAATCTTTGAGAAAATCGAAAAAATTATGCTACCTAAGGACTACCTTGCATATATGCTAAGTGGGTCCTTTGCAACGGATTTTTCCGATGCTTCAGGTATGCTACTTTTAGACGTTGAAAACAGATGCTGGAATAAGGAAATGCTAAAAATCTGTGGAGTTACAGAAAAAATGCTACCCTCACTTTACGAATCAAGCGAGAAAATCGGCACACTCAAGACCGACCTTGCCAAAAAGCTAGGTCTTGACAAGGACGTAGCAATCGTAATAGGCGCAGGTGATAATGCCGGCGCTGCCGTTGGTACAGGCACTGTAAATAATGGTAGCTGTAATATTTCCCTTGGCACAAGTGGTACTGTTTTTGTATCTCAAGATAACTTCTTTGTTGATTCCTCAAATGCACTTCATAGCTTCTGCCACTCAAACGGCAAATATCACCTAATGGGCTGTATTCTCTCTGCTGCATCCTGTAATAAGTGGTGGGTTGAGGATGTTCTCGGCACAACCGATTTTAGGAAAGAGGAATCAGAGTGCGATGCTTACCTTGGCGAAAACGAGGTTTTATTCTTGCCTTACCTAATGGGTGAAAGAAGTCCCCATAACGATACCGATGCCCGTGGTGCATTTATAGGAATGCGACCAAATACAAAAAGATGTCAAATGACACTTTCCGTTTTAGAGGGTGTTGCCTTTGCCCTTCGTGATTGCGTAGAAATTGCTAAGGAGGCAGGCATCAAAATAGAAAAAACCACCGCCTGTGGTGGTGGCGCAAAGAGTCCGCTTTGGCGCAAAATCTTGGCAAATGTTCTTGGTATTCCTGTGCTTCGCACAGAAATTGAGGAGGGTCCCTCCTACGGTGGTGCAATCCTTGCAATGGTAGGCTGTGGCGAATATAATACCGTAGAGGAAGCCACACAAAAGCTAATTAAAATAAAGGACGAAACAGCCCCCGACCAAGCCCTCACCCAAAAATACGAGCAAAAATATCAGCTTTGGAAAAAGCTTTACCCCTCTCTCAAAAACGTATATAAGCAATTTTAATGAAAAAGGAGAATAAAATGAAAAAGCTTTTACTTTTCACACTCGTTCTCTCTTGCTTTCTTTGTGCGTTTGCAATTACTGCAAGCGCAGAGGTTTTAGAGTGGACAGAAACTCAGGATTTAGGATTTTCTCCTAAAACCACAACCGACGGCACCGTTACCTTCGACACAACCTCTCGCGTTATGCTAAAGCATACGGTTACCGACCCCGATACTCAAGAAACCACAACCATTTACACAACCTATCCTGCCTACTACATTTTAAAATGTACAGATACGGTTTTTTCCTCAAAGAGATCAGAGCTTGATTTTACTGCTTTGAAATCTGCAACAGGCATTTCCTACGATTACAGTAGCGTTTACAAACTCGAAGTCCCTGTTGGCTTTACCTCAATGGAGGACAGAAACTTCAAAGTAACAGATGGCATTGACAAGACCGTTTACGTAAAGATTCCACAAGGTGTTACTACAATCGGTGATTATTCGTTTTATCAAAATACGTCGATAGAAGAAATAATTCTCCCCGACTCATTAACCGAATTTAGTTCTACAAAAGCATTTCAAAATTGCACAGCTCTTGTATCGGTTAGATATTCAAACTACTTAACTACAATTGAGGAAAGCTGTTTTGATGGTTGCACATCCCTTTCCTCGTTCACAGGTGGAGATAGACTTGTAACCTTAGGATTAAGAGCATTTAAAAACTGCTCTTCCCTTAAATCAATTACGCTTCCTGAAACCTTGACAACTCTCGCACAATTCGTATTTTACCAAGCCGGATTAACATCTGTTGATATTCCTGCAAGCGTTACGTCTATCGATTCACAGGTTTTTGAGAATTGCAAATCTCTCGAATCCGTGCGTATTCGTTGCTCGGTCATTGGAAACAAAATGTTTAACAATTGTTCCAAGCTATCATCTATTTCCATGTCCAACATAACCTCTATGGGAAATGGAGTTTTTTATCTTTCTATGCTTAAGCTAAACGGCTCAGGCTCCGGTGTACTTTTCTATGCCGGCGATAATTACCAAGACCTTGTCAACTTTGCTTCAACAACAACTGACAATGGTTATTTTTCAACTGCAACCCCTTGTACCTATGATGAATACGTAGCATACAAGACAAACGGCACCGTGCCTGCAGGTAAAACCTTTAGCGGAAAATGCTTACTCGTTTACAACTGTCCTTACTGTGAAACACTTTACGACGGTCATGATTTTACAGAAGAAATCGTTCCTACCTTTGTTGGGGATAAATTTGTAAGCACCTGCTCGCTCGGTCAGCTTTGCACAAGAGAACAATGTGGAAAGCAGGTTCCCGTTTCCACACTTGCTCCACTGTTTAGCTTCCGTGGCTTCTCAGCATCAAGCTATAACGGAAGCATTATGCAATCCTTCGTTGTAACCAAGGACTTAATTGATGAATACGAGGAGCTTTTCGGTAAAATCAGCTTTGGCTTACTTGCAGCAGTTGAAAAGGTTGACTCAACCGACGAGAGCACCGCGGGTAAATTCGAGGGCACTCTTTACGACAAAGAAAACGGCAAATTCCTTAGTAAGGTAGCAACCGTTGATTTTTCAGACAAGGATTTCGATATCTTTGAAATGAAAGTCACGGGACTTACCGCATTCCCAAACATTCAGCTTTATTGCTGTGCTTACCTAATAGTTGACGGCAATATACTCTATTTGCATAACCAATCATCTAGCGATTCTGCAATTTTCTTTACACCATCTTTGGTATAATTAACAATAAAAAAATGGTCAAGGACTCAAGAGGTCCTTGACCATTTTCGTTACGGCTCTTTATGACAAATCGCACTTATTCCGTCGCAGATATAAAAAGCTCGACCTCGTTAAAAGTCGAGCTTTTTTATTACCTAACGGCGAGATGAACAAGAATCAAGAAATTCTCGTGAACCCCCAAAACCTCGTTGAGCTTTCGGGGAACCCCTCCCACGGCGCACCGGAGCTGACAGATGATGACGTACTTTGCGTACGTCGAGGTTGTGGGTGCGGAGCAACGACACATTTCGAAGTTTATTGCGTTATCTCGCAACCTCTTGCATTTCGTAAGCTTCTAGTATATCCCCTTCCTTAATGTCATTAAACTTATCTAAGCCAACGCCACACTCGTAACCGCTTGCTACTTCCTTTGCATCGTCCTTGAATCTCTTCAATGAAGAAATCTTGTCTTCTGCAATTACCACACCGTCACGAATGATTCTTATTAGGGATGTTCTTGTAATCTTACCGTCTTGTACGTAGCTACCTGCGATTGTGCCCACACCTGGTACTCTAATAGTTTGACGCACCTCTGCGTGACCATTGATTACCTCCTTATAGGTAGGTGCTAGCATACCCTTCATGGCAGCTTCAATTTCTTCTATAATTTCATAGATAATTCTATGAGTTCTAATATCAACGCCTTGTCTTTCGGCAGAGTCGATAGCGCTCTTGTCAGGACGTACGTTAAAACCAACAATAATAGCATTTGATGCTGCTGCAAGCATAACGTCACCCTCGGTAATACCACCAACGGCAGTATGGATTACGCTAACCTTAACCTCAGGGTTAGAAAGCTTAACAAGCGAAGCCTTAACAGCCTCTGCACTTCCACCCACGTCTGCCTTAACGATTATGCTAATTTCCTTAGCACCATCGCTAATTTGAGCAAATAGGTCGTCAAGGTTAACCTTAGCATTAGCCTTGAATACCTCTTCCTTAGCCTTAGCCTTTCTTTGCTCAGCCAATTCTCTTGCCATCTTTTCGTCCTTAACGGCATTGAACTCGTCACCTGCCTGTGGAACCTCGGAAAGACCGGTAATTTCAACAGGTACAGATGGACCAGCAAGCTTAAGTGACTTACCATTGTGGTCAGTCATCGCTCTTACGTGACCTACTGCAGTACCTGCAATAACAACGTCACCGGACTTAAGTGTACCATTTTGAACAAGGATTGTAGCAACAGGTCCTCTTCCCTTATCAAGCTTAGCCTCGATAACAATACCCTTAGCAAGTCTATTTGGATTTGCCTTAAGCTCCTTAACCTCGGCAATAAGCAATACACTTTCAAGAAGGTCATCAATACCCATCTTTGTGTGTGCAGATACAGGAATACACATAATATCGCCACCCCATTCCTCGGGAACAAGGTCGTACTTTGTCAATTCCTGCTTAATATTCTCAGGATTTGCAGTTGGCTTATCCATCTTATTGATAGCAACAACGATATCAACGCCTGCAGCCTTAGCATGGTTGATAGCCTCAACTGTTTGAGGCATAATTCCGTCATCTGCTGCAACAACGATAATAGCAATATCAGTTGCCATAGCACCACGAAGACGCATAGCAGTAAATGCCTCGTGACCTGGGGTATCAAGGAAGGTAATGTCCTTACCATTAATATTTACTCTGTAAGCACCGATATGCTGAGTAATACCACCAGCCTCACCGGTTGTAACGTGAGTATGTCTAATTGCATCAAGAAGTGAGGTTTTACCATGGTCAACGTGACCCATAACGCAAACAACAGGAGCTCTTTCCTTAAGTGATTCTGGTGCGTCCTCGATTTCCTCGAATAGCTTTTCCTCAATTGTAACTACAACCTCTTTAGAAACCTTAATACCAAGCTCGTCACCGATTAGGTAAGCAGTATCGTAGTCAACTGTTTGGTTAACAGATGCCATAACGCCCATAAGCATAAGCTTCTTGATAATCTCACCAGAGTTAACCTTAAATTTTGTAGCAAGCTCGCCAACGGTAATTTCATCAGGCACTGTTACAGAAAGCTGAGTATTCTTAGCCTTTTCAAAAGCCTCTCTCTTAAGCTTTTCCATAGCTAGACGCTCTTTTTCCTTCTTTGTACCGAAGTTATCCTTGTTGTTTTGCTTCTTTAGCTTTTGACGGTTGCCACTGCCACCCTTTAGTCTTTCATTCTCTTCCTCGTAAGCATCAAACTTTTCGTCATACTTAGAAAGATTTACGTTAGATGAACGAGTATCAACTAGACGAGTTGCGCCTGTCTTTGTCTTAATCTCAACAACGTTGCTTTCAGGCTTTTTAGTCTTAGGCATAACGTTGTAGGTTTTCTTTTCGCCCTCGTCCTTGCCGAAGCCGAAATTATTGTTATTCTTTTTATTGTCGAATTTGTTATTGTTGTCAAACTTCTTTTCGAACTTGTTTTCGAATTTGCCGTCGTTTCTCTTATTGTCGAATTTGTTATTGTTGTCAAATTTCTTTTCAAAGCCATTCTTTTGTGGGAATTGTTGATTTCCACCTTGTCTTTGATTGTCCTGTCTTTCAGGCTTTTTCTCGAACTTATTGTCAAATTTAGGCTCAGGCTTCTTTTCAGCCTTAATTTCAACCTTAACCTCAACCTTAGGCTCTTCCTTCTTTTCAACCTTAACCTCTGGCTTTGGCTCTTCCTTCTTTTCAGCCTTAACCTCAGCCTTAGGCTCTTCCTTCTTTTCTGGCTTTGGCTCAGCCTTAACCTCGGCCTTAGGCTCTTCCTTCTTTTCAACCTTTGGCTCAGGCTTCTTTTCTTCCTTCTTTTCAGCCTTAGGCTCAACCTTAACCTCTGGCTTTGGCTCTTCCTTCTTGATCGCCTTTTTCTTGCCACCAATAGTAAGCTCACCTAGAAGATACTTTTCCATCAAGCCTGTTGCTTGATTCTCAAATGTGTATTTGCTAAGAAATATTCCGATTTCCTCGTCCTCAATATTTCCAGCCTGTTGCTTTTGTCCAAGTCCATATTTTTCGATAAGAGCAAGAGCATCCTTTATATCAAGACCTAAGTCCTTTGCAAAGTCTTTAATACGTGCCATATACTATACCTCGTTTCTTTAAATGTTAAGTATAAGGGATTTAAGCTGTGTAGAAAAGCTTTCGTTAGTTATGCCTAGCACACACACGCTTCCACTTTTTCCAACTGCGTGGCTTATGGTGTCTGAATCGTGAGCTATCTTAACACACTCTACACCGTAAAACCTACACTTGTCGGTAACCTTTTTTTCAGTATTAGCAGAAGAATTTTGTGTATATATAACCAGCTTAATTTTCCCGCTAGCGAGATTCTTAGTCACTAGCTCAGTGCCAATTATAACGGACCCTGCCTTTCTTGCAAGTCCTAGCATAAATAAGAATTTATCAGTCAATTTCCTCAAGCTCCCTTTGAAGTGCCTCTTCTAGCTCGGTGGGAATTTCAACCTCTAAGCTACGGCCTATTCTCTTTGATTTTATAGCCTTCTTAAGACATTCCTTGCATTTGCAAATATATGCACCTCTTCCGTTTTGCTTGCCTGTTTTATCAAGCACAACCTGTCCCTCTGGTGTTCTAACCACACGAACAAGCTCCTTTTTAGGAAAGGAATTCATACAGCCTAAGCATTTGCGCATGGGAACCTTCTTAACCTTATTTTCCATCTTATCCCCCTTTTTCAAGGCAAAGCCTTGAATTGGCAAGCGATTACTCGCTCTTAATATCTATCTTACAGCCTGTAAGCTTAGCAGCAAGACGAACGTTTTGACCCATCTTACCGATAGCAAGTGAAAGCTGGTCAGGCGCTACAATAGCTCTTGTTTGTCTGTCTCCAAGTAGCTCAACACTCTTAACAGTAGCAGGCGAAAGTGCGCTCTTAACGTATTCGCAAATATCATCGCTATATGGAATAACGTCAATCTTTTCGCCCTTTAATTCGTCTACTACAATAGAAATTCTTGAGCCTCTGTTACCAATGCAAGAGCCAACTGCATCAACCTCAGGGTCTCTTGATTGAACTGAAATCTTTGTTCTTGAGCCTGCCTCGCGAGAAATAGCTCTTACTGTGATTGTACCATCAACAATTTCAGGCACCTCAGCCTCAAAAAGTCTTTTAACAAGTGATGGATGAACACGTGTCAAGCTAACCAAAGGACCCTTCGCCTCTGAATTTACCTGTGTTGCAAACACCTTAATTCTATCGTCAACCTTTAGCACCTCGCCAGGGATTTGCTCACTCTTTAGCAAAACAGCCTGTGAAATACCTGTGTCAACTACAACGTTACCTGTTGAATCCTCAACCTTAGTAACGATACAAGATAGCATTTCGCCCTTCTTATCCTCGTATTCCTTAACCTGATAGCTTCTTTCAGCCTCACGAATACCTTGAATGATTACCTGCTTAGCACTTTGTGCGCTAAGTCTTCTAAATTCCTTTGTGTGAAGCTCGTACTCATAGTCACTACCGATTGAGCGACGACGTGAGCGAACCTTGTGCTTAATACCAAGGGCCTTTTGCTTTGCCTCAAGCTCTTCAATTTGCTCCTTAGTAATTTCTGTTGCTGGGTCCTCAACCTCTGCAACGATTTTGTACTTACGGTAAACCTTTACGTCTTCCTTCTCAGGGTCGATAACTACTGTAATGTTAGTAGTACCAAGCTCTCTTCTACAAGCTGTTGCCAAGGCAGCCTCAACCTTTTCAATCATGTAAGCCTTAGGAATATGACGTTCCTTTTCTAAAAGATTAAGTGCCTCAAAAAACTCCTTATTCATTTTAGTCTCCTTTTTATCTTCTTATTTAATAAACAATTTAAAATTCGAAATAGATATTCATTTTTCCAATATTTTTTCTTGGAATAACTATTTCACTCTCGTCCTTTAGGACGATTTTTTCCGAGTCAAAGCTATAAAGAGTGCCTCTTGCAAGCTTACAGCCATCAATAGGTGCATAAAGCTTAACCTCAATAACCTGACCAACACTCCACTCAAGATGCTTATCAGTCCTTATGTCCCTCTCAAGTCCGGGTGAGGAAACCTCAAGCCTATAAAAACCCTCGATAGGGTCCTTTTCGTCAAGGACAGGGTCAATTGCACGTGACATTTTCTCGCAATCCTCAATGCCAATGCCCTCATCTGAATCAATTGTAATCCTTAAAAACCACTCAGTGCCCTCTTTTACGTATTCCACGTCCCAGACGGAGTAGCCAAGGGAGGATGCAACCTCCTCAACAATAGGATAAACAATGCCTACAATGTTTTTAGCCGACTTAATGTAAATCACTCCTTTTATATCGCTTTTGACATATAAAAGAGAGAGTGAAAACCACTCTCTCGCCCTTGTATGCACCTGTATTATAACACGCATTTTTCCAAATTGCAATATTTTTTTATAAATTTATTGACTTTTTTTATTAGAGTATTTATAATATATTTAATTAAGATATCAAGAAGGAGGAAAATATGAAGAAAAATGTAACAATTCGTAGCTTTTTGCTAGGAATATTGAAGTGCGTTGTTTATTTCGGTATTTGGTACGGAATAACTACTATTGTTACCTCGTTTGTTGTTTCCTCTCTTTCGATTGCTAACCCCGGCTTTTCAACGGAAAAGATTTTAGATTTATTTATGCCCTACGCAACGGCAGTTAGTGGCTTAAGTGGCGCTATCTTTGTTGTGGTTATGGGTCTTTTGTACAGACACAAGGGAGTGTCCATGCTAGACCGAGTTAAATTAGGTCCTTGTCGTGTGTCCCTTTGCTATAATATGCTACTTTTCGGTGCAAGCTTTATGTTTGTTATCAATCTTGTTTTAATGCTACTTCAGCTTTTTGCACCAAGCTCTTGGTTTACCTCCTTTGAGGAAAATTCCACCTTTGGTATTGGCAACAGGGCAATTGAGACAATAGCCGTTTGTATAGTTGCCCCTATTTGCGAGGAAATTCTTTTTAGAGGTCTTATTGCAAAGAAATTGCGAGAGATAATGCCCTCGTGGCTGGCAGTTATCCTTAGTAGCCTAGTATTTGGCTTAATGCACAACGGAATGATAGGCCTTATCTATGCAACAATTTGTGGCGCCGTAATGTGTATAATTTACTTCAGGACCGGGTCCCTTCTTGCAAGCATGCTATTCCACCTAGCCTTTAATTTAATGTCACTTCTTGTGGCAGGAGTTAGTATTCCACTTTACGTTTTTATTCTCTCGGCTGTAATCACAGTTGGCGAGTTAATATTTATCTTTATCAATTACAGAGGTTTTAATCATGAAAATATATAACACACTTACAAAAAAGGTTGACGAATTTGTACCAAACGAAGAAGGCAAGGTAAAAATGTACACCTGTGGTCCTACCGTTTACCACTTTGCCCACATAGGCAACCTTCGCTCATACATTATGGAGGACGTGCTTGAAAAATTTCTTCGCTTCTATGGCTACGACGTTACCCGTGTAATGAATATTACCGACGTAGGTCACCTATCAAGTGATGGCGACACTGGCGAGGACAAAATGCTTAAGGGCGCAAAGCGTGAGAAAAAGACAGTTTTGGAAATTGCCGAGTTTTATAAGGACGCATTCTTTAGCGATTGCAGAAAGCTAAACATAAAGTACCCCGACATTGTTGAGCCTGCTACCCATTGTATTGATAGCTTTATCGAAATGGTGCAGGGCTTACTTGACAAGGACTATGCTTATATTGCCGACGGCAACGTTTATTTTGACACCTCACGTGTTGAAAACTATTACGCACTAACAGGCCACAATCCAGAGGAGCTAATGGTTGGTGTCCGTGATGACGTTACCGAGGACACAAGCAAAAAGAATAAGAGTGACTTTGTTCTTTGGTTTACAAAATCAAAGTTCGACGACCAAGAGTTAAAATGGAATAGCCCATGGGGAGTTGGCTACCCTGGTTGGCATATTGAGTGCTCTGCTATTTGTATGAAGCACCTAGGCACAAAGCTTGATATTCACTGCGGTGGTGTTGATAACATTTTCCCACACCATACAAACGAAATCGCGCAAAGCGAGGCTTACACAGGCGAAAAATGGTGTAACTACTGGTTCCACGTACATCACCTAAACGACGAAACAGGTAAAATGAGTAAGTCAAAGGGCGACTTCTTGACCGTTTCCTTGATTGAGTCTAAGGGCTATAACCCAATTGCATACAGATTTTTCTGCTTGCAATCCCATTATAGAAAGCCACTTGTATTTTCATACCCTGCCCTTGACCAAGCTCAAGCAACCTATGAAAAGCTACTTCGCAGAATCGCATCCTTGAAGGACGAGGGCGAGATTGATACAGCCTTCGTTGAGGAATCCAAAAAGCAATTTATCCAGGTTGTAGGCTCCGACCTTAATACTGCCCTAGGTATAACTACCATTTATAACATACTAAAGGCTAAGGTAAGCGACAAATCTAAGCTTGAGGCAATTAATCAAATCGACTACGTGCTTTCATTAAATCTTGTTGAGGGTGCAAAGGCATTTTCGCAACAAGCCCCAAAGGAAGCAGAAAACCCACAGGCTGATATTGACCCTGAGTTAAAATCAAAAATTGAAGCACTTATCGAGGAAAGAGCAAACGCAAAGAAGGAGAAAAACTTTGCCCGTGCCGACGAAATAAGAGCTCAGCTAACCGAAATGGGCGTTACCATTAAGGACACCCGTGAGGGCACAACCTATACAGTAAATCAATAAAAAAAGAGGTGCTTGCACCTCTTTTTGAAAGGATATAAAATGCCAAACATCTGTGAATCCTGTGAATATTACGACTACGACGAGGAATTTGAAGAATACTACTGCAAAATAAACCTAGACGAGGACGAATATCTTCACTACATAACAAACAAAAACCAAACCTGCCCGTACTACAAATATTACGACGAATACAAATCGGTACAAAAGCAAAACTAACTGCTTTATACTACACCTCATCCACCACTTTACAAGGCTTGCTATTGTTTATTGTTAAGTTGAAGTGGTCCCCCTTTCTGCACAAGGCACGCCCTAAAGGGTGCCCTCAAGGGGAAGGCTTTATTTTACGATGAATACAAATCGGTATAAAAGCAAAACTAACCGCTTTATACGTCTTCGGTTTTATATGAGGTATAGCCCTCATAATAATAGCTTGTATCAATACCCTTCATATACACATCTCTGTTGCCCGTGTCATCAACGAGGGCATTTTTCAAAACGTGCTTAATTTCAATATCTCGAATGGGACTGCGCTCCATTGCCAAAAGATAATCCTCTTTGTCAATTTTGCTCCAATCTACAACCTTTCCAATTGATTTTTTAAGCATCAAATCAAGCCAAATTCTTGTGCTTCTGCCATTCCCCTCACGGAATGGATGGGCAATATTCATTTCCACATATTTTTCAACTATTTGCTCGAAGCTGTCCTGTGGCATCTTATCGATATTATCAAGCGACACCTGTAAATACATAAGGGGGGCAAATCTAAAGTTACCCTTAGCTATGTTTACTGTACGAATTTTCCCTGCAAATTCATAAACGTCCTCAAAAAGATATTTGTGGATTTTTGCAAGAGAGGAAAAGGTACCTGCCTCAAGGCTGTCTAGGTATCCATTTTCAAACATAAGCTTAGCTTTTCTTTTGCTTATTTTCTCTTCTTCAATAGCTAATTCAGCCGAGCTTGTTATTCCGAGCTTGTTTTCTAACATAGCACTTTCCCCTTTCTATATTTGCTACTAATATTGTACCACATTACAGTGAAAAAATCAACACCGAAAGGAGTCAAAAATGGACTTTAAAAACAAAATAATTTTGGCTCCTATGGCAGGAGTTACGGATTACCCCTTTAGGAAAATAGCAAGGCACTATGGTGCCGACCTTACGGTTTCGGAAATGGTAAGTGCCCGTGCTATGGAGTTTAACGACAAGAAAACTGCAACTCTTATATACACAAAAGAGGACGACGTGCCCTATGGCATACAAATCTTTGGTCACGAGCCAAGCTCTATGGCGCAAAGCGCCTACCTTTTGTCAAGAGGTCTTTACAATCCGGAAAATATCGACACTCCTCGTGGCTTTTTAGAGCCACTTCCCTCTTATATTGATATAAATATGGGCTGTCCCGTGAAGAAAATCGTTTCTGCCGGCGACGGAAGTGCCTTAATGAATAACCCACAGCTAGTTAAGGAAATAATAACCGCCTGTGTTAAAAGCTCTGCCTTGCCTGTTACAGTAAAAATCCGTGCAGGCTGGGACAAGGATAAAATCAACTGTGTTGAAATTGCCAAAATAGCCGAGGGCTGTGGTGCCTCTGCAATTGCAGTCCACGGAAGGACAAAAGCGCAAATGTACGAGCCAAGCGCAGATTGGTCCTACATAAAGGCAGTTAAGGACGCAGTTTCAATCCCCGTTATTGGAAATGGCGATATCTTTTGTGGCAAGGACGCAATAGATATGATAAACCAAACGGGGGCAGATAGTGTAATGGTAGGTCGTGGCGCTATGGGTAACCCCTTTATTTTTGAGGAAATAAAGTGTCTCTTAAGTGGAAAAAGCTACACTCCCCCAACAATTCAACAAAGAGTTAAGGTTGCCCTTGCACAGGTTTCCTTAATGGTTGAGGAAAAGGGTGAAAGAATTGCAATATGCGAAGCTCGTAAGCAAATCGCTTGGTACCTAAAGGGTGCTGTCGGCTCCGCAAGTGCCCGTGCACAAATCAATTCTGCCACCACCCTTGAGGAAATAAACCGAATCCTTACAGAATTTTTAAATAACCAATAAAAAAAGAAGGCAAATCGCCTTCTTTTTTTATTACATTCCCCAACGAACTCTTTCGCTTGCCCAATCATACCAATCACTTTTCCAACCCTGTGGTCTTTTTTCTGTCTCGCAATAAATTCTCGCATCACTAGAAATCGAGGTAAAGGCTGCCCAACCTATTTGCAAAACACTCTTAGGTATTAACACGTGCTTTAACTGTGCACAGCCATAAAATGACTTTTCACCTATTGCTTCAAGACAAGCTGGCAATTCAACTCTTTCTATGCTTCTATTGCCTGCAAAAGCATTGTCTTCTATTCTAATCACCTTTTTATTTCTTATTTTTTCTGGAATCACAAGGCTTTTGATTCCCTTTTGCTTATCAATTAATCCTAAGATAACAACACCCTTTGACACCTCAAGAATATCAAAAATATTCTCTTCCTCATCAAGTGTAACTGTTGCCACGGATATGCCACCTTCCACAATCTGCTTTTTTAAGGTTGCAGTTTTTTCTTTAATAATGGCAATTAGCTCTCCCTCTAGCTTGTCAATTTTTTTAATTATGTCAGCCACACCCTCGTTTTGTTTTGTTGATAGTCCTTCGCTATCCTTAGTATCGTATGTCATTTTAATCTCCCCCTTACATTCCCCAAACTGCTTTTTTGCGCTTCTTTTCTGGAGTTAGTCCTGTGCCGAGCCAATTTTCGTCCCAGCCCTCTGGCTTGCTTTCAGCTTCACAATACACCTTAAGCTCATTATCCATATAGAACGCATTTTTTCCAATACTCTCAACGCTTTTTGGAATATAAACACTTGCTAGGCTTTCACAGTGATAAAATGCCTTTTCTCCAATGGACTTAATGCTACCTGGCAAGGTAACCTCTATAAGGCTATTACAGCCGGCAAAGGCATTATCCTCAATTACTGTTACTGTTTCTGGAATTTCCAAGGTCTTTATGTAGTTACTATAGGCAAAGGATTTTTCTCTTATAACAGTTATACCATTTGCAATTTTAACACCAGTTATATTGTCACAACCCTTAAAGGCGTCTTCCTGTACCTCAACTACTGGATATTCACCAATTTTTGTAGGTATCACAATGTCGCCACCCTCAAATTTAGTATTAAATCCGGCTATAACAACACCCCTTGATATTTTACGAAAATCATATATATTGTCCTCAAGAGACATTACGTATTCGCCCTTGCAAGAGGTTCCCTCGATAGGCGCTTGATACCTTGTCTCCTCGTCCTTAAGAGCCGATGCAAGCTCATTCCTTAAGTCCGCTAGCCTTTCTTCAAATTCCCTTTGAAGCACATCAATTTTCTCACTAATCTTTTCAAGTCTTTCGTTATCCATTTTCTACTCCTCAAATACTATTTTACAATCACCACACCATTGTGGTCCCCACTCTTGTGGCTTTTCCTTTTCGTTACAATAAATTACTAGGTCCTTGTTACAGGCTTGGAATGCGCCATTCTTAATTTCAGCCACTCCCTTAGGTATTTTAACTGACTTAAGCTGTGCACAATCAAAAAATGCAAGCCCACCAATCCTTAAAAGTCCCTCTGGCAATTCGATTTCCTCAAGTCCACTACAAATAAATCCGGCATCATCAATATTCTCAATACCACTAGGCAAGGTAACCTTCTTTAATGCGTGGCATACAGAAAAGGTACTCTTTTCAATCACCTTAATTCCCTTAGGAATTGTTACCTCGGTAAGTCCTGTAAAGCCAAAGGCACCCTCGCCAATTTTTATCAAGTCCTTAGGCAAGTCAATTGACTCAAGCTTGTAACAACCACCTAATGCGTAAGCGCCAATTTCTACAAGAGTTGTAGGCAATGTAACCTTATTAAGTACACGGCAGTCCTGAAGCATACTGTCACTAATTTTGCACAAGCCCTCGGGCAAGACAATTTCCTCAAGGCACTCGCAATCCTTAAACGCCTTTTCCTCAATTACCATTTCGCCCTTTAAAAATTCTAGCTTTTTTAATTTCCTACAATCAATAAAGGCACTTTTGCCTACGTAATCAATTCTTCCCTTTATCTCAATCTCACAAAGATTTCGGCAGGACTCAAAGCTACTTTTTCCTATATGCTTAACACTCTTAGGCAAGGAAATTTTCTTAAGTCCAAGGGCACAGAAAAATGCGTAGTCACCTATCTTCTCAACAGCTGTTGGCAATTTTATTTCCTTTAAGCCCGCAGGAAAGCAAAGAATTTGCCTTTGGTCCCTTGTATATAAAACACCGTCAGAGTCCATAAAGCAAGGGTTGTTTTTGCCTACCCCTATTTTCTTTAGCCTTCTTGACCCTACAAAGGCTTTTTCGCCAATTTCCTCGGTTAAGTCGCATATTTCAACGGTGGAAAGGCTTTCGCAATAGGAAAATGCACCCTTGCCTATTTTCTTAACACTCTCCCCTGCAAAAATATGCTCGTAGCTAGTGTTAGAAAATGCACAGGGTCCTATTTCCTCTACCTCGAAAGGCACAAAAAATTCCTTTGTGTCCTTGTGCCTTGCCACCCTTATTAGCTTGACTAAATCCTTTTCGTACAAATCCCCATCAAGGCATTCAAAATACTGACTATTTTCCTCGACTATGTATTCCTCAACGTCTGTGCATTTAGAAAATGCATAGTCCTCAATTTCCTCAATGGTATTTGGTATAAATATTTTCTTTAGCTTCCCGCCGGCAATTGCCCCTGCCTTAATTTCAACCACAAAACTACCATTTATTTCTCTTGGTATATCAAGTCTTTCCCTTGTGCCCTCAGGGTCAACAATAGACAAAACAGACACACCCTCTACTGTTTTTTCTGTGTAGGTACATTCAAAGCCATCAATAATTATTTTTTCCATACTATTCCTTATTTCCCCATCTACATGTGTCAAGAGAGCAAGCCCAGCCCTCGCTCCAGCCCTTAGGCTCTTCCTCTACTTCGCAATATACGTCTATGTGGCTTTCCCAAAATACGCAAAAGCCCATATGCTTCACACCTGAGGGTATAAAAATTTCCTTTAGCCCCTGACAATATTCAAAGGCATAATCGTCAATTTTCGTAAGTGTCCTTGGCAAGCGAATATCATAGAGCTTTCGACAAGTAGAAAATACATTTCTGCCAATTTCCTCTAAGCCCTCTTGAAGAGTCACCACCCCAAGCTCATAGCACCCTGCAAAGATACTTTCCTCTAACACCTGAACACCCACCGGTATTTTAATGCTTTTCAGCTCATAACAGTCCTCAAATGCTCCACCGCCTATTTTTGTAAGTGATTCAGGTAAGGAAATTTCCTTTAACACTCTGCAACCGAAAAAGGCTTGGTCATCTATTTTTTCAAGACCCTGTGGCAATTCTGCCCTTTCCATTTCCCAACAAGCAGAAAATGCTCTCTTCCCAATTTCACGAACCCCATTTGGAACAGTTATTCCTATAAGATTAAAGCAATAGCTACAAAGATTATCGGGTATTTTTTCAATATACGGTGGCAAGATTAAATATTTCAATTCCTCGCACCCTGAAAAGGCTCCCACTCCGATATACTTTACCGTGTCAGGCACTTCAATTTCTTCAATTTTTTCGCAACAGCAAAAGGCGTTGTCACCAATGTACTCAAGCCCCTTTGGTAATACTACTCTTTTTAAATTTGTGCACCCTGAAAAGGCGTTTTCCTCTATTCTCTTTACGTAGTCGCAAACGACTACCTCTGTCAAATCCTCACAGCCCTTAAATTGACTAGATATAACCGTTTCTCCCTCTAAGACAAGACAACCGTTTTCAATTTTCATAAATGAAGCACCCCCTTATAATTTAATTTTATCACCCTTAAGGCACAAAGTCAATAAAAAGCAGACACTCGTCTGCTTTTTTGTACTATTTTACACCCCAATTAACAGGACGATTTATAGGATTCCAAGCTGAATCCCAACCGGCAGGCTTGCGCTTAGCCTCACAATTTATTGTTAGATTTACGCAACCATCAAAAATTTTTGCTTCCATCTTTTCAACGCTATCAGGAATGTAAATCTCACCTACCGCATCCTTTTTGTTAAAGCAATAATGAAATGCGTACATTTTTATGGTGGTTACAGTCTTAGGAATATTCACCTGTCTTAGATTGTAACAGCCACATAATGCAAGAGTGCCAATTTCTCGCAAGCCCTCTGGCAATTCAATGCTTTTTATCGCCGTTTGATACAAAATGCCATATTCCAAAGCAGTTAATTTCTTAGACAGTCTAACCCTTTCAAGATTCTTACAGGTGTACATAGCCTCTCTGCCTAATTTAGTTACACTATCGGGGAAAACCACTTCCTTCAACCTTGCACAACCATAAAATGCACGGTCGCCCACCTTCTCAATTCCGTCTTCAATCACAACCTTTTCAATGGCAGAATTCTTTGAAAAGGCATCTGCGCCAACCTCAACAACCTTTTTTCCATTAATAGTAGAAGGAATGTAAATGTCAGCCTTATCTGAATCTTTTTCATTTAAGCCTGTTATAACAAGACCCGCTGTTGATTCCTTATAGGTTAAATAGTCGCACTCAACAACTGGTCGTGCATCAGCTGACCTTGTGTCAATCACCTGACTATTTCTATTGATATGCTCAATTCGTGTCTTTAGGGTTTCGGAAAGATCCTTCCTAATAAGCTCCAATCTGCGATTAAATTCACCTCGAAGCTGTGCCTCAAATCCCCTTAGCTTTTCTGAAAGCTCAATCTCAAATTCATCTCTATGCTCTGATATCAAATAGTCGATTAGTTCTTCTATATTTTCCTTTTGGTTACCATTCCTTGTATCTCCCATTTTCTTACCCCCCTTAGAGTTATTACTATTATTTTATCATTTATATTCCAACAAGTCAAGAAAAAGCAAATCGTTTTTAGCGATTTGCTTTTTTCTTTAATCAGTAAGTAAAATTTTGTCCATAACCTCAAGTCTTTTTTCTGCAAAGGTTAGAATTTGATTCAAATGATTTATATTCTGCGTTGGCACACCTGTCCACTTTTTCTTCTCTGCCTCACGCACAACGTCAGGAATTGCATCAAAGAACGCCTCAAAGGTTTGGGAGATGTTTTCATAGGTAAGAATTTCTTGTCTTAGCTCGTAATATCTTTGACAAACTCTGTCAAAATAGTTTACGTAAATTCTTTCCCACAAAAGATTTAGATTAGAATGGTTTCTCTCTGGTGCTAAGCCCTTTCCATCAATAAGGGCAGATATTGGATGAGTATTTTCGTTGAATTCAATATTTCCGTTCCATCTCATACCCCAGGTGCCGTCCATATCGTACATGCTACTAAACCACACCTTGCCATCAAGAGTTACCCAAAGTATGTTTTTACTTGTGTTATCGTCGGCACAAATAAAGAAGGTATATATCATTGAATCAATGCACTTGTCAATGTCGGCATATTGATGAATACCGTTTTTAAAATCCTCACCGTCGTTTTTATAAACAAACTCAATTAGGTCACGAATGCTATCGTATGCCCATTGTGTGCTATTATCAACTAGGCTATCCTCGTTTGATGCGTATTCAAGGACAAAGCCACTTGTTGAAATTTCTCTAAAGGAAACAGCCTGATTCCAGGTTTCAGTCATAAATATAGCTTGATTCTTTTCGTCGCTATCGTGCATATCAAACATCCACTTGTCCTTTGGAATATTCATTGTATAAAGTCCTTGATATACACCATTATTGTAAACTAAGATTGGAAATCCATCAATTGCGCCACCATTTGGTGTATCCGCTAATTCATCATTTCTAGACCTTACAATTTCTCCAAAGATTTTAGCCGATACTACGTTTCTTGCTTGGGAATAATCAATGTAGTTAGCCTTCATACAGTATTTGTTTTCCTTGCCCCAGCTATCTACAAGCTTAACCTTGTTTTTACTTCCGTCCTCTTTAAATAGCTTTATATTAAAGTTCTTCTTAGGCTTACCTGCACTTGAGGCACCCTGTACCTTTATCTCAGCTATACAATCAAAGCTAAGCCCATCGGACTCATAAGTAAAGTTAACCGTATTTACATAGCCCTTTGCAGTTGGTAGGCTACCACCTATGTCAATAACAGGCATACCCACGTCCTCATAGGTTATAGGCTTATATATATTTACAGAGGTATTTTCACTCTTAAACAAGCCACAGTAATTAACGGAATGCTCCTTTGTAAGAAGGACAGAGTCAAGCACAATCTCCTCTAAATCAAACTGCTTGTTACATTGAATACAAAGACCGTCTGTATTGCAAATATGGTAGCCGTATTGGGCTTTATCTCCACTATATGCTGTCCTTCCCTTACATCTTTTACAGGAATATACCTCTTTTCCGTCCTCGCATATTGGCTCTATTTTCAAAACTAGCTCATAATCGTGACCTAGGGCGCTACCTCTTGATTCATCGCAATTTTCACATTCTCTAGGACTTGTGCAGGTTGCCTTTGACCAACGATGCCCATATGTAAAGCCCTCTCCATTTTCGCAAACGGTGCAAATTCTTTCCGCATCACAGCCCATGAATGTCCATTGATGAGGCAAATCCTCGGTAGTTGACTGACCACATCTTCCGCATTCCTTTGGCTCCTTACAGGTGCTTACAATCCAATCGTGACCTAGTGCCTCGCCTAATATTTCGCCACAGCCTCTACAATGCTTAGGATAAATACAGCTTGCCTCTATCCAATTGTGAGAAATCTCATTTCCAACAGCGCCACACTCTTGGCAGGTTGGAGTTTTAAGACACTCCTTTGTGTCCCAGCTATGGTCACGACCCTTTTCTGTCTTTTGGCACACTCTACATATTTTATTCAAGGTGCAAACCTGAGACGACCATTGATGCCCAAGGTCCCTTTCCTCGGTTACACCACATATTTTGCAACTTCCTAAGCTCTCGCACGTGCTGTTTTCCCACAGGTGTGTGCCAATTTCCCCCTCTGTCGCCCCACAGCTTGTGCAGGTTTTCGGTGCTTGACAGTTAGCAGAGGCAAAGCTATGCTCACAATCACAGGATATCAAAGCAAGACAAAGTGCAAGTAATATAAATAATAAAAGTAGTATTTTTTTCATCAAATGCTCCTTTTGAACTAACTCTTTGAAAACAGTATAGCATAATAATATTTAATTTTCAAGAGTGTACTTCCTGTGAAAATTCAACCCCTGCGAAGTAAAGCCCCAATCCCAAACAAAAATTATGGAGACAAGGAAGTGTCCCTGTCTCCACTGTCTTTTTATTTTTTGTAAACTAAATGGGGTTCACTTCACCGTCGCTTGTCGAGACGTTGGGTGCCAAAAGGCACCCTTGTCCCTTTTTAGTTAATTATTTGTCAATCCTTTGGAGACGAGGAACCGTCCCCTGTCTTACGTTTTGTCAAGACACGCCACCGTCCCCTGTCTCCATTATCGACATACCTTTTGTGAAGACACTGGGTGCCAAAAGGCACCCTTGTCCCTTTTTTGAGTTAATTAAATGTCATTCATTTGGAGACGAGGAACCGTCACCTGTCTCCACGTTATCAATCTCTGTCAAAAATATTCCAAATTGCTCATTATCTTTTGTAGAGCCAAATTGTTCTGCTGTGGTAAAATACTCCAAATTTAAAAATTGTTCATCTATTTCTATTTCGGATGGTTCTTTGAGCATGATTTCATTAAAAATTTTCAATAAAACAGTGCGTTCTATTTTTTCTTTTTCACAACTAAAATCTATATGTGATTTTTGAAAGTTATCAATTTTCCAACTATAATCCTCTTTTTGTATCTGCTCCAACTTTATTTCGTATTTATCACATACGCTATTAATTCGTTTAATTAATCTTGCAGTATTATATTTATAATGAATAATAAATCCGCTAATTTTCATTTATGAGTAATATGTCCTTTCCATGATACATTAATATGACTTCCATCTCTTGAAAGCCAGCCCAACTGAACTCTTCCTGTTTTAGATAATTGAACATCCCACTCATGTGGCTCTCCTTTTGTTCTTGAGGAACCCCATACCCATCTATTTCCAAACTTATCTAAAAAACCGATTTTTTTATTTCCTATCAATTGACCATGTTTGGGTGGAATGAACCTTATTCTTCCACTCGTTGGAAGATGCAATTCATTTAGTATATGTTTTGTTGCTTCTGTTGTTGTTACAGGAGATTTTTCAATTTCAGGTATCGGATCAATTATCGTACCATTGCTCGTATTTTCAGTTTGATTAGGATACGATTCAAGATAATTGTTATCAATATTAGGAAATGGATCCACTGTACCAGGAGAAAAATTTAAATCAGGATTTGGATTTACCATTATTCCAGTATTTTTATTTGGTTGAGTTGCAATAACACACAAAGCAATAACGGCGACAGCTGCTACTAACAATACCGCTGGATTAGACACCAAAGACGCTACTGCAGCCAACACTCCACTATGTCCGCTATAATCAACATATATCACGGGATTGTTAGAACAATATGCATAAAGATTATATGACTGTAAATCATTATTTGCGCCTAAGTAATAAATATCGTCTGCGTTGATAAATCTCTTAACCTGTGGATCATAGTATCTGCTATTGAGGTAATAGAAGCCTGTGTCTGTATCGTAATAGTAACCTCTGTATCTGAATGGGTTAATATTACCGATAAAGCTTGCATTTGTGTTTTCTGTTCCGTTAGCATTCAATACTGTGCATTTGCCCCAAGCGTCGTAGCGATAGCTTGCAACCTTTGTGAGTGCATCGGTATAGATAGCTACAACGTCGCCTTGAATGTTAGTTTCAAGAGTGTATTTAGTTCTTGTGCCTATACTGTCGTAAATTTCAATATGAGACACTATGCCCATTATATCGTAGTAATAGCGAAGGTCTCTTATCAATTCGCCTGTAGTAGTGTCAGACTGAACTTCTCTTTCTATTTGAGTGCCGTTTAAGTAATAGGTATGCTTTACTCCGTTTGCTATTTTCTCTACACGGATTCCGTCTTGATTATACTTATACGTAAAGGTTGAGCCACTAAGTGTAGCACTTGCAAGCTGTCTTCCCTCGTCCCAGGTAAAGGTATAGCTTGTTCCGTTGTAATAGGTAAGTGGATTACCTAATTGGTCGTAGGTGTTGCTCACTCCTCTGTATTTAGTTAGCAAATCTCCCCAATTACTATTGCCGTAAGTGTAAGCATAAGTACTTGTTGGAGTTCCGCTTAAAGCTGTACTCTTTACAGTATATGCGTATTCTTCAACTGAGGTAAGATTGCCTGCACTGTCATAATTATACTTATAGCTTACTCCAAGTGGCTCGTTATCCTCTCTTATAAGCTGGCTTGTATTATCATAGGTATAGGTTATTTTTTTACCTGTCGGCAAGGTAATAGACGTTATATTTCCTACATCATCGTAGCCATAGGAGGTACTTTCTCCATTTGTAGTCGTCTTAGTTATTATGGAGCTAACGTGAGTATCGAGATTTGCGTATTCATACTGAGTTGTTAAGAAATCGCTTCCCTTTTTAACTTGTGTGCTAAGTCTGCCCAAGCCATCATAGGTATATTCCAAGCCACACTCGTTTCTTTCGCCTCGTACAATTCTTTCAACGTTTCCGTCCGTGTTGTAATAATACTCTTCTGTCTGTTCTTTTGAGTACTCAGCATCAAAGTAAATTACACATCTTTTAGAAAGTCTGTCGTGCTCATCATACTCATAACTCCTTTGAGATACTAGTCCGTTTGCTTTTGACATTCTTTCCGATATTAGTTTACCTGCACCACTATAATAGTAGGAATAGGTTGTGCTATTATCTACATCAACTATTGAGGATAGGCTTCCACTTGAGGAATAAACAAATCTTGCCTCTTCAATTCCATTATAGCACACACCCACCAATCTGTCAACAGAGTCGTAGGTATATTCAATATACGCACCGTTTGCAAGTGTTGTCTTTTTGAGATTTCCGTTATTTTGAACGTACTCATAGGTTGCTATTGCAGTATTGCCTATTAGTATTTGGTATATGGCGTTAAAGTCGTTATACACCATATTATATTCCGTTGAGGGAGATATAATTTCAGATAAAATATGCTTATCGTTATAAGCATAATCAACTCTTTTACCACCTGTTACCTCTGTTAGCACGTTATCTTGCTTATCATAGGTTGCAGGTACTGCACCTATTAGCTCACCATAGGAATTGTATATATACTTAATTGCATTATACTCTCCGTTGCTTGCAAGAGTTTCATCAGCTACGCCTAAAACTCTGCCATATTCGTCATAAGTGTAATAGGTTGACCTTGCATTGTAATCCATTATTTCACTGGGCTTAGTGAAATACGCCTCGCTTGAATCAAGAATACCAGAATAATAACTGGTTGTAGATATTGTGTCGTTTATGCTATCTGTACCCTCGGTTGTCCATTCGATCTGTCCAAAGGCATTTCTGTGATAAAATTCATCAGTAGAGGAGCTACCTGAATATCCCGAAGCGTTTACAACGTGATTGCTTCCATACGCATACTCTTGTACTCTTCCTTGACTGTCAGTAACACATGTTAAGTCTACTTGGTTAGAGGCATAACTATATTGTGTTACGTTTCCGTTTTGGTCCTGTACCGAGGTAATATAGCCCATTTGGTTATAGTCATACTTGGACTGGGTTCCGTCAAAGGTGAGAGAAGCATTATCAAAATATGCTGAGCCTACGTTGTAATCATAAACAAGGCTTACCTCAAGCTTTATTTGTTTATATGCATATTCATAATACTGTTGGTCTTGTGCTATTGTTATTACCTTGCAAAGGTGTTGCCAATCGGTAGCACTTGGCTCGGCGGGCACGAATATTGTTTCTGTTTTGTACGTACTATACGAAGACTCTGTGCTACCCTTTTTTTGAAATGTTACTGTTATTCCTATACCAAAGCGAGATGGGCTATTGCTTAAGTTAGAGCTTGCCACTGCATTTGTAGCCTTAGCCCAAGTGGAAAATGCAACAGTTTGCACCACTTTATTTGGGTCAAGAAAATGAGTGGTTTTATATCTTGATTGATTTGTAAGATTGGAGTTGAGAGAAATTCCTGCACTTCCCATCATTCCAGCATTGTTTCCCTTTATTGCGTTTGTTCCAAAAGCAGTGACATTAGCAGTTGTAAAGCTTCCATCCTCATAAAAGCTAAAGGGACTTGCTCCACCGCCTGTCTCTAGCATTGCATTGTCTATGTAAACGTAGCTACTGCTACTATTTACACCCATATTTACACCAACGTGGTAGGTGCCTTCAGTTGTAATTTCAAAGGTAAGAGATTCTCTTGACCATTTTCCGTTATTAGCTGCACCTAAATATAGGTTGTCCGTCATTTTTACTATGTTGTTACTTCCGTCATATACACATAGTGCAAAATGGTCTGTATCAAAAAGATTTTTGCACACAGATAAGGACAAGGTATATACTCCCGCAGAAAGGTTTACCCCTTGCGTATATGTTCCAAAGGAAGGTGTTGTTAGCTTATGTACCATTCCGTTTGTAAAGCCATACTTATCCTCTGGGTAAGAATAGGTGCATATATTTGCAATGTTATTTTTTACCCAGGCAGATAAATCCTCAAGGTCAAGATTTTGCAACAGATTTATAGCATTTGCACCTGTTGTTGCTGTGGAGGAAAGTCTGTTGTTTTGCTTAGCACCTACATCCTCCTGCTCATACATATCGGTGTAATCATAATTAGAGGCTCCCAATATGTTGCCATTAAAGTCATAGCTATACGCTGTTACCACTCTGCCTCTGTTATCATATACATATTTAGTAAAGATATCGTCACTATTATTTAGTACATTATCCTTGCCTGCTGTTCTGTACAACGAAGCTAAATTGGTATATGATATTCCAACGGCGTTTCCGTAAATTGTTTCGTTTTCCTTTTCAACAAGTGGTCTTGCTTGCGTAACCTTACCATTTGTATAGGCGTACTCAATTCCTATATTTGATATTGTATCGTAAGCCTTTGTTAGCTTGCCCTGAGAATAGGTGTAGGTTGCAGAGGCATACTTATGCGTATTTTGATAGTGCTCTATTGTCGATATTACACCGTTTGCATAATATACGTATACTTTCTCTAGTGTTTGTCTATTTAGTACCGTATATCCATTTGTTATTAGCTCTATTTCAAGCTGAACTATTGGACTAGTCATTCCATTCGGTAGCAGGGAAACAAATATACTTTCATCCGACTGCTCTTCAATTTTTCTTACATTTCCAAACTGGTCAGATATCTGAACCACAAGTCCGTTTGCAATAACCTTACTGTTACCCTTCTCGTCACTTATGGTATATACACCCTCTTGGGTATAGGTAAGCTTCAAGCCAAGTCCGTCTTGGTCGTAAAACTCGGTTGGTGTGCTTACCTCTTCCAATTCTCCATTTTCGTTGTATTGGTATGGCGCAAATAAGCCCAACGAATCTCTTTTTAGCACCGGTGCAAACCAGTGCTCTGTGCCGTCTGCGTCTGTCCATTTGAAGTGTTGATATCCACTTATAACCTGGTATTCAATACTTTCGTATATATTTAGTTTCCAAGTTCCTAAGTTGGAATTGTATGTTATTCCAAGACCAAAGGGCATTATTTCGTCAGCAGTTGTAGTCACAGGGTGTACAAGGGATAAATTTCCTGTAAATCCGTTTACATAACCCATTCCTGCGCTTCCAGCCGAGCTTGTATAATAGCTATAATAGTCCTCTAATCCTGTCATACTTACATATGTTACCTCTATGTTTGGCACATAGTAGTTGGTTGATTCACAAGCTTGAACTATTGCTCCTATAGCTGAAGATGCACCTTCAATATTTATTCCCTTTAAGCACACACCATTGTTAGTAGCTCCATTCATCCACTCCTTGTATAGCTTTGTTATATCCCAAAGTGTTCTGCCATTTTGAGATATTGTTACTATATCAAGCGGTGAATTAGCATTTATGTAGCTAGGAGCCGAGGAATGAGTTACTCCTGTGGTCCAGTTTCCTGTTGCCTTAAATACTCCTACATCGAATGACCCTAAAACATTTACTTGCATAGATAGCTTTGCATCTATTAGTGCTGTACCGCTAGGAATTGTCGGCAAGGAATTAACCTTAACAAATATACGGCTATCTGGATATCCAAAGGCATTTCCTAGCAACAGAGCACCGGAGGCAAAATTGCTAGCGTTATTTTCCAAGCTAACGTAGGTATCAATTACCGGTGTTCCCGATTGGACAGTTGGGTCAATCCTTACAGGGAATACTCTTTCCTCGTTGTTTATCCATTCGGTGTTGGCTGTAACGGTCAAAGTATACTTCCACTTGCTATTTTGAGTTAGTGTATAGGAAACATCGTTGCTATATTCACCGTTTGAATCCTGCATATATGGAGCAGGAATTTTATATATTTCTGCGCCTGTATCGTAATCAGACAGAATTATTGAGTTGTTTTCTAGCTCTGCCTTAGCTTATTTAGTTTAATTTCAAAGGAAAATGTATAGCTATCGCTTTTTTGATTTACTACTATATTTTCCTTTATTTTGTTGCCTATGAGTATGTATTCAAGGTCTATGCCCTCGTAAACGTTTGAGTAAATAGCCTTAGATATTAGGTTGCTTAAGGCTGATACGTCCTCGAATTTTCTGCTATCATTTTTTTGTGGATTTTCGATTACCACAGACACCTTATTTGTATTTAACGGAGTAAAGTCAATTTTGTAATCTCCGTCCTTAATGCTAACAAGTCCGTTTGAGCCTGACTTGTTTGCAAACTTTATTTCTGTTTTATTATTAGTTGTATATTCATTTCCATTAAGAGTCAAGGCATTATCAATATCTATCCAAGCACCATTTTCATCAAGATAATGTACGGCTTGCGAATATACCACTGCCTTAGTGGAGCCATCTGACAGCTTAAAGTGTTTTACATTTTCGTCTCTCAGGCTTTTTTCCTCTTCTAAAACGATTACCTCGGCTTTTTCGGAATTGCTTTGCTCTGACTCGTTGCTACTCTCACGAATTAAAGTAGCAAAGGCATAGCTCGGTAAGGAAACTACGAGAATTAAAAACGACATTAAAAAAGCGAATAACTTTAACGAGATTGATGTTTTTTCTTTCATATTTTTCCTCCTTGGGCTTTTGCCCATTTTGTTTATAGATTAATTTGCGAATGAATTTAATAGCTTGCTTCTAGCTCTTTGGTAATTACATCTGCTACGCCACCGCTACCATATACGGTATAGGTTACAATTGCTTTGTATGTACCACTTTGGGGTAGCTGTATTGAATGCTCGCCAGCACAACAATAATAATCAATTACGTCCTTCCAGTAAGCACCATCTACATTGTTATACCACCACCAGGTTTTCTTTTGAAGCTGTGTTTCTACTTTGATAGTAGTGGTTTTGTTGCTATATCCGTTACAAGTATACCATACTGTCGCAACACCGTTTGAGTCGATTGCAAAGGTCTCATTGGTGGTATCAGCATTGTTATAGCGTGGCACAATTGCATCTGCACACACTTGCATTGTCAAAGCAAACAGCATTACACAAAGCATTACAAAGGAAATTACTCTATTACGTGCCTTCATACCCATTTTACCTCCTTTCTTTTTTCTTATCTATAATTAAAAAGTCTTTTTCTTTTCAAAAACCTTCACTTTTTTGAAAATTTTCTTAAAATTTATATTTTGGCATAATATTGACGGATCTTGCATTGTGTTGTATAATTAAGAAAAATACTTAAGGGACGAAAAAATGCTACTTTTTTATTTATCTTTAATTGAAACAAACGACCAAAGGGATATCTTTGGCGAAATATATGAAAAGCATTTAGATTGGATGCTAAAAATCGCATATTACTACGTAAAAAATGAGTCTGATGCACAGGACGTTGTCCACGACGTATTTATGGAAATAATAAAAAATGATTGCTCAATTCCCACCCAAGACCTTGACAAAACGAAATCCTATCTATTTATTTGCATACGAAACAGGGCAACAAAATTAAACAAATCAAAAAGCAAGAAAAGGACCGCTAGCCTTGACCTACTTTTTAATATATCAGCAGAGGACAACGTGGAAAACCAGGTTATTGAAAACGATATTCATTCCTCGCTACTTTCATTTATTGATAGCTTGTCGCCAAAATACAAGGACGTTTTAACCCTGCACTTAGTTTTCGACAAGACCGCCAAGGAAATTTCAAAAATAATGTGTATTCCACACAAAACCGTTGAAACACGCATAAAAAGAGGCAAAAAAATATTAAAGAAAAGGTTTAAGGATTTAGATATATGAGTATTTATTCAGATACACTAAAGAAATGCTTGCTTGAAAGCACCCTTAATGAAATTAAGGAAATTGATGCATTGGACTATTCCTTTATAAAGGCAGACGAGGACTTTAGGGCAAGAATAAAAAATGATACGGAAAAGAGTAAGTCTTTCTTTAAGTCAAAGAGATTTTTCCTTATTCTTGTGGCTGCACTTGTTACGCTTTGTTTAATAATGAGCATTTCTGCAATACGCACACCGGTTGTTGACTTTTTTGTTGAGATTTACGATAGCTTTTCTTCGGTATTTTTTAAGGTAGACGAGCCCTCTCTTTTACCTGATAAAATAGAGATTGAGTATCAACCCTCTTATTTTGAGGAAAACGGATACGAAATTTTCAAGCAATCAAGGCTTAACTCCGTTGTGCAAACGGTATGGAAAAGGAATAGTCATTCTATGGTTATAACTCAAAGTATAATTGGCAACGGTACACCGACAATAAATACGGAGCATGCAGGCTACGAAATCGCTTATATAGGTGATTGTAAGATACTTTATACAAAAAATTACAATATTATCTCTGCTTATTGGACACAGGACGGATATTATTTTTCACTTCAAACCATACCGAATATGAAATGGAGTGAGGTTGAAAAAATTGTGTTGAGCATAGTTCCCGTTACACCATAAAAAAACAGACAAGCACGCTTGTGCTTGTCTGTTTTATTAGCTATAAATTAGTTTTTGCTCTTAAGTAGCTCACGAATGTCCTTAAGTAGGTCCTCGGTGGTTGGGTTTTCAAGTCTTTCTAGACGTGCCTTTTCCTCAGCCTCTTTAGCCTCTACCTCAGCTTGCGCCTTAGCCTCTTCTTCCTTCTTTGCAAGGTATGCATTAACCGCTTCCTTGTCCTTTTTGTTGATGCCGTTTTCCTTCAACTCAGCCTTAAGTGCGCGCTTAGCCTCCTTAGCCTTCTTAGCTTCCTCGCCACCCTCTCTTAAGCCGTTAATAACCTTAACGATTGCGAAGAGAACGAATGCGATGATAAAGAAGTTAATAATAGCGCTAATGAATGAACCCCAGTCAATGTAAATAGAGCTTGCAAGGTCGATAACCTCAGTAGCTACACCATTTTCATCAAGAACGTATCCTGGTGAAAGCATAGTAATAGCACCACTTAGTCCGTCCTTACCAATCATCAAAGCCAAAATCCAGTTAATAATTGGCTTTAAAACGTAGTTGCTAAGTCCGTTTACAATACCTGTGAAGGCACCGCCGACGATAACACCAACAGCCATGTCAACAACATTGCCACGGGTTATAAACTTTTTGAATTCTTCAAAAAACTTTTTCATTGTTTTTCTCCTTAAATTTATTTTTACATAAAAAATTATACATTTGTTTTGTAATATTGTCAAGAGAAAAGTCGAATATTGAAGCATTTCCCTTTTCCAAGCCTTGAATTTATTGACAAAATAACTTATAATATACTTAAAGACCAAGGAAGGGGGGATATTAAAATGGCATCTGAGCTTATTAAGAATTACGAAAAAATTCGTGATTATATGAGAGAATTTTACATATACGGCTTTAAGCACAGAGACGAATATACAGGCAAAAGTGCAAGGTCCTACGACTACGAAAAGCACAGAATCGAAAGCTACCTAAGCAACTATATGAGTGCCTCGCGCACGCTTGACGGCAAGAGCGTTTATCTATCCATAGATAGCCGTAACATAGCATCAAACCCCTTGTTTGCCTCATTAAAGTCTAAAAGCTTTACAGACAACGACATAATTCTTCACTTTTTTATACTTGATTTGCTACACTCCCCCGACATTTCCCTAACTCACAAGGAAATTTTAGAGGGCATAAATAAACAGCTTGAAAGCACAACAATTTGTGTAATCGACCTTTTCGACGAATCTACTCTTAGAAAAAAGCTAAAGGATTATGTAAATCAAGGCTTGCTTATAGCAGAAAAATCTGGCAAGATTGTAAAATATAAAAGGTCCACCGATCCAAGCCTTGAGGACCTTTACGACGCAATTTCATTCTTCTCCGAGGTTTCTCCCCTAGGTGCCTTAGGCTTTTTCATTCTTGAAAGGGACGAAAAGGTAAGCACCCCCTTTGCCTTTAAGCATCACTATCTCACCTCGACTCTTGATAGCGATATTTTACTTTTGTGCCTTGATTCAATAAGAAGACAGCTACAAATCACAGTTAAAACTCAAAGCAAGGGCAAGGAAGTAAAGCAAATGCAGGTTGTACCAATCAAGGTGTTTTCCAGTGCCCAAAACGGACGTATGCACCTAATGGCTTATGACCTTATGCTAAAAAAGATGGTCCCCTTGCGAGTTGACTACATAAAGGGTATTACACAAGGCGAGGTGTGTCCATTTTTCGGTGCAATTTTGGACCAATTCCAAAAAATGCGCAACCATATTTGGGGTGTTTCTATGAAAAAGAATATAGAGGCTACCGAGTGTGTGGAATTTACTGTATTTGTTGATAAGGACGAGGACTATATTTATAGAAGACTATTCCGTGAAAAGCGTTGTGGAATTGTGGAAATGATTGACGAAAATCACGCAAGATTTTGCGCCTACATTTACGATAGTCATGAAATCATTCCTTGGATTCGCACCTTTATTACACGTATAACCGACATAAGCTTCCAAAACAAGGCAGTTGAAAAGCAATTCTTCGACGACCTAGAAAAAACCTACAAGCTATACGAGGAGGGCGACGGACAATGATTTTCAACGAAATTTATGGTGCATATTATGGCACAGTAACAAAAATAATAAATGCAATTCTTGAAAATGGAGCGATTGACAAAAAACAGCTTCAAGAAATCATTACCGAAAACGCCTTTGAGGATAGCTATCTTGAAATTTCACAGGCAATTAAGGAGGACCGTTGGCCCTTTATTACTAAGGATTTAACAACCACCCTTAAAAATAAGCCCACTCTTCCCCTAACCACCCTTCAATTAAGATGGCTAAGGTCCCTAGTCGACGATAAAAGAATAAGGCTTTTCCTTGATGAAATTCCATATCAGCTATGGAATTACGAGCCACTTTTCTCTCTTAGCGACATTGAAATTTATGACAAATACGACGATTGCGACGACTACGAAAATCAGTTTTACATATCAGTATTTCGCAAAATTCTTAAAGCAATTAAGGAAAACTCCGGTCTTAAGCTATCCATCACCACAAGGAAGGATACCCAAATGACTGCCATAGTTGTCCCCCTAAGGCTTGAATATTCGGAAAAGGACGACAAATTCCGTCTTATTGCAAGGAGTAGCAACTCAAAAATGCAGATGTTTAATCTATCCTCAATAACTAGCTGTGAATTATGCTACGCATCCTCGTTTGTTAATCCCTCTGCTAAGGTGAAAACAAAAACCCTAGTCCTTGAGGTATTCGATAAGCGAAACGCACTTGAAAGGGTAATGCTTCACTTTGCCCATTTCAAAAAGCAAGCAGAAAGGGTTAGCGATGACAGATACATTATCAGGCTTGAATATGACGAAAAGGACGAAACCGAGCTTGTTATAAGAGTTTTATCCTTCGGCCCATCTATCCGTGCCGTTGCCTCTCGGTCCTTTGTGGCAGAAATTAAAAAAAGGCTAGAGACCCAACGTCAGCTTTTCAAAAGCCTTCATTAACTATATACATATTAAATAGCAATAGTTTTTTCCCTTGAGCAGACTTTTTTGTCTGCTCTTTTTTTGCAAATTTTTTCAAAAAAGTTGAAAAAATCTTAAAAAACCTAGTCTTCGCAAGTTTTTTTCCGTGATTTTTACCACTTTATGCCATATACTTATATCAGCAAGGCAGTTCCGGTGATTGGCTGACGAGTCAAAAAACGACCGAGCGTCACGGAGATGCACTGGTTCCTTTATGCATAGCGCCATATTGGAAATCCCCCTGTGTATGTCAGCTTGCTAGTTTTAGCGGTTCGATTCCGCGAAGGTGTTCTCATAACACTTGGTGGCACCCCAAACTATTAGTTGAATTGTAAAGAACAGTAAATTCTTTAAAAAAAACCTAAAAGTTTTTATGATGAACATGATTTTTGCAAAGTCCCTTTTGCCTTTTCAAGTGGGCTAGCTACAAATCCTACATATTTATCTTAAGGCTCCTTGCCGACAGGATAAAATGTAGGGCTTGAGTCATGAGTGATAGTTGCCCGTTTGCACTATCACTCTGCTTACCCTCTTGCTTAAGGATATACCAAGAGCCCTGTTACCTTGCGGATACCGCTTGTAACGTGCTAAGGCCAAGCCTAGTTGCCCCGCCCTAGCCCCTTACTTGCTTAAGCGAGTGTACCGCCCTCGGTATAAAGGGACCTAGCTCGCTAATATCGGCTAAATGCCGTTTAAATACAAAAATAATTTACATAAAGGAGAAAATAAAAATGAAAAAGTTTGTTATTAACGAAAATCAAAGAGGCCTACTTTTCAAGGACGGTAAGCTTGAAAAGCTACTTGGCGCTGGCTCATATAAGTTTTGGAGACAAAGAGAGGTAGAAATCGTTCCCATCGATTCTGCACTTTCATCATCCAGATGCTCAATTGATACTCTTCTTGCTAATGAGGATATCAAGAACAGTGTAAACGTATATGAGGTGCCAGCCGGCCACTATGGCATGCGTTTTGTAAATGGTATCTGCACTAGCTTCTTCAAGGAGGGCAGATACGTTTACTTCAAAACTGATGCCAAGGAAGAGCTTATGCTCTTCGACACATCAAAGACTATGATTGAGGATGTTCCTTCTCAAATCATAGCAAAGATCCCTGGGATCTACTACACTAAGGTGTCTGTTGAGTCCTATCAAAAGGCACTACTATACCTTGACAACCAGTTTGTTAAGGTTCTTGAGCCTGGCACATATTACTTCTGGAAGAATACTGTATCAGTTTTCGCTAGAACAGTTGATACAAGACTTCAAAGAATGGATATTGCCTGCCAAGAGATCCTTACTCAGGATAAGGTAAACGTTCGCATCAATTTCGTTTGCAACTATCGCGTTAGCGACGTTGTAAAGGCAATTAGCGACGTTGATTCCTACGAGGAGCAAATCAGACTTTGTGCTCAGCTAGCTATGCGTGACTATGTTGGCAAGTACAAGCTTGACGAGATCCTCGAAAATAAGGACGCTATCTCAAAGTATGTATTTGACAAGCTTGTTGAGAAGGAAGAGGCACTTTCCGTTAGCTTCGTTGATGCTGGCGTAAAGGACATCATCCTCCCAGGCGAAATCAGATCCATTATGAATACCGTTCTTATGGCTGAGAAGAAGGCACAAGCTAGCGTAATTGCAAGACGTGAGGAGGTTGCTTCAACCCGTTCACTTCTTAACACCGCAAAGCTTATGGACGAGAATGCAACCCTTTACAAGCTTAAGGAGCTTGAATACCTTGAGCGTATTTGTGAAAAGGTTGACACCCTCAACCTAAGTGGCGGGTCAAGCGCAATTACCGACCTTGTATCCATTCTCAAGGGTCCAAAGGCGTAATTCAAGAGGTGGGCTCCTCTTTTGAGGTGCCTACCCTTTTGCCATTTAATAAAATCCGCCCTCACACACTGAATTAAGAGGGAGATTTGGGTCAGAGAAAGGGTGAATGCGTAGTCGTCGCCAGGGGTTCCCCGAAGCGAAGAATGAGCTTTGGGGGTTTCCGTAGGCGTACTAGTGTACGGCAGAGTAGCAGTCGCCCTTAAAAAGGCGAATACAATAAAAGAAATTTTGAAAAAATTTCCACCTTAGATTCGTAAAACGCAACAATTATCGAAAACTATGTTGCTTCCCCTCCTCGCCTTTTGTTCTATGACTCTAAATCCGCCCTCTAGTATAATTAAAAAGGAGATGATATACCATGATAGAAGTTTACGGCAAATATAACCAAGCTATCTGCTACACCGATTTGCTAGCCGAGGATGCTTACAAGCAAATCTTGAACGTGTGTAACGATGAGGCTTTTAAGGAAACAAAAATTAGAATTATGCCTGACGTACACTCAGGCAAGGGCTGTACCATCGGTACAACTATGACAATTAAGGACAAGGTATCGCCCTCAATGGTAGGCGTTGATATCGGCTGTGGCATGGAAACTGTATGTCTTGGCAAGGTAGATATTGACTTTAAAAAGCTTGACGACTGTATAAGAAGAAATATCCCCTCAGGCAACTCAAACAGAAAAACATACCACAAATACACTGACAAAATCGACATAACAAAGCTTTATTGCTACGATAAAATCGAGGGCGAAAAGGCGCTATTCGGCTTAGGCACTCTTGGTGGTGGCAACCACTTTATTGAAATCGACAAGGACGAGGATGATTGCAAATACCTAGTTATCCACTCGGGTAGTAGACGTTTAGGCAAGGAGGTTGCTGAATATTACATCAACCAAGCCTACGAAATGCAACGCACCTTCCCTAAATCCTTAGCCGACAAGGTAACTAAGGATATGCTAGCACAGGGTAAGTCCAAAAACGAAATAGCAGACACCATTGACAAAATGAAAAAGGACTATGCAAACAAGCCTATTTCCAAGGAGCTTTGCTGTCTTGAGGGCGAACTCTTTGATATGTACATTCACGACATGAAGCTTGTACAACAGTTTGCAACTCTAAATAGACAAGCAATTGCCGACACCATTATAAACGTTTTAGGCTTACCTCAGCTAGAGCGCTTTACTACCATTCATAACTATATCGACACAGAGTCAATGATTTTAAGAAAGGGCTCCGTATCTGCAAAGAATGGTGAAAAGCTTTTAATCCCTATCAATATGCGTGACGGTGCGCTTATCTGTCTAGGTAAGGGCAACGAAAATTGGAACTACTCTGCCCCTCACGGTGCAGGTAGACTCTTAAAAAGAAGCACCGCAAAGGAAACTCTAACCCTTGAGGAATACCAAAAGCAAATGGAAGGCATCTATACCACCTGTATCTGCCCCGGTACTCTTGACGAGTCCCCTATGGCATACAAGGATATGGACGCAATCGTTTCGCAAATTACCCCTTCCGTTGAAATTGTAAAGGTAATTAAGCCTGTATACAATTTCAAGGCATCTGGTAAGTAGCGGGGTTGTTGCAACACAAAAAAAGAGGCTTAAATTTTAAGCCTCTTTTTCCTTTTTCTGTTGCAAACCCTTTGACTCTATGCTAAAATTAAGGTACAAGCTACACAACAAAGAGGTTAATTATGTTAGATTTTGCTAAGGATAAAAAATTTTGGGAAAAGGTGCGTGCAAGCAACGATTATGCTCAGCACAGACAGGAGGTTTTGGAGCTTTACGAAAAAGCCTTCAAGACCGAGCCTCGCCCCCACTCTGCTAAGGAAATTTTAGAAAATAACGATAACGGGCTTTGGAGATTGCAATTTGACCAGCTACAAACAGCCTCAATGCTTTCCTTAATCTATCCCGACAATGAGGAATATTACGACAATCTTTTAAAGATTGTTTGGGCATATCTTGGGGAATATTCCTGGGCTCCCCTTGGACACTTCAATCGCTATTACGACAGGACCCCTAAGGATTACGACATAGGCTTAATAGATATTTTTGCATCAAGCGCAGCCCTTGCCTTAGCCGAGGTTAAAAACCTTTTCGAGGACCGTTTTCCTCAGCTACTAAAGGACAGAATTAGCGCAGAATTAAAGCGCAGGACCATAGACCCATTCCTTACAAGAACCTATTTCTGGGAAAATCACCCTAACAACTGGGCAGCAGTTTGCGCAGGTGGTGTAGGTGGTGTTTTAATGTACGAATGCCCCGAAATCTTTTTACAGCAAAGAGGTCGCCTTGACTCCGTTATGCAGGTTTACCTAGACTCCTACAAGGACGACGGAGTTTGCGTTGAGGGTACAGGCTACTGGTCCTTCGGCTTTGGCTTTTTTGTAACCTATGCACTTTTAGAAAAGGAGTTAACAAATGGCAAGGTTGACTGGTTTGAAGTGCCTAAGGTAAAGGAAATTGCAACCTTTATGCAAAAAATGTTTCTACAACGTGACGTTATCGTTTCCTTTAGTGACTGCGCAGGAGTACAAAATTATTCCGTATGGCTACCCCATGCTTTGAGGACAATTTACGGCGAAGACGTTGAAAAGCTACCAATCAAGCTTGCAATTATGGCAAAGGACAACACCCACCTAAACTTCCTACTTCGTTGTATTCTCTATTTCCGTCCCGAATACGTAACTAACGAAATTGAGGAAAGTGCCTCATATCATATGAAGGACTCTGCTTATTTTGTTAAGCGCACACCACACTATGGCTTTGCAACAAAGGGTGGCAACAACGGAGAAAGCCATAACCACAACGACGTTGGCTCCTTCATTTTTGCAAGAAACAATCACCAAATCCTTTGTGACCTAGGTGCAGGACCATACAAAACTGGCTACCACGAAAACGCAAGATATACCTTCTTTAACCCCTCTGCCTTTTCTCACAACATTCCATTTTTTGACGGCGTAGGTCAAGATGGTGTCCGTCGTGACAACGTTTACCTAAACGTAAACGAAAATATGTCGGTTGTATCAATGGACTTTACAAACGGCTACGGTCAAGATTATCTTAAAAAGGCTGAGCGCACCTTTACACTAAGTGATGACAAAATCGCACTTTGTGACAAATTTACTCTAACTAAAGAAAGCGTAATAACAGAACGCTTCGTTTCCGTAATCGAGCCAAGGATTGTTGGTAATAAGGTAATTATCGAGGACACAACCCTTGAATGTAAGGAGGGGCTTATCCCAAATATTTCTATCCACGAGGCAGAAACCCACATAGGCGGGGTAAAGTTTAACGCATACCTAATCGACTACATTTTACCCACAGGAGTGTGCGAATTTAACCTATCTATCAGCACAAAATAAAAAATATGGTCGATAATCGACCATATTTTTCTCAACCTGTAACCTACCTTTTATATTTTCCGTCTTTATTTATGAAAGGAGTGATTTTATGAAAAAGCTGTGTATAATTCTTTTGTTGCTATTTGCACTTATCTTGAGTGGCTGTGTCGCACCACCACAAAGCGAAATGGGTAGCGAGGACACAACTCCAAATACAACCCTGGACACCTCAACTGACACAGGCACAAACACTAATAGCCAAGTAATTGACACCTCAACTCAAGGTGGCTTAGTCGAGGATACCACTCCCGAATTGCCTAGCGACCCACAGCCCGATACACTTGACCCTGTGCTTGAAAAGCTAGATAAGGCACTTGCTGAATCAATTAGTGGCTATGAGAGTCTTACCACCCTTCACGACCTAATTATTATAAAGGAGGATGGCTCCCTTACTCTTGGTGCAAGTCTTTATAAATCGAAAAAGGGCACAACCTATAACTCTAAGCTAATAAATAGCCTTGATGGTGACTTTAATAGTAGCATAACAAGAACGGAAATACGTACACTGGGTGACGATTTTTGGGGAATTGATGCAATCTACGACGAGTCCTACTACCTACCCGAGGGCGATGGCTGGCGACGTTATAACGGGTCTTATCTCGAGGAATCAATCTTTTCCTTTATTGCCCTAGGCAATCTTAGACTAAGCATAAGCGACTTTACCTACGATAGTGAAAACGACCTATATAAATCAACCTGTATTAAGGGCTATTCAATCATTTCCAATTTAGAAATTAAGCTAAATGACACACACATAAGCTATATTAGCTATGAGTGTGACGGTACCTATCGTGGTGCAAAAAAGGAATACCACACCATTGCCTTTTATGATATAAATGAAACAGAAATCACAGGCATTAAAGAATATAAGGACGAGATTTTAGAGGGCGACGTCGAACCACTTTACTACTTCGAGGAGGAGGAATTAGCCACAATAAGCAGACAAACCGCTTGCTTCCTTGCAGAATATCATTACAGAAATTACCTTGACAAATCCCCCGAGAATATTTTGTCCTTGCATGCACTCTATCTTGGCACAGGCGAATACTACACCATTTCTCTAAGTGGTGCAAAGGATACCCCAGGACCCCAGGACGATGCCGAGGAAATCGACCTAACCTATAAAATCACCCAAGAGGGCGAAATCCTTAGCCATGAGGTTACGGATTGGCTACCATACTAACAAAAAAAGCAACTCGAAAGAGTTGCTTTTTATTATCTCAATGTGTTGGCGGGACTAGACAGATTGGGAGGAAAAATTTGTGATTTCTGCCCGTGGACGCGTACTTTGTACGTGGAGGGCAGAAAGCGCTAATAAAGACACACATAAATGGAGAAAAGCTTTGCTTTTCAACCTTATTATTCAAACGGAAGCAATAAACAATATTGCTTGGGTGGTGTGTATTATTTGTGGGTCTTGGTTTTACCTCAATGTGTCGGTCCCTTTAGTTTGGTGTAATCTATTTTTCTATCTTTATAATAGTATTCCTTGTCACGCTCGGTCACTTCTCTATGTACTCGACAAGGGTTGCCGAAGGCAACCACGCCTGAGGGGATATCCTTAGTTACAACACTACCTGCGCCGATAATTGTGTTATCGCCAATTGTAACACCGGGGCAAACGATTACTCCTGCCCCAAGCCAACAGTTTTTGCCGATATGCACAGGCAAATTATATTGATACGCCTCTTGGCGAAGTGTGGGGTCTATGGGATGAGATGCAGTTGCAATTACGCAGTTAGGACCAAAAAGAGTATAGTCTCCTACGTAAATATGAGTGTCGTCAACTAGAGTAAGATTGAAATTTGCATACACTCCCTTTCCAAAATGAACGTGGTGCCCACCCCAATTTGCGTGAAGTGGTGGCTCAATATAACAGCCATCTCCTATTTCTGCAAACATTTTCTTTAGCATTTCTTCTCTTTTGTCAAGCTCGGTAGGTCTTGTCATATTAAAATCATATTGCATATTCACATAGGAAAGCTGTTCATTCATTATCTCGTCACCACTTGGATAATAAAGCTCACCTGAATGTATTTTTTCTCTATCCGTCATTTTCTTCCCCTTCAAAATCTATAAGTATTGCACGACAGGGCGCACCATCTGCCCCACCTAAATTCAAGGGCATAGCATTTAAAAAATACTTGCCTTCGTCTATTTCGCCTAGTCGGATTCCCTCAAGTAGCACAATCTCCTTGCCTAAAAGCTCAAGGTGCACCTCCATAGGCGCATTTTTTGGACCTACCGTTTGAGACTCATTTCCTAAAAGCAAAATCCCTTCCTTGGCAAATACCTGTGATGCATCAAGAGAAACCTCTAAATCCCCCTTTAGTAAAATCCTTTTTGCACACTCGCTATCAAGCGCCCTTGCTTTTTCAATAATCTTTTTTGCATCATCACCACTGACAACACCCGAATGTATAGCCACAAAGCAAGGACCCACTAAGGACTCAGGGCTTAGCTTGTCAACACTCTTACCACCATTTATAAAATGATAGGGCGCATCTATATGGGTACCGTTGTGTGCGCACATACTAAATTCTGTTAAATTGCACACGTCCCCCTTTTCAATTGATAAAATCTGTGTTTTTTTAGGCACAGGGTCACCAGAAAAAACCTGACAACTAAAAACCTCTTGAGAAATATCGTATATTTTCACAAGCACGTCCCCCTTTTTATCCATTTACCCTATTATACCAAATAAACCAAGTCTTTTCAATAATAAAGCTCGACTTTTTAAGTCGAGCTTTAATTTTATTCACCTTTTGAAAAATTCGACTTGTCAACACCACAAAGTGGGCACTCAAAATCCTCTGGTAAATCCTCAAATTTGGTGCCTGGTGCAATTCCATATTCAGGTGCACCTGTCTTTTCGTCGTATTCCCAGCCACAAACGTCACATACGTACTTCATTTTAAATCCTCCTTTAAATTTATTTGCAAAGCTCCCTTGCAAGAGCCTTTATATTTTGCAGGTCTTCCCTATTTATCGAGGACATAATTGTCATCCCTGTGTCTAAAATAGTAAGATTTTTGCACCCTTCAAGCATACTCTTCATTATTTTGCTTGCCACAGGCGCCCAGCTTCCATTCTCAATAAATGCAACCCGTCTATTTTGATAATTTCTTTCTGTTAGATGGTTTATAAATTCTCTCATAAATGGGAAAATATCACCATTGTAGGTGGTAGTTGCCAAAACAAGTCTGTCATACTTAAATGCGTCCTCGATTGCCTCGTGCATATCCTCTCTTGCAAGGTCACAGGTGGAAACCTCGTAAAGCCCCATATCAAGTAGCATATCCTTTAATATCATAACTGCCTTTTCGGTATTTCCATAAACAGAGGTGTAGGCAATTAACACGCCCTCCTTTTCTGGCTTGTAGCTTGACCAGGTGTTGTATAAATCTAAATAATAGCCAAGATTTTCCCTCAAAACAGGTCCGTGCAAGGGACAAATAGCATTTATTTCTAAGCCACTTAGCTTTTTTAATAGTGCTTGTACCTGCGCACCATACTTGCCAACTATACCAAAATAGTATCGTCTTGCCTCACAAGCCCACTCGTCCTCTATATCAAGTGCGCCAAATTTTCCAAAGCCATCAGCAGAAAATAGCACCTTGTCCTCGCTTAAATAGCTTACCATAACCTCGGGCCAATGGACCATAGGTGCTGAGAAAAACCTCAATTCCCTCTTTCCTAGAGAAAGAGTGTCGTTTTCCTTTATCACCACACACCTATTTTCATAACCATCACCATAAAAGGCTTTAATCATACCAAGTGCCCTTTGACTTGTTACAATTTTTGCATTCTCGTATTTTTTCATAAATGCAACAATACTGCCGGAATGGTCAGGCTCAACGTGGTGCACAACTAAATAGCTAGGCTCAATTCCCCCAAGTGCATTTTCAATGTTTTCAAGCCATTTATCCTTAAATCTTAAATCAACGCTATCCATAATTGCAACACAGGAATCAATTATAGCATAGGAATTATAGGACATACCATTTGGCACCCTGTATTGACCCTCAAACAAATCTATTTCATGGTCGTTTACACCAATATATTTAATGTTTTCCATTTTTATTCCTCTCTCTTATTTATTATAGTCCTTAATTACTCTTTTATTCATTTATATTTTATCATAGTATATTTATATTTACAATATTTTTTTCTTAAAATAAAGTGTCTTGTTTTCGGGACTTTTGACTATTTACAAATAGATTTACTTGTGCTAGAATATAATCACACAAGGCAAGAGTGCCGTAAAAATTTTTAACACTAAACGAGGAAATTATGAAACAGAAAATAGTTACTAAAATACAAGATAAGCTATCAAGCCTAAGTGCTTTGTCTAGCAACCCTGCCCTTATTCTACTCGCTATATTTGTAGTGCCTGTATTACTTTGCGCCCTACCCTTTGAAATGGTTATAATCGGTGGCATAAAGTGTAACAACAAGGACACCACAAAGGACTACCTATACGGAATTTTCCTAGTTGTAGCCGGCGTAATTCTTAGCGCAGTCGTTATATTCGTTATTCTTTCCATAAAATACGCATTAAATAGATAATTCCATTTTGGGGACTCCTTTTGTTTTTTTACCTTTCTTTTTTTGTTTACATTTATTTACCTTTCTTTTCTCTTACCCAGTCCCCAACAAAAAAGAAGCACCGAGGTGCTTCTTTTTTTATTAATCCATAACGATATAAACAGGATTTTCGGAAACGTTTACTGTTACGTAGCCGTACTCGTCAACCTCTAGGTCTGTTTCGTGACCGTTTATGTTGCCGAATATAGCCTCAACAAGAGTTGCGTTGCCCTCTCCTACTCTTAGACAGTAATTTTCAACTGTTGTACCGTCAGAGGTTGGACACCATACTGCATAAGCAGTTTTGCCAGCTTCATTTACATACTCATATACCATAACGTTTTCGTTATAGGTGTCTATTTTTTGTGAGAAGCTATAACCACCTAGAGTATTCTTAAGTGTATATAAATAATAGTAGGAATCCTTCTTAACCTCAACCACCTTGCCGTTTTCGTCATACTCGTAGCCGATAACACCAGAGGTGCCGAATTTACCAACGGATTCAGTCTCAACGCCTGTATCCTCGCACATGTACATTGTAGCCTTGTCAACACCGGTTGCAGAAAGTAGTAGGTAAGCACGTGTTAGCCACATTGCCTGTACTTGTCTTCCTGTGTAGTTGCCGTATGCGTGTGCTGAGTTTACAGTTGCATAGCTTTGGTTAGTATCCCAACCAAACTCAGTTAGCCAAACCTCTTTTTCTGGGTAGTACTTATTTCTAATAGAAACAAGCTGTGAAAGAATACCAGGTAGGTCTGCCTCCTCAGGACTCATACCAACGTAACGAGTCTTGTCGCCTTGTACTGTAATTGGCTTAGACATATATTGGTGTACGTTAAATGCATCTACTGCAACCTTACTATCGGCACGATTTGCCTTCATCCAGTAGCACATAGCTGTAATATACTCATTGCTTGTAGCAGAAATACCTGCCATTGCAACGCCCATTTGAGAGTCAGCATTCTTAGCACCGAAGTGGTAGCCACCAGCTGAATGCTCTGAAACAAGAGTCCTACAATGTCCGTCATAGCCGGCAGATGTAAGTGCAGCCAATTGATATGCAGAATAGTAATTAACAATACCACCATGCCATGTAGCGTCAGGCTCATTTCCTAATTCAAGCCACTTAATGTAGCCAAGACCTACCTCTTGTACTGCATCCTTTGAGTGTGCGTTTGCAATTTCACGAATTGCAGGTGAATTATTTGTGCCATATCTTGCTGCAAAGCCAAACATACCGTCAGCATAGATAAAGTATGTCATTGGATCAAATCTAGTCCAGTAGTCGCCCTTAACAAGCTTACCCTCGCCATCTCTTAGAGGCAAGCCGTTTTCATCAATCTTATTGGAAAGTGCAGTATTTGCAAGGTCCCATTGAATACAAGGCACTAGCAAAATGCCAGCCTGTGAGTAATTTCTATACTCATTATCGAAGTTACCCATCCAGCTATTTGAGAAGTAAGAGGTCTTTTCTGGATAGCTTTCAATATCGTAGGACCAACCAAAGGTACGATATTCTCTCAAGACAGATGTACAAATTACAGAATCAATAGGTGTATTACCACCACCGATAGCGGTAAAGCCACACATACCCATCATTTCGTTGATAGTTGGCAAGTCCTTCTTCTCTGTTGAAACAGGGTCACCATCACCATTTTGATAGCCATAAATCATAGCCTCACAGGGGGCTGTGCCATCTGTAAATACAATTTGAATGTATCTTGAATCCTCATTGATTGAAATTTTATTCCAACCGGAGGTAGCTGTAAAGGTATAGTAGCCGTCCCATGCGCTATCCTCAGCCATAAAGTCAACAGGAGTGTCGCTCCATCTAACTGTAATACTAGCGCCTGCCTCTGTGTAATATAGATAAGCAGAGGATACGTAGTGAAGTGTTTCTAGGTCAACAATTGGTGCAAGTCTTAAATTATAGAAGGTGTCAGAGGTGTTTGTAAATATTCTTGACATTGCAGAGCTTGGCATTGTTGAGCCGGTTCTAAAGCCCTCGTCTTGCTCGTCGAATAGCTTTTCAAAGGAATTTAGAATTTCACCGTGATATACGGTTGCTTGGCTATAATCAATAGGAATTAGCTTGTCACCACCAACTCTTACAGTTGAGATTTCGCCATAGTTTGTTCCTGCATAAGGTCTTACTGCTACGTAGTAGCACTTATCAAGGCTTGCATCAAGATTAAAGGTTACTGTGTATTCCTTGTTTCCTGAAATAGTTGCGTTTATCGCAGTTGCTTGATTGTAGTTATCCTTAGTTATTTCGTTTTCGCTATATCTTACCTCATAGCTTGCAGAATCGCCATAAAGGTTAAATTTAAGCTTAACCGTGCCACCCTTAACCTCAACAACACGCAAGTATTGAACTGCCTCAAGTGGCAATGGCGACAAATCAACGCTTTGTGTTAGGTCGCATCTTACACACTTAAGTGTAACGTTACCACCCTCGGAGTGAGTTGGCATCTTTGTGTATTCAACTACTCTTTGATATTCGTGGTCAAGTGGGTCAAGGTCAATTGTTCTTTTGTATGTTCCACATTTACAATTGTAAATAGCCTGACCGGGACTTGTACAGGTAGGCGCTGTATAAGAAACAAGCTCCGTAAACTCTCTTACAAGCTTTGGTGTGTAGTAATCACCAGTCTTACCACAGTAGCAAGCATATCTAGCAGTACCTCTCGCTACACAGGTAGAGGGAGTCATTTGCTCAACGAATTCTCTATGGTCACAAATATGGTTGTCGTCCATTTTAAGAATTCTTGTATCTTCCTTAGCTCCCCAAGCCTCAATCTCCGTTAGCTTAAAGGTTTGATAGCTTTCCTTAAGAGAGGTAATTTCAACCTCAATTGTGTATACTCTGTACTTTTCACCCTTGAATACTTGAATCTTATCACCGGGTCCGCCGTAAGCAGAGGCATTTGCCCTTACACTTTCGCTAATCAAGACTTGACCGTTTGCATTCTTTACTCTTACAGTTGCAGTAGTCCAGTTACCAGCAACGTAAACGTATAGCTCCTTTAATACAATCTCTTGGTCTAAGGTAACAATTAAAACGTCACCTAGGTCGCCAAACCAGTCGCTACCCTGTGCGTAAACACCGGCACTGTCGGTTTTACCATCAAACATTTTCCAAACGTTGTCAACAGCAGGGTTGTAAATGCTACTTGCCTCAACGTTGTAAATATCGTCCTTAGTTAGCTTTTCGTTCTTAAGCTGTGGTAATGAAAGGTCAGTGCTCTCTAGGCACTTACTGCACATAAAGGTTGCCCTACCACCCTGAGAAAAGGTTGGCACTTGCATGATCTTTTTAATCTCGGAATAATCGTGGTCGTCAGACATAGGAAGTCTTGTTTGCGCCTTGATTACTGCATCACAAACTGAGCACTTTTTACCCTCAGTAAAGCCATAGCTTGAGCAGGTTGGTTCAACCGCTGGCACAATCTCCTCAGTGTGACCGGTTGCCATTGTGTACTGAGTTTCCTTATCTCCACAAAGGTCGCAAATTCTGTAATTTTCGCCTCTTGTTATACACTTAGGCTCATACTTAACAATCCAGTCACCGTATTGGTGATTACAGTCGTCGGTGTTGCCACCGCCACCCTCGTTTCCGCTGTCACCTGTCTGTTCGCCACCTGTTTCCGTTGTAGGTGGAGCGTCCCCACCGCCACAGGAGGCAAGCAAGCATACAAGCAACAAAAGCGCTATTAGTAAAATACTTAGCTTTTTCATAAATCTTTACCTCTTGACTTGATTTTTTTGTTAATATCTACTAATATTATAAAATATATTTTCTAATATTTCAACACTTTAATTGAATTTATAAAAAAAGTATGATACAATTGAAAAAAATAACCTTTCTTTTTTTGGAGGAATTATGAAAAAAATACTCGGTGTAGAATTTGGCTCTACCAGAATTAAAGCAGTTTTAATTGACGAAAACGCAACAGCTTTAGCCCAAGGCTCCCACGAATGGGAAAACCAACTAAAGGACGGTCTTTGGACCTATTCTCTTGAGGACGTTTGGGCAGGACTTCAAGACGCATACGCAAAGCTATGCAAGGACTACGGCTCAAAAATTGAACAGCTTGATAGCATAGGCATCTCTGCCATGATGCACGGCTATCTTGCCTTTGATAAGGACGACAATCTTTTAGTGCCATTTAGAACTTGGAGAAATACAAATACAGCAAGGGCAGCAAAGGAGCTTACCGAGGCACTAGGCTTCAATATGCCTCAGCGCTGGAGTGGTTCCCACTTCTATCAAGCAGTTTTGAATAAGGAGGACCACGTTGACAGAGTTACCTTCTTAACAACCCTTGCCGGCTACGTCCATTGGAGACTTACAGGCAAAAAGGTCCTTGGTATTGGTGATGCTGCCGGTATGGTACCAGTTACAGAAACAGGCTATGATAAGGAAAAAATCGAAAAATATAATCAGCTACTTGCAAAGCAAGGCTTAAACGTAGATATTGAGTCCTTGCTACCTACCCCACTTTTGGCAGGTCAAGATGCAGGTACACTTACAAGCGAGGGTGCACTCTTGCTTGACCCAACAGGCACACTTAAGGCTGGCTGTAAGCTTTGCCCACCAGAGGGTGATGCGGGCACGGGTATGGTTGCAACAAACGCAGTAAGAGTACATACAGGTAACGTCTCCGCCGGTACGTCTGCCTTTGCAATGGTAGTTTTAGATAAGCCACTTTCCAAGGTAAATGAATCAATTGACGTAGTTGCTACCCCATCAGGCAAGGGCGTTGCAATGGTACACGCAAATAACTTTACATCAGAAATTAACGCATGGGCAAGCCTTTTCGACGAGGTTATCGCACTTGCAGGTGGCTCAATCAATAAGGGCACGCTTTTCGACAGACTCTATGAAAAATCCCTTGAAAGCGACGAAAACGTTGGCGGACTTATCGGCTATAACTTCTTGTCAGGTGAGCCAATTGTAGGTATGGAAACGGGCGTACCTATGGTAATGAGAAGACCGGAGGGCAAGCTTACCCTTGCTAACTTTATGCAATTACAGCTATACTCTGCCCTAGGCGCTATGAGTATCGGTATGGAGGTCCTTGCCGAGGAAAACGTAAAAATCAACGACATCTGTGGCCACGGTGGCTTCTTCAAAACCGACTTTGTAGGCGCAAACGCAATGAGTGCAGCCCTTGGCGCACCTATCACAGTTATGAAAAATGCAGGCGAGGGTGGCGCTTGGGGTGTTGCAGTTTTGGCACTCTATGCTACCGAAAATAAGGACACTCTCGAGGACTTTTTAGATAAGCTCTTTGCAAATGTTGAAAAATCAACAACCGTTGCCTCA
>JAFQEG010000010.1 GCA_017399145.1 Clostridia bacterium | reverse complement strand
TTTCCATATTTCCACACACTATAATTCCAGTCATCCTCACCCCCCTAGCCTTGTACCACCTAAGTTGCTACCCACCCTAATACCGCCTTTCTGTTCCCCTATTTAATTCAACACCTATCTCCCCCTTATATTACTTACTCACCATTTCCCCACACCCATTCAATCCATTTTCCAGCCTGCGTTTCTCTTTTTTGCTAGCTTTTTTCTCTTCCGCATGGCGACTGAACGATAAGAGAAAAAAGCGAACCTTAACCGTGTGGTAATGTGGGAAACCCTGTTTTCCATATTTCCACACACTAACTTATATATTTGTACACCTCGCAAAAAAGCGGGACAAGGTGGTACAGCTTTGAAAAAATCAAAGTTGTACCGCTCTGTCCCGGTTCTTTTGTGTAACAATAGTAGTGGGAAGGCAAGAAAGGAGGAAAAATGAAGCTTGACCTAGAGTACCTAGCAGAAAAACGACGAATGCTATGGTATATGTACAAAAACCTACAGCTAGACAAGGAATTTTGCGAGGCCTGTGCCGAGGAAATCCTCGACACCCCCGAGCTATTACAGCAGGTTAAGGAAAAGCCCTATCTGCTAATTGAATGTTGCTTCACCATCGTTGATAAGAGCAAAAAAAGCGTTCCCTTCTTCTTCAACGAGGTCCAAAGAAACTTCATTTATCAATTAGAGGAGCACGGACGAGGAAAGCCCTACTTCATACTAAAGGGAAGACAACAGGGCTTCACCACCTTGATAACTGCAATTCAACTAGCCTATGCAATAACCACGGAAAACTTTTCAGGCTTTACCCTAGCAGACCGAGAGGACAACGTTCGCTCAATCTTTATGGATAAAGCAAAGCAAATGTACAACGCACTACCCGAGTGCCTAAGACCCGACGAGAAAATAAACTCTGTGAACGAGCTATTCTTCGACGGACTTAACTCATCTTGGAGAATTGCACCTGCCTCTGCAAATATAGGACGAAGCAGAACCCTGTCCTTCATTCACTATTCAGAGGTAGCATTCTTCAAATGCTCACTAGCTTATATTCAAAAGTCAATACAGGAGGCAGCCATTAAAAACGCATTCTGTATTTATGAAACCACAGCAAACGGCTTCAACGAGGCAAAAGCACTGTGGGATAGTGGTGCATGTGTCAATTTGTTTTACGAATGGTGGAAAAGTGCAGAGTACGAGGAAGGAGACCTAACTTACTTGGAAAAGCCGACCACGTGGCTGAAAAACCGACTTAAAGTACTGGAGGAAAAGGGCTTAGATAAGCATCAATTAGCCTGGTATGCAAGGAAATACTACTCTTATATGGACAAATCCTCAATAAAGCAGGAATACCCCTGTACAGCAGAGGAAGCATTCGTATCAAGTGGAGAGTGTGTCTTTGACAAGGAAGTTATCTCAAACTATATGAATAAGCTAAAGCCACCCTATTCCAAGGGCTACTTTGAGTACAGAAGAGTCTATAAGGAAATTAAGGACGACAAGGGAAACCTAATCGCACTTGAAAAGACTCTTACCGACATTGAGTTTTATCGTTGCGAGGAGGGCTACATAAGGATAGAGGAAAAGCCATTTATTGAAAAAACCGACACCTGTATAAGAAAAAAGCCCTATGTAATAGGTGCAGATACTGCAGGAAACGGCAAGGACTTCTTCACGGCAAAGGTCCTCGATAACACAACGGGCAGATGCGTAGCAACCCTTCGTCGTCAAAATATGGACGAGGACTTGTACGCAGAACAGCTTTTCTGTCTAGGTAAATACTACAACGACGCACTAATTGCCGTAGAAACCAACTACTCAAGACATCCGGTTAGAGTTTTAAGAGAATTATCCTACCCAAACGTCTATACACATAAGTACGCAACAGGCGCGTATGACCTGGAGGGCTACAACGGATTTTTAACAACTGCCGTTACAAGACCCATGATGATTGCTAATTTGGTAGCCGTTATGCGTGAAGATATAACCCTTGAAACCGACCGAGTTACCCTTTATGAAATGCTATCCTTTGTCAAGCACCCTAACGGAAGATATGAAGCCGTTGAGGGTGGCCACGACGACTTAGTTATGGCTAGTGCAATAGCTCACTTTGTTCGTGATTCTCACCCACAAAAAATAGAGATTATCGACACAGGGTCAAATGTTTTAGAAAAATCCTTCAATCTTGCCTTACCCGAGCAAAAACATTTTATGGAGTGGTAAAAATGATAAAGGTAGTAAAAATTATAAAGGACCTACAAGCTCGTGTCCTTGCACTTGAGGACCAGTTAAACCAGCTAAAACAGACACAGGGTCCCAAAAAAGAAGAAAATAGCTCAAAATTATCCTATGAGGAGGTGATTGACCAATGGCTCAATGGAAAAGCATGCAACTAGCTAAGGTAACCAGCTTATGGAATTTGTATGAAAGAGGCATAGAATTGCAAGCATCCTTGGGCATTCGCGAAAATCTACCTACTTACGTGGACTTTTTTGAGGGAAGACAGTGGCCAAGCCCCACACCTAGCACCAAAAACCTACCAAGACCAGTTATAAACATAGTAAAAATGATTTGCAGAAGCAAAAAATCTGCAATTCTAGCCTCACCTGTCAAAATTCACTATAAAAGCTATTCACCACTAACGGATATCGAGTCCTTTAATGATTTTTCCTCTTACGTGCTAAAGGAATTAGGTCAAGAGGACTTAGATAAGCTAGCAATTGACGACGGAGTTAAAAAAGGCTCATACTTTTACCATTATTACTGGGACAAAAACGCATCAGGCATCGACGGACGAGTAGATGGTGGAGTTAGGTGCGAGCTAATCGACCCATTAAACATCTTCTTTTCTGACCCAAGTGAACTAAACGAGCAAAAGCAGGACTGGATTTTAATAAGTAGTCGTCGCACCCTTACACAAATCTCTGCACTTGCAGACACGGATTGCGACCTTACTCAGCTAAAGGGTGACGAGGACAACCAGACCTACAACAAAAAGGAACAAAAAACCGAGGAATATGCCACTCTTTTAACAAGATACTTCAAGCAAAATGGCGAAGTTTATTGTGAAAGGGCTACTAAGACGCTAATAATTAGCAAGCCCTTTTCAATCACCCCCGATTTTTCTCAATTAAATATCAAGCAAGAGGAAAATAATAGCATCTGCCCCCAAATTCACGGGGCGCAGATGCCAAGGGCGGTGCTTTATCCTATTGTTTGTGGCTATTATGAAAGAAAAGAGGGCTCAATATACGGTCTATCCGAGGTAGAGGGCATTATTCCAAACCAAAAGGCTATCAATTTCAACGTAGCAATGAGTCTTTTGAACGCACAAGAGTGCGCATGGGGTAAATATATAGCACTACCAAACGCACTTAAGAATCAAAAAATCTCAAATTCACCGGGTCAAGTCCTAATTGATTACTCTGGCACAGGCAATGGTATTAAGAAATTACCCGAGCAAGCCTTGTCAGATGCACCAATGAGCATAACCCAATCACTTACCGACCTAACTCGTGCAGTATCGGGTGCAACCGAAATAATGACAGGCGAAAAATACTATTCTAACCTATCGGGCTCAGCAATTGCATACCTTCAGGACCAAGCAAATATGCCAATCGAGGAATTAAGAAACAATTTTTACTCGGTTAAGCGTAAGCAGGGCAAGGTTTTAGCCCAATTTTTAAAGCTTTATTATTATAAGAAGAGCTTTATTAAGCACAAAAGAGAAGAGGACGGGACAGAAAAAGAGATTTTAAGCTCCTTTTCATCAAAGGACTACGAATCATCAATATTCGACGTTTTCGTTGAGGCAGTTGGTGGTAGCAAATCTTCAGTTGCATCAGACATTAGCTTGCTAGACAACTGCTTAAAGAATGGCAATATCTCTTTAGAAACCTATATCAAGGCTTATCCCGAGAGTGCAATCACAAATAAGCAGGAAATTTTAAAGCAAATCGAGCTTGAAAAGAATAGTGAGCTACAAAAACTCAAAAAAGAGCTAGAATTATATAAAACAAACAAAAATAACCGACCGAGTGTCGACACAATTTAATTTATTTTTATTTTTGTATAATAAGGAATTTAACAAAATGGCAAAAGAAATCACTAAAAACGCCCCAAATGACAGTTTTTTAGGAGAAAATGGCGATTTTCAAGCAAATTCGCCCCAAAATACAGGTTTTTCCGACACTCCCTCGGCAAAACCAGTAATTTCAGAGGTTGAAAACCCTCAAAGCTCAAGCCTCAAGGACGAAAAAGACGAAAATCCTTTATATTATAAAGAAACCCCAAAAACAGAGGAAAATCAAAGCTTTTTTAACCAATTGACCTCTTTTTTAACCAATTTCCTTGAAAAACAAGGATTTTCCAAGCAAAACAGCCAAAACCCAAGCAATTTAGCAGAAAACAACCCACAGAGTGTGGATTTTGACCAAAAGGTCGAAGAAATCAACGAAATCAAGGACAAATCCCTTAAACCCTCTGATTTTGCCGACTACGAAGACTTTTTAGCCAAATACCCTAACATAAGCCTACAAAGCCTTGAAAAGGACCAATCCTTCTTACTTTTCCTCAAGGGAAGAGATAAAACTGCCTCAATCGAGAATATATATAAGAATTATGACGCATTGAAGCAATTTATCGAGAAGGAAGCAATAAATGCTTATGTAATTAAACAAGCGCAGGAAAAGTCAAGCGTGGGCGCGCTTTCCTCGCCAAACGTAGGTGATGCAGGCTTTTTCACAAGGGATCAGGTTTTGCGTATGTCAAAGGACCAAATCAGCAGAAATTACGACAAGATAAGAAAAAGTCAACAAAGCTGGTAGCTTCTTTACACAAAACAAGCGCCATATCCCCTCAAGCTACACCTACAACAGATTTAAGCGCCCCATTTTCAAGCCTTTGTCATTTAAAGCATCTCCCACCTGTGAAAATCTCTTACACAGGAAAAACAGACCTATTTGTGCCTTATAATACGTCCCAAATATATTAATAAGGAGTAAACAATGGCTTACACAAACTTTATCCCATCAGTATGGGCAGAATCAATCAACAGAGAATTAGAAAGAGTATGCGTCTTTGCCGAGGACTGTAACCGTCAATATGAGGGCGACGTTGCCACAAAGGGCGACAGTGTCCACATTCTAGGCGTAGGAAAGCCTACAATCAAGTCCCTTGCACGTGAAAACGCAAGCGGAGAGATTGACGAGGCAGAGGAAATCGAGGACACCTCAGTAATTCTCAACATCAATCAAATTAGATACTTCAACTACAAGGTAGGCGATATCGACAAGGCGCAAGCAGTCGGTGGCTTAATGGACGCACTCAGTCAAGAAACCTCCGAGGGCTTAGCTAACGAAATCGACAGATTTATCGCTAAGATGGCAACCGACGACCAGGTTAGTCCACTCAATACAGCACCAACCCTTGTAACAAAGGACAATATCCTATCACTTCTTGACGATGCAATCGAAAAGCTACAAGAAAACGATGTCAACATGGCATCAGGCATCACAATTACAGTGTCCCCTCGTTTCTATAAGCTATTCAAGCAAGCCTATATTAATAAGGACACCGACAATAGCGCAATGCTCGAAAACGGCAGAGTAGCTATGTACGGCAACGTAACAGTAAAGCTATCAAACAACGTAGCAAGGACCGAGGACGGCGCCGTTGATAACATTATGATTAGAACAAAGAGAGCAATCGCCTTCGTAAATCCTCTTACCCACACCGAGGCGTACAGACCAGAGAAGTCCTTCGCCGACGCAGTCAAGGGCTTCATCCTCTTCGACGGCAAGGTAGTAAGACCAAAGGAAATCATCAACGTAAACGTCAAGTACGCGTAATCACACGTGCCTAACAAAGCCAACAGCGACTAAATCCCACTACCGACTAACCCCCGCACCATATCCCCTATAAACCGCCCTAAGCATCAATACACCGTCACTTTACTCACCACGTGCCATTCCTAGCCCTAACAGTCCCAACAATAAACAGCCCTCAAAGCTGATATGAACCCAGAAGTTAGACACTTTTGGAGGCGCATATCAAGCGAGGGCTGTTTTCTTTTTCTAGTGTTATCCGCGACCAACCCCATTACACCCAACCTCACCAATTATCACCTCTTAGCTTACCCCAAGCTTAGCGACATTTCATTTTTGCCCTAAAAAACGCAACACAGCCTGCCAAATTTCCACCACCCTAGTTGATAATTCTTAAAAATTCTAACGATTTTTAGCATTTTCTGCGATTTTTCCATCAATTTTGCATATTTATCTATTTTAATTCCTCATTTTTGTATATTCATTCAACACAACTTTAATAACATTTTTAAATTCACTTGACCCCTTGTCTAAATTACCTACTTTTTCAATATTATACAATATTTGCATATTTATGCACTTAAAATATATCTTTTTTCCAAAAATCTTGCATTTTTATCCACTTCGTGCTCGTTGAGCTAGAAATTATCGGCAAATAACGAAACCAGTCCCTTTTCCCTATCTTTATGACAAAATCAAAGCAAAAAACAGTGGCAAGGCGTCTCTCACCTTGCCACTGTTTGCAAATTCTCTTAATTTATATAATTTCTTGGTCCAAATCGTCAAATAGCTTGGATTTAAAGAACTCTCTTATGTTTATCTCCAGTCCGTCACAGATTTTCTTAATAGTAGATATAGTGGTTCCTTTATTCCTACCACAAATGATATTATTCAAGGTTGATTGCGTAATTCCACAAAGGGTTGATAACTTATTTACGGTTATACCCTTTTCTCTGCAAAGCTCAATTATTCTAAGCCTCGTAGCCTCTCCTATATTCATTTATCCTTCTCCACTATTCTTTTTTATTTATTTTACCTCTTTTGAGTTAAAAAAGTTAACTCAATTGAGTTGACAAATACAAAAACTAGTGATATAATCAACTCACAAGTACGCAAACCCGTATAATCAGAGAAAAGGAGAAAACAAATGACATATCTTACAATTATCTCACAAAACTATTTTATCTCGGGAATTCTTCAATTCATAGGCATTTTATTTGCGTTAGGTGCCATACCGGCATTAATAAAATATCTTGCAATTCGCCTTTCTTTTGTTTTTGAAGGCTTTAGCCGCAAGCCAAAGACTTCCTCGTTTGAAAAATACGAGCATTATATATCTATTTCTGCCCATTCAAAGGAAATGCTCAAAAACGTTCTCAAAACCAAAGTAACATTACTCTCGTTTTTTATAATTGGTGTGCTTCTTTTGGTTATAGGCTCCTCAAACCTTCTTGGTGTAGAGAAGAGCACCGCCGATACCATTGCCACAATTGGTACCTTTATGGCAATTGGCTTTTTTGCCATTTACGGAATACGATTTTACATAGCAGGAGGCTGGCACGATGCCGGAAAAGCCTTTAATTCAATGTATCTCAAGTATTCTGCACCAAACTACGTAACCGAGAATGAATACGAAAGCGTTGACGGAGGTCCTTGGAAAAAGGTAAGATCACATACCGAGGACAAAAACGCACCCGTCAATGCTCTTACTTGGGTTTTAAATTTGTTCGTTACATTCATCAAACTCTCAATGTCAATAACCTACATTGCTCTGCTTATCATCGATGATATTTATTTAGTAATTAAGCACGTATTTTGCTACCCACTCCTCAAAAAATATTATCTTAGAAAAGCTGAACTCGAGTATAGCAACGCCATAGAACAGGTTGCCAACGACCCTACCGTTAATGCAATATGTGAAAACTATTTTGTAGATGATAGCTTAAACGCAGTGGCACACAAAGTACACGAGAAACTCCTTAAAAGCTCACTGGAAGCCGTCAATAGCGAAGCCGAGGACTTTATTCTTTTCGCCAGCAACCTAGAGGCTGGCGACTGGTTCACCGTTTCAAGAACACACAAAAAGCTAACCACGGGAGTCTTTGGAGACAAAAAAATCCATGTTTACGAGGGAGCAGAATATCGCACTTACGCTTGCGTATCCAAGAAGCCAAATCTTAGAAATCCTACAGATTTTTTCGCCCATTCAATCCCACACAATCCAACAAAGGAATATTTAAGGAGCCTTGTTACTCTACCCGCTATAGCTAATTTTATTAAACTTTACCAAGCAATTTATTTAAAATATGCAAAAGAGAACCTGTCTCCCGACACACTCGTTAATCTCTACAAGCTAGACACGGAAAATAGCGTCGTTGCCGTAATAAAGGCTAAATTGAAGGATATAGTAGTAAAGGATATTGACAAGCTGAGCGAGAGCTTTGACGAAAGCAGCACCACAGACGACTCCTTTTACACGATAACAAACTTCGACGTGTCACAAGAGGTAGGTACCAAAAAAGCCCCTAGAAAAGAGGACTTAAGAAGCAAGCTCTCGCAAATTCCATGCGAAATCGGAGCCTTTTCCGTAGTTCTTTTGGAAACCGTTGACAAAAGGCTTGAAATTATATCGACAATAAGAAAATTCTCTCCTCTAGGCATAACCGTCATTAAAAATTTAGTCGAAAACCCACCCAGTCCGGTTCTCGTCGCAGTTTCAGAAAACGTTGCAAGCGCCCTTGTCGAGTCGCTAACAGCTTTAGGCGCCGAAGCAGAAATCCAAAACACTCCCAGCGACGTCATTGAACAGGCAAAAGCAGAAAGAGAGAAAAAAGAGGAATTTATCCCCGCAAAATGCGACCATTCAACAGATAAAATCGCAAAGCAGGAGCCCGTTTCTTCAAAGGTCAATAATTCGACAAACAAAAGTCCAAGGCAAGCAAAAGCAGGTAACCGCAAGCGCCCTAGCAAAACCAAAAGGACACGTTTCGCTCTAGGTCTATCTCTAGCCATTCTTTCGCTTATCTGTTTAGTCATAGTTTGTGCTTGCTTTTGTACCAGAATGAGTGGCTCGCCACTCCCCGATCCAGTTTATTTTTGCGTTCCCCCACTCCTTGTTGTCTGGTCAATTGTATTTGCAATTGCCGAAGCATACAGCTTTAACAAAAGCCATTCAAAAGGAAAACGAGTTGCCGGAGGCATTCTCTTGCTCGTAACCGCACTAACAACGACTACACTTATAAGCCTTTTAACTTTTGTCGCTAAATTTATCAATATGACCGATGACGAAATTAATAATTTTTTCAGTCCAATTAGCAGTATAATAGGAAATTTAACACCAGATCCCCAATCCCTTACAATCATCTTTCCTGTCTCAGCAGGTGTAACTCTAGCAATACTCCTTATAACTATTTTTTCTAGTATAGCAGTCGATGCAAAGCTTAGAAAACCGAAAAAGCACTCTTCTCATAAAGCATAATAAAGTGTGCTATACAGAACCACTGCAACACCCCGAACAGCTACTCAAGGTGTCGCAGTGTATTTCGTCAAAAGAATCCATCTAAGCCCTCAGCGTTCTTTTGTATGACAGTAAAAAATCAACGCAATTCTTGGCAAATAGATTTAATTCCACTCCTATAAAAAGCTTCAAAAAAAGAAAAGCCCGTCACTCAAGCCTCTTCGGCTTGAGTGACGGGCTTTTGCTTGACCTATTCTAAATACAGCCTATCATTTTTATTTTGTGGTTTGTATTTTACCCCTTCTGCGCTTTTTCTTTGATTAAACGCACACAAACTCCAATCACACTCTCAAAGTACACCGTTGCCGCACCTCTTTCGTTGCTTCAAAATATTTTTCATTCCCAAAGCTAATGATTATACCCAATCACTCCTATTTTCAACAAGCTCATCTTTGTTTGCATTTTTAGGCTCATAAAGGCACTTTTTTAAAGAGTTTTCACGTTTTCAAAGAAAGGGGCACTCCAAAGCCCTTATTCGCGTATTTTTAGTCCTAAAAGCTCGCATGCACCACACCACAAAACAACAATCAAATCTTTTATTCTTTTCCCGTGTTTTTTCGCTAGTAACTCTAATTTCCCAACAAAACCCACTCATTCTTTCCTCAAACCTTCAAAAGCAGTCCGTTTTTTACAGCGAAATACAACATTTTTCTTTTCCCGTAAGTGATAAACTTAAATCGACGGCAAAGCCGTAAACAAAACAAAGGAGTACAAGAAAATGGAACGAAAAATCGAAGAAATCAAAAGGGGCGAGCAGATATGGTCAATCCCTACAAGCAAAATCTTTCCAAACCCTAATCAACCGAGGAAAAGCTTTTCCGAGGACTCAATCATCAAGCTAGCAGATAGCATACGCCAATTCGGCATCATTCAGCCCCTTAGTGTAAGAAGAAACGGAGAGGACTACGAGCTCATCGCCGGAGAACGTCGTCTGAGGGCTGCAAAGGAGCTAAATTTAGACTTTGTGCCTTGCGTCATTTTGGAGGCAACCGAAGAAAAAAGTGCCGAAATTTCGATTATAGAGAACCTTATACGCGAAGACCTAAACATCTTCGAGCAAGCCATGGCAATTCAAGTGCTAATAGATACATACGGACTCACTCAAGAAAGGGTAGCCGAAAAGCTTTCCAACAGTCAACCCTTCGTCGCAAACAAGCTACGCCTACTCAGATTTTCATCAATCGAGAGAGAAATCATTCTCAAAAATAAGCTAACCGAACGTCACGCACGTGCCCTTTTGAGAATCCCCGACGAAGACCTTAGACTATCCGTCCTAAACAAAATCGCAATCGAAGGAATAAACGTAGCAAAATCAGAGGAATTAATAGAAAAACTGCTTGACAAAAGCGCTCCAAAGCAAAAGCAACCAACTTACAAGGACATTACATCATTTTATACGGCCATCAACAGAGTAATCGACACCATGTCTCACAGTGGCTTTAAAATCAAAAGTAGAAAAATCGAAAACGACAACTTCACCGAATTAACCATTCTAATTCCAAAGGAAACCCAATCAAATCCATCAAACATACCAAACCCGTCAAACCTTTCAAATCCATCAACCCCCTCAAGCTTGTTAAACATATCAGGCTCCTCGAATCCACCAAGCTCGTTAACACCTTCACGGTCATCAAGCCTGCCAGACCTACATAATCCGCAAAATTTGCAGAAATCACCAAACCTATCAGGACCATCAAGCCCGTCAAACCCACCACACTCATCGAATCAGCCGAGTCCTCAAATTTCATCAGGCATACCAAACCCGTCACCCCAGCCAGGCCCTATTAACAGTTCCCAAGACGATTTACCTGTCGTATTCCACTTGTCCTCTCACTAAACTCCCACATTCGACAATCGTTGATCGCTCAACAATTAGATAGCAGAAATTTAAAACCACCTCAAAGAGGTGGTTTTAATTTACTATATCAAGTCCGCCTAGTTTTAGACGAAGCAGTAATTTTACTAAGCAGATAACATCACAAAACAGCTCCGTACAATAGAAGTCCAGCCGTCCCCACCTGCAATCATTGTCACCATTTATCCACCACCCCCATATTCGCACGTTTGCTCATATTCTCGGCATTACGCCGCCACTTACACCTCTTGTGCACACCCGTTGGCCCAATCACGCAAAGCACAATCTTATGCATTTACGAATCCTTTCCTAAGTCCCAAGCCAAAAAAACCAAACGAACAAAAAAACGAACATCCGCGCGCATAAGCAACGCCACATAAGATCTCCCAAAGTGCAATGACACAAGCCCAAAACCGAGGAAGCACAAGCAATTCACGTGGCGCCATGCTAACCCAAAAGTCCTTTTTAGACGCACAAAGAAAAAAGCAGCAGGCACCAACATCCAACACAATTGATTTTCAAGTTTCGAAGCTCTGTTTTAGCTAAAAAAACGCCGCTACCGTCCGACTCACAAGGGACGTTCCACGTGGAACATTCGCCTGTTTGTAAGCCAATGCCGCAAAGGTGTTTTCGACCAAACGAAACACAAGCCAACTTGCCGGCCTCTCGTCTTCTCTTCGAGCAAGCCTTATTCAACAAAGCAATACCGATTTTGTTTTACGCACCCAAAATAACTTAAAAAAATGCACTTTTTTGTTCCACGTGGAACATTTCCGCACCCATCTACCGGGAAGTTGCGAAAATCAAGCCAAATTTTTAACAAATCCCATAAACCTTGTGGCCGCATTTGTCAAGCAACACTACTTTAAAGCCCTCATCACTCACAAAAACTGTCAAGAACAGCCTTCGCTTATTATCAACGCGCCGACCAAGGAAAGTGCCAGCTTGTTTTGTTTCTGTAACGGCAGAGCGCATTTCATCAAATCAAAGGCAAGAAGGATTAAGAAACAGTGGAGTGGCGTGAAGGGCACCAAACGTTCCACGTGGAACCACAGACTCTCTTCTCGTCGTTCGTTTTGTATTTCATCTTTCTATGAACTTTTAAAAAAGGAGCGCATTTAAAAAGTATTGTTGTTCCACGTGGAACATTATTTTGTTTTTGCTATTGATTTTAGCGAAATTGCGTGTTATACTTTAAATGTAAACTGTCGAAAGGAGCGTTTTTTTATACAAAATGGAAGTGATTTCTTTTGCGAACCAAAAAGGTGGTGTAGGAAAAACCACCTCGGCAATCAATTGTGCCGCATCGCTCGGCGCTCTAGGAAAGAGGACTTTATTAATTGACCTCGACCCTCAAGGCAGTTCGACCAGTGGGTTAGGAATCAAAAAAAGCTCTTTAAAATTATCCATTTATGATGTGTTGATTGGAAATTGTAAGAACTTTTCAGATGCGATTGTTAAGACGGTTTACAAAAATTTAAGCGTTTTGCCATCAAATATGGCTCTCTCCGGGGCAGAATTCGAGCTTTCAAGTCAAGATAAAAGGGAATATTTCCTCAAAGAACAGTTAGACAAGCTTGCACTTGAAAATATTTTCGATTACGTTATTATAGATTGTCCGCCCTCGTTAGGTATTTTGACAATCAACGCATTGTGTGCGTCAAAGCACTTGATTATACCTACACAATGCGAATATTACGCACTTGAAGGCTTGACTCAGCTTATGATGTCAGTTAAAAACATCAAAAAGCTTTACAATCCTAGATTGATTATCGCAGGAATTATGATTACAATGTACAATTCCAGATATAAATTATCAAATCAAGTTATGGCTGAATTGGACAAATATTACGGAAATTTGCTTTTCGACAATAAAATTAACAGAAATATCGCTTTAAGCGAGGCACCAAGCTTTGGCGAGCCAATTTATTATTATTCAAGATATTCAAAAGGTAGCTTACAATATATTGAATTGGCAAAAGAAATAATTGCAAGAGTTGAGGGTATTTTTTAAATAATTCTAGTTTTCTTCCTCTCTCTTTCAAAAAAGTAGATAGCTTTAACGCGCAAAAATTGCTACTTTCACAAAAAAGCAAGAGTACAGGGGACGTAGCTTCCCCCGTTCAAAACGTCAGTTTTAATTAACCAATTACATTTTAAAAATAAAAGCGTTAACTAAATACCCGAGGATTTTCATTGACAAACTTTTACAAATTGTAACAAGCATAAGAAGGGCACAAAAAGCGACAGAAAAGGTGACCTTATAGTAGTTTTTATTGGCAAACATATATTAATTTTTAACAGAAAGGAATAAAAAATTATGGCTAAAAAAGGATTAGGCAAGGGATTAGATTCCATTTTTGCGGACAATTACATAGAGGTTTCTTCTAAGAAGGACGGATTACAGACATTAAGATTATCTGAAATTGAGCCAAAGGCAGACCAGCCAAGAAAGCACTTTAGAGACGAGACATTGGCCGAGCTTGCAGATTCAATTCGCGAGCACGGTTTAATTCAGCCTATTGTTGTACGTGAAAGCGGTGGCGGTTTTTATCAAATTATTGCAGGCGAGCGCCGTTGGAGAGCTTCAAAATTGGCTGGATTGAGTGAAGTTCCTGTAATTATCATGGACGCAGACGCATTGAAGGCTGCAGAATTGGCAATTATCGAGAATATTCATAGAGAAGACTTGAATGCATACGAAGAAGCATCTGCTTATAAGGCACTTATTGATGAATATGGCTTGACACAAGATGAGGTTGCACAAAAGGTTGGCAAGGCTAGAACAACAATTACCAACTCAATCCGTATTTTGGACCTTCCAGATGACGTAATTGAGTTAATGAAAACCGGTGATATTTCAGGTGGACACGCAAAGGCACTTCTCGGCTTGAAAAACCCTGAGGCAATTGTGCCTCTTGCAGAGGATATTCTTGTACATTCGCTCTCTGTACGTGCTGTTGAATCTATTGTAAAGAAGCTTAACAAGGAATTTGAGAAGGCTCAGGCGCCTAAGGAAGATAAAAACGAGGAAGAAATTGTTGTAGATTACGTAAAGGACCTTGAGCAAAAGGTTATGGCTATCATTGGCAAGCAAGTAAAGATTAACTCAAAGGGCAAGCTAAAGACAATTCAAATTGAGTATGTTGACAACGAGGACCTTAACGAATTGCTTAAGAAAATCTGCGGAAAGGACATTTCCGACTAGTGGTTAGCGATTTGATAGTGCTTACTATGTTAGCTATACCCTCGGCGGCGGTAAACATTGATATAAGTTGGGTGATTTGGACCGTTTGCATCGGTGTTTGCTTAGCCATATTGTATTCCTTTGTTGACAAGCAAGTAAATGGAAATATAGTTAGGCGTCTAATTAATTTTTGTGTGGGCGAGGAAAACGGAAAAAGCCTTGCAGAGCTTGGCTTTAGCGGGTTTTTCTTCAAGCTTTACTGCGTGTTGTTAAAGGACAATATGCCCTTGCGACGCATTGTGTCTGTGGTTGGTGGCAATATTCCTCAGTCATGTGAAGAATTAGTGACTAACGAAGAGTACGACAAGGCAAGCGAGCCTGTTTATTATGATGATTATGGCAAAGCACTCTTCTATATAGACGAGAAAAGCCTTGAGAAAGCAAAATCAATGTATGGCAACGCGCCTAAATGGTATTTATTGCCTGTGTTTGTCGCTTTAGCCATAGGTGTTGCTTATGGTTGTACTCTCATTGCGCCTTGGGTTATGGGGCTTGTTGGGTAGTGCATTTAATAGGGCGATTTAGTCTAGTAATAGTAATAATGAATTAAAACTCCGTGAGGTTATTCCTCACGGAGTTTTGTTTTGGGTATGTTTTTAAAATGGGGTTTAAGAAATAGGTCTTTGAAATGTAGGTTATATTGGTTGTTTTTATGTTTGTTGACTTGTCAACCTTTTTAGATGTTGTAAAAAATCTCTATTTGTGGTTGCCTGCGCACAGAGAGGTGTAAGAATATTCAAGCGGTTGCGCTTGGCATAGTAGCAAGAAATTTAACAGCAAAAAAGTGATGAGGTAAAGGTATTTGGGTCTTTTAAAGGGTAGTGCCGTGTGCAGAAGTAGATAATCTAGCAAAAAAAGAAGTGACGAAGCAAAAGTATAGGTCATAAGGTCAGAAAGCAAGACGTTGTGGTCGGCAGTTGGGGGAATGTGTTGTTAGGTGCTAGGGAAGGAGTTAGTGAAAGAGTTTTTGTGTGTTATGTGGAAATATAGGTTGTGCTTGCTGTGTGGAAATATGGAAAGTGAGACTTCCCACATTACCACAGGGTTTGGTTGGGTAGTAGTTGTTTGCTTTTTGTGTATGGAAATATGGAAAACGGGGTTTCCCCATTACCACACGATAGAGTTCGCTTTTTTCTCTTATCGTTCAGTCGCCATGCGGAAGAGAAAAAAGCTAGCAAAAAAGAGAAACGCAGGCTAGGATTTGGATTGAAGGGATTGTGAAATAGATTTTGAGGGTGGAAACGGTGGGGCAGGAGAAGACTTAGGAAAATGGGTGGGAACGGAAAGAATCAAGGGGCGGGGAAAGGGGGAGAATAATGAAATCCACCTTTGGTGGGTGAAATCGCTATGCGATGAAGTCACTTCGTGATGAAGTCCTTGCGAGGCAAGGGTTAGACTACCCCTCCGTCACGGCTTTGCCGTGCCACCTTCCACTGACAAGGGGAGGCAAGATGGGAGGAGTGGTGTCTTACAAGGGGAGACAAGGAGGTGGGAAAGGTCGAGGCGTTTCTTTGTGGCAAAATCCTTGCAAGACAATAGTGGAGAGATCGTGTCTGTGCTAGGTTTGAAGTGAAAGAGTGGAATAATTTTAGTAAAAAATTACAAGCACGTGTAGAATAAAAAAAGACAGAGAATGTGATATGCACCCCAAAAGTGTCTAACTTTTGGGGTGTATATCAAAATCTGTCCTTTTTATTTTAAGTTTTCGATGGTTGAAGCGTCGGTGCCCTCGGTCCAGGTGATGGCTGAGTAGGTGATTTCGCCGTAGCTGGTGAATTCTTTTGCCATGCCTGCTTTGTGGAGCTCGTGGAGCTCGTGGGGGGAAACGATTTGCTTGAATTTATAAGTGTCGTTTGTGTCCCAGTTATAAAAGTCGGTTACCATATATTTTATATCGGCTGTGTAGGTTTTTACTCCGTTTTCCTCGGTGACGGTTAGATTGATAACGTCGACGTCGTCGAAGTATGAGCCGATTGCGTATTGCCAGTTTTGGGTGGCAAGGCTATTTTGCATTGGGTGTCCCTCAGCAAGCTGATTTATTGTTATGGTCTCGCCCTCCATAGCAAGCTGTTCCGCTGCTCTTAGTGCGTTATTTATTGCCTTATTTCTATTAGACAATGCTCCTGTGTCATTACTCAAGAAATCGCTTACATTTATGGTGTAATCCTCTCCTGTATTCTTAAGATAGTGACTCATAAAAGCAGATGCGGCGGGCATATTTATAAGGCTACCACCTAAGGCTATTAATTGTGCCTTGCCTAGTATTCCTCTGTCAAACAAACCAGAGCCCTTTAGCTCCTTGTCAGTTTTGTAGCTACCTGTATTATATACTGAATTTGAATAATTCATTTGCTTTATTCTGTCCCAGGCAGGCCCGGTTGTGCCGTTTGTGGAATAGGTTATTCCGTTTATAGTGGTTTCTCTTATAATTGGCTTAGCCGGTGTTGGTGGCAAGCCTTGTTTTATTTCGTTAAAGGTGATGGACTCCGGTCCTATTGAGGAAGCTTCCTTTCCTACATAGATTACGCCCTTTTGAGAATCCACCACAAAAAGGCTCATTACAAGGTAACTGTCAAGCTGTTCGCTTGGTAATGTTGAAAGAATTGCTATTACGTCGTCAATTCTTTGCTCAAAATTAACCACTGCCACCTTTCCCTTATTTTTCTCGAGGATTTCTCCCATAGAGTCAAGGGGTAGGTTACCCTCAAAAGAATCCTTGCGTGCTACTACAAGTCCATATTTAAGCGTGGTGCCTGTTGCCTTTTCGTAGTTTGACAACGCTTCGTTATTGATGCAATAGCCAACGCAAACAGCCCCTTCCTCGCTTGTTGAATATCCCAGGAAGGAGACAATTGGTTTCTCTCCATTTTCGCCTGGCTCTATAAGATTGGAATATATGTCACTTGCGCCTATAACGATTGCAAAAACACAAAGGGTCATAGCTAAAAGGGTTAAAAACAGTATACTTTTTCTTTTCATTTTAACTCCCTAGACAAATATATGTACACAGTCATAATATCATATATAGTTAACTTTGTCAACATGCTTACAAATTACCCTAAATTAGCCTAAGGCTTTTTGGTTTTCATTTGTGTGGAAATATGGAAAACAAGGTTTCCCACATTACCACACGAGAAGGAACGCTTTTTTCTCTTATCGTTCAGTCGCCATGCGGAAGAGAAAAAAGCTAGCAAAAAAGAGAAACGCAGGCTAGGAATTGGATTGAAGAGGGTCTGAAAAATGGTGACTGGAGAAGACAAGACAAAGACGCAGGCTAGGAATTGGATTGAAGGGTTTATGAAATGGATTTTGAGGGTGGAAATGGTGGATATAGGGTGTGAGCGGGTAGGGCAAGAGAGAGAAAATGTTAAAAGGTAGCTTTTTCACCTTTTTCTATTGTATTTATATTTTGCTTATGGTAATATATAAGTAGTATTTAGTTAGGATGTGTGACTATGGAAAATGAGATAAATTGGCAAGCTCTTTCAGAAAAGGAAAAGAAGCTTCAGCTATTTTTGTCGCAGAAGGCGACTCTTGATTCGTTTCTTTTGCGAGGTGCGATTAGCAAGGCTCAATATGACAAAAGCTATGGGGATTTAAAGGCTAAAATGGGTATCGATAACAAGGATTTGGGGGATTATTATGGAAATTAAGATTATTAGCTTCAATATTAGATGTTGTGACGACAAGGACGGACACTCAATTAAGGAACGTGCCCCTAGGCTTGCTAGGGTTACTAGCAAATATGATGCCGATCTAATTGGCTTTCAAGAATTTACTGTGCCTTGGGAGGAGGAGATTGCTAATCTTTATCCTGAGTATGAAATGTTTAACAAGTATCGTGCCAAGGAACAGCTAGAGAGTGCTCCTATTCTTTGGAAAAGGGACAAGTTTGAATGCGTTGACAAGGGGTATTTTTGGCTTTCGGACACTCCCGAGGTTGAGTCTCGTGGGTGGGATTCTCTTTACAATTGCTGGCGAATGTGTGAGTACGTCATTTTAAAGCATATTGAAAGTGGCAAGGTGTTCACCTTTATGAATACTCACTTTGGCTTTGGGGACAAGGGTCAGGTTGATAGCGCTAAGCTTATATATGAATATAGTAAGAAAATTTCTCAAAATCCTACCTTTGTAACAGGGGATTTTAATATGACTCCATCTAGCGTCGGCTATGGTGAGATGACTAAGCATTTTGTCGATGTGAATGCAGTTACCGAGAAAAACTGGGACACCACCTATCACGGCTATGGTACAGTTGATGACGCACACATTGATTATTGCTTTATCAATGAGGGGATTAAGCCTATTTCATTAAAGTTGCTTGACGAAAAAATTGAGGGCAAATATCCTAGTGACCATTACGGATTGTTTATTAAGCTTGATATTTAAAGGGTAGCTTCGGCTACCTTTTTTGTTTGTCTTTGGCTATTGTGTGGAAATATGGAAAGTGAGACTTACCACATTACCACAGGGTTTGGTTTGGTGGTAGGTGTTCGTTTCTTGTGTATGGAAATATGGAAAACGGGGTTTCCCACATTACCACACGGTTAAGGTTCGCTTTTTTCTCTTATCGTTCAATCGCCATGCGGAAGAGAAAAAAGCTAGCAAAAAAGAGAAACGCAGGCTTGGATTTGGATTGAAGGGTGTGGGGAAATGAATTTTGAGGGTGGAAACGCAGGCTAGGATTTGAATTGATGAAAATTAATGAAAATTTTAAGGGAGAATCCTCTTGCTTGGGTTGGACTACCCCTCCGTCACGGCTTTGCCGTGCCACCTCCCGCTGACAATGGGAGGCAAGCAAAGAAGGGTGGGGGTGTGTGAAGGGGAGTCAAGGAATGGTGGAGGGGTGCGGAGGGGAGGCAAGAGTAGAGAGGGAATAAAGGCGTGCTCGACAAGGGTGCCCTTGTGGCGTAGTCAGGGAATGGACTTTGGCAAAAGGGAATAGAGGCGTTTCGTTTGGTTAAGTGATATTTTTAAATTTTTTCAAAAAAGGTATTGACAAAGTAGGGCTTGATGTGTATAATGATAATAGTAATCATTACTAATAAGGAAATTTGAAGGGAGAGCATATGAGAGTTACAAAGCAAAGAACCGCTATTTTGGATTTTCTTCGTTCGAAAAGGCATCATTACAGTGCAACTCAAATTTATGATGCTGTTCGTGAGAAAATTCCAAATATTAGTCTAGGTACGGTTTACAGAAATCTTGCTCAGCTTATTGAGGACAAGGAAATAATTTCTGTGGAAACCTCGGACAAGTGTGTTTACTATGATGGCTTTACTGCCGACCATGCTCACTTCGTTTGCGAGGGGTGCAAGGAGATTTTTGATTTTCCACTTATTTTGGAGGATTCAGAGCCTTCTAAGGCTGGGTTCTTGGTTGAAAATCAAAGGGTTGTTTACTATGGCTTATGTGCCAAGTGCAACAAGAAATAATTTAGCTTAAAATTTTTATTTACATAAAGGAGAAAAAATTATGAAAAAGTTTGTATGTCCAGTTTGCGGTTACGTTCACGAGGGAGATAGTGCACCTGAAAAGTGCCCACAATGTGGTGTTCCCGGTGCAAAATTCAATGAGGTAACAGAAAACAATTACACTTGGGCTGCTGAGCACATTCTCGGTGTAGCTAAGGGTGTTGACCCAGAAATTATTGAGGGTCTTCGTGCTAACTTTATGGGTGAGTGCACAGAGGTTGGTATGTATCTTGCAATGGCTAGAGTTGCTCACAGAGAGGGCTATCCTGAAATCGGTCTTTACTACGAGAAGGCTGCTTGGGAGGAGGCTGAGCATGCTGCAAAGTTTGCAGAGCTTCTTGGCGAGGTTGTTACTGATAGCACAAAGAAGAATCTTGAATTAAGAGTTGAGGCTGAAAACGGCGCAACACTCGGCAAGTTTGAGCTTGCTAAGATGGCTAAGGCTCAAAATCTTGATGCTATTCACGACACAGTTCATGAAATGGCAAGAGATGAGGCAAGACACGGCAAGGCATTCGAGGGACTTCTTAAGAGATATTTTAACTAAAGAAAAAGGGCAGAGAAATCTGCCCTTTTGTTTTGGGTTGACAAATGTGCATTCGTGGTATATAATATAAGTGTCATCCTGTTTGACACTAGATAGAGCAAGGTGCTGTATCTAAAGCGGGGGCTGTGATAGTTGGCTGCCCGCACCTTTTATAAACACAGGGAATGAGCCCCAGCTTGTTCCCTTTTTTGTCGCACTTTTTCCATAAAAACATGGAATTTTTATGGAATTTTGAGTGTCTTGTTTTTGGAAAAAGCTCCAAAAGTGGAAGTTATTTTATATGGAAAGCTTTTTATTTAATTATATCGTGTATTGAATTATTTTTACACTGACTTTTCTAACAGAGATTTTGCATTGTGTTTGTAGCTTTCTGTATTAATTGCAATGAAGCTTATCTTGATACAAATTATTTTTTATAAAAAAATTGATTTTACAGTATGGATTTTGCGCATTTTATTGAAATTTATACGCTTATATTATATACTAAATATATACTAAATGAAGAATTTTTCCGATTTAGGACAAGTTGCTTGCGAGGTGTAAAATGATAGATTACGAAAAATACGGAATTAAAGCATATGGCGTTGTGCCAAATGAAAGACAAATGGAGTGGTTCAAGCGCGAGCGCAGTATCTTTTTCCATTTTGGAATGAACACCTTCACCGACAAGGAGTGGGGCGACGGCACGGAATCACCCGAGCTTTTTAATCCTACCGATTGCGACGTTGACAGCTGGGTAAAGGCAATTTTCGAAGCGGGCTTTACTCTTGCAATTTTAACGGCTAAGCATCACGACGGATTTTGCCTTTGGCAAACGAAATATACCGAGCATTCGATAAAAAACTCTCCCTACAAAAACGGCAAGGGCGATATTGTCAAGGAATTTACCGACGCGTGCCAAAAATACGGCGTGAAGGCAGGAATATACCTTTCCCCGTGGGACAGGCACGAAAAAACGTGGGGCACGGACGCATATAACGATTTTTATGTTGGACAGCTTACCGAGCTTCTTACAAATTATGGCAAGATTTTTGAATGCTGGTGGGATGGAGCCGGCAGCACCGAGGCGGTCTACGATTGGGAAAGATGGGCAAAAACCGTACACACCTATGCGCCAGATGCGGTTATTTTCGGCTCTCTTGGTGCAACACCTTGGGTTGACGTAAGATGGATTGGCAACGAAAAGGGCATAGCGGGTGAGCCGTGCTACTCAACCATTGATGCAAGCTCTCTTATTTACGAATACACAAACGAACTAAACAGCGGAAAACCGAACGGAAACCGTTTTATTCCTGCCGAGGCGGACGTTTCAATTAGACCAGGCTGGTTTTACCACGAAAGCCAGGACAACCTTGTGCGCACGCCCGAAAACCTAATGGAGCTTTACTACGCATCCGTTGGCAGAGGCTGTGGCTTGCTCCTTAATATTCCGCCAAACAGAAAGGGTCAGCTTGGCGAAAACGACGTAAAATCAATTCTTGGCTTTAATGCGCTTCTTGATAAGTATTTCGAGAAAAATCTTTTGACGTCTGCCAAGGTGTGCACAAGCACACAGATGAACGGTGCGCCTTCTATTTTAGACGATGGCTTTTTCGCTCCCAACCAGGGTGACGCCTTACCCTCGCTTACGATAAAGCTTCCCGAAAAAACGGAAATCAATACAATAATGATAGGCGAAGCTATCGAGCTTGGACAAAAAATCACCAAAATTTGCGTAAGCGCCACAGTTGATGGCGAGAAAACAGAGCTTTTCTCATCACAAAGCGTTGGCTATAAGCTGATTAAGAGCTTTGACGCGGTAACAACGGACGAAATCACCGTTGAAATTTTGGAGTCACTTGATACGCCCGTGCTTGATAAAATCGGAGCATACATGGTGAATGTAAGCAAGGAAAGCGAGAAAAAGCGCGGGAAAATTTCAGCAAAGACTAAAAAAATTGGCGAAAAAACGCTTGAAATTGAGCTTGGTGGCATTTTTACCTTCGACACCATATATGCCGATTGGTTTACCGAGCAGAAATATAAGCTATATCTCTTCAACGGCACCGACTATGACCTTGTAAAAGAAAATTTGGCAAGCGGTTACTTCCTTGTTAAATTAGATGAGCCATCTGACGGTGCATATCGCGTTAAGCTGGAATTTGAAAAGGATGCACCAAGTGACGTTACATTTATTTTAAAATAACAAAAAAGGGGCAGAGAAATCTGCCCTTTTTATTTTGGGGTTGACAAGGTGCGGTTTGTAGTATATAATACTTGCAGAAACGGTGGTCCTGCTCTGAATAGAGATGTGTTGACGCTACGCGTATGCGGACCGTTTCTTATATTAAAAAGTAGCACGACACATTGTGTCATTAAATGGGCGGTGAAAGCTTAGCCCGTGGGGTGCTACTTTTGTTTTTTTGTTGGATTTTTTAATTTTTTGCAGTTGGGGTGCTGATTTTGGAAAAGCTCAAAACATGGAAATTGTGTTTATGAAATTTTTACTGTCGTGATTTTAAAACAAGCAAACCTTTACAAACGATTTTAGTAATGCTATAATATTATAAACAAATCGAGCGTAAGGAGAATATATGTTTATTGCAATAGATAAAGATAACAATCGAGTAGGAATTGAAAACGCAGATAAAACAAAAGAATATTTTTGCCCTGTTTGTGGAGAAAAATTAAGCATTAGAGCAAAAGAATCAATCGCTGTCAAAACGCATTTTACTCACACAAGAAACAGCAAATGTGTCGATGATTGGAATCACGATATGAGTGAGTGGCATTTTAATTGGCAAAGAAGGTTTCCAACCGAGTGCCGCGAAGTGGTTATAGAACATAACGGAATAAAGCATAGAGCAGACATTTGTATAGGAAACACAATAATAGAATTTCAACATAGCCCATTAAGCAGCGAGGAATTTAAAAAAAGAAATGAGTTTTATACAAATTGTGGCTATAAAGTGGTTTGGGTATTTGATGCAGATGAAAAAATTAAAAACCCGTATGATGAAGACAACACGCTCGACCCCGTAAAAAATCGTTTTAACGAATTTATATGGAAAAGAGCAAAAGAAACTTTTTCAAAGCCAATTCAAAACAATGTAGGAATTTATTTAGAATATAAGACCATGCTTACTTTACAAGACAAAAGATATGAAAATATGATTTTTAACATAATGATTCCTATTACCCAAATAACACCTAAGTCGTTTAAATTTTTTAAAACGCATGTTTATATTCAGCCGAATAATTTTCTTAAAGATTATGGAATATGTTCCGACGAAGAAACAATGTCGGCAACTCAAATAATACAGCAAACTCCAAGAAGTCTTAATGGATACAAAATCCAATAAAACATGGAAAAATTAATGGAATTTCTCATGTTCTGCAAGTGCAGAGCTATTATAAATTAACTAAAGAAAAAGGGCAGAGAAATCTGCCCTTTTTGTTATATTTTTTTGAGTGTGAAGCTTTGAGAAATGTGCAAGTAGTTTGCAAGGATAGATATGCCGTTTTCTTCAAGGTCGGTGGGGGTCAGGGTCGTGCTTTCTCCGTTTTCCGTAAGAAGGGTATAGTTAGAGCTTCCCTCAATAAAGGGGTAAACGTCCACGTATTCCTGAATTGGGTGCTCGGTGTAGGAATAAACCTTTATTTCGTTATAGTCCTTATCGTTGAATTGTAGCACGGTAAGGGTTGGGGTGTTACAAAGAATATGGCACTCGCTATTTGCCCAAAAGCTTCTTTCGCTTTTGTAGTTGCTTATAAACTTAGCTAGGTCCTTTATCGTTGCGCTTGATACCTGTGTCAAATCACAGCTTATGCCGATTGGTCCACCTACTAGTGCGTTTTTAATAAAGTCTAGGCTTGCTTCCTCAGCCCTTTGCCAGTTGGCAGTTGAGCTTAGGAGTATTTTTTCTTGGGTGTCGCCCACCGGATAGGTTGGTGTAAATCCCTCAACGGAGCGGATCGTTGCCCATCTTTCAAGCATTGACGAGGGCATACGGACTAGGGCATTTTTGAATATTTCTAGCTGAGTATAAATTCCGTGGCTATCACTCATCCAGAAGGAGTCAAAATAGGGCACGTTAGAAAGTGACATTCTGCCACCACCACTTGCACAGCATTCAAGGTGCAAGTTGGGGTAGTCCTTCTTTATTCTTGAAAGGAAGTAATTATAGCCTTGATAATATTTTATAAAGCTTGTTCGTGCTTTGTCGTAATACAAGGGACCGTTTAGGTCGAATTTTATAAACTCAACTCCGTATTTATCTATATTGGACTTTAAGATACTATAAATGAAGTCGCAGGCTTCCTTATTTGCAAAGTCAACGAAGCAATGCTGACCCTCGGTTAAATAGTATTCGGGGTGATTTTTTACGTTTTCACAATTGGGGTTAGCCCTCTCAATCTCAAACCATAGGCCGAATTTGAGTCCGTTTTCTCGCACGAGGTCGGCAAATTCTGCTAGTCGTCCCTTCATTGCGCTTTCCTTGGACTCTTGCCAGTCGCCTACTACGTCCCACCATAGCTGAGTTTTACCAAACCAGCCTGCATCTACCGTAAAGTATTCACAGCCCAAGGTCTTTGCCCTCTCTAGCTGACTTGCAAGGTTATCAAAGTCGATATAGTCGAAGTGACTCATCCATGTATTATATACAATTGGCAGGGAGTGTGGCTTTTTTTCGTTCCAATATCTATGTAGCTTATAGGCGTCCATATCTAATTTGGATTTGAAGGTATAGTAGAGAATTGTGGGTAGGCTTAATTCCTCGTTTGGTGCAAGCATATATCTTAGGTCTTGACATTTTATACCTAGCTCAACTACCACAACCTTGTGGTCCAGATATTCGCCGTGACGGCTTACTCGATATTCAAAGCATGAGTTAGACATTATGTGAAAGGCGATGCCTCTTTGATTTTGGTCGTTGAAGATTGCTACAAAGGGGTTGACGTCTTGGTTGGTGCGAATTTCGTCACTCATTCCAAAAACTCCACTTACAAGTGGTTGCCATCCACCGATTCCCTCTTTTATGTGCTTGCTTGTTTGGGTATAAACCTGATACTCGCCACCATTTAGGGTGAATTTTGAAAGAAGGGTGCTTATCTCGATTTCTCGGTTAGATATGTTTTTTATGGTGTCCTGTCTTTCAAAAACTCCCGAGGAGTGTTTGCTTACCCTACTTTTTAGCTCAATTTCGCTATTTTTATAGGTTAGGGTGTCACCGTTTTTTGTGACGTTTCCTATGGCTCTTTCAAAATCGCCATAGACGGTGAATAAATCTGTGATTTTTTCGTTATACATATATGCTCCTTGGGTGAATTATTTGGGTCGGAAGCTTGCACAGTTTGGACGGGTAAATGCAACCCGACATCTTCCGTTTAGGGCACAGGAGTTGCATTGTCTGTGAATTGCTCGATTCTCGGAATACATTGCGACGCTTTCCTGATGCTTGCGTCTTGCTTCCTCTCTTGCGTTGTTTTCTTGAGATATTCTGGCTTGTCTTTTAAGCTCTTCCATTTCCTCATTGTGTCGTCTTTCTTCCTCTTGACGACGATACATTTCCTCTTGTCGTCTTTGGTATTCCTGTTCCTCAAGGAATCTCATTTCCTCCTGGTGACGGCGTTGTTCGTCTTGTCGACGCATTGCCTCCTCTTGGCGACGTGATTCCTCTTTTTCTCTTTCTAGGTCTAGCTGTCTTTCCTTAAAGAGAATGTCCTCGTAAAGATTTATGGCTTCCTTTAGTGTATCAGCCCTGCCACTTCTTAGAAGAGAGGTGATTTTATCTATTGCAGGTAGATATTCCTCGGTTATTAGGTCGTTTATTTGGTATAATTCCTCTTGGGCAGGTAAAAGCTCATTTCTTTCGATTTCCTTAACTAGGGATTGTCTGTCCTTTTCTAGCTGTGCCTTGATTGATTCTTCTTCCTCTTTGTACTTTAGGTAGATTTCTCGCCAAGCTAGATATTGGATAACAACAGTTTGTTTTTCCTTTTCGTATCCTTCAAGGTCCTTTTCATAGCTTGCTAGCTTCTCGTTATATTGGTCGTCTAGGGCTTTTTGTGCCTTGTCGTATTCTTCCTTTGCTCCCTTTTCCTTTTTTATGTAAATTAGCTTTAGGACAAGTGATGCTAAAAAGGAAATTCCTGCAGATATGGCACTTATGCCAGAGATTGTGTAGATTATTGGAATTGTCCATTGGGTTTCCTCATCAACGTTGCCGAAAAATCCACCTAGTAGGAAAAAGACGGCAACCGCTACCAAAAAGCCTGCAAAAATACGGAATCCACCTATGGCACCTGCCTTTTCCGGTGCTTTAAACTCTTTTTTTACTGGTTTTTCTGGCTTTTGTGGTGGCTTATTTACAGCTTCGTACAGAATTTTTATGCCTTCTATTGCTTTTTCCTTGTCCTCGTGGTCAATCATTTTTCTAAGCAAGGCTTCGTTTTCCTCGTTGTCCTTTTTACCGGTCAAGGGTGGTAGATTTACCTTTCTTTCGTAGTTATCCTCGGGTACAACTTTTTCGATTTTTTCCTTTATTTCGCACACCTTGTCGTATTTTGATGAAATTATGCTTAGTTTTTCTATTAATTCACTTTTTGTAAGACTCATAGTTTACCTCACAATTTTTGTGGCTTTTTTACAATTATATCATATATCAACGTAAGCCGTCAAGCATTGTTGGGGTGTTTTCTTGTTGACAAAGTTCTTTTGGTGTTGTATAATGCAAGTGGTAATTTTATGCATTTGAGAAAGGGTTTCTTTGTGGATATCTTTTTAACGATTATTCAATACGTGGGGGCAGTTTCCTTTACTATATCGGCAACGATTTATGCTATTCACAAGCGAGCTGATATAATCGGCGCACTTGTGTTTTCGCTTCTTACCTGCTTTGGTGGGGGTGCTATTAGGGATATTGCTATCGGTCAGCTTCCACCTTATATTTTGGTAAATCAAGATGCCCATTATCTTGCTATTGTTTCAATTGCAGTTTGTCTTGTTTGCTATCATCTTGGATTTATTAAGAAAATCGGTAGATTTGCCGATAGGCATCAGCACAGCTTTTTGATTGAGTTTACAGACTCGCTTGGTCTTGCATCCTTTGTGGTAAGTGGTCTTGAGATTGCTATTGAGAATGGCAAAACCGGTTTCGTTATTCTTGTTTTTGCCGGCTGTATAACCGGTGTCGGTGGTGGAATTTTGCGTGATATTTGCTCGGCAGAAATTCCGTCGGTATTCAAAAAGCATATTTATTTAATTCCTGTAATTATTGCATCTTCTTTCTTTGCCTTGACGTATGATAAAATTCCTGAAATTTTAGCAATTATTATAGCTATTGCAATTATAATTTCAATAAGAATGTTAGCATTTAAGTTTAAGTGGAATTTGCCAATTCCTAAAGCAGACGAAGAGGACAAAAAGCCCATAGAGGAAAATAAAAGGGAGCTAATACATAAATAATGGAAAAGCAGAGAAATCTGCTTTTTTGTTTTTGTTGGTGGCTATGTGAAAATATGGAAAGCAAGACTTCCCACATTACCACAGATGTTAGTTTGGTTTTGTTGTTTGGGTTTTAGTACTACTACCGACTCGAAGGGAATGGAACGCAGTATCTTTTGCTTCTACGACGAGGCTTAATAGCCTTGGCTTTTTTTATTGACTTTTTTGGATTATGGCTGTATAATTAGAATAGAAAATAATAAGGGAGATTTATTATGGACGAGAAAAGATCACAAAATTTAGGCTACGAGGATTTGATTCGTATGCTAGACGATTGTACTCTTGCAAGGCTAGACTTTTCCGTTAAGGGCTATGGTCATTACAGAAATTGCTCGCTTACCTGCGAGGCTGTGCCTGTTAGTGAGATTACTAAGCATGGTAAGATTATTACCTTTACCCTAGCTAAGGATGAGGTTGTTACCTTCTATGGCAATTTCAACAAAGAGGAAAAGCTATTTAAGATCAAGGGCAAGGGTTACTTTACCTTAAAGGAAATATGGAAGGATATTGAAATTAAAGAGGTGATTTTTAATTGAAAAGAGTAGTTAGTCTTTGTCTTGTCTTAGGCTTAGTGCTATTATGCTTTTTCTCTTGTGGTAATTCCACCTTTGACAAGGCAGTTAAGCATTTAGAGGACTGTGGACTTAATTCAATGGAATACGACCAAGAGCAAATTAACAACATAATGTCAAGCATTTCAACCGCTAAGTATTTTTCAATGGACGGCAAGATAACAAGAATAAACCATTGTGTTAAATCTCAAGCAAATGGTAGCTTAAAGTGGGCTTACCTATATGAGTTTGAGCTTGAGAGTGATGCTACTAATATGCTTCGCTATGCCGAGGTAATCGGTGAGTATTGCGTATCTAGTGGACATATTGTTGTATATGGAAATGCTCCAGAGATTGAAGGAATTGAATTATAAAAGAAAAGAAGTAAGCCTAGCTTACTTCTTTATTTTTGTATAAATAGGCATCTTGGGTTTTTGCCATAGTCGTACAGGATTTGATAGTCCTTAATTTTGCCCTCGTTTTTGATTTTGGCAAGGGAAGTGTCTAGAATTTCCCCTTGGTCGTAGCCGAATTCTATTAGCATTTTGCCCTGTGGGGCAAGAAAATCTAGCCCCTCGGTTATTAGAAAGTCTACTATGTCAAGACCCGTTTTCCCTCCGTCAAGGGCAAGGCGAGGCTCGGCTTGGACCTCTTTTGAAAGGGTGTCTATGTCCCTTGTTGGAATGTAGGGTGGATTTGATACTATTAGGTCGTATTTTCCCTCTCTTGGTAGGTTTCTTATATCATCTTGAATAAAGGTGCATTTGTTTTCTAGCCCGTGCTTTTTTGCGTTTTGGGTGGCTACCTCAAGGGCTCCCTTTGAAATATCAACAAGGGTGATTTTATCAAGGCTTGAATGTAGCAACAGGCTTAGTCCTATACAGCCACTACCTGTGCAAAAATCAGCCACGTTGTCGCCTTTTTTTACTATTTGTAGTGCTTTTTCGCACAAAATCTCGGTGTCGGGTCGTGGGATTAGGCAATTTTCGTTTACTATAAACTCGTTTCCCATAAACTCCCATTTACCTATGATATATTGTAGGGGTGTGCCTGTTTTTCTTGATGCAAGAATTGGCAAAAGCACCTTTTCGTCAAGGTCCTTATCCTTAATTAAGGGTATTTTGCTTGGCTTTATATCTAGACAATATTCAAGTATTGAACTTGCTTCGCTTACTTCGTCGCTCGTTATTTCCGCAAGTGCTTCTATTAGTTGATTGTATTTCATTTTTCCTTTCGAAAAAGGGCTTTTTAAAAAGCCCTTTTGTTTATGCGTTTTCGTCCTCGGTTAAGGTGCTGTTATCTTGACTTATCTCACTTTCGGCTGACGGAGTGTCGTTTTTATACTTTTCGTCCTCCTTTAAAAAGCCTTGGTATGACGTTATCATATCATATATATTTTGTGAGTATTGCTCAATTGTTGCTTTTATGTCACAGGAAATAAGAGTAAATGCTAGTGCTAGAATAGTTAATAATGCTATTATTTTTATGCTTTTTTTCATTTTCCCACTCCTTTCTTTTCTTTATTTTATCATTATATTCCTTGGTTGTCAAGAAATTTATAAATGTATCATTTTTATGTTGACATTATATTTTTATAATGTTAAAATACAAGGGTAGAACTTTTTAAAGGAGACTTACAATGGATAAGGTTAGAATTGGTGTTATTGGCTATGGCTGTCGTAGCTATGGTATGACTGATATTTTACTTGGCTTTGACGACGTTGAAATTACTGCCGTTTGTGACAAGTATGAGGACAGACGAGATAATGCACAAAAGAGAGTACAGGAAAAGAAGGGTAATTTACCCTTTGCAGCTCTTGATTACAAGGAGGTTTTATCCTCTGGTCTTTGTGATGCAGTATTTATAGCAACAGACTGGGAATTGCACATTCCTATTGCAATTGATGCAATGGAGGCAGGTCTTGCCGTTGCCCTTGAGGTTGGTGGCGCTTACTCGGTTGACGATTGCTGGAAATTGGTTGACACCTGGGAAAGAACCCGTGTGCCATTTATGTTTTTGGAAAACTGCTGTTACAACAGAGATGAGCTTTTGGCAACTGCTATTGCAAGACGTGGTGATTTTGGTAGAATTGTACACGCATCCGGCTCCTATTCACACGACCTAAGAAAAGAGGTTACTGAGGGCAAGGAAAACCGTCACTATCGTTTAAGAAACTACTTAAATCGCAACTGTGAAAACTATCCTACTCACGAGCTTGGTCCTATCGCTAAGCTTCTTAACATTAACAGAGGCAACCGTATGCTTTATATGAGCTCAATTTCCTCTGATTCCTTTGGTATGGAGCAATACGTTGAGGACAGACGTGGCACTATCAATCCTGAGCTTATCGGTGTTGATTTTAAGCAGGGTGACGTGGTGCATACTATTATTAAGTGCGCTAACGGTGAGTCTATTATGCTAAAGCTTGACACATCACTTCCTCGCTCATATAACAGAGAGTTTACTGTAAGAGGCACTAAGGGTATGTATGAGCAAATTTCTAATAGCGTTTACTTTGACGGTCAGCCTGAGTATTGGTCAAGCGTTGAATATTTTGAGAATTACAAGAATAGCGCAGAAAAGTATAAGTCAATGCTTCCTGATGCATGGAAGTGCATAACTCAGGAGCAACTCGATGCAGGTCACGGTGGTATGGACTACGTTGAATTGCGTGAGTTTGTTGACAGACTAAAGAGTGGCGAGGAAATGCTAATCGACGTTTACGATGCGGCTTCTTGGATGGTTATTTCCGCCCTTTCCGAGGAATCAATTGCCGAGGGTGGCAAGTCAATGCAAATTCCAGACTTTACAAGAGGCAAGTGGCTAGATAGAAAGCCCGTTGACGTGCTTAAGTTTAACGATTACGAGGAATAAAAAATATCGTCGGGATTTATTTCCTGACGATTTTTTTATTTTGTGCATATACTAAAGGGTAGAATTTAGTATGCGAGGTATGCTATGGGCAAGTATTTTGGCACAGATGGCTTTCGTGGCTTGGCAGGGGTTGAGTTGACCTCGACTCATGCCTTTTTGATTGGTAGGTTTTTAGGGTATTATTTAAAAAAGCTAAAGGACCGTCCTTCGGTGGTGATTGGCAAGGACACTAGGCTTAGTAGCTATATGCTTGAGTATGCCTTAGCCTCGGGTCTTGCGTCATCGGGGGCTGATGCATATATGCTACACGTGGTTACTAGTCCTTGCGTTTCCTTTGTATGTGGAAGCGAGGATTTTGATTTGGGTATTATGATTTCTGCAAGTCACAACCCTTACTATGACAATGGAATTAAAATTGTCAATTCTCGTGGTGAAAAGGTGGGTGAGGAATTACTTGACAGAATTGAAGAATTTTTGGACAGTGAAACAGAGTTGCCCAGCTTAAAGGAATGTGACCTTGGACGAATATTTGACCATTCATCCGGACGAAATAGGTACATTGGGTATTTGATTTCCTTATCTCGCTTTTCCTTTAAGGGGAAAAGAGTAGGACTTGATTTATCCAACGGTGGCGCTTTTATGATTGCGAAAAGCGTTTTTGAGGCGCTAGGGGCTAACGTTTTTGTAATAGGGGACACGCCAAACGGCACTAACATAAACGAGGGTGTGGGGTCAACTCATATTGAAGCACTTTGTAATCTTGTTATTGACAAGGACCTTGACGTTGGCTTTGCCTACGATGGTGATGCTGACAGATGCATAGCCGTTGACGAAAAGGGACAGGTTATAAACGGTGATTACATTTTATATATCTTAGCTAAGGCTATGAAAAAATCTCAAGAATTAAAGGGTGACTTAGTTGTTTCAACTATTATGTCAAGTCAATCACTTAGTCAAGCATTAGAGCGCCTTGGGGTTAAGACTATTTCAACTAAGGTTGGGGACAGATACGTTTACGAGTGTATGCAGGAGTGTGACGGGTCCTTAGGTGGTGAGGAGTCCGGTCATATTATTCTTACAAAGTATGCAACAACCGGTGACGGAATTTTAACCTCTATTAAGATAATGGAAGCTATGCTAGAGGAAAAGTGCACTCTTTCTTATCTTGCTCGTGGCTTTAGTCCCTGTCCTAGAGTGACTAAAAGCATTAGGCTAAAAAGTAAGATTTTTGATTTTTCCCCCTTAGAGTGTCTAAATTTGACTGTTGGCAAGGACGGATACATTAATACTATGGTTGACGGATACAGGGTTTTAATTAGGAAAAGTGGCACTGAGCCTGTTATAAGGGTCCTTGTTGAGGGGCAGGACAAGGAAGGGTGTCAAGCCTTAGTTACAAAAATTGAAGAGGCAATAGGTAATGGTTAAGGAATTTTTGGAAATACTATCTCTTGATAAAACTATTTGTAGTGGTCTTTTTGAAATCGTTAGCTACCCTTGGGAGATTTTTGCTAATTTGAGTGAGTATATTATTAGCTTAGGCAAGACTCTTTCAAGGGAGGAATACGACTACTACGAGGGTGATATTTGGATATCAAGGGGTGCTTTTGTTGCAAGGAGTGTGTCAATTAAGGGTCCTTGTATTATTTGCAAGGGCGCTGAAATTCGGCATTGTGCTTATATTAGAGGTAGTGTAATTATTGGCAAGGGCTGTGTCCTTGGCAATAGCTGTGAGGTAAAGTCCTCAATCCTTTTTGACGGCGTCCAAGTGCCTCATTTTAATTACGTTGGTAATTCAGTTTTAGGCGCAAGCGCCCACTTAGGGGCAGGGGCAATTACCTCAAATTTGAAAAGTGACAAGACACTAGTCAAAGCAAACGGGCTTGAAACAGGTTTAAAAAAGCTAGGTGCTATTGTTGGCGACTATGCAGAAATAGGCTGTGGTGTGGTTTTAAATCCCGGTGCTATTATTGGCAAGGGTAGTGTGGTTTATCCCTTATCCTCGGTGCGAGGGATGGTGCCCTCCAATTCAATTTACAAGGAAAAGGGCAAAATTGTAAGGAGAGTGTAGGAAATGTGTGGTATTATTGGCTATGTAGGTACTGAAAATGCAAGTCGCCGTCTTATTGAGGGACTTAAAATCTTGGAGTATCGTGGGTATGATTCGTCGGGTATTTGCCTTTTGTCAAGAGGCGAGATATCTATTATTCGTGCAGTTGGCAGAGTTGAAAATCTTGAAAATAAGGTGACAGATAAAGACGAGTCCTTTTGTGGAATAGGTCACACAAGATGGGCAACACATGGGTCTGTTAGCGAGGAAAACGCACATCCTCACAGAGTGGGCAGGGTTACTCTTGTACACAATGGAATTATTGAAAACTATTTAGAATTACGCACAAGATTAGAGGGGGAGGGATATTCCTTCAAATCTCAAACGGATACAGAGGTTGCCTGTGCACTTTTTGACAAATATTATGTGGAAAACGTCCACCCCTGTGTAGCAATTTACAGGGCAGTGCGTGAAATTCGTGGGTCTTATGCCTTTGGGATTATGTTTGATGGCTACGAGGGTAGGATTTTTGGACTAAGACACAGAAGTCCTTTACTTGTTGGACTTGGTAGTGATGGACTGTATTTGTCCTCGGACATTACCGCCCTTTTGCCCTTTACTAAGACCTATTCCTTAATTGAAGAGGCAGAGGTTGTGGAATTGCGTGAAAAGGAAGCAATTTTCTATACTCACGACGGAATTTGCGATCCTGTTTGGCAAGAGGCTACCTTAAATTACGACCAAGCGCAAAAGGGTGGCTTTAGTCATTTTATGCTAAAGGAAATCAATGAACAGAGTGAGTCGGTAAGAAAAACTATTATACCTAGAATTAGTGGGGGATTGCCTGACTTTTCTCACGATGGAATTAGTCGAGATATTTTTCAAGGAATAAAGCAAATTCATATTGTTGGCTGTGGGTCGGCTTACAACGTAGGTTGTATGGGCGCTAGGCTAATCGAGGAATATTCAAGAATAAGCGCAAGCGCCTTTGTCGCCTCGGAATATAGATACTCTCCCCCTGCAAATATGCAAAGCACCCTTGTTATCGCTATATCCCAATCGGGGGAAACGGCAGACACTCTAGCCTCTGTTAGATATGCTAAGCTTTGTGGTTGTAGGGTTGTGTCTATTATCAATGCAAGGGAAACCTCACTTGCAAGAGAAAGCGACAAGGTGATTTACACCTATGCCGGTCCTGAAATTGCAGTAGCTACTACTAAGGGCTTTGCGACTCAGCTTTCTATTTTATATCTTTTGTCGGTTTATTTAGGTATTTTTACCTCAAAATTAGACACAGAGGTGGCAAAATTAAAGGTCGATGAGCTAGACAGCTCAGTTAGGCTAATTGAGGGTAGACTTAAGGACCTAGGGCAGATTGAGGAGCTGGCTAGCTTGATTTATAGAAAAGAAAGTTGCTTTTTTATAGGTCGCTCACTTGATTACTTTATGTGTCAAGAGGGTGCTTTAAAGCTAAAGGAAATATCATATATACACGCACAAGCCTATCAAGCAGGGGAATTAAAGCACGGTACTATTTCCTTGATAGAGGAGGGGACTCCCGTTATATCCTTAATGGGCGAGGTTAGGCTACTTGACAAGACTCTTAGCAACGTAAAGGAAACGAAAAGCAGAGGTGCTTTTACTATCTCGCTAGTGCCTAAAAATGAAAAATCACCACAGGAGTGTGGCGATTTTGTAATTACTCTTATGGGAAATAGCTTGATTGAATACTTGTTTGATGAGCTTTTATGCTTGCAGATGCTTGCTTATAAGGTAGCCTTACTTCGTGGGTGCGATATTGATAAGCCTCGTAACCTTGCAAAGTCGGTAACGGTAGAGTAGAGCTCCACCTTCGGTGGATGAAGTCGCTATGCGATGAAATCACTTCGTGATGAAGTCGTGCTTTGCACGATGAAGTCCACCCTTGGTGGATGAAGTCAACTGCGTTGATGAAGTCGTGCTTCGCACGCTTGAGATTAGCCTTGCTTAAGCTATCTTCTAACGATTGCCTCGGCAATCTCATAACGTTTATTTAATAAATTCATAACGCTTGCGAAGTGAGTTCATAACGATACGCAGTATCTCATAACTAAAAAAAGGCGACAAGTGTCGCCTTTTTTTATTCTTCAGGGTCCTCGATTGGGTTTGGTGTGATTTTGATGTCGTTTTCGAGAGTCTTCTTGTCTTCCTCGTCCTCGAAAATTTCAAGTGAAAATCTCATATGCTTTTTAATAAATCTTGTAGCAAGCACGCATGCGCCTGCAATAGCACCACAAATGCCTACTATAAAGAGAAATACTCGTAGTCCCTTACATGTGTTATTCTTCTTTTCCATATTAGTTACCCCTTTGCTATTATTTACATTTATATTATACCACGGGTGTCAAATAAATGCAATGTTAAAATAAAATTTTTAAATATTTCGTTGCATTATTTAATATATTATGTTACAATAGGGTTGCGAATTTTTTTAAAAAGGGGGGATTTCTTTGACGATTAAGAGAATTATGGGTGTTGACCTTGGTGATGCAAGGACCGGTCTTGCCCTTTGTGACCCTAGTGGCTTTTTGGCAAGTGGTATTGGCTGTATAAAAAGCACTAGCTTTCTTAAAACTGCCGACGAGGTGGTAAGAATTGCTAAGGAAAAGGGCGCTACCTTGATTGTTTTAGGTCACCCTATCAATATGAATGGCACTCTTGGTCCTAGGGCAGAAAAGGCGCAAGCCTTTAAGACTCACCTAGAGGGACTTTGCGATATTCCTGTGGTGCTTTTCGACGAAAGGCTTTCTACTGCAAATGCTCACACTATGCTAAATATTACTAACACAAGAGGGCAGAAGAGAAAAAATATTATTGATGAAATGTCAGCCTGTTTAATTCTTCAAAGCTATTTAGATAGCCACAAATAATTTTAAAGAGGATTAGAATGAACAACGAACAAAAGAATGCTTGTCCTGTCAATTCCGTTGGCGGTCAAGCGGTTATTGAGGGTGTTATGATGAAAAACGGCACCAAGGTTTCCTTGGCTGTGCGCCGTGACGATGGCACCATTGAAATTAAGAATAGCGAGTTTCATCCTATAAAGGAAAAGCACAAGGCACTAGGCTTGCCTATTATTCGTGGCATTGTTGGCTTTTTTGAGTCGCTTATTCTTTCCTTTAAGACTCTTTCTCAAGCTACGGATATGCTAGGGCTCGAGGACGAGGATGAAAAGAAAAAGGAGAAGAAAAAGGGCAAGGACGGGAAAGAAAAAAAGGGTGAGTCTGTATTTATTATGGTGCTTTCCCTAATACTTGGTCTTGCGCTTGCGCTTGCCTTATTTTCGTTTTTACCTACCTTTATTGGTGGTAAAATTACAGAGCTATTCTCATTGAATAAGGATTATTGGTATTACTATCCTATCCTTGCTTCAATTGAGGGTGTAATTAAAATCATTATTTTTATCGCTTATCTTGCCAGTGTTTCCTTAATGAAGGATATTAGACGTACCTTTCAGTATCACGGCGCTGAGCACAAGTCTATTGCCTGTCTTGAAAAGGGACTTGAGCTAACTCCCGAAAATGCAAGAGGCTGTACCCGTTATCACCCTCGCTGTGGCACTAGCTTTATGTTCGTTATGGTGCTTATAAGCATTATTATCGGCTTGTTTATAAGGATTGACATTACTTGGCTACGTACCCTTATTAAGGTTGCGATTTTGCCCCTTATAATGGGCTTTGGCTATGAGTTTATTATGTTTGCAGGCAAGCATCAAAACTGGTTTACAAGAATGCTTTCTGCCCCCGGTCTTTGGATGCAGAGAATCACGACTAAGGAGCCTGACGATTATCAGCTTGCAGTTGCAATTTGCGCAATAAAGGCTACAATGCCTGAAAGATATCCCGATTTTGACCCCTCAATTTACACAATTACTAAGGAGCAAAACAAGGGACATATTGCTTTTACAGGTGAAAAGCCTAAGAAAAAGGCAGATACAGAGGGTCAAGGTCAGTCAGGCGGCGAGGAAAATAAGTGATTTTTTAGGAAAAATCAAGAAAAATGCTAAAATTTTTCAAAAAATTACATTTATTTTAAATAAATATATTGCAATTATATATATTATATGATAAAATAAAGACGATTAGAGTAATATTTACTCATTATTTTTAGAGGAGGAGACTAAGATGGCAGAGTTCAAATATGAAATCGTAAAGAGCTTCGGCACAGTTTCAGACAATGACAACGGTTGGGTTAAGGAAGTTAACCTTATTAGCTGGAACGAGAGTGAGCCTGTTTATGACATTCGTGCTTGGAAGGAAGACCACGAGAAGCTTGGCAAGGGTATTACTCTTACTGAATCCCAAATCAAGAATCTTAAGGAATTGCTCAACAAGATGGATATCTAAGTTAAACTCTTCGCATTTACCTAACATATAAAAGACGAAAGCTGTGGCTTTCGTCTTTTTTTGTTGCAATTTAAGAGGGGCTATTGTATAATTAAATTATCAACGTTGGGGGTATTATTATGTCTTTTGTTATTGAAAACGGAAAGTTAGTTAGCTACGAGGGGAATGAAAAAAGAATCGTTGTGCCCGAGGGGATTACCCATATAAATCAATTTTCATTTTCCAAAAATAACCACCTTTGCGAGGTTGTACTTCCAGAAGGGCTTTTATCTATTGGAAACTTTGCATTTACATTCTCTAAAAATCTTAGAAAAATAAACATACCAAGCACTGTTACATCAATCGGTCTTCAAGCCCTTGAGAAAACGTCTCTTGAAAGAATATTTATACCAAAATCTGTTACCACTATTGCCGATAACGCATTTAACAGCTGTTCCTCTCTTGAGGAATTTGAGGTTGACATTGACCACCCAACCCTTAAATCAATTGATGGCTGTATATATTCCAAGGACGGCAAGACTCTTATAAAGTGTGCCGGTGCTAAGGAAAGCTACTCCTTTCCCGAGGGAGTTACAAAAATTGGTGTCAATGCATTTCAAGGCTGTGCCAAGCTTAAAAGCTTAGATATTCCGGATTGCATAAGTGAAATTGGCGATAAAGCCTTTGAAAAATGCACCTCTCTTGAAAAAATCTCTCTACCAAATGGACTTGAAACAATTAAACACGATTTATTTCCATACTGTACAAGTCTTGAAGAAATCAACCTACCAAGCACTGTAAATGAAATCCTTGGTGGTGCTTTTATGGGTTGTTCGTCCCTTAAGTCTATCATTTTACCGAAAAATATTAAGAAGCTTTGGTATTATACCTTTTGTAGTTGTCGCTCACTCAAATCCGTTGTTTTACCTGAGGCACTTGAGTCAATTGACGGCTCCTCTGTTTTTGAGGGTTGTACTAATCTTGAGGAAATTTACGTTACCTCTATATCTAGCTTTAGTGCATTAAATGCTGAAATGAAGAAAAAAGCCTCCTTTACTTTTATAGAAAATTTAGATAGCTTTCCCTTTTCAAAAGAGGTTAGCGACCGTTTTAAAAAATATATTAAGTCACAATACAAAAAGGTTATTCCTTACAAGCTAAGCGACGTAGCTTACATTTCTTACATAACAAGAGAGGGAATACTTCCCTTTGAGGAGATTGACGACCTTGTCGAAAGATCAAGCAATAGCGAGGTTTTAGCAATCCTTCTTGACTACAAAAACAAAACTGCCACCCCTGACAAGCTAAAGGCTACACAGAAAAGGGATTTTGACCTTGATGCGCCCGCCTCAACAGGTCTTACTGAGGAAAAGGCAAGGAAGCTTTGGGATTTTGTGCTAAAGGATGACGGCACATGGGAGCTTACCCTGTATAAGAGAAAGGGCGGTGCGGTAGAGCTTCCTGAAATGATAGAGGGAAAGGCGGTTACAAGCATAGCAAGTGACACCTTTAAGAATAGCAAGGACATTAAAAAGCTAATTATACCAAGCACCTATCCTTCTGTTAGTGCCTCCTTATTTCCTGCTTGCTATAAAATAAGGGAATATGTGATTTTAGGCATGGAAACTGACGTTTCCTCCTTTTGGCTTAGCACGTTTTCCGCCCCCGTTACCTTCTTTGTGCACAAGGGCTCACTTGCCGAGGAGTACGCAAAAAAACGTGAATACACTATCAAGTATATTGAATAAGGTAATAGCAAGGTGATTTACGCCTTGCTTTTTCTTTATTTTGTGATACAATAAAATAAAAGCGTTTAAGGAGGTTAAGTAAATGAAGAAATATGAGGGAAAGCTTTTTTCTATTTTAGGGGATTCCATTAGCACGCTTGAATGGTACAGTGTGCCTCGTGATGCGGTTTTTTACAAGGGCGATAAAGCCTCTTCTGCTAAGATTTTTGAGCCCTGTGATACCTGGTGGGGTCAGGTTATTGACTATTTAGGTGGTAAGCTTTTGGTAAACGATTCTGTTTCCTCATCACTTGTCTCCAAACATAAAAAATGTCAAGCTGAAACCTACGGTTGCAGTGATGAGCGTACCTCTTTTCTTGATAAGGGCGGGGATATGCCCGACGTTATTTTCGTATTTATGGGTATGAACGATTGGGGCTGGGCAACTAAGCTAAGGCCTGAGTGCGAGGCTGAAAATGACAATATCTCCATTTTCTCCGTTGCCTACGACTTAATGCTTAAAAAGCTAAGGAAAAATTATCCAAGCGCTGAAATTTGGTGCTTTACTCTTCCAAACAGTATATGCAAATCAAAGCCATACCTTATCTTTGAGCCTGTGCGAGGTGGCTTGCACATAAACGAATATTGTCAGGTTATTCGTGACCTTGCAAAAGAGCATAGCTGTCGCTTGATTGAGCTTTACGGCGTGGGTGAGCCTCATGATTCCATTGATGGCTATCATCCAAATAAGGAAGGTATGAAAACGCTGGTTGATAAGATTATTGGACAACTTTAGTGAATGAAATCCACCTTCGGTGGGTGAAATCGCTATGCGATGAAGTCACTTCGTGATGAAGTCAACTATGTTGATGAAGTCCTTGCTTCGCAAGGGTGAAAAGGCGTTTGCGAAGCACAACATCATTCGCTTTGGCGTGCTTCATAAAAAAACAGTTACTTATTGTTGAATATTTTCAAAAAATATGCTACAATATATAAGTAACTGTTTTTCTATTCAAAGGGGGTGCTAAAATGATCAATCCTGTGAAGATGCTTATTAGGTCTCAGCTTAGTCTTGCTAACAAGATTATGCCTAATTTATCCATTGAGACAACTAGACAAGCACAAGGGTATCTTGGCACTCTTATGTCTACGCTTCACCTTTTAGACGTTACCTTTGAGGATTTTAAAATTGGCTCACTTGATGCTTGCTTTATTACTCCTCACAGAGAATACCCCTCTGGTATTATTTTGTATCTTCACGGTGGTGGGTACACCTTTGGTGATATTAACTATTCTAAGGGCTTTGCCTCTATGCTTAGTCACAAGTGTGGTATCAAGGTTATGTCGGTTGCTTACAGGCTAGCGCCTGAAAATCAATTTCCTTGCGCCCTTGACGATTGTCTTTCTGCCTACGAGTATCTTTTGTCCGTTGGCTACAAGCCTGAGCAAATTGTTTTATTTGGCGAAAGCGCCGGTGGTGGACTTTGCTTTTCTCTTTGTCACAAGCTAAAGGAATTGGGAAAGCCTATGCCCTCGGCACTAGTTACCCTTTCTGCCTGGACTGACCTTACACAATCCCAAAAATCCTATGAAAAAAATAGGGACAACGATCCCTCTATGACTAAGGAATCTCTTGACTTCTTTGCTAAGTGCTATTGTCCTAGCCTAGAGGACGAGGTTGTTAAAAATCCTTTAATTTCCCCTCTCTATGGAGATTTAAGTGGATTTCCGCCCTGCTTACTTTTAGTAGGTGAGGACGAGATTATGCTTGACGACTCGGTTGCAATGCATAATCGACTTTTGGAGTTTGGGGTTGAGTCGGAATTGATTACAACGCCTGAGATGTGGCACGCATATTTGCTATATGGACTAAAGGAAAACGATGGGGATTTTGAAAAAATTCGTCGTTTTGTTATTCCTCACTTTAACAAGGATAGAAAGCCTAGGTGGCTTCGTCTTGATAACGTTGGCAAGATTTACCCTGCAGTTAAAACTAGAAACTGGGTTTACGTTTTTAGGCTTAGCGCTGACCTTAATGAAAAAATTGATGCAGGTGTTATGCAAAAGGCCCTTGATATTACTGTAAAGAGGTTTCCCTCTATTGCAGTTAGGCTAAGGATTGGCTTTTTCTGGTATTATTTAGAGGAGCTTAAAAATGCGCCCTCGATTTTGTCCGAGCAGGCTTACCCCTTTGCAAGAACTCTTTTTGACGATATTAGAAAATGCGCCTTCCGTGCATTGGTTTATGAAAATAGAATTGCTATTGAGTTTTTCCATTCAATAACCGACGGAAACGGTGGACTTATATTCTTAAAGACGCTTATTGCTGAGTATATGTTTCAAAAGCACGGTGCTCATATTCCAAATACTAACGGTGTTTTAGATAGATTTGAGGAGCCTAGTGACGAGGAATTGGTTGATAGCGTAGAGAAGTATGCCGGTGAGGTTGGCTTCCCTAGAAGTGAAAAGACCGCCTTTAAAATTACTGGTACTCCCTCAAAAAAGGGCTTTAAAACAAATACCACCTTTATTCTTGATGCGCCTACAATTGTTAACGAGGCTAAGCGTCGTGGGGTTACGGTTACTGCCTTTATGACCTCTGTGCTTATGCTTGCGTCTTGGCGTATTCAAGACAAAAAAATTGCCACCCAGTGGCGAAAAAAGCCTATTAAGGTATTGATTCCTGTTAATTTAAGAAACATTTTCCCATCAAAATCCTTGCGTAATTTCGTTTTGTTTATTACTCCTGGTATTGAGCCGAAATACGGAGAAATGTCCTTTGATGAAATTTGCACCTCTGTAAATTATCAAATGAGGCTTGAATTGACCCCTCGTCGCATGGGGGCAAGAATGGCGACTAATCTAAATCCTGAAAAGATGCCTCTTTTAAGGATTTTCCCATTGTTTATGAAGAATATCGTTATGCGTACTGTCTTTTATTCCGTTGGAGAAAAGAAGTCCTGTCTAACTCTTTCTAATCTTGGTGTGGTTACTGTGCCTAAGGAGCTAGAAAAGACAATTAAGCGCTTTGACTTTTTGCTTGACGTACAATCTCACGCACCATACAACAGTGGACTTATAACCTACAATAACACAATGTATCTTAATATTATTAGAAATATTAAGGAAAATCACCTTGAAAGGGAGCTTTATCAGGTATTTAAGGACCTAGGCATCAAGGTAAGAGTTGAAAGTAATATAAGGGAGGAGAAGTAATGTATTGTATAAACTGTGGCGTTGAGCTGTCCCCTGGGCAGACTATTTGTCCTATATGCGAAACTAGGGTTTATCATCCTGATATAAAGCCCGAAAAAATCCCTCCTAAGTTTCCACCTAAGCCCTTGCGTACGGAAATTACTATTAAGCACGGTGTTTTAACCTTGATTTCCGGAATCACATTGTTTTCTGCGCTATTCTTTTTATTTTTAGATTTGCTTTTAATAGGGCAGAAGGATGCAGAAACTATTATACAATGGTGGGCGCCTCTTAACTATCATATTGAATGGGGTCACTTTGTAATTGGCGCAATCCTTGTCTTATATGCAATCTTTATTGTGCCATTTTGGTTTAAGCGAATTTATCCTGTTTTGGTTGCCTCAATGGTTTTTGCCTCAGGTGTTTTATATCTTTTATTTATTGCGTGGCAGACAAGTGGCTGGTGGTGGTTTTTACCCTTTGCCCTGCCAACGGTTGCGTTTTTAGGTGTTTTAACTGTAATTGCTATTGCGATTTGCGAGTTTTTACCTAACCTCAGGCTTGTGTGTCTAGGCTTCACCTTCCTTTTAGTTTCTGCCTTTGTTGTAGGGCTTGAATTACTAATTGACTTTGTTTTCACAGGTGGAATTTCTATTATTTGGTCACCCTTTGTTGCTATACTTTTCTTAGTTGTAAGCATTCTTCTATTTACCTGTGCAATCTTCCCTGAATTAAGGGCTTCCCTTAAAAAGATTTTCTTTTTATAATAGTCTAGGAGGATTTTATGAAAAAGATTTTTTGTTTAGTTGCCTTATCTCTATTGATTTTTGTATGCACTTTTGCTTTTTCATCTTGTATCGATAACAATAAGGGTACTCCCTCTCTTGAGTTTTCTGCAATTGATGACAACTCCTACGGTGTAAAAATAGGCAATGACAAAAGCCTTAGTGAAATTGTTATTCCCAAAAGGTATAACGGAAAGCCTGTTACAAAAATTCTTGACTATGCCTTTTCGGATTGCAAAAATTTAACAAGCATTTCCATTCCTGACACTATAACTCACATTGGCACCTATGCATTTAATGGTTGCTCCTCATTAACTAGCTTAGTTCTTCCAAGCAGTGTAAGGGTTATCGACTCATTTGGTTATTGCAAGGCTCTTGAAAGCATTGAATTTCCCGATAACATTTCCAAAATAGGTGAGTATGCTCTTGGCTCCTCTGTGCTTCCTTCGTTAAAATACACAGAATACGATAATTGTAAATATCTTGGCAACGAGAAAAATCCTTATTTGATTTTGTTTCGTTGCTCCTTCTTGTCAGCTCGTACTATTAACGTTCATAAGGACACGAAAATAATTTATTCAAATGCGTTTTCAGGAGCATACGTTAAGGATTTAACTATTCCCGAGGGTGTAGAGCAAATAGGAAGCTTTGCTTTTTCTAACTGTAGCAATCTTAAGAACTTATCAATTCCTTCTTCAATTTCCTTAATTGAGGATAGTGCTTTTTATTCCTGTCCCTCCTCACTATTTACAGAGCATCAGGGTGGGTATTACGTTGGAAATGAGTACAATCCGTATCTTGTTCTTGTAAGAGCAAAATTCACCGATATTACAGAATTTGAAATAAATCCAAATACGAAAATTATATGCAACTCTGCCTTTGAAGATTGCGCAATTCTTACAAGCATTGTTATTCCAGATAGTGTTTATTACGTAGGGCATAGTGCGTTTAGGAATTGTGCTTCGCTTACAAGCGTTACTCTTTCTAAAAATCTAACGGGAATAAAAGAATATACGTTTTATAATTGCTCCTTGCTTACAAACCTAGATATTCCGCAAAGCGTTTGTGATATAGGTGTGAGCGCCTTTGAAAATTGTTCAACTATTACAAGCTTTACGTTTCCAAAAAATGTAACTAGAGTAGAGTCGTCGGTTTTGAAAAATTGCACTGCACTCACCACAGTTGACATACAGGGTGCAGTTTATTCTATTGGTGAGTCGGCATTTTACAATTGCTCACAGCTTTCCTCCTTATCTGTTCCAAATAGCATTAACTTCCTAGGCAACGATGCTCTTTATAATTGTGAAGCTCTAAGATTTTATGAATTTATGGGTGCTTATTATTTGGGAAATCCAGATACTCCCTTTACCATTCTTATGAAGGCTACAAGCAAGGATATTGTAGCTTGTTTAATGAGTCCTTCCACAAGAATAATATATAATAGTGCATTTGAGGAGTGCTCGTCCCTAAATAACGTTTACATACCAAAAAACGTTACACAAATAGGAAAGAGAGCCTTTTATAATTGCAGTAGTATTACAAATGACATAGTGCTTCCGGACAGATTGACAACCATAAAGGAAGAAACCTTTTACGGTTGCAACTTTGTACCCAGCTTCACAATTCCAAATGGTGTGCGCACAATTGAAAAATGGGCATTTTTTGAATGTTGGGCAGTTAAGAGCATTGTTCTACCTGACAGTCTTATTTCTATTGGGTCACATTCTTTTAACGACTGTAGAGCTCTTACGTCTGTAGTAATGGGACCTAACGTGGCTTACATAAAGGATTATGCATTTATTGCTTGCTCATCTCGTCTTGTTATTCATTGCAAGGCTATTGAGCAACAGAATAATTGGCATTGGGACTCTGATTGGAATGTACTTGAATGTCAATACCTAAGTAGATGCACAATCAAGTTTGGATACAAGGACGAATAAAAAAAGGCTCACATCGAGCCTTTTTTATTTTATTCAATTGTTCCTTGGCTTACTATTTTTGCAAGGACTATTCCGTTTTGGCTTGGGTAGGTTGTGGTTACGCCATTTTCGGTAATTTTGAGGGGAGTGTCGCTATTTATAGCTATTGTTAGAGGTACGTCCCTTAGGTGGAATGCATCTGCCTTGCTTTTTAGCCTTATTGTATTGCCCTCAATTTCAAGGGTGGTCATTTCTGCCTTTCTTAGATAGAGTACCGCTTCCTCGAAGGATACAACCTTAACAAGTCCCTCGTTTACTCGGTCGGCTAGGTAGTAGCATTCCTCAATAAAGGTTGGCTTTCTTTGAGAGTGGTGCACGTCCTCGGTCTTGTCGGTAATCCAGTGATTCATTTGTACGCCCCAGCCTTGGGTTTTTATTGTTTCGTCTATGTAGTCGCAAAAGTCCTTTGTATCTCTGTCCATTTTTGCAGTAAATGAGGAAACACTATACCAGTCAATCTTGCCAGGATAGTTTACTCTTTCCCCTGCAACTCTGTTTGCAAGGTAGTATTTTGCAATTACATCGCCACCTGTTTTGTCGTAGCCACCACCTGGGGTAAAGAAGGTTGCTATTTTTTGGCTTGGGTACATTTCCTTAAGGGCTTTATAGGTTTCGGTTGCGTCCTTTTCTATTTCCTCAACCGGAGTTTGGCTTGAATAGCTAATACAGTGAGTAACTGAGTGTCCCGCTACGTCATACCAACCCTTTTCAATGGCGCTTTGCCACAATTCCTTTAGCTTAGGGGAAATGAAATTTACTGTTTGCGCAACGGTGCCCTTTAGTTTAACTCCCTTTTCCTTGTAGATTTTTTCAAAAAGCTGGATTGTAAAAACGGTAGAGTCGTAATAGCATCCGTCGTCAAAGGAAAACGAAAAGATTGCGGGTGCATTGTCGGGATATTTGCAAATTTCGGCTTTCATATAGCGCTCCTTTAAAAGTTTTTTCTAAAAATATTTTACCATTTTTGCCCACCCTGTGTCAATATTTTAACAGAATTAAGCGTGTAAATTTTGGAAAATTAAAAAAATATAAAAAAGTACTTTATTTTTAGAATATTGTGTGCTATAATATTCAAGCAAATTTTTTTGGAAGTAAGGAATTTTAAAAAATGATTAGAGAAGATTTAAGAAACGTTGCTATCATTGCTCACGTTGACCATGGTAAAACTACTCTTGTTGACGGTCTTTTGGAGCAGGGTGGCGCTTATCACGAAAACCAAGCTACCTCTGATAGAGTTATGGACTCTGGTGCCTTGGAAAAGGAACGTGGTATTACTATCCTTGCAAAAAATACAGCCATTAAGTATGGCAACAAAAAGATTAACGTAATCGACACTCCCGGCCACGCAGACTTTGGCGGTGAGGTTGAGCGTATTCTTAAAATGGTAAATGGTGTTATCCTTTTGGTTGACGCAGCTGAAGGTCCTATGCCTCAAACAAGATTTGTTTTGAGAAAGGCTATGGAATTAAATCATAGAATTATCGTTGTTGTAAACAAGGTTGACCGTCCTGATGCTCGTGTACACGAGGTTATTGACGAGGTTTTGGAGCTTCTTATCGACCTTAATGCAACTGATGAGCAGCTTGATTCACCTATGCTTTTCTGCTCAGGTAGGGCAGGTACTGCTTCATTCTCACCAGATGAGGAGGGCAAGGATTTAATCCCATTGCTTGATACTATTATTGACTACATTCCCGCACCTGAGGGAGAAGAGGACGAGCCACTTCAATTGCTAGTTTCATCAATCGATTACAGCGACTACGTTGGTAAGATTGGTATCGGTAGAATTGAAAGAGGTACTCTTTCTGTAAACCAAGAGGTTTCTGTTTGTAACTTCCACTCAGATGCAACACCTAGAAAATCTAAGATTGTTTCAATTTATCAATTTGATGGTCTTTCAAGGACCCCTGTACAGAGTGCAACCGTTGGTGATATCGTTTGCTTCTCCGGTGTTGAGGAGCTTTCAATTGGTGATACTCTTTGTGTACCATCCTGTGTTGAGCCACTTGAGTTTGTTAAGGTTTCCGAGCCTACTATGGAAATGACATTTTCCGTTAACGATAGCCCATTTGCAGGTAGAGAGGGTAAGTTTGTTACCTCTCGTCAAATTAGAGATAGACTTTATAAGGAAACACTTAAGGACGTTTCTCTTCGTGTAAATGATGGTGATACTACCGATTCCTTTAAGGTTGCCGGTAGAGGTGAAATGCACCTATCTATTCTTATTGAGACTATGCGTCGTGAGGGCTATGAGCTTTGCTGTTCAACTCCTCGTGTGCTTTATAAGACGATTGACGGCACTCTTCACGAGCCAATTGAAAGAGTTTCAATTGACGTGCCAGAGGAAAGCGTTGGTGCAGTTGTTCAAAAGCTTGGCGCAAGAAAGGGCGAGCTTCTTGATATGACATCATCAGGTACTAGAACTCGTCTTGAATATTTGATTCCATCAAGATGCTTGTTTGGTTATAGAAGTGAATTTATGACTGATACTAAGGGTGAGGGTATTCTTAACACCTTGTTTGACGGCTATCAGCCATTCAAGGGTGAGGTTGTTACAAGATTTACAGGCTCACTTATTGCATCCGAGGACGGTGAGGCTACCTCATATGGTCTTTTCAATACTCAGGATAGAGGCGCTATGTTTATTGGCGTACAGACTCCTGTTTACGAGGGTATGATTGTTGGTGAGTGTCCTAAGATGGAGGATATCGTTGTTAACGTATGTAAGAAAAAGCACCTAACAGCAGTTCGTTCTAAGGGCGCTGACGAGGCATTGATTCTTACACCACCAAGAATAATGTCCCTTGAACAGGCTATTGAGTATATCGGCGAGGACGAGCTTATTGAGGTTACTCCTAAGTCACTTAGACTTAGAAAGAAGATACTCAATACACAGAATAGACTTAAGGCACAAGCTAAGTTGAAATAAACAAATTAAAAAAGAGGGCAATCGTTGTCCTCTTTTTTCTACACCTCATCCGTCTGCTATGCAGACACCTTCCCCTCCAAACAAAGGGGAAGGCTTTGAAAGAAAATTCTAAATACTCAAAATAGACTTAAGGCACAAGCTAAGTTAAAGTAATAACGAAAAGAGGACTGTTTGTCCTCTTTTTTCTATGCCTCTTATAAGAATGAAATATTGACTTTAAAATATTATTATGATAAAATTATAATGATATAGTATGCTTATGGAGGTTTTTATGCTTTCTAAAAGAGAAATAGTTACTTGCATTGAGAAAATTTTGAAGGAAAAAGAGGAAATATATCTTGACCTTTCTCAAAGAGAGGGTGCCCTCTCGCCACAGGAAATGTTTGAGTTAGGCGATTGCTATATTCAAGGCATTTTTGCGCCTATTGATTATGCACGTGCCTATCAGCTTATGGAAAAAAGCGCATCCCTTGGCTGTGCTGACGGCTACTATGGTCTTGCCTATATGTATTCCTTTGGATTTTTTGTAGAAAGGGATTACCAAAAAACTCTTGACCTTGCAAAAAAGGCTATTGACCTAGGGTCTAAGAGAGCAATTGACCTTTTGGGCGTGTGCCATTATTCCGGTTTTGGCACAGAGGTAGATATGGATAAGGCAGTTTCTCTGGTTACCGAGGCAGGACTTGCCGGTGTGCCTAATGCCCTTACTAATCAAGGCGCATTTTATGGTGTAAACAGGGACTTTGAAAAAGCATACGAATACTATGAAAAGGGTCTTTTGGCTGGGTCTATTAACTCTATTGGTCGCATTGCTAGATATTATCTTAATGGCACAGTAGTTGAATGTGATATTGACTTTGGATTAGATCTTTTAAAATATGGTGTTACACTTAAAAACCCCTACTGTCTATGTCTTTTAGCTGAAATTTACATAGATGGTCTTTATGGCGAGGCTAAGGATTTTAAAACTGCCTTTGAATATTTATCATTAGCAGAAAAGAAAAAATTTAAAAAATCATATTCCTCTCTTGCACTTTGTTATTTTGATGGTCTTGGCACCTTGCCAAATCCAGATAGGGCAGAATACTACCTTTCTCTTTGTCTTGCGGAAGGAGTAACTCCACCCGATGACCTTTATTTGGCTAACAAATATATTCATAGCCTTTCACACATTCCCGGTAACAAGGAAAAGGGCTTTGCAATTTTACAAGAATATAAGGACTCGGACAATGGCTTTGCTTTATGTCTTTTAGGCGAATGCTACGTTTATGGTGTTGGCACAGAGGTTAGCTTTGATATGGCTAAGCATTATTTCGAAAAAGCCTTTGAGTGTGGAAAAAAGGAAGCCTTGGTTTATATTGGCGACTGTTATTTTTATGGTCGTGGCGTTGAGTTTAATCTTGAAAAGGCAGGGGAGTATTACTTAAAGGGTAAGGAATTAGACATTCCACTTGCATATACAAGGCATGCTAGTCTTTTAAAGTATATTTGGGCAAGAAAAGACGAGCAAATGGTTATTGATGCTTATGAGTTAGCCGTTTCTAAGGGCTGTACCTGTGGTATGGCTGAGTATGGTAATTTCCTTTTAGATAAGACCTATCCTAACAGAAAAAGATCATTTGAGGTTTTGAGTGAAGCTTGTAGAGCCGGGGAGCCATTGGCTTATTTGGGTCTTGGAAAATATTACAGGTCCGTTTATAACGAAAGCTATAAGTCAAAGGAATATTTTGAGTTAGCTATTGGAAAGGGCGCAACCGACGCCTGCTCATTACTTGCCGAAGCTTATGAAAAGGGTGAGATTTCTCGCTCGCACGAAAAGGATTACGTTTCTGCCCTTTACTACTATAAAATGGCAAAGGGTCACGGCTACAAGGTAGATAATAAGATTGAGGAAATGAAAAATCTTATTGGTCTTGACCTTTTAGTTGAGGACTTTACCCTTGTTAAGTGTGATATAAATTCTAACATAGAGTCCTTGCCTTATGGTATTAAGGTTATTGGCAAGGAGGCCTTTCGTGGTAACTTGAAAATAAAGAAAATTCCTAGTCTTCCATCTACTCTTCAAAGAATAGAGGACAGGGCATTTATGGATTGCCGTAAGCTTAGGGTAATTGAGCTTTGTGCAACCGTTGATTATATGGGCGCTGACGTTTTCCTAAACGCTCTTCCATCAAAGGTTATTTACTACTATGTGGGTGAGCCTAGAAGAGAGGGCTGGCACAAGGACTACGACGTAATAAGACGTATAGAAGGCAAGAATATTATAAGGCGCTTCCGTCCTAAAAAGGGAAGGACAAGAGGCTTTGGCTTTTTTAGACGATAAAAATAGCATAAAAAAACAGAGGTTAAAATGATTAGCGAAAAACTAAAGCAAATATCAATCGAGGCAGAGAGGGACTTGGCCGAGCAGTTTGCTGAGCTTGAAAAAATCTGCTTTGAAAATACAGAAAGAATTTTACATTATTTTAAGGAAAACCGAGTTTCTGACACTATGTTTGCAGGGACTACCGGTTATGGCTACGACGATATAGGAAGAGATGCCCTAGACAAGGTTTATGCCGACGTTTTTGGGGCAGAGAGTGCCTTTGTAAGACACACTATCCCTAATGGTACAACAGCTCTTTCTATCGGTCTTTTTGGTCTTTTAAGACCAAATGACGTTATGCTATCCGTTACAAATGCGCCTTATGATACTCTTTGCGAGGTTATAGGCATAAATGGGGCAAATGGTGATGGGTCCTTGGCTGATTTTGGCGTACAGTACGATCAGGTTGATTTTATTGAGGACAAAATTGACTATGAGGGTATTGAGAAAAAGCTAAATGAGTATGGAGAGAGAGTAAAGGTTGTATTTATTCAGCGCTCTAAGGGTTATTTAAATAGACCTACTCTTACTATTGATGAAATTGGCAAAATTTGCGATTTTGTACATGCAAGAAGCAAGGCTTACGTGGTTGTTGACAACTGCTATGGTGAGTTTTGTGAGTCACGTGAGCCCTGTCACGTAGGGGCTGATATGATTATTGGCTCTCTTATTAAAAATCCAGGTGGTGGAATTGCCGAAAGTGGTGGCTATATTGCAGGTACGAAAAGGGCGGTTGAGTTAGCCTCATACAGACTTACCTCGGTTGGTACAGGCTGTGAGGTTGGCGCCTCACTTGGTCAAAACAGAAATTTATTTAAGGGCTTTTTCCTAGCGCCTCACGTGGTTATGCAGGCTAAGAAAACTGCGCATTTTGCTTCATACGTGTATGAAAAGCTAGGCTTTGAGGTGTTTCCTAAGTACAACGAATTTCGCTCAGACATAATTCAAACGATTAAGTTTGGCTATCCCGAGGGGCTTATAAAATTCTGTCAAGGAATACAGAGTGCAAGTCCTGTTGATTCTTACGTTACCCCTATGCCTTGGGCTATGCCCGGATATCAGGACGAGGTTATTATGGCGGCAGGTGCATTTACTCAAGGGTCATCTATTGAGTTAAGCGCTGACGGTCCTATAAGACCACCATATACTGCCTTTTTCCAAGGGTCCCTTACCTATGAAAGCGGTAAGATTGCTATTCTTACCTCGGCACAGCTTTTGTTAGGTGAAAATAATGCTTAATATTAAGATTATTTCAATTGGGGATTTAAAGGAGTCCTATCTTCGAGAGGCTTGTCTTGAATATACAAAAAGAATGGGTGCCTTTTCAAGGGTTGAGCATATTCAATTAAAGGAGGAAAGGCTACCGGAAAATCCAAGTCAAGCGCAGATTGACGCTTGTCTATTAGCTGAGGAAAAAAAGATATTTGAAAGGCTATCAAGCAAATCTTACGTTATTGCTATGTGCGTTGAGGGTAAGATGCTTTCAAGCCCTGAATTAGCCTCGAAAATATCTCAAATTACGACACAGGGTCACAGCGAAATTGCTTTTATTATTGGTTCCTCCTTTGGTCTTTCGAAGGGAGTTAAGCAAAGGGCGGACTTTAAGCTTTCAATTTCGCCTCTTACCTTTCCTCATCAGCTATTAAGGGTTATTTTATGCGAAAGCATTTATCGTGCATTAACTATAATTAACGGAACAAAATATCACAAATAAAGAGAGAATAATATGTCAAATACAGTTGACGTAATCGTCGTTGGTGCAGGTCACGCAGGGGTTGAGGCCTCTTTAGCCTGTGCAAGAATGGGTATGAATACCATTCTATTTACAATGTCCCTAGATGCAGTGGCAAATTTGCCCTGTAATCCATCTATCGGTGGTACGGCTAAGGGTCATTTAGTTTATGAAATTGATGCCTTGGGTGGCGAAATGGGCAAGGGTGCGGACTACGTTACCCTACAAACAAGGACCCTTAATTTAGGTAAGGGCGCTGCCGTTTACTCTAAGAGAATACAGGCTGACAGAATGAAATATCGCTCATATATGAAGTCTGTTTTGGAGAATACTAAGAATTTAAGAATTGTACAAGCAGAGGTTACCGATATTCTTGTAAAAGAGGAAAACGGGACAAGGAAAATAGAGGGAATTGCCACACGTCTTGGGGAAAAATACTATTCTCAGGCTGTAATTCTTTGTACAGGCACTTACTTAAATGCAACTATACATACAGGTAATATTTGCTATCATTCCGGACCCGACTCTCTAACTCACGCAGGGTTTTTAACTGATTCCCTACTTAAGAATGGTATTTCAATGATGAGATTTAAGACAGGTACCCCTGCAAGAGTCCACAGTGATTCTATTGATTATTCTCAGCTTGAAATCCAAGAGGGTGAAATTGATTCGTTGCCCTTTTCCTGGTCAACTAGGGAAGAGGACTATCCTATTAAAAATCAGCTACCCTGTTATATTGCTTATACTAACGAGCAAACTCACAAAATTATAAGAGATAATCTACAAAAAAGTGCTATGTATTCAGGTAATATTCATGGCACAGGACCTAGATATTGCCCTTCAATTGAGGACAAGATTGTTCGCTTTGCAGACAAGCCAAGGCATCAGCTTTTTGTTGAGCCTACCGGTGCTGACACTAAGGAAATGTATTTACAGGGCTTTTCTACCTCAATGCCGATTGAGGTGCAGATGGAAATGCTACATTCCTTAAAGGGCTTTGAAAATGCAGTCGTTACAAGATATGCGTATGCTATTGAGTATGATTGCACCGACCCTCAAGAGCTTTTAGCGACTCTTGAATATAAGAAAATTAGTGGTCTTTATGGAGCAGGACAGTTTAATGGTACCTCGGGCTATGAGGAGGCAGGCGCACAGGGTCTTGTGGCAGGAATTAACGCTTCCCTCAAAATTAAGGGGGAGGAGTGTATGATTTTGCCTCGCTCCTCGTCTTATATTGGCACCTTAATTGACGACCTTGTAACTAAGGGTACAAGGGAGCCTTATCGTATGATGACCTCAAGGTCAGAGTTTCGCTTACTTTTAAGGCAGGACACTGCCGATATTCGTCTAACTCCTATTGGAAGACGTGTTGGTCTTGTAGGGGATTTACAATGGGCACACTTTGAAAAGAGAAGAAATCAAATTGAGGACGAAAAGAATAGACTATCTCACGTAACTATTTATCCTAGCGATGAATTGAATAATATTCTTGAAGAAAATGGTACCTCGCCTATTTCTGTGCCTACTCAGCTTAGCGAGCTTTTAAAAAGGCCTCAATTAGATATGGACAAGCTAAAGTCCTTTGATAAAGGCCCGCAAGCCTTGCCTAAGTCTGTTTTGTTTACTGCTCAAAATGATATTAAATACGAGGGCTACGTTAAAAAACAGCTACAAGAGGTGGCTAAGCAAGCAAAAATGGAGGAAATGCCTCTTCCCTTGGACCTTGATTATTCACAGATTAAGGGTCTTAGAATTGAGGCTTATCAAAAGCTTAATAAGGTAAAGCCACTTACCCTTGGTCAAGCTTCAAGAATTTCGGGAGTTTCACCTGCTGACGTGTCGGTTTTATTAATTTATTTAGGAAAATAAAATAAAGCTTTACTATCTACACCTCATCCGTCTGCTTCGCAGACACCTTCCCCTCCAATCAAAGGGGAAGGCTTAGGTCAAGCTTCCCGTATATCTGGAGTTTCACCTGCTGACGTGTCGGTGCTTTTGATTTATTTGGGGAAGTAATTTTTGCTTTTGTTGACATTTAATTTATTAAATGTTAAAATTAATATGTATAAATATGCTTTTTAGGAGATTTTTATGAAAATTGTAAACGTAAGAGATTTTGGTGCTAAGGGTGACGGATGTACTCTTGATACCAAGGCTATTCAAAAGGCTATTGATAGCTGTGAAAAGGGTGACACTCTTCTTTTTGGTGGCAAGGGTATTTTCCTTTGTGGCACTATTCGTTTAAAGGGTGATTTGAAGGTGGTTATTGAAACGGGCACTGAGCTTTGTGGGTCCCGTAATCTTGACCACTATTATGCAAACGAGTTTTACCACAATGAAATGGTAAAGACTATTTCCTTAATTTATGCTCTTGATTGCGATAATATTGAGCTTTGTGGTGGCGGTAAAATTCAAATGAATGGCGATGCCTTTGTTAATTTTGATGCTTGGTGCCCCTCCGAGGTTGCACGTGAGGAAATGGTAAAGGAATTTGAGGAGCAAACCGTTGTTGGTCCTGAAACAAAGATAACAAGACCATCACAGCCTATTTTCTTTAACAACTGTAAAAATCTACACGTACACGATTTAAAGATATTTAATTCACCCTGTTGGACAGTTACATTTTCTAACTGCGAAAATATTGTTTTCGAAAAGTGCTACGTTGATAATCACAACAGAATTGCAAACAATGACGGCGTACACTTTACTGCCTCAAAAAATATTGTTGTAAGAGATTGTACCTTCCTTTGTGGTGACGACTGCTTTGCGGCAACCTGTATTACAAATGAAAATGGCGTTTGCGAAAATATTGAGGTTTATGACTGCTTAATGTCATCTCGCTCGGCGGCAATTCGCTTTGGTCACTTATATAGTGTTATTAGAAACGTTTCTGTACACGATATTAAAATTCTTCCATCTAACAGAGGAATTTCTATTTTCTCAGGAGATGAGGGAATTGTTGAAAACGTAAGGATTTACAATATTGATTGTCAAACTCACATTCACGCCGGTGGCTGGTGGGGCAAGGGCGAGGGCTTTGTTATCTGTGGCGCAGAGAAGAAGGCTATTATTAAAAACGTTGTCCTTGAAAATTGTCGTTTTGTTGAGGAAAATCCATCTATTATTGCTGGTACTAATGGTAACGTTTCCGATATTTCTCTAAATGGTGTTACCTTTGAATATAAGGAGGGGTCAACTCATCCTTACTTTAAGAATAAGCTTGACCTTCAGCCTAATATTGAAAAATTACAGCCTGCCCCATTTAAGACAGGGGATACTCTATATGTTAATGGCTGTAAAAACGTTTTACATAATGGAGCTTTGGTAGAATGAAATTAAAATCCACTCTTTTGGATAAGGAAGCGGTGCTTCGCTCACTTAGACGTATTTCTCACGAGATTATAGAAAAGAACAAGGGCACACAGGATTTGTGCCTTGTGGGTATTCTTAGTCGTGGTGTTGATATTGCTAAGATTATTGCTGAAAATATAAAAAATATTGAGGGTGTGTCGATAAACGTAGGTGTTTTAGATATTTATCCTCACAGAGATGACTTGTCTGTTAGTAATGATTCTTATGAAAATAAGACCAACATTCCCTTTGATATTGAGGGTAAAACCGTTGTAATGGTTGACGACGTTTTATTTACAGGCAGATCTGCCCGTGCAGGAATGGACGCACTTATGACTCTAGGCAGACCCTCAAAAATTCAGCTTGCGGTTTTGATTGATAGAGGACACAGGGAATTGCCTATTTGCGCTAATTTCACAGGTAAAAACTTCCCAACTGCAAGAACAGAGCTTATTAAGGTCCTTGTTGACACCGTTGACGGTGAAACAGGCGTAAAGCTTTACGATACAGAGGAATAAAAAAATGAAAAAATACGAATATAGGGTTGTTAGTCAGTATTTAATTAGAATCGGCTCAGAGCCTGGGTCGGTAAAGCTTGAAAAGCCTGAAAGCTATCTTAACAAGCTAGGTCAGCAGGGCTGGGAGCTTGTTGCAGTAACTCACGATGAGATTTGTAATAACGATTTGTATTATTTAAAGAGGGAAATTATCTAGGATTTGTCGTAACTAAATTTACTTTTTAAAGAGGTATTATGTCACTTTCAAATGAGCTAATCCGTGCTTATACGGACACATTAAAGGAGGAGCTTATTCCTGCAATGGGCTGTACTGAGCCTATTGCTATTGCTTATGCTTCCTCAATTGCATCTCATGCACTCGGTGCTTACCCTGAAAAATTAAGGGTTGGATTAAGTGGTAACATTATTAAAAACGTAAAAAGCGTAATAGTACCCTTAACCGGTGGTATGCATGGTATAAATTCTGCTATTTGTGCAGGAATTGTATCACAGTCACCTGACAGAAAATTACAGGTTTTATGTGCTATTAATGACGTTTCTAAAATAAGAGAATATCAAAATTCCGTTAATATGGAAATATACGAGCTTGACACAGAAAATGCCTTTGAAATATACATTGAGGCAGAAAATTGTGGACAGAGTGTCCAAGTTAGGCTTGCAAAAAGACACACAAACGTTGTGTCTGTCCTATTAAATGGCGTTGATATTACTAGCAATTATCACACGGAGAATGACCAGGTAGAAAAGGAATCTACCGACAGGTCACTTTTAAACGTGAGAGATATAGTTGAATTTGCAAAAACAGTTGACCTTGAGGAATTGCGTCCACTTTTGGAAAGCCAAATTTCTATGAATATGGCAATTGCAAACAAGGGTATGGAGGAAAATTGGGGCGCCTGTATTGGTAAAACTCTTTACGAAAGTGGTGTAAAGGACGTACGTACAAGGGCAAGGGCTTATGCTGCGGCTGGGTCTGATGCTAGAATGAGTGGCTGTGAATTACCGGTTTGTATTATTTCAGGTAGTGGTAACCAAGGTATTTGCGCATCTGTGCCTGTCGTTATTTATGCTGAACACCTATGCGTTAGCCGTGATACGCTTTTAAGGGCGCTTATTATTTCTGACCTTATTACCATTCATCAAAAGACAGGTATTGGTTGTCTTTCCGCATACTGTGGTGCAATTTCTGCAGGCTGTGGCTGTGGTTGTGGTATCTGCTACTTAAAGGGTGGAGATTTTTATGAGATTGCCCACACTCTTGTAAACTCAATTGCTATTCTATCAGGTACAATTTGCGATGGTGCAAAATGCTCCTGTGCTGCTAAAATTTCTATGGCAGTTGATGCCGGTATTATGGGTATGGATATGACCTTTTCCGGTCATCAATTCTATTCAGGCGAGGGTATTGTTACTAAGGGCGTTGAAAATACAATTTTAAACGTTTCTAGACTTGCTAAGCTTGGTATGAGTGAAACAGACAGAGAAATTATTAAAATTATGCTTGGTAAATAGGATTATTTTTTTTAAATAATTTAGGGAGTAGATTTTTTCTATTCCCTTTTTTTATCAACATATTTGTTAATATTTTGTCTTTTTAGAGGATTTTTTCAACAAAAGAGTGGAAAAATCCTTTGTTTATTGTTGACAGTTTTCCACATATATGTTATAATATAACTAACTGTAAATATAGTTACACGCACGTGCATGCGTGCGAGAGATTTAAGGCTACAAGACAAAATAAGACAGAAAAAAAGGGGGTTAAAAAATGGCAGACGAAAGCTTGGATTTTGAAGCGATAAAATCAATGCTTATTGAAATGATGCTTCAAAACAATTCATCAACGGCTATCAATTTATGGTTTGGCGATTTAAAGCTTGTTTCCCTAGACATTAACGAGGCTATATTCGTTTCACCCACAGACCTTAAAAAGAAAATTCTTACTCAACGCTTTGCAGTTGAGATAGCAGACCATTTAGCAAACATTTTAGGCTTTGAGCCATCAGTAGTTATTCATTCAAGTGAGCATGGCGATATTGATTTAACTCACAAGGACCTAGAAACCTTTAAGGAAATTGAAAGTGGTAATATCACTCATAAAGAGGCTGAGGTTAAGATTAACAATCTTCAAAATTATAGCTCAGAGCATACCTTTGAAAACTTTATTGTAGGGTCCTCAAACAAAATGGCACATTCCGTTGCACTAGCGGTTGCCTCACAGGATTACAATTCAGGGGACATTAAGCCCTATAATCCACTATTTATTTACGGTAACAGTGGTGTAGGTAAGACTCACTTACTTTATGCTATTGTAAATGAGATTTTAAGAAGGCATCCTAACAAGTCGATTAAGTACGTAAAGGGCGAGGAATTTGCTAATCAATTGTTTGATGCTATGGGTAACCATAAGACTAAGGAATTCCGTGAAAAATACAGGTCTGCCGACGTGTTATTGATTGACGATATACATTTCGTTGCAGGTAAGGCTGCACTTCAAGAGGAATTCTTTAATACCTTTAATGCGGTATATGATTCTAACAAGCAAATCATCTTTACCTCTGACCGTCCACCTAATGAAATTAAAACGCTTCAGGACAGATTAAAGACAAGATTTATGTCTGGTATTTTGGTTGATATTCAATTGCCTGACTTTGATTTAAGATGCGCTATCCTAAAGCAAAAATCTCAATTACATAATCTTATGCTTTCCCCACCTGTTATTAGCTTCCTAGCAGAGAATATTACAACCTCAATAAGACAGCTTGAGGGCGCAATTAAAAAGCTTGGCGCTATTCAATTACTAGAGGGTGGCGATATTACTCTTGAAAGAGTTAAAAATTCAATCAAGGAATTTTTACCAACAAGAGATTCCGAGGCTAAGAAAATGGACGATATTATTCTTGCAGTTTGCAACAAGTTTCAAATTACAAGAGAAGATATTATGTCAACAAAAAGGACTAAGGAAATTGCAATTCCAAGACATATTTGTGTTTATGTTGCAAGGACCTGCACAAAGCTTTCTCAATCTCAGATTGGTAAGGCTATTAACAGAGATAGGACAACTGTTATTGCTAGTGAATCCTTTGTAAAGGAGGAAATGGCAAAGAATCCTGCCTTTTCTATGGAGGTTGAGGATATTCTAAGGGAAATTAACATTAACTAGTTTTCAACAATTATCAACAGTTTTCAACCTTTAAAGAAGCCTTGATTTACATAGGCTTGTCTTAGTTTTCAACATAAAAAGTTTCCACCGTTGATAAAATGTTGAGTTAATTTTTGGAATTTTAAAATTTTTAGTTTTGTTAAAAATCGGTGTTTTTTCAACAGATTTCCACAGTTAGATGTTGGTAAGTTTAAGAAAATTTCCTTGGTTTATATGGGGTTTTCCTAGTTTTCAACTTTTCAACATCCCTAACTACTAATACTATATATAAATATATATAAAAGAATTAAAAAGAAAAAATTTGAATTTGTGAGGTTATTTATGATTGTAACTTTTAACAGAGATGTGCTTGTAAACGCACTTATTCCTGCTATGCATACCGTTGCAGGTAAAAATACAATGCCAACAGTTGAGGGTGTACACCTTGTTTGTCATGAGGATGAGGGCAAGTGTATGGTTGAAACCTACGACTTTGAAAAGGGTATGAGGACCTACGTTGATTGCCAAATTGAAAGACCAGGCTCTTGCATTATAAATGCACAAAAGCTTTTACAGCTTTTAAAGGCTATGCCAAGTGGTGACGTAAAAATTTCAGTTGACTCAGCTTATAATACTGTTATTGAATCCGGACTTTCTCATTTTGATATTAAATGTATGCCTGGTAATCAATTTCCTAGCTTACCTGAATTAAGAGGTGACAGAGGCTTTACATTCCCACAATATCTATTTAAAAAGTTTGTTACAAGAATTTTGTTTGCAGTTGGTAAGGATAATGCACGTCCATTCTTTAATGGTGCTTATTTCCAAATTACAGGTACACAGTTTAAGGTTGTTTCCTGTGATGGTAACAGACTTGCTATTTGTGAGCACAATATTGAAATTGAAAATAAAAACGTGTTTGGCGAGGCTTTAAATCTTAAGTTTATCGTACCTGGTAAAACACTTGTTGAAATCTTAAAGATGGTTAAGGATACAGAGGACGAGATTGAAATTCGTTTGACTCTTAAGTATGTAATATTTAAGATTGGTCAATATACATTCTTCTCTAAGACTATTGATTCTCAATATTTTGACTATACAAGACTTATTCCAAAGGCTTGTGAGCTTGAATTTAACTGTGAGGCAAGCGAGCTAAGAGGCGCACTTGAAAGAAGCTTACTTATTATTGAGGATAGATTAGCAAATACATTCCGTCCTTATGTTAAGTTTACAATTGACGAGGTTTTGTCAGTTTCAACTCAATCACAAAATGGAAATGCCTTTGACGAAATCGATATTGATAAGATAAGCGGTGAAAGTCTAACAATTGCCTTTGAATGTAGAAGTATTATTGAGGCAATTAAGGTTTGTGATGACGGTCCTATGAATTTGAAATTTGTAAATCCTGTTACAGGTGTTATTATTGAGCCATCAAAGAAGGATGAGGGTAAATTCCTTTACTACATCATGCCTATGAGAATGACACGATAAAAGGAATTTATTATGTATTGTAAGAAAATTAAGCTTCAGGATTTTCGCAATATCGAAAATGAAGAAATTGAATTTTCTGACGGTATAAACGTAATTTACGGAGAAAATGCTCAGGGTAAAACTAATATTCTAGAGGGTATTTATCTATTTGCAAGAGGTAAAAGCTTTCGTGCATTTAAGGACAAGGAGCTTGTAAGGTTTGACAAGGGCTGTGCCTATGCAATTATGGATTTTGAAAAAAATGGAATAAGCAAAAGTCAAATGACTCTTGGGGTTGAAATTCCTAAATACCAAAATAAAAGGTTTTACAGAAATAAGGTTAAGGTTTCAAAGACCTCTGAGATAATAGGTGAGTTTAGGTCGGTTTTGTTTTGCCCCTCTCATTTAGGGATTATTAAGGACTCACCCTCTGTAAGACGTAGGTTTTTAGACGTTGCTATTTCACAGCTAAGGCCCATTTATATTAAGATGATGAATCAATATAATCATGTGGTTGAAAGTAGAAATGCAATTCTAAAAATGGACCCGAAGGAAAGGGCAGGCTTTGTTGATATGCTTGAGGTATATTCAAGCGAGCTTGCTTATCTTTGTGCCGATATTGCTATTATGAGAGAGGAATATATCAAAAAGCTTGACTCCTGGGTGAAGGTTTTCTTTGAGGAGATGACAAGGGGCAAGGAAAAGCCAAAAATCACCTATGAAAACAATGCAGAGGAAAAGGATTTTGAAAATAGAGAACTCCTCAAAAACAAATATTTTGAGCTTTTAAAAAACAATTTAGAAAGAGAATATAAGTACGGTGCTACCTTATATGGCATTCATAAGGATGACTTAAAAATTGAATTGAATGGTAAGGATGCAAGGTTTTATTCCTCACAGGGACAGCAAAGGTCCTTAGCCTTAGCTATGAAGATGGCAGAGGGTGAGATAAGCCGTGAATATAGTGGTGAGTATCCTGTATTTCTTTTTGATGACGTTTTGTCAGAGCTTGACGATACAAGAAAGCAATTTATCTTATCTAGCATTGATAAAAGACAGGTTATTATTACTGCCTGTGATAAATCCGGCTTTGATAAGACTAAGGTTGCTAACTTTATTGAAATTAAAAACGGACAAAGAATTGAAAATTACAAGTTTGAAAAAGAAAATATAGAAGAAAATCCTCAGGAAGAGGACTATGAAAAAAATATTGAAGAAAATATTGAAGATGACGAGGGCGACCTTGACAATATTGGAAGCATAGACGACGAGGATTAAAAAATGTATTTACATATTGGTGAAAATAAGGTTTTATTAAAAAAAGAAATAGTTGGAATATTTGACCTTGACTTTTCAACTGTTTCTGTAAATACAAGAAATTATTTAAACAGCGCACAAAAAGAGGGAAGAGTTATTACTCTTGGCTTTAACCTTCCCAAATCCTTTATTTTAACGAGGGATGATAAAATTTATCTGTCTCCGCTTAATGTACAGGCTATTAAATAAAAACTAAAGGAGAGAAAAGACGCAAAATGAACGAAAACGAAAAATTAGTGGAAAAGCAGTATGAGGATGAGCAAATTCAAGTCCTTGAGGGTCTTGAGGCTGTAAGAAAGCGTCCCGGTATGTATATTGGTACAACCTCTATAAGAGGCTTGCACCACCTAGTATATGAAATAGTTGACAACTCAATTGACGAGGCAATGGCTGGCCATTGTGATAAAATTACTGTTACTCTTAATAAGGACGGGTCTGTTTCTATTCAAGATAATGGTCGTGGCGTACCAGCTGGTATAAATGCAAAGACAGGTACTCCTACCCTTGAGGTAGTATTCCTTGTTTTACACGCAGGTGGTAAATTCGGAGGTGGCGGATATAAAATATCCGGTGGTCTTCACGGTGTTGGTGCATCTGTTGTTAATGCACTTTCCGAATGGCTAGAGGTTGAAAACTGTCACAATGGAAAAATGTATACAGAAAGATTTGAAAAGGGTGCAGTTGCTCGTCCCTTTGCTTGTGTTGGTGATGCGCCTGAGGGAAGAAGTGGTCTTTTTGTACGCTTTAAGCCTGATGCTACAATCTTTGAAGAGGTTGTATTTGAGTATGATACTCTTTTAACAAGACTTCGTGAGCAAGCCTTCTTGAATGCTGGAATTAGAATTGTATTCCGTGACGAAAGAGGAGACGAGGTAAAGGAGACTGACCTTTGCTACGAGGGTGGTATTAAGGAATTTGTACAGCATATCAATGCTAATAAGCATACAAACGTAATTCACGATGAAATCATTTACATGAAGGCTGAAAAGGGTGATATTACAGCCGAGGTTGCAATGCAATATAACGATAAGTATGATGAAACTATTGTTACCTTTGCTAACAATATGTCAACTATCGACGGTGGTACTCACGAAATTGGCTTTAAGAATGGTCTTACTAAGGTTACAAATGCTTACGCAAGAAAGCTAGGCTTCCTAAAGGATAGTGACTCTAATTTAAAGAGTGAGGACGCAAGAGAGGGCTTGACCGCTGTCGTTTCTGTAAAATTACCTGATGCACAGTTTGAAAGCCAAACAAAGGCTAAGCTTGGTAATAGTGAAATTAGAACTATTGTTGATAGCATTGTTACAGAAAAGCTATCCGAGTTTTACGAGGAAAATCCTGATATTGCTAAGGCTATTATTTCGAAGGCTTGCGAGGCCTCCCGTGTAAGAGAGGAAGCAAGAAAGGCAAGAGAGCTTGCCCGTCGTAAGGGTGTTTTCGGTGGATCTGCCCTTCCTATTAAGCTTGCTGACTGTCAAGACAGACGTACAGAATATACAGAGCTTTATCTTGTAGAGGGAGACTCTGCGGGTGGCTCGGCAAAGGACGGACGTGATAGTAGATTCCAAGCAATTTTGCCACTTCGTGGTAAGGTATTAAACGTTGAAAAGACAAGACGTGACAAGGTTTATGGAAATGAGTCCTTGATTCCTATTATTCAAGCCCTTGGCTGTGGAATCGGTGACGAGTTCAATATGGAAAAGCTTCGTTACGGAAAAATTATAATTATGGCCGATGCCGACGTTGACGGAAGCCATATTCAGGTGCTTTTGCTTACGTTCTTCTTTAGATTTATGCCACAGTTAATTGAAAACGGAAATATTTATCTTGCAAAGCCACCACTTTACAAGATTACAAAGGGTAAGACAGAAAGATATGCCTACTCCGACGAGGAAAGAGATAGCATTTTCGAGGAAATCGGTGGTGGACAGGCTGAAAGATATAAGGGTCTTGGTGAAATGGATAAGGAGCAATTGTGGGAAACTACAATGAATCCACTTACAAGAACTCTTATTAAGGTTGAAATTGAAGATGCAATGAAGTGTGACGAGATATTCTCACTGCTTATGGGTGATAAGGTTGAGCCTAGACGTGAGTTTATTGAAAGAAACGCTAAATTTGTTAAAAATCTTGACGTATAAGGGGGTGCTGAAAAATGGCTAAGGAATTAAAGCATGATGATTTAGATTATGAAAATATTGAACAGATGATAGTTGGCAGGACTATTGAGTCCAGAGTACCAGAGGCATTCCTTGAGTACTCAATGAGCGTTATTGTTAGCCGTGCACTACCTGATATAAGAGATGGTATGAAGCCAGGTCAAAGACGTGTTATGTATGCTATGTATGAGGACCACCTAACAAGTGATAAGCCCTTTAGAAAATCAGCTACAACCGTTGGTAACGTGCTTGGTAGATACCATCCACACGGTGACCAATCCGTTTACGGCACTATGGTTAGAATGGCACAGCCCTTCTCACTTCGTTATCCACTAGTTGACGGACACGGTAACTTCGGTAACGTTGACGGTGACGGCGCTGCTGCTTACCGTTATACAGAGGCTAGAATGTCTAAGCTTGCAAACGAGCTTATGAGTGATATTGATAAGGACGTTGTTGATTTTATTCCTAACTTTGATAACTCAAGAAAGGAGCCAACTGTACTTCCATCTCGTTTCCCTAACTTCCTAGTTAATGGTAGCGTAGGTATTGCCGTTGGTATGGCAACAAACGTTCCCCCACATAATCTAGGTGAGGTTGTTGATGGTACTATTTACTTAATGGAAAATCCAGAGTGCGAGGTTTCCGAGCTTATGGAATACATTAAGGGTCCTGACTTCCCAACCTATGCAACTATTTATGGTAAGCGTGGAATAATTGACGCTTATACAACCGGTAAGGGTAGAATTAGAGTTCGCTCAAAGGCTACAATTGAAGAGGACAACAGAAGAATTGTTGTAACTGAAATCCCATACATGGTTAATAGACAAATGCTTATTGAGTCTATGGCTAACCTTGTTAAGGATAAGAAGATTGAGGGCATTACTGATATTCGTAACGAGAGTGGTCGTGCGGGTATGAGAATTGTTATTGAGTATAAGAGAGATGCAAATCCACAAATTATACTTAATTTGCTTTACAAGAATACTCAGCTTGAGGACACCTGCGCTGTTAATATGCTTGCACTTGTTAATGGTGAGCCAAAGACACTTGGTCTTAAGGGTGTTTTAAGCAACTATATTTCCTTCCAAGAGGAGGTAATTAGAAGACGTACAGCCTTTGATTTGAATAAGGCTAAGGCTGAGGCTCATATTTATGAGGGCTACAAGAAGGCAATTGATAACATTGACGAGGTTATTTCTATAATTCGCTCCTCTGAGTCAACTCCTGTTGCTAAGGAAAACCTAATTGAAAGATTTGATTTAACAGAGGCGCAGGCACAGGCTATTGTTGAAATGACTCTTGGTCGTTTGTCCGGTCTTGAAAGACAAAAGATTGAGGACAGACTTAATAAGCTTTACGAGATTATTAAGGAATTGACCGAAATTCTAGGCGATAATCAAAAGATTAGAAATATCATTAAGGAAGAGCTTCTTGAAATTAAGCGTAAGTATGCTGACGAGAGAAGAACTGAAATTATTGATAGCGATGATGAAATTGACATAGAGGACCTAATTGAAAGACATGAGTGCGTAATTACTCTTACAAACTCTGGCTATATTAAGAGAATCCCTGCAGATACATATTCTGCACAAAGACGTGGTGGTAAGGGTCTTATTGCTATGCAAACTAAGGAAGAGGACTTTATTGAAAAGGTTCTTGTTGCTAATAGCCACTCTTACTTGCTTATGTTTACTGATAATGGTAAGATTTTTGTTCGTAAGGTATATAGAATTCCTGAGGCATCAAGAACGGCTAAGGGCTCTAACCTAATCAATATTATTGAGATTGAAAAGGGCGAAAAGGTTACCGCTATGATTGCACTTGATGAGTTTACACATGGCGAATATCTAACAATGATTACTCAAAATGGTATTATCAAGCGTACTGACCTTCAAGAGTATGAATATCAGCGCAAGGGTGGTAAGATTGCAATTAATCTTGACGAGGGCGACAGGCTTATCTTTGTTGGACATACAACCGGTAGTGATGACGTGCTTATTGCTACAAAGAATGGTTATGCTGTAAGATTCCACGAGGACAAGGTTAAGGTTGTTAGTAGAACTGCCCGTGGTGTACGTGGTATTGACCTAAGAGAGGGCGATATTGTTTGCGGTGCTGTTATTGTTGACGAAACTAAGAAGCTACTTACAATTACCGAAAACGGCTACGGTAAGAAGAGTGAATTTGCAGAATTCGAGCCACGTAATCGTGGTATTCTCGGTGTAATTGTACACAATATCAATGAAAAGACAGGACTTTTGGCATCCGTTGCTTGTGTTGACGAGAATAAGGACGTAATGGTTATTACAAACGAGGGTACTATTATCAGGACTGCTACCGACGTAATTCCAACCTATAAGAGGTCCACAACTGGTGTTAGAGTAATGAAGCTTAACGAGGGTGCAGTTGTTGCTAACACAACTCTTGTTGATAAGGAAGACGAGGAAGAAAGCCCAGTTGACGAAAACGCACCACAGGATAACCCAGTAGTAGATACACCTGCTGAGACACCACAGGAAAATCCACAGGACTCAGGTGAGGGTCAAGAGTGAGAGGGCTAAGAATAGTAGCTTTAATCATAATGGTAGCAATTTTTGCTACCGTTATGGTTGGCTGTAATGGAAACGAGGTAGGCATTGAATTTTCTGAGGCAAGAGTAATTGTCAAGGATTTGATGGGTAAGGCATCGGAAATTAATCGTATTCACTATGGAGAGGGACTTAAGCACCTTGATATTGAATCGAAAAATGCTTACATTGAAATAGACCCAACGGAAGAATATAAAAGCCTTGAGGAAATTAAAGCATTTACAAGGAGTGTTTTATCACAGTCCTATGCAAATGAATTGATTGAGTCAACCTTTGAGGGTAGATATAGTGCCGGTGGTGGAATTGTTACAAAGGCAAGATATATTGAATTAAGTGGTACTATTTTAGTTTTACAGGATATTGAGGCCTATGAGGGTATTTACTATTATGACCTTGATACTGTGGAAATTATGGAAACGACTCTTGACAGAATAGAGGCAAAAATTACTACTATTGATGGAAATATAAAAGAGGTTGTTTGTGTCCGTGAGGAACAGGGCTGGCGACTTGACAGCACAACCTACTAGGATTTTTAATTAGGAAGGGAGAGAAAAATGGCTAAAAAAGCGGTAAAAAAGACTGATGATGTAGTAGCAGTTAGCGCCGAGGAAAAAAGAAAGGCGCTTGAAACTGCTTTAAATCAAATAAAAAGAGAATGTGGCGAGGAGTCAATTAGACGACTTGGTGAAAAGGGCGATTTACAAATGGGCTCCGTTTCAACTGGTTCACTTACACTTGACCTTGCATTAGGTGTTGGTGGCTTGCCAAAGGGAAGAATTATTGAAATTTATGGTCCTGAAAGCTCAGGTAAAACAACAGTTGCACTTCATGCAGTTGCAGAGTCGCAAAAGCAGGGTGGCACTGCTGCATTTATTGATGCAGAGCATGCCCTTGACCCAGTTTACGCAAAGGCAATTGGCGTAAATATTGACGAGCTTTTAGTATCACAGCCAGACAACGGTGAGCAAGCACTTGAAATTACAGAAAAGCTTGTTTCCTCAGGTGCTGTTGATATAGTTGTAATCGACTCTGTTGCAGCCCTTGTACCTAGACAGGAAATTGAGGGCGCTATGGGTGATTCCCATATGGGCTTACAGGCAAGACTTATGTCACAGGCACTTCGTAAGCTATCTGGCGCTATTGCTAAGACAAATTGTATTGTAATATTTATTAACCAGCTTCGTGATAAGCTAAACGTAATGTATGGTAATCCTGAAACGACAACGGGTGGTAAGGCGCTTAAGTACTATGCATCAGTTAGAATTGACGTAAGAAAGGCTGATACTCTAAAGAATGGTACAGAGGCTTACGGTAACCACGTTAAGTGTAAGGTTGTTAAAAATAAGGTAGCGCCACCATTCAAGGTTGCTGAGTTTGATATTCTTTATGGCAAGGGAATTTCTAAGGCATCTGAAATGATGGATCTTGCTCTTACCCTTGATATTGTTCAAAAGAGTGGCTCTTGGTTCTCATATGAGGGGGCAAGAGTAGCACAGGGTAAGGATAATACAAGAGCTTACTTCGAAAAGGACCCAGCAAAGATGAAGGAGCTTGAGGAAAAAATATTGGCAAAAATTCAAAACGGAGCAACAGGTGACGATGGCGATGAGGTCCTTGGTATCGATGACGATGATTTCGATATTAAATCCCTCAACTTAGATGATTAATTTATGGAAAAAGAAATTTTTTATACAGTGGAAAAGATAAGGTCCACAGCACACGGTAGAATTCTTTGTATTAAATCTAGCAAGAATACCACCTTTGAAATGCAGGTTTCCGAGGAGCAATTTCTGAGATTTAATATCAAAGAGGGCGAGGTGCTTGATGATGAAAGATTCTTGCAGATAAGAGAGGAAATGCTTTTTGATAATGCACGTCGTGCTGCATATTCAATTCTTTCCTGTGGTGAGAATAACAAAAAATCATTAGTAATGAAGCTTCAAGCAAGAGGCTTTTCCTATGAGCTTTCTAAGAATGTGGCTGTTTATATGGAGCATAGAGGTCATATTGATGAAAAGAAGCAAATTGGCTTACTTTGTGACACCTACGTAAGAAAGAAATTCGGCAAGCTAAAGATTATAAACGAGCTAATTGCTAAGGGCTACTTGCGTGAGGACGTTATGAATTACGTAGCTGATAATCTTCGACTAGTGGATTTCGGTAGCATGTGCGCTGACGTTATTAGGGCTAAGCATATGCCACTTCCAAAATCCGGTGACGAGATTAAGAAAATGATAGCCTCACTTATGCGTCTTGGCTACTCTGTAATTGATATTAAGGCAGGAATTGATATAATCAAGGAGAGCGGAAATGAATAATAAGGATATAAGAGTTGGCTTTGTATCCTTAGGCTGTCCTAAAAATCAGCTTGATACCGAGGTTATGCTTGGGCATTTGGTTAAGGAGGGGTACGAAATTACCCCTGAGGAAACCGAGGCAGATATTATAATTATTAATACCTGTGCATTTATTGAAAGTGCAAAGCAGGAATCGATTGATAATATTCTTGATATTGCTTGGCTTAAGGAAAATGCTAACCTAAAGGGAATTGTGGTAACTGGCTGTCTTGCAGAAAGATACAGGGACGAAATCTTGAAGGAAATCCCCGAGGTTGATGCAGTTTTAGGTACGGGTAGTGTTCACGAAATTGCAAAAGCAGTGGAGGCAGTGTCTAAAAAACAGAGATTTACCTCATATTTAGATAAGAATCTTGTTGAATTGGGTGGGGACAGAATTGTTACAACGGGGGACGCTTACGCTTATCTTAAGATAAGTGAGGGCTGTGATAACCGTTGCACCTACTGTGCAATTCCCGATATTAGAGGAAAATTCCGTTCAAGACCTATTGATGACCTAATAAACGAGGCTAAGGAGCTTTGTGATATGGGCATTAAGGAAATTATTGTTATAGGTCAGGACACAACTGCCTATGGCATTGACCTTTATGGTGAATACAATCTTCCACTTTTGCTATCTCGCTTAGCTAAGGAAACAGAGGTACAGTGGTTAAGAATCCTTTATTGCTATCCGGAAAAGATAACAGATGAGTTGATTGAGGAATTTAAGACTAACTCAAAGCTAGTTAAGTATATTGATTTACCTATTCAGCATATAAACGACAAAATCCTAAAAAGAATGAATCGCCGTGGAAATAGCGACACAATTAAAAATGCTATAAAGAGGCTAAGAGAGATTGAGGGAATGGTTATTCGCTCAACTGCAATAGTTGGCTTCCCAGGGGAAACGGATGAGGAATTTTTAGAGCTTTGTCAGTTTATAAGAGAGGTTAAGTTTGAGCATTTTGGTGCCTTTGCTTACTCTCGTGAGGAGGGGACCCCTGCATATAGGCTTCCCGACCAAATTGATGATGAGATAAAGCAAAAGAGAGAAGAAATCATAATGCGTGAGCAACAAAGCGTTTATGATGAATTGTCAAGTGGTCAAGAGGGGAAAATAATAAGGGTGCTTACCGAGGGCTATGACAATCTTGAAAAAAGATACATAGCAAGAGCATATACTGATGCTCCGGAAATTGATGATTTAGTGTTCTATCAATCAAAAATCAAACACTCTGTGGGGGATTTTGTTAGCGTTCGCATTGACGAAATCGACGACCACAATATTTACGCAACAGAAGTATAATATTTCTTAGGAGAAAAAGAAATGAGTGAAAATAATCAAAGCAAGGTAGACAAGGTCCTACAAAAGAAGGTGGGCAATTTAAACGTGCCTAACGCACTTACAATGCTAAGAATTGTATTTGTACCTGTATTTATCGCTTGTCTTATCTATATTCAAGACCCTGTTTGGTGTGGGGTTGTTACAGCTATCGTATTTGTGATAACTGCACTTACCGATATGCTTGACGGCAAGATTGCAAGAAGGTACAATCTTGTAACCGACTTCGGTAAGTTTATGGACGCAGTTGCCGACAAAATTATGATTTTCGGTGCACTTCTTGCATTAGTTGCAAAGTTTGCAATAGCAGGGGAAAAGACCTTTGCAGTACAAACAGGTAGCTTTTGGGGTATTCCAATTGGTGACGTTGTTAGCAATACAAACGCACAAATTATGTTTAACGTGCTTTTGTGGGCAAGTATTATTGTTTTCTTGCGTGAGCTTGGCGTTACCTCGATTCGTCTTGTTTGCGCAAACAAAAAGGTTGGAGTTATTCCTGCAAACTTCTTTGGTAAGGCAAAGACCGTTACACAGGTAATTGCAGTTGTTGTTATTCTTGTTGAATATGCAATCAACGAAAGCAATCTCGGTAATTTTACAACCTACTATATTGCATCTTACCTTTTAATTGCAGTAATGCTATTTATGACCGTAGCATCTGGAATTAACTATCTAAGAATTTACGGTAAGCATATCAATACAAACGAATAATAAATAAAAAATGCGACACTGTGTCGCATTTTTTAATAGAAAAAGGCTCTTGCGAGCCTTTTTTATTTATTTTCCTCGTCCTCGAGGCGCTTTACCTCACGCAAGATTTCTGTTGCTTGAAGTGGGAAGCGACCTAGGTGGTCGGGACCTATGTTGATTAGGTAGTTAATGCCTAAGGAATTGAGGCGTTTTTTGTTTTCGTAAATCTGCTTAGCACTTTTCCAATTGTTATCAAGGGTTGTAAAACCCCAGCTATCGTTTAATGTGCAGGCAGACTCGTAAAGTCCTAGGGGTGAGGGCTTAAAGCCACAGATGTCGTTATAATCAATTTCGCCCAAGGAAGTGTCGATTTTATCGGGAATTTCGTTATCGCCTAAGGAAACGTAGTCGTATTTTCCGTTGCCTAGACGAGAATTTACTAAGCAATTTGGTTGAAGCTCCTTTACTGTATTGTAAATTTCCTCGCTTTGTTCCTTGGAAATTGTCATAGGCACGTCAAACCAGACAAGTGCAATATCACCATACTTTGACATAATTTCCTTTATTTGAGGTAGGATTTTCTTTTCATAGCAGATTGTAAAATCCTTTTCGCCCTTAAAGTCCCAGGAGTTGTCCCAGGAAACTCCACAGCATCCACTAGGGTCGGAAAGGTAACCACCACCGTGATATTCGTGCCAGTCAAGGTCTTGTGAGTAGTAAAGTCCTAGCTTTAGTCCGTGCTTTCTGCACGCCTCGGCAAGCTCGCCTACTATATCACGGTGAAATGGACTTCCATCGTAGCAGTTAAAGCTATCTGCCTCGGACTTGAAAAGGGCAAAGCCCTCGTGATGCTTTGATGTAAGAACTATGTATTCCATGCCACATTCCTTGGCAAATAATACCCATTCCTCTGCATCAAAATAGATAGGGTTAAATATGCTTGCTAGCTTTTCCATTTCGCTATTTGGAATTGCTAGGGCGCTTTCTATCCATTCTGCGTAGTGTCTGCTTTTCTTGCCCTTGTAGCTACCACTTAAAAGGGAATACAAGCCGAAGTGGACCATTAAGCCGTATTTTGCGTTTTTAAACCATTTTACATTATCCATAATTATCTCCTGTTATGCTGATTTTTTGATTAGCTTGATTAGTCGAATAGTTAAAACTACTATTGATATTACCATTATTAGGACAAGTCCTATCATTTCAATAGGCAAGGACACGGAAAATGCAATTAGGAAAAGTGGCTTGCCAACATGAATTATAAAGCCTGGTGTTGTTAATTCAAATATTAAAAATAGGATTGAAAAGAGTAGATTTGCAAAAATCATACTTGAAAGAAGTACAATTTTCTTTATTTTTGAAATGCTTCTTTCCTCGAATTTTACGCAGAGGAAAACAAGGTTTGCTATTGGAATAAGTAGGACCCAAAGGATTAGATAAATTAGTCTTGGGTCATAAAGTGTGTTTTCAATTGCGTTAAATGCACAGATACCGTCACCTGTAAATACAAAGGCAAGTATTGATAAAATTGAAAGAAGTGCGTATTCCTTTTTGCTTACCTTTATTATGTTGTTTTGCAAAAGTGAGTCCTTAAAGGCTGATATTTTGCCAGTAGGCTTTATAAGTGCTATTAGGTTTAGCACCTGTAATGCTAAAATTACAAGGTTTATGCAAATTGCATCGTATGGGAATTTTACAAAAATTGAAAGTAGAGAATCGTAAACCCCAAGGGCGTTGTTTGATACAAATCTTTCTATATTTACAAAGATAAATACTAGGTTGCAGATTGATAGAATTGTGCTTAAGGAAATGGAAAAAATAGACACTCCTCGGGACAATTTCTTAACGTAAAAGCTATAAAAATAGAAAATGAAGGCAATAACCGGTACAAGATAGGAAAATACCATAGGCATCATTACAAGGGGATCTCTAAACTCGTTGGCAATAAAACCAGAGAGTGACTTATAAAAGTCATACATAAAGAAGCAGGACAGAAGTAGCAGGATAATTGTTAAAGCATGGATACAAATGCTTGTCTTTTTAATATTATTCTTCATAGTAATCATATCCTGTCGTTATATTTTTAAAGTTTTCCTTTATGTTGTCAATAGATATAAACTCTTCCTTAGTTAAATTGTCCTTTAGGGTAATTTCCTTGTATCCTATTCTGTCCCTTTCGTGGTATAGCTGATTGGTTGATTTAACTCCGTAGGAAAGAATTGCCTTGTTATCTATTGTGTCGCTTGAATGATTGAATATAAAATCACCATAGTTTACGTGGTCGTGTCCTGCAAAGAAGGAAATAATGTTAGCCTGTCTTAGCATGGTGAAGGAGTTGTTGTTTTCGTGGGGGAAGTATGCGTTTTCGCCAAATTCACCTTGACCGATTAATTCGGGGTGGTCGCTTTCCTGATATTGGACTCTTACTTGGTCGTACTCTTGGAAGGGTATATGCAAAAATGCCATACCGATATAGTCCTTGTCGGTGGTCGCGTTTTGGTAAATTTTTTGTGCGTGAAGTAATTGACCTGTATGAATTACGTCGTAGCCGTATTTTGTGCCTAGGTAGTAGTAGGTATTTGAGTCAATTATATGCAAACGATATTTTACGTCAACTGTGTCGGGGGACTTTTGTCTGTCGTCAACTAGGTCAATGTAGTAGTTGGTAAGACCAAACAAATTATCGTCCTCGTAGTCAACAAAGGCTGCATATTTGTTTTCTTGGATTTCCTTGCCGTCTTCACAGGTAAATTCCTTTAAAACGCTATTTGTGTAATAGCGAGGGTAGTCACCTTGATTGTCGTGGTTACCATAGGTTAGGGCAAATTTGGTTAGCCTTTCGGGGTGATTGCTTGTCAAATCCTTGCAAAGGCTATTCAATGTTGTTATAAGCTGACGGACGATGCTTTTTGTTGCGTACATGAAGTTGTCCCCTGTTAAAATAATTAGGTCGGGGTCGGCTTCCCTAACGGACCTTTCAATACGGCCAAGCTGACTTGCAAGGTCACCTTCTATGCCAAGATGCAAGTCGGTCAATTGAAGAATTTTAAAATTTTCGTGGTATTGCATCGTTGTCCTGTACTCTAAAACGCTATACTCCCTGCCACTTTTTTCCTCTTTGCTCAAATCCGAGGTGCCACAGGCAGAAAGACAAGCGAGAAGAATACAGAAAATTAAGCCAATTGCTACTTTTTTCATATATTTCTCCTTTTTTAAGCTTACAATATCATTTTACCAATTGGTAAATGTAATGTCAATATAGTTATAGCTAAAATTTCAAAATAGTACCTGATACAGAGTACCCTCTAATTTTTAATAGATTTTTGAATTAATTTGTGTTATAATTTGATTAAAGATATTAAAATAAGAGGAGGTGAAATTATGTTGCAAATTCTTTTGATGTCAATAGAGTCCGAGGATGACCGCGTATTTGTCGAAGAGTTATATTCGAAGCACCAATTGAAATTAAAGGTTATCGCTTATTCTATAATAAATGAAGAAAGCCTAGCCGAGGATTGTGTGCAAGATGTTTTTCTTTCTGTTATTGATATGCTTGACCGTTTTAAATCCTTTTCCGAGGAGGACCAAATTAAATATTTGGTTATTTGCATTAAAAACTCAGCACTAGCAAAATGTAGGGATAGAGGTAAATATCAATCCTTAACGGAAGAATCTATCGATTATGAAAACAGAGGCGAAAACGATATAAGCGACGAAGCCTCTGATGTTTTTGAAATCGTGGTGAACAACGAGCTCAAAAAGAAGTTGAGGGAATGTATTGATTCTCTTGAGCCACAGTACAAGCATATTTTGATTATGAGATTTCAATACAAAATGAAAGGGAAAGAAATTAGCCAAATGCTACATATTTCTGAGAATTTGGCAAGGAAAAGAATTGAAAGAGCGAAGAAAAAGCTAAAGGAAGTAGGAGGCAAGGATCTTTATGACTTGTTCAAGTGAAGAAAGAATTGACTTGCTACTTGAGTTGTTGGTAGAGGGCTGTGGTGATGACGAGCTAGAGCTATATAACAGTATTGATACCACCAACGTTACTTTTAGCAAGAGATTCGAAAGAAATAAGGAAAAAATATTAAGCAAGGGAAAACTAGAGCCCTTTGCAGTTCAATTCAAAAGAGTGCTTTCTAGGGTGGCAATTATATGTCTTGTTGTTTTGTCTCTTAGCTTTGCAACAATGATGAGTGTGTCTGCCGTAAGACAAGCTGTGTGGAATACTATCGTAGAAATTTTTAATGAATATTTTGAAATCAGTCACGAAAATAGCGACGATACAACCGGTGAGGCTATAACTGAAATACAAATTGTTCATAAGCCTGCAACGTTGCCCGAGGGTGTAGAGGAAGAAATTTTGATAAACGGAAAAAGAATGTTTCTAGCTGACTATTATAAAGGTGATGAGCATTTGGGCATGTTTAGACAAACTATACTAGATGAAACATCTTCTGTACACGTAAATTCGGAAATGGTTACCATTTCTAGTTATGAAATTAATAAAAACCATATTACCATTATAGATTATAACAACGGAACCGTTAGTATGTTTTGGTCTGACGATTACTATTTTTATACAATAGATGGCTACGATATTGACACACTAAAGGACTTAATTTCCAGAATTGAATAAAAATGTAAAAAAAGCTTGAAAATATGTGTCACATTTTTCAAGCTTTTTTCTTATTATTATGGAAGACAAAGAAAAGAGGTAATTATGAGGAAAACAAAAAGACTTTTGACAACTGCTTTAATTTGCATGCTTTGCATTTTATCCCTTAACGTAACTGCGTTTGCAGCAATGCCCGACAACGGCGTTGAACCTTGCTATGATAATATTTCAACGGCAACACTAGATATAGGCTACTTTGATGATGTTGGCTTAGTAACAGCATCAGCGACAAAACAACTCGGTACAATAAAGATGGTAGGCGTTGTTAACGTGTACGAGTCAGTAAATGGCGAATGGGAGTTTGTGGATTCCTATGCAAACGAAAGCACTCGTGGTTCTTTGGTGGTAAGTGGAGAGTTTGAGGCAACTCTCGGAAAAACTTACAAGGCTGTTTTCACAATATCGGCTATGGACGATACAACTGTGGAAACAGACGTACTTGAATGTGTAAAAACATATAACTAATAGACTTTAAGAAAAATAAATAAAATTTGTCTTCCAAAAATAGAGGTCTTATATAAATAGGAACCGGTGTGCTTATATAGGGCCTCTATTATCAAGTAATTAAAGCCTGACAACAGCTGTCAGGCTTTGCATTTTCAAAAATCACAAAAATAAGTCACGTTTTTGTGGGATTATAATTATCTATTGTAGTAGATTAAATTATAGTTTGTCGTGATTTTTGTTGATTTGCTCTATAAGCATTTGACGGTTGCGAAAAATGTTTGTCATCAGCATAAGGAAGAGAGAATGGAGAGGTACATACTTACAACTACTATATATCACACGGAAAGGGAAATTGCTTTTTATGGTATTGCACTTGTTAAAAGGGACAAGGATTCGTATGAGTTAATAAAAGCCTTCAACGACTTAACACAGGATAAAGCCTTAGCCGAAAGGCTAGTTGATAATTGCAACAGACTAGGCTTAGAGCAGATTCACCTAAAAGACGTTGTAGAGAGCTTGATATAGGTTGAAGTGGGCATATAAATATAAACAAGAGAGACAAAAGACGAACTAAAAACAAGGTGTTTTATCAAAATTAGATTTTATAGTTGAATGTAAAAAGGTAGCGTTTACAAAAACGCTACCTTTTCATCAAAGAATTTGTAAAATTAACGCAAAAGTGATGTTAAAATGTCGCCTCTGCCAACAATTCTAAAACAATTGTCTTGGGTAACATTTTGATTTGCTTTGTAGTAGCCTAAAATTCTAAACTGTGGGTCACGAAGTGTTTTGTTACCGTTGGACTCAATGTCCACATAGCCTATGATGCGAAATTGAGCATCTTTAAGTGTAATTCTTTCCATTTTTAAATCTTCCTTTATTAAATTAATTTGTTAATTTTATTGTAGCATATTAAAAAAACGTTGTCAAATAGAATGTGTACAGAAAAAGGGACAGGAAAAGAGAATAGTGCTTACACACTTAGTTAGTGCGAATTTATCAACCGGGATACATTTTGCTCTGCAAAATGAGTCTGGGCGAGTCCCTGGTGAGCGAGCTCCCCGATGACTTCCGCCCGACTTGCGCACCCCATTTGCATTGCTACGCAATACAAAGGTGGGTGAGAATCACCTCATATTGTTTTTACGTAAAATAACAAACGGGATGCATTTCCTTACGGAAATGAGTCGCGCCGAGTCCCTTGTGAGCAAGCTCCCAGATGACTTTCGGCGGACTTGCGAACCCCATTTTCGTAGTAACGAAAAAAGAGACTCGAGAGCCTCTTTTTGAGCAAAACAAAAGGACACCAAATCGGTGTCCTTTTGTTTTGGCGCAGGAAGAGGGATTTCTCCTCTTGAATTTTGCGAAACAATGAGTGCTTATCGTTTGTTTATGTTTCGCAAAATCCTTCGGTCACCGAAAAATGTTTTACAACAAATATGAAAATAACTTATCGAGGGATACATTTTGCTCTGCAAAATGCACTTCGCCGAGCCTTATGCTTGCAAGCAGACAACGGCTTACGGCTCGTGTCCGCACCCCATTTGCATTGCTACGCAATACAAAGGTGGGTGAGAATCCTCTCGTACCTGTGCCAAAAAGAAAGAAACCTAAACCGAACTGTGTTCGGTTTAGGTTTCTTTTGGCGCAGGAAGAGGGATTCGAACCCCCGTGGCTTTTGGCCAAACGGTTTTCAAGACTTTTTTAGAAATCCGACATTACCCCAAAATAATCGAAAATATCAGACGATAAAAAACGCTGAAAACCCAGTAAAATCAAGGGATTTCGGCGTTTTGTCTTTCCCAAAATCCGAAACCGTAGACGGTGCAAGAATTTCCGTATCTAAAACAATTTCTAAAACTTTT
>JAFQEG010000003.1 GCA_017399145.1 Clostridia bacterium | reverse complement strand
TCAAGAATTTCTATCCCTTGTTGAAGATTGGCTGATTTTTTACAATACAACTCGATTAAAAAACAGGAAAAGGTGATTTCCTCTTCCTGTTCTTTGTCATGCTTTTTATTTTTTTGTGAACTATTTGGGGTTCACTTCAAAATGCTTCTCATTTTTATTTTCTTCTATTTACAAAATCTCTAAAAATCTCTGGAATTTTAATGCCTTGAGGACAAACAGCCTCACAAGACCCACAACCAATACAAGCACTAGGCTTTTTTTCCTCGTCCATGTTATTTAATCGCATACCAACAATAAATCCACCACCTGAAAATACTTGCTCATTGTATAGGGAAATTAAGTCAGGAATATCAAGTCCCTGTGGACAATATTCAGTACAGTATCTGCAAGAGGTGCAGGGTACGGCGGCGGTCATTCTTTTACCAAGTACAAGAATTTTTTCAAATTCCTCTTTATCTAAGGGCTTATTTTCACTAAAGGTCTTAATATTTTCCTTTACCTGCTCAAAATTAGACATACCAGAAAGAGTAACCACAACCTCGTCGATTGCTTGTATAAATCTAAAGGCAACAGTAGGGGCACTCTCATTTCTAATCCCTTTTAGCTCTTTAAGCTCATTTTCACTTAGCTTAGCAAGTCGGCCACCACGCACCGGCTCCATTACCCAAACAGGAATATTTAACTCTCTTAAATATTCAATCTTTGCCTTAGCATCTTGAAATTCATAATCCAAATAGTTGAGCTGAATTTGACAAAACTCCATGTGCTCACCATACATATCAAGAAATCTCTTAAAATTCTCAAAGCTTGCATGAGTAGAGAAGCCAAGGTGACGAATTTTGCCATTCCTTTTTTGCTCAAGCAAAAAGTCAACAGTTTTATACCGTGGGTCTAAATAGTATTCAATGTTAGCCTCACAAACGTTATGTATAAGATAAAAATCAAAGTAATCAACCTGACATTTTTCTAATTGCTTTTCAAATATTTCCTCTGTTTTTCCAAAATTAGAAACGTCATAGCCAGGGAATTTTGTAGCAAGATAAAAGCTATCTCTTGGGTGCCTTTTTAATGCTTTACCAACAACAAGCTCGGACTTACCCCCATGATAGCCCCATGCGGTGTCGAAGTAATTCACACCATTTTCAATCGCATAGTCAAAAATCTCAAAAACCTTATTTTCATCAATTGCATCACTACCCTCTAAAAGAGGCAAGCGCATTGTACCAAAGCCTAATGCTGAAAGACGACAGTCCTTAAAATTCTTGTAAATCATTTAATTCACCTCTTAATCTAAATCAAAATCAATGCTTTTGTCAATTTTAATGCTATTTTCAGTTACAACACAGTCAAGACATAGAATATTTACACCACATTCCCTACACTTTAAAAGCGCATCTGCAAATTCCTTGTGAGTTTTTCTGTTAGGTACAAATAGGTAAGTGCCCTTCATTTGTATTACAAAAACCACGTATGTCTCAAAGCCCTCTTTTGCAAGGTCGCATAGGTGTAAAAGATGCTTTACACCTCTTTTAGTAGGCGCATCGGGAAAGGAAGCAATACCATCATTTTCAAGGGTTACACCCTTCACCTCTAAAAAGGCACGACGGTCTTTGTCCTCAACGTAAAAATCAAATCGACTATCACCATTTGTAAATTCTCGCTTTATTTTTGCACCCTTTGAGAATAAATTCCCCTCACTAAGATACTCAAAAACCAAATCATTAGGCACCTGTGAATCCATGTTTACAAGATTAGTGCCATTTTTCAAAACAGTAATTAAATCGTATTTTGTTTTTCTTTCCAGCTTGTCGCTTTTTTGTAAATAAACAAGTGCCCCGTCGGTCAACAATTCCTTGCACCTGCCCGTATTCTTTACGTGAACAATCTCCTCGTTACCGTCAACAAGCACCCTTGCTATAAATCTGTTAGGGCGAGAGATAAATTTGCCCTTAACAATGTTTTTATAAATCATACAATCACCAAATTTATTTTACCATAAAAATGGGTCTAATGCAAGACGAAATAGTAAAAAACGACACAGAGGTGTCGCTTTAAACAGGTAAATGCTCGATAAATTTAACTCCTTTCTTAAGAGTAACTACATCAAAACTTTTTCACTATTCACTTTTACATATTACCTAATCGACAAGCTACGTAAGTGAAGAGTGAAAAGTGAAGAGGTAAAAGTGAAGAAGTAAAAATCGACAAGCTTCTGTCGAAACTTGTCGATTTTTGGCCTGCCTGATAGGATTTGAACCTACGATCTCAAGAGTCGGAGTCTTGTGCGTTATCCAGCTACGCCACAGGCAGAAATATTCCTAATTTTCTTCAATTATATCACAACTGAAAAAAATTGTAAATATTTATAATAAAATATTTGAATTTTATAATATAATGTGCTACAATGGGATTAAAGTATTGTTATGCCCAAAGGGCAAAAAGGAGAAAGTATGCTAACGGATATTGAAATTGCACAAAACGCGAAGCTAAATCACATTTCAAAGATAGCTGAGCAAATCGGACTTCTTGACGAGGAGTACGAGCCTTACGGACACTATAAGGCAAAAATTACAGACAAGTTCCTTGACAGAATGTCAAGCAAAAAAGACGGTAACCTAATTCTTGTTACTGCCATCAACCCAACCCCAGCAGGCGAGGGCAAGACCACCACAACGGTAGGTCTAGGTATGGCAATGTCCAAGATTGGAAAGAAAACAATCATCGCCCTACGTGAGCCATCACTAGGTCCAGTATTTGGCGTAAAGGGTGGTGCCGCAGGTGGTGGCTACTCACAGGTTTTACCTATGGAGGATATCAACCTACACTTTACAGGTGACTTCCATGCAATCACAACTGCAAACAACCTACTAAGCGCAGTTATTGATAACCACCTACAACAGGGTAACGCGCTAGGCATTGACCAACGTAGAATTTTATTCCCAAGAGTTCTTGATATGAACGACAGAGCCTTGAGAAACGTAGTTGTAGGACTTGGCGCAAAGGTTGATGGTATTCCAAGAGAAGACCACTTTATGATTACCGTTGCTAGCGAAATTATGGCTATTCTTTGCCTAAGCGAGTCAATCTCTGACCTTAAGGAAAGGCTAGGTCGAATTTTGGTAGCCTACAAATATGATGGTAGCCCAGTATATTGTAAGGACCTTGGTGTTAATGGTGCTATGGCAGCAGTTTTGAAGGATGCACTTAAGCCAAACCTTGTTCAAACTCTTGAAAATACTCCTGCAATTATTCACGGTGGACCATTTGCAAATATCGCTCACGGCTGTAACTCTGTAAGAGCAACAAAGCTTGCACTCAAGCTTGCAGACTACACGATCACAGAGGCAGGCTTCGGTGCCGATCTCGGCGCAGAAAAGTTCTTTGACATTAAGTGCCGTTTTGCTAACTTAAAGCCTAAGTGCGTAGTTTTAGTTGCAACAGTAAGAGCACTTAAGTATAATGGTGGCATTCCAAAGGCAGAGCTTGTTACAGAAAATGTAGAAGCTCTTAAAAAGGGTGCAGTTAACCTTGAGGCACACATTGACAATCTTCAAAAATATGGTGTACCGGTAGTTGTTGCAATCAATCGCTTCGGCACAGATACAGAGGCAGAATTAAAGGCAGTCGAGGAAATTTGTCTTGCAAAGGGTGCTGAATTTGCACTTTCCGAGGTGTTTGCAAAGGGCTCAGATGGTGGAATTGAGCTTGCAAACAAGGTAGTTGAGGCTTGCAACAAGCCATCTAACTTCCACGTATTATATCCAGATGAAATGTCAATTAAGGAAAAGATAGAAACAGTAGCAAAGGAAATCTATGGCGCTAAGGACGTTAAATTTGATGCAAGTGCAGAGAAGGCAATCAAGGAATTTGAAGCCCTTGACCCAAGCTACTCTCGTTTCCCTGTATGTATGGCAAAGACACAATATTCCTTGTCAGACGACCCAACAAAGCTAGGCAGACCAACCGATTTTACACTTACTGTACGTGAGGTTAAGCTTTCTGCTGGTGCTGGCTTTATCGTTGCACTAACAGGCGCAATTATGACAATGCCAGGACTACCAAAGATGCCTGCTGCCCTTAATATTGATGTAGACGATAACGGAAAAATTACAGGACTATTCTAATATGAAGCAAATATTCTATTCATCAAGCGTTGATGAAACAGAGGATCTAGCTAAGGAATTTGCAAAAAAGCTTTTAACTGGTAAGCCTGAGTTTGTCGCAATGTACGGCGACTTAGGTGTAGGCAAGACTGCCTTTGTCCGTGGACTTGCCTCAGTTTTAGCACCAAATGCAAAAATCAAAAGCCCTACATATACAATAGTTAATCAGCACAAGGGAGAAAGTCTTCCGCTTTATCACCTTGACGTATATAGAATAAGCGACGACGAGGAGCTTTATTCAATAGGCTTTGATGATTACGTGCAAAATGGTATTTGCGTTGTAGAGTGGAGTGAAAACATTCCATATTCTATTCCAAAAAATGCCTTTAGAGTAACTATTGAAAGAACGGAAAAGGACGTAAACAGTCGCAAAATCACAATCGAGGAGGCAGAATGATGAAGATACTAGCAATAGATACCTCTGCTAACACCTCAACGGTTGCAGTTTTGGAAAACGACACACTCCTAGGGCTTTTTTCAGCAAACATAAAAAATAAGCATAGCGAAGTATTACTTCCAATGGTTAAAAATCTTTTGGAATCACTTAGCCTAACTAACAAGGATATAGATGCTTACGCAGTATCTCAAGGACCGGGGTCCTATACAGGTATTCGTATAGGCGCAGCAACTATAAAGGGACTTGCATTTCAAACGGGTAAGGACTGTGTAGGAGTTAGCACAATTGAAGCACTAGCCTCCAATCTAGAGGGCTTTGAGGGTATTGTTTGCCCTGTAATGGACGCACGAAGAGAGCAGGTTTATGCAGGTGCATTCTTAAACGGAGAAAGAATTTTAAGCGACCAATGTATTCTTATAAATGATCTAATTCCTATGCTTGAGGGCTATAACCAACCAATCTATTTTTGTGGAGATGGCTACCATCTTTTTGAAAACAGACAGGTTGCTAATATGAAAAAAACACCGGAGCTTTTGATTTATCAAAATGCATTCTCAGTAGGCAAGGTAGCCTATAAATATTTAAAAAAAGGACAGGGAGTGTCGGACGAAGCACTTCGTGTCGAGTATCTTTTAAAGGTACAAGCAGAAAGAGAGCGCGAGGAAAGGCTCAAACAAAATAATGATAACGGAGATACAAGCAAATGAACAAAAAGCTAGCAATTGCAAGCGACCACGCGGCACTTGACTTAAAGAAGGAGCTAATGAAGCACCTTGACGACCAAGGCATTGAATATGTAGATTACGGTACCTACACAAGCGATAGCTGTAACTATCCGGACTATGCAGAAAAGCTTTGCACAGAAATTTATAAGGGTACTCACGATATGGGGATTCTTGTTTGTGGTACAGGTATCGGTATGAGTATGGCAGCAAACAAGTGCAAGGGTATTCGTGCAGCACTTTGCTCAGATACCTTTAGCGCAAGATTTACAAGACTTCGCAACGATGCAAACGTGCTTTGTATGGGTGCAAGAACAATCGGTGCAGGACTTGCGTGCGACATTATGGACATCTTCATTAAAACTGAATTTGAGGGCGGAAGACACAAGACACGTGTCGATATGATTATGGCTCTTGAAGATAAATTGTCAAAAAATTCCTAAGGGATAAATATAAGGAGAACAAAATGAAAAAGGTATATTTTATCACAGGTAGCCAGGACCTATATGGTGAGGAGTGCTTGCGTGACGTTGCAAGAGATAGCAAAATCATTGCCGACTATCTTGCAAACAAGATTGATACTGTTAAGATTGAATATCTCGGTATTGTAAGAGACGAAAAGAGCTGTGTTGAGCTTTGCAAAAGGGCAACAAATGATGAGGACTGTATCGCAGTTATCACTTGGATGCACACATTTAGCCCTGCGAAAATGTGGATTAAGGGACTTCAGCTTTTAACAAAGCCACTTCTTCATTTCCATACTCAAGCTAATGAAAAGCTTCCTTATGACGAAATCGATATGGACTTTATGAATCTTAACCAAACGGCACATGGAGGTCGTGAGTATGGCTTTATGTGTACAAGACTTGGCGTTAAGCGTGAGGTTATCGTAGGCTATTACGAGCATGAGGAGGTTATCGAAAAAATTAAGAAGTTCCTCGACGTTGCAAGAGCAGTTGATTTTTCAAAGAACCTAAACGTTTGTATGTTTGGTAGCAATATGAGAGAGGTTTCCGTAACAGACGGCGACAGAGTAGAAAGCCAAATTAAGTACGGCTGGAACGTAAACTACTATGGTATTGGTGACCTTGTTGCACTTGTAAATCAAGTTACCGATAAGGAATTAAATGACAAAATCGAAGAGTATAAAAAGCTTTACATAATGAATACAGACAACCTTGATGCAGTTAAGGAGCAAGCAAAGTACGAAATCGCTCTTGACAAATTCTTAACAGAGGGCAATTTCGGTGCTTACACAGATACCTTCCAGGATCTTCACGGTATGCGTCAGCTTCCAGGACTTGCAACTCAAAGAATGATGGCTAAGGGCATCGGCTTCGGTGCAGAGGGCGACTACAAAACAGCTGCACTCAACGCAATCTTCTGTGAAATGGCAAAGGGAAGAGTTGGATCAACAGGCTTTATGGAGGACTACACCTACGACTTTACAAGAGGCGACGAGGTAGTACTTGGCTCACACATGCTTGAGGTTTCACCAGACTTTGCATCAACTCAACCAAAAATCGAGGTACATCACCTTGGCATCGGTGGTAAGGAGCCACCTGCAAGACTTGTATTTGATGGTGTTGAGGGCGACGGTGTTGCTGTATGTATGATTGATATGGGCAATCGCTTTAGACTAATTTGTGCAAGCATTGAGCTTGTAAAGCAACCAAAGCCAATGCCTAAGCTTCCAGTTGCAAGAATCATGTGGAAGCTAAAGCCAAACCACCAAACAGGTGCAGCCGCTTGGATTTACGCAGGTGGTGCACACCACACAGTTGTTTCAACTGCACTTACAGTTGAGGACGTTAAGCTATTCGCTAAGCTAACTGATACCGAGCTTGTTGTAATCGACGAAAACACCGACCTTTACAAGCTTCAACAGGAGCTTAACACACTTGACCTAATCGCAAAGCTTAAGTAATAATATAAATGAAGGAAGTTGTCAATTTGACAGCTTCCTTTCTTTTGTGAATAAATACACCTAAAATGAATAATTATTAACCAATATGCAAAAAATATTCACAAAATCAGCTTGAATATTCAGCAAATCTACCTATATTTATAAATAAATGAAAAAATATTAAAAAAAGACTTGACAAACGCATAATATAGATATATAATACAATTCGTTAAAATGAATAATATTTCATCGGAGGAAAAACAAAATGGATAAGAAAAATATTAAGAAGGTAGTTCTTGCATACTCAGGAGGACTTGACACATCAATCATCATTCCATGGTTGAAGGAAAACTACAACAACTGTGAGGTTATCGCAGTTTCTGGTAATGTAGGACAAGCAGACGAGCTTGAGGGCCTTGAGGAAAAGGCAATCAAGACAGGCGCATCAAAGTGCTACATTGAGGATTTAACAGAGGAATTCGTTGATGACTACGTAATCCCAACAGTAAAGGCAGGCGCACTATATGAGGAATATATGTTAGGTACCTCATTTGCACGTCCAGTTATCGCAAAGAGAATTGCAGAAATCGCACTAAAAGAGGGTGCTGATGCAATCTGCCACGGCTGTACAGGTAAGGGCAACGACCAGGTACGTTTTGAGCTTACAATTAAGGCATTCGCACCAGATATGCCAATTATCGCACCTTGGAGAGAGTGGACAATCAAATCTCGTGAAGAGGAAATCGAATACGCAGAGGCACACAACGTACCTCTTAAAATAAACAGAGAAACAAACTACTCAAAGGACAAAAACCTATGGCACCTTAGCCACGAGGGTCTTGACCTTGAGGACGCAGGCAACGAGCCACTTTACGACAAAGAGGGCTTCCTTGAAATGGGTGTTTCCCCAATTAAGGCACCAGACGTACCAACCTATGTTGAGCTTGACTTTGTAAAGGGTATTCCAGTTGCAATCAACGGCGAAAAGATGAGCGCTAAAAACATCATTCTAAAGCTTAACGAGCTTGGTGGCGCAAATGGTATCGGCTTACTTGACATTGTTGAAAACCGTCTTGTAGGTATGAAGTGCCGTGGTGTTTATGAAACCCCAGGTGGAGCAATCCTTTATTCAGCACACAGCTACCTTGAAACAATTTGTCTTGATAAGATGACAATGCACGAAAAACAAAAGCTTTCAATCACCTTTGCTGAGCTTGTATATAACGGACAATGGTTTACACCACTTCGTGAGGCTCTTTCTGCATTCGTTGACAAGACACAAGAAAACGTTACAGGTAAGGTAAGACTAAAGCTTTATAAGGGCAATATTATTAAGGCAGGCGTATGGAGTGACTATTCACTTTACTCCGAGGAAATCGCTACCTTCGGTGAGGACAACGTTTACAACCAAGCTGATAGTGCAGGCTTTATTAACCTATTCGGCTTGCCAATTAAGGTACAGGCACAAGTAAACGCAAAAAATAAGAAATAAAAAACCAAGCTTGCGATGGGGAATTTTTCCTCATCGCAATATGGCTTTATTATAGAAGGCTTGAAAGGTATTAGTTATGGAAAAAATGTGGGCAGGAAGATTTGAAAAGGCTCTTGATAAGCAAGCAGACGATTTCAATTCATCAATCCATTTCGATAAAAAAATGTATAAGCAGGACATTCGTGGCTCACTTGAGCACGCACTTATGCTATGTACCTGTGGTATCATTTCTAAAATTGAATATGAAAAGATTGCCGAGGGCTTGAGCTCAATTCTTGAGGACCTTAACAGTGGTGCACTTTCCTTTGACGAAAACGCAGAGGATATCCACATGTTTATTGAGGCAGAGCTTACAAAAAGAATTGGCGATTATGGTAAAAAGCTTCACACTGCAAGAAGCAGAAACGATCAGGTTGCCCTTGACCTTCGCCTTTATATGCGTGACCAGGTAAGCGACATAATTTCCTTACTAAAGGAGCTTATCAGTGCAATAAAGGAGCAAGCGGAAAAAAATCAAGACGCAATTATGCCCGGCTATACTCACTTGCAGAGAGCACAACCAATCACTTTTGCACACCACCTTTTAGCCTATGCTATGATGCTAATTCGTGACGTTACAAGGCTTGAGGATGCAACCAAGAGAATGAACTACTCACCACTTGGCTCATGCGCACTAGCTGGCACAACCTATCCGACAAATCGTGATATGGTAGCTAAGAATCTTGGCTTTGATGGTGTTTGTATGAACTCTATTGATGGTGTTTCAGACAGAGACTATTGCATCGAATTAGAAAGTGCCTTTGCAACGATTATGATGCATCTTTCTCGCTTTTCTGAGGAAATTATTCTTTGGTCAAGCTGGGAATTTAAATTTGTTGAGCTTGATGATTCCTATACAACAGGCTCATCTATAATGCCACAAAAGAAAAACCCTGATATGGCAGAGCTTGTAAGAGGAAAAACAGGCCGTGTATATGGCGACCTTATGGCAACCCTTACAATGCTTAAGGGTATTCCACTTGCATATAACAAAGATATGCAAGAGGACAAGGAAGCTATCTTTGATGCAACCGAAACAGTTATTAAGTGCATTCAAGTATTTATTCCTATGATTAAGACAATGAAGCCAATTAAAGAAAATATGTACAACGCAGCAGGAAGGGGCTTTATCAATGCAACCGACCTCGCTGACTATCTTACCAAAAAGGGTATGCCCTTTAGGTCAGCTTACAAAATCGTAGGCACAATAGTTGGCGAGTGCATTAAAAAGGACATCACCCTTGACAAAATGACCCTTGAAGAGTATAAGTCTCACTCAGATATGTTTGAAAATGACTTGTACGAGGAAATTTCACTTGAAAGCTGTGTTGCAAAGAGAATTTCAAAGGGCTCAACAGGATACGCGTCCGTAAAGGAGCAACTAGATTACGTAGCGGAGTTTTTAAAATGAAAAAGGTATTTATAGACGGTAAGGCAGGTACAACGGGTCTTAGAATTGAGGAAAGATTATCAAACAGAGACGATGTTGAAATCGTTTTAATTCCCGAGGAATTAAGAAAAGACCCAGTTGCAAAAAAGGAAATCCTAAATTCAGTTGACATAGCCTTTCTTTGCTTGCCAGACCAAGCAGCTAAGGAATCTGTTGCAATGATTGACAATCCCGATGTTGTCGTAATAGACACCTCAACTGCCCACAGGACCAACGAGGGCTGGGCATACGGTTTTCCTGAGCTTGATAAGTCCTTTGAGGACAAAATAAAAAATAGTAAAAGAATTGCAGTCCCAGGCTGTCATGCAAGTGGCTTTGTCGCCCTTGTTTATCCTCTTGTAAAGGCGGGAATACTTCCTAAAAACGCACTACTATCTGCCCATTCAATAACAGGCTATAGTGGTGGTGGAAAGAAAATGATTGCCGAATACGAGCAGGACAAGCCGGAGCTTTACGACTTCCCAAGACAGTATGGCTTAACTCAATCCCACAAGCACTTGCCTGAAATGGCAAAGATTACAGGAATTAAAAATGCACCTGTATTTTCTCCAATTGTAGCAGATTTTTATTCTGGTATGGAGGTTACAATCCCTCTTTTCAAATCCCAATTAAATTATGGCTCAATTGAGGAAATTAAGGAAATATATAAAAATACCTACAAGGGTCCAATCGTTTCTTATGTAGAAGCAGGGGACGAGTCAGGATTTTTGTCAGCAGGCAATCTTTCAGGTAAGGACTCTATGCAAATAGAGGTTTACGGAAACGAGGAAAGAATTATCCTTGTTGCAAGATACGACAATTTAGGTAAGGGTGCCTCAGGTGCCGCAGTTGAGTGCTTAAATATAGTTTTAGGCACCGATAAGACTAAAACTCTTGAAATCTAAGGAGAAGATAATGAAATTAATTAATGGTGGCGTTTGTGCTGCACAAGGATTTGTAGCATCAGGCATACATTGTGGTATTCGCAAGAACAAAGAAAAAAAGGACCTAGCACTTATATATACGCCTACTCGTGCTACCTGTGCTGCTGTATATACAACAAATAAGGTTAAGGGTGCACCTCTAACAGTAACTAAAAACAACATAAGCGACGGTTATGCACAGGCAGTTATTTGTAATAGTGGTAATGCAAATACCTGTAATGCAAATGGCATTGAAATAGCTGAAAAAATGTGCGACCTACTAGCAAGCGAGCTTAAAATAGATAAAAAGGACGTAGTTGTTGCTTCAACCGGTGTTATCGGTCAGCCTCTTGATATTACACCTATTAAAAACGGAATCCCAGCCCTTGTAGAAGGACTTTCGCCAGATGCAAGCGGGTCTGCAGCCGAGGGAATTATGACTACCGACACAAGGCTAAAGGAAATCGCACTTAGCTTTGAAATCGGCGGAGTTGAGTGCCGTATCGGTGGTATTGCAAAGGGTTCAGGAATGATTCATCCTAATATGGCAACAATGCTTGTTTTCATTACAACTGACTGTAAAATCAGTGCTGAAATGCTTCAGCTTGCACTTTCAACCGACGTTTCGAGCACCTTCAATATGGTGTCCGTTGATGGAGATACATCAACTAACGATATGGTAACAGTATTAGCAAACGGACAAGCAGGAAACAAGGAAATAACCACACAGGGTGAAGATTTTGATATATTCATGAAGGCTCTTAATACTATAACAGTAAATCTTTGCCAAAAGATTGCAGGCGACGGAGAGGGCGCAACAAAGCTTATTGAATGTAAGGTAAGTGGCGCACAGGACGAGCAAAACGCAAAGATAATTGCAAAGAGTATTATTTGCTCATCACTTGTTAAGGCTGCAATGTTTGGCGCAGATGCTAACTGGGGACGTATCCTTTGTGCAATCGGTTACAGTGGTGCATCCGTTGACGTAAATAAGGTATTCGTTTCCTTTGAGTCATCTAAGGGCGAAATTTCAGTTTGTGAAAATGGTGCTGGAGTTGATTTCTCAGAGGAAATTGCAAAGGAAATTCTACTAGAAAACGAAATTACAATTAAGGTAAAGCTAGGGGACGGAAACGGACAAGCAACTGCTTGGGGATGCGACCTAACCTATGATTATGTAAAAATAAACGGAGATTATAGAACATAATGGAAAACAAGCTACCAATTGAGATAACCAATGCTCAAAGAGCACAGGTTTTAACACAGGCATTGCCTTACATTAAGAAGTATTATAACAAGCTTATCGTTATCAAATACGGTGGAAACGCAATGATTAACGAGCAACTAAAGGAGCAGGTAATGGAGGACATTGTTCTTCTTTCCCTAATCGGTGTTAAGGTTGTTTTAGTACATGGTGGTGGACCTGAAATCACAGATACCCTTAAAAAAATTGGAAAGCAAAGCGAATTTGTAAACGGACTAAGAGTAACTGATAAGGAAACTGCTGACGTTGTACAAATGGTTTTGGCTGGCAAAATAAATAAAACCCTTGTAAATATGCTTGGCTTAAAGGGTGCTAGAGCAATCGGTATTTCTGGACTTGACGCACAAATGATTAAGGCAGAAATGAAGGACTCACGCCTAGGCTATGTGGGTAAAATTACCGAGGTTGACGTTACCCCGATAAACGACCTGCTTAAAAAGGGCTATATTCCTGTTGTATCAACAATTGCATGTGACGACAAGGGCAACGTTTATAACATAAACGCAGACACAGCTGCCGCTTATATTGCAGGAGGCTTGCAAGCAGAAAGACTCTTTACAATGACCGATATCGAGGGCATTTTAAGAGATAAGGACGACAAGAATTCCTTAATATCCTGTATTGACATAAAGGGCGCTGAGGAGCTTTTTAACACAGGTGTTATTAGTGGAGGTATGATTCCTAAGGTTGAATGCTGTATCGAGGCAATTCACAAGGGAGTTAAAAAGGTTGTTATTCTTGATGGTCGTGTACCTCACGAGCTTCTTATAGAAATGCTTACAAACGAGGGTGCAGGCACCATGGTAGTTAAGGATATGGCACAGGAAGATGAAGACTAAGGACTTAGATAAAAGCTTTGTCGCTAATACCTATGGTCGTTTTGACTTGGAAATCACAAGGGGAAACGGCTCGCTTGTGTATGATAGCGAGGGCAAGGAATATATTGATTTATCAACAGGTATTGCAGTAAATACCTTCGGTATGTGCGACCCTGTGTGGATAAATGCTGTAACTAATCAATTAAATAAATATCAGCACACGTCTAATTTGTACTATACAGAGCCCTGTGCTCGTCTAGCACGATTGCTATGCGAAAAAACAGGTGCTAAAAAGGTTTTCTTCGGCAACTCAGGTGCCGAGGCAAACGAGTGTGCAATTAAGGTTGCAAGACTATGGGCAAGCGAAAATAAGGGGGACGAATATTTTAACGTAGTTACTCTTAAAAATAGCTTCCACGGAAGAACAATTACAACCTTATCAGCCACAGGCCAAGACGTATTCCATAAATACTTCAACCCGCTAACAGATGGCTTTGTTTACGCAGAGGCTAATAACCTTGAAAGCGTAGAGAAAACGTTTTCTGAAAATAAGTGTTGTGCTATTATAATGGAATTAGTACAGGGCGAGGGTGGAGTTGTTGCACTAAACCCTGATTTTGTCAAGGGAGTGTCTGATTTGTGTCAAAAATATAATAATCTTTTGGTTATTGATGAGGTACAAACAGGCAACGGCAGGTGCGGTACCTTGTACGCATATCAGCAATATGGAATTACCCCGGACGTAATAACAACTGCAAAGGGCTTAGGTGGAGGACTCCCAATAGGTGCTTGTCTAATGTTTGATAAAACAGAAAATACTCTTAAGCCATCACTTCACGGTTCAACCTTCGGTGGCAACCCCGTTGCTTGTGCAGGTGCTATTTCAATCATAGAAAGAATTGACAAGGACCTTTTAAACGGTGTTTTAGAAAGGTCAGAGTATATCTTTAATAGCCTAAGAAATTCAAAAGGCATTAAGTCTGTAAGTGGCTTAGGTCTTATGATAGGCATCGAAACAGAGGGGGACGTGTCCGTAATTCTATCAAAATGTATGGAAAAGGGCATACTTCCAATTAAAGCAAAGAATAAATTAAGGCTTTTGCCACCACTTAATATTCCAATGGACCAACTAAAAAAGGCTGTTGAGATTATTAAAGAGGTCGCAAGAGAAAATATTTAAACCCATTCAAGGAGCAAAAAATGAATTTAAAGGGAAGAGATTTTTTAAAGCTTTTAGACTTTACCCCAGAGGAAATAGGAGGCCTTATCGACCTTGCTAGCGAGCTAAAGGCTAAAAAGAAAAATGGTATTGCACATAATACACTTCAAGGCAAAAATATAGCTCTTATATTTGAAAAAACAAGCACACGTACACGTTGTAGCTTTGAGGTTGCCGGTTACGATTTAGGTATGGGAGTTACCTACCTTGACCCAACAGGCTCACAAATCGGCAAAAAGGAAAGTATTAGAGATACTGCAAGAGTCCTTTCATCAATCTACGACGGAATTGAATATCGTGGCTACGGACAAGAAATTGTTGAGGAGCTTGCAAAGTATTCAAAGGTGCCTGTTTGGAATGGTCTTACAAACGAATTTCACCCAACACAAATTCTTGCCGACTTCCTAACAATCAAGGAGCATTTCGGCAAGCTAAAGGGCATCAAGCTAGTTTATATGGGCGATGCAAGATATAATATGGGCAATTCACTAATGGTAGGCTGTGCAAAAATGGGTCTTGACTTCGTTGCTTGCGCACCTAAGAAATATTTCCCCGACCAAGCCTTGATTGAAAAGTGTCAAGAAATTGCAAAGGAAACAGGCGCAACCCTTTCCTTTGAGGAAAATCCAAACGTAGCAGTTAAAAACGCAAATGTAATTTATACCGACGTATGGGTTTCTATGGGTGAGCCAACCGAGGTATGGAAGGAAAGAATTGAAGATCTATCTCCATATCAAGTAAATAAAGCCCTTATGGAGAAGGCAGACAAAAACGCAGTGTTTATGCATTGCCTACCAGCCTTCCACGATATGAAAACAACCGTAGGCAAGGAAATGGGCGAAAAATTCGGCAGAACTGAAATGGAAGTAACCGACGAGGTATTCGAGTCCTCGCAATCAATCGTCTTTGCCGAGGCGGAGAATAGAATGCACACTATCAAAGCCGTAATGCTTTCAACTTTATAGTCGTCATAATCCGTCGTTGTTCCTCGTAGCCAACCTCGACAATCGCAAGATTGCCTTTGTCTGTCTACTGTGGTACGCCTAGGCTTTATTTAGACTCTAAAGCCGAAAGTGCTCAACAAATGGCAGTCTGTAAGCGTCAAAATTCTGTGTTGCTCCTCGATTTAGACCTCGAAGTACAAAGGTACGTCTTTGCCCTAAATCTGCGGTGCGCCTTGAAATTCATAGCCTCTAAAGCCGAAAAAGTCGTCATAATCCGTCGTTGTTCCTTATAGACGAATTCTCGACATATTTCGATAATATTAGCAATATTATAACAAAATAAAAAAAAGGCTCTGAGGAGCCTTTTTTTGTTGACACTAGAATACCTATATGATAAAATATAATTAAAGAGGTGATTTTATGAAAAGGCGTTATTTGATATGTATGCTTTATGCTATAAGCATTATTTCTACAATCATTTTTGGATTTATATTTCCGGAGTACATTGTGCTTGGCACTGAAATGATAGAGGTTTTAGTTGTTATTGCCGTGCTTTTTGTTCAGGTAGGGATGATGTGTTCAAATGATTCTGTTGAATCAACCAACTTTAATAACGGTACGCTAAACAAAATGGAAACAAAGCAACTCTTTAATTGTATTGGCATAGCTACTCAGTGGTCGATTCCCGTGTTGTTTCCAATGCTAATATTTTTCAATATTTGGATAAAAATCGCCGTTTCTCTATCTGTTACATTTGCGACCTACATTATCGGTATAATTGCATTTAAACTTAAATACGGAAAAAACGTTAAAAGCAGAATTAATAACGAAAAAATAGCTCTTCAAAAGCAATTGCGAAAAGAGAACGAAGGAATTATATAATTAAAGGAACCTCAGCATTTTGCTGAGGCTGTTTTTCTAGACTAAAATATTACCGTGTGTTGATTTAAGCTTGTTTGTGTGTTAAAATATTAAAAAAGGAGGGATATGTATGAAAGGGAAATTCATAAAATCGCCTGTACATATTATATTTGGTATAGCTTTACTTTTGGCTTGTGTTGGACTTGGTATTGGCAGTTGCTTTTGGTGTAATGGTGCTTTTTCTTCTAATAATATAGCAAGTGGTATGTTTTCAATAATGGCAATTCTTTTCTTTTTGTTTGTAGGTAGCTTTGCTGTATTGATCTGCTTAACAATGTTTTCAAAGCTAGAGCTTGATGATACAAAAATAACAGGCTATATTGCATTTTACGGTCGTTTAAGCATTGAGTATTCCGAGATTAACTTCGTGACACGTGATAATTATTTGATTCGATTGCATTTGAATAATGGAAAAACAATAGATATATCGGCACTAGAAAACTCCTATAAGATCTATGTTTACATTTTTTCTAGAATCAAACCACAAAAGGAATGTGGTAACCTAATGAAAAAAGTCAACTCGAATAATAAAAGACGAAAAAATGCAATTATTTGTGTTGTATCCTTAATTGTTTTGATGTTTGTAAATATAATCGTTTGTGTCGTTTTAACAGGAGAAAGAGATATTGTAGATTTTACTGAAAGAGATACAAAGATTTTTGTAATATTTTCTATAATAGAAATTCTTTTGTTTATTGCAATGCTTTTCTTTGTTTTTCTCTCTAATATATTTTATAGAAAGTCAATTCATTTTATGCGTATACAGTGTTACTGCACTGCAATTAAATTAAAGGACAAGGGCATTGAAAATATTGAAGAGGTTGTTGAGGTAAAGTATTTTGTTGATTATTCAAAACGGTTAGTAGTAATCAAGGCTCAAGACGAAAGCTATTTATATTTTGATGTATTTTGCTTTAATGCTTCTCAACCTAATTCTTCACACTGGGAACAGATAACAGAATTAATCCCATACAATAATGAATCTCTTGAAAATATGTTAAACGACGATTTTATAAGACTTATAACTGCATAAAAAGATGCGTAGAAAAATCTACGCATCTTTTTCACATTTCTATCTCTGTTTTAAAAAATTTCTCTTGGAAATTAACCTTTTCTAAAATTTCTTCTTTTGTAAAGGTAACACCCAAAGGGGCAACAACCCATTTGTCCTCAATGTCATCAATGCGATGAATAATTGCAATTACCTGTCCTTCAAACTCTTCAATCGGAACGTCAACTCCTAAAACGTAGCAATCCTGACCCTCACCGTCAGGTGCGATTATACCCTCGATATATCCGTAATTAACCTCGTAAAAAATATTTTTATGGTTGGGATGATAAGTCCCAAGAGGTCTGTCGATTATAACCTTAACTGTTTTTCCAATCATAAAAAAGCTCCTTTTTTAAACTAACTTTATTTTATCATTAAATAATTACAAAGTCAACCGGCAAAACCAGTTCCAAAGCGCCAAAATCGGCACAATACCCCTGAAAAATCATACCTTTTACTTAATATGCAAAAATAATCAAATGAACAATTGAACATATATAGTATATAAAACCAACTAAAAATGCGTGAAATTTAACTCTCACGCACTTTTTAATTATTTTTTCTTTCCCTTAATTGTGTCCCAATATGCTTTTGCAGCTTGCTCGGTCTTATTGTTGCCAAACTCATAGTATTTTGCATTTTTCAAATCATCAGGTAGGTATTGCTGTTCAACATAATGATTTGGATATGAATGGGGATAAAGATAACCCTTGAAGAGTGGTGCTACAAGATGCTTAGGCACAACGTCACCCTTACCCATCTTAATATCTTGACTCGCCTTAGCAATTGCCTCATAGGCTGAATTTGACTTAGGTGCAGTTGCAAGCATAATAGCGCAATTAGCCAAAGGGATGCGAGCCTCAGGCAATCCTAACGCCTTTGCACTCTCGCAAAGTGCATAAGTAATCTGTGCCGCCTGAGGATAAGCAAGACCGATATCCTCACTTGCAATAACCTGAAGCCTTCTAATAGGTGAAATTATATCGCCACCCTCAAGTAGCTTAGCAAGATAAAAAACTGCAGCATCAGGGTCAGACCCTCTTATGGATTTTTGAAGTGCAGACAATAGATTGTAATGTACGTCGCTATCCTTGTCAAACATTCCGCAAGAAACAGAAGGAATAAATTCCTTTGCAATATCAATTGTAATTTCATCGTCACAAGCATAGTAAGCGCCCTCAAAAAGAGTCATTGCGTGTCTTACGTCGCCATGGGCACAGGATGCCAAAAACTCAAGGGCATCATCACTTGCACTCTTAGTAGAATTTGTTTGCTCGTTTAATTTTTTTATGCAACGGCGCAAAACAGGCACAATTGCCTTAGCACTAACAGGCTTGAATTCAAAGACGGAGCAACGTGAAATCAAAGCATCATAAATGTAAAAATAAGGATTTTCAGTAGTAGATGCAATAAGAGTAACACGACCATCCTCAATATATTCAAGTAATGATTGCTGTTGCTTTTTATTAAAATACTGAATCTCGTCAAGATACAAAAGAATACCCTTTGTAGAAAAGACGGAGGAGGACTCGCCAATGACCGCCTTTACGTCAGACAAGGAAGCAGTAGTTGCATTCAATTTATAAAGCTCCATACCCGAGCTTTGTGCAATAATGTTTGCAATAGTGGTTTTTCCGGTTCCGGGAGGACCAAAGAAAATCATATTCGAAATTCTACCACCATTTATAAGCCTTCTAATAACACCCTTTTCGGAAATAAGGTGCTCTTGTCCTGCAATCTCATCAAAGCTGGTGGGACGAAGAAGGTCAGCTAAGGGCTTGTTTGTCATATAAAACCTCTCTAATAAAATAATCCACTAGTTATTTTATCATAGAAAATTCCAAAAATCAATATAAATAAAAAGAGAACTAATTGGAAGGTGACAAATATGAAAATCGAAATTAAAAAAGAAAAATCAAGTATATCGAAGAGAATAGAAAGGACCATAAGCTTAATTACACTTATAGGAGCTTTATGTGGCATATTTTTAGTTATGTATGTGTCAAGACAACCAGACCAAGCACCAAAAGAGAATACAGAGGACCTAGTCTATGTTTTTGAAGAGACACCCTTTTATGATATACTAGACTTTGACCAAATAGAAAATGAGGACAAGTATACAAATGAGTGAAAAAATGGGCACTCTTGCCCTTGTTATCACAATGCTTAGCTTATCAACCTCTCCACATCCATTTGTTTTAATACTTTGCTATGGAATACACGAGCTAGGACACCTACTATTTGCGACACTCCTTGGGGCAAAAATGAGAAAATTCAGGGTGGGAGCCTTCCATTTAAGCCTTAGCTATGATTGCTCACAAATAGGCTACGGAAGAGAGCTTTTAATCTGTCTAGGGGGTATAATCTTTAATGCTCTTGCAACAATTATCGTCTTGCCATTCATTAACATTATACCAAACGTGGATTTCTTCATAACCTGCAATTTATCATTAGCACTAATGAATTTATATCCCGTGTCAATACTAGATGGCGGTGGAGCACTAAAAAGCCTACTTATGTTAATTGTTAGCGAGGATAAAGCAGAGAAAATAAGCCGAGGAGTGTCTGTTTTTGCCATATTTTTAATGTGGCTTGTGTCAATTTATCTTCAACTAGTTTTCTCAAGCAACGTTTCACTTTTGTTTATTTCCATACTTCTATTAGTTGAGCTCTGCCTCACATTATAAAAAATGTTAAAAAAATATTCCCCGTAACTATTGCACATTTTAATATAATCTGTTATAATTCAATTGATTTACTATTTTTGATGATTAAAGAAGATTTTTGTCAAGGTAGATCGAATCTGTGAAAGAACGGGGAGAAAAATGAACGAAGAAAAGATCCTTGAGCCAAAGGGCGTAACAAACGGTTTGCAAAATGAACACAAGAAAATCGTAGAATTAATTGATGTTGCAAAATCCTTCGATGGTGAAGTGGTTTTGGACCATATCAATCTTGTCGTTAAGGAAAAGGAGTTTATGACTCTACTTGGACCATCAGGCTGTGGTAAATCTACCACCCTTAATATAATTGCAGGCTTCGTTACACCGGATACAGGTGACGTGCTTTTTGAAAACGTCAAAATCAATGACGTACCAGCAAACAAGCGCCACGTTAATACTGTATTCCAAAAGTATGCGTTATTTCCGCATCTCAATGTTTATGAAAACATTGCTTTCGCTCTTCGATTGAAAAAATTATCTGAAGAAGAAATTTATGAGCGAGTAGAGGAAATGCTCGCTATGGTAAACCTAAGAGGCTTTGAAAAGAGAGACGTTAACCTCTTGTCAGGTGGTCAACAACAGCGTGTTGCTATTGCAAGAGCCTTGATAAATAAGCCAAAGGTGCTTTTGCTCGACGAGCCCCTTGCAGCCCTAGACCTAAAGCTTCGCAAGGATATGCAGAATGAGCTTAAAAATATGCAGAGAAAAACAGGCATTACCTTCATTTACGTTACTCACGACCAAGAGGAAGCCCTTTCTATGTCTGATACCGTTGTCGTTATGGCAAACGGAAAAATTCAGCAAATAGGCACCCCAACCGATATCTATAATGAGCCTGAAAACGCGTTTGTTGCAGACTTTATCGGCGAAAGTAACATTATTGACGGTGTTATGCTTGATGATTATAAAGCTAAATTTTCAGGTCACGAATTTGAATGTCTTGATAAGGGCTTTAACAAAAACGAGCCTGTTGACGTTGTAATTAGACCTGAGGACGTGGATGTAGTGCCCGTTGAAAAGGGTATGCTTGTTGGTATGGTTACATCCGTTACCTTCAAGGGCGTTCACTATGAAATTATCGTTGATATCGACAACTTTAAGTGGATGATTCAATCCACCGACTACGTTGCTCCCAACGAAAAAATAGGCATTTACATAGAGCCAGATGCAATACACATTATGAAAAAATCTGAGTTCTCCAATATGTTTGGAGACTATTCTTCCTTTAGTGACGAGCTAGAGCGTCTTTCCGACACCAACGAGGAGGAAAACGAGGAAGATGAATAAGAAGAGTAATATCTTAAAGCAAGCGGCGGCGTACCCACACATTGTGTGGTCTGTGCTATTCATAATTGCCCCCTTGATTTTTGTAATGTATTACGCTTTTACCGACAAGGAAGGAAGGTTCACCCTTGAAAACATCACATCGCTTGCTCAACCAAGCTATCTTGAGGTGTTTTTAAGGTCACTATGCTTTGCCTTCCTAGCAACAGTAATTTGCTTGATAATTGCGTACCCTGTGGCTTATTTTATATCAAAAACAAGCCCTAAAGCACAGAAAATTCTCATTATGCTTGTTACCCTTCCACAATGGCTAAACTTCCTTATAAGAACCTATTCGTGGATGGCACTTCTTGAGGATACAGGCATAATAAACACCATTCTAGAATCCCTAAATATGCAACCAATCCATATGATAAACACTCCGTTTGCCGTAATTTTGGGTATGGTGTATAACTTTTTACCATATATGATAATTCCCTTGCACTCTGTAATGTCAAAGCTTGACAACAGACTACTTGTAGCTGCATCTGACCTTGGCTGTAACCAATTTCAGGTTATGACAAGAATAGTTTTGCCACTTAGCAAGTCAGGAATTATCTCAGGAATTACAATGGTATTCGTGCCATCAATCAGTACCTTCTACATTTCACAAAAGCTAGGTGGAGGTAACTTTGACCTAATAGGTGACACCATTGAAAGACAATTCCAAACTGCCTATAATTATAACTTAGGTGCAGCAATGTCCTTTGTACTTATGATTCTTATTGTCATCAGCATGGCGATAATGAATAAATACTCTGACGAAGACGGAGGAGTAATAGTATGAACAAAAAGAATATTGCATGTAATATCTACACCGTTTTGGTATTTATCTTTTTGTACCTACCAATACTTGTCCTCATTATGTACTCCTTCAACTCAACGGATAGTACAAGCGTATTAAAGGGCTTTTCATTTCAATGGTACAAGGAGCTATTTACAGACAGTGCAACTCTAAACGCACTTAAAAACACACTTGTTTTAGCAATTTTATCATCAGTAATAGCCACCCTAGTTGGTACAGCTGCTGCATATGGTATATCAAAAATGCAAAACAAGTATATCAAAAATGCCACAATGTCAGTAACACAAATCCCAATGATTAACCCTGAAATCGTAACAGGTATTTCAATGATGCTTTTGTTTGTTTTCGTGGGCACAATCGTAGGGACAAGCTCAAGCCTCGGCTTCGGCACAGTGTTAATCGCACACATTACCTTCAATTTGCCTTATGTTATTCTTCTTGTATTACCTAAATTCAAGGAAATGGATAGGAATTTACCTAAGGCAGCACAGGACCTAGGCTGTACACCACTTCAATCCTTCTTTAAGGTTGAATTGCCAGCTATTATGCCAGGTATAATTGCAGGCTTCATTATGGCATTTACATTGTCCCTTGATGACTTCGTAATAAGCTATTTCACCACAGGAAGTGGCTTTGAAACCTTGCCTATAAGAATTTACTCAATGACAAAGAAGCGTGTAACTCCAGATATGTATGCGCTTTCAACCTTGATATTTGTTTCAATTCTTGTATTGCTACTCATTTCCAATCTTATGTCAGACAAAAATAGAAAGGAAATGTCAAAGAAAGCAAAAACAATCGCTAAGGTATCTATCGGTTCAGTTTTTGGAATTATTGGTATCGTAACAATAATTGTACTTGCAATGTCAGCAGGCACAAAAACAGTAAAGCTAAACGTTTATAACTGGGGAGAGTATATCTCCGATGGTGGACAAGGTAGCTATAACACCAATAAGGAATTTGAGCTGTATTACGAAAACCTGCATTATGAAAAAACAGGCGAAAAAATCGACGTGCAGGTAAACTATACGACCTTTGCTAGTAACGAGGACCTCTATGCAAAGCTAAAGAGTGGCGCAGGTGGATACGATATAATCGTTCCATCTGACTATATGCTAGAAAAACTGCATAAAGAGGGCTTGATTCAGTCGCTGGGTAAGGTTGATACTATAACCGAGGCAATTCCAAACCTACAATATCTCAACTCACAATTTAAGGATATGTTTGTGTATCCAAACGAAAATGGCGAGCTTGAATTGTATGGTGCTATGTACACCTATGGTGTAGTAGGAATTGTTTATAACACAGAAAAAATATCCCCAGAGGATCTTGAAAAAATTGAAAATGGAGAAATGGGCTGGGAAATCCTATACGACCAAGAGTATATGGAAAGATACAAGGGCCAAATTCTTCAATTCAATAATCCAAGAGATGCCTTCGGTACAGCAATGTATCACCTAGGCTTTAACGTGAACACGGCAAGCACCGACCAATGGCAAAGGGCATACGAGCTTTTACAAAAGCAAAAGCCATATGTACAAAGCTACGTTATGGACGAAATCTATAACAAGATGGAAAGTGGAGAGGCAGCCCTTGCAGCCTACTATGCAGGCGACTGTCTTGCTATGGCAGAGAATAACGAGAATTTAGGCTTCTTCTATCCTAAAAATAGTCAGGGAGTGTTTGAAACTAACATATTTGCAGATGCAATGTGTATTCCTACAAGCTCTCAAAATAAGGAGCTTGCCCTTGCATACATCAACTTTATGCTAAGTGAGGAGGCTGCCGTTGCAAACGCAGAATATATTTATTATTCCTCACCATACACTCACGTAAAGGATAACCTTGATTATCAAATCTATATGGGTTATTGCGATTACGTATACGTGCTTGACGAAAATGATGAGTATGTCCTTGACGAAAACGGCGATCCAATTATAGAGCTTGACGAAAATGGCAACCCAATAATCGAATACTTTGAGGACGGCGACTATTCCGTTATTTACTATGAGGAATTTGAAAATTCACTAGGTAGTATGTTTAATTCCTATGCCTTTAAGGACCTTGATACAACCGTAGGTGCAAGCATTACAACCCAAGACCTAAACGGCTATTGGGAAGGACTAAAGGTTGATTCTGGCTCCTTTGATGGTACAATCTATATAATCTGTGGAATTATTCTAGTAGGTATCATAGGCTTTGCAGTTTACTACATAGTAATCACTAAAAAGCGTAGAAAGCTATATTGGAATAACTCACCAAGTGCACCACAGGAAAAGGCAGAGGAAAAGGATGATTCCATGTCCGAAACTGTGATGATTGCAGCCGTTAAGGCAGAGAAGAAAAAGAAAGACTAAATAAAAAATCACCGGTTCAATCGGTGATTTTTTTATTTTCTAACTAAAAATTAGACACTTAGTCGTCATTTTCTTCCTTTTTTTGCCTTTCTTGCTTTCTTCTTTGCTTTTCCTTGTTATCAAGTAAATCCTCGTGAAAGCCATCAAGGCCCGACCTTTGAATTGCGCCTAGAATTCTATGATAAAGTCCTCTGTGCTCATGCTCAAAAATAGCAAGATAATCCTTCATTTTTGCTCTTTCAGTATTTCCGTCAGCTGGGCATAGTGCCTTGGTAACAGGTAAGCATTCGTTGTGTGCAAACACCTTAATATCCTTTTCCTGTGTGTAGATTAAAGGACGAATCATAGTTAAATTCTTTCTCGAAAGATATGTAACAGGACGGAAGCAACCGATTCTACCCTCAAAGAAAAGATTGAGCATAAATGTTTCCACAACGTCGTCATAATGATGACCTAATGCGAGCTTGTTGCAATTTAATTCCTTCGTTGCATCGTGAAGGGCACCACGTCTCATTCTTGCACAAAGAGAGCAAGGACTCTTTTCCTTTCGCACATTAAAAATAATCTCGTAAATATCAGTTTTTATGATATGGTATTCAATCTCAAGCTCGTTACAAAGCTCCTTGATTTTTGAAAAATCTGCACCCTCAAGGCCCATATCAATAGTAATTGCAACAACAGTATAATCAAGTCCTAAAACTCTTTTTAGCTTAACTAAGGCGCACAAAAGAGCAAGGGAGTCCTTACCACCAGATACACCAACAGCAATTCTATCACCGTTTGCAATCATATCATATTCCTCAACCGCCTTCCTTGTACGGCTAAGCAAATGCTCAATGCTTTTGAATTCCTTCATTTTTTACCTCATTAAAGTAGTATTAACAACCCCACGTATACTTGCATAACATAGTTAGTAAGCAAAATAAGGGGGAATAATATGGCTATTAAAATATACATAGACCAAGGACATAATCCAAATCCACCCAACACAGGTGCAGAGGGAAACGGACTAAGAGAGCAGGACATAACCTACGAGGTAGGTGTGCGTTTAGCAGAGCTTTTACGTCAAAATGGTAACTTTGAGGTAAGACTCTCTCGACCCACAAGACAAACTCAACTAGGTACATCAAATTCCTCAAGTCTTCGTGTAAGAGTAGATGATGCAAATAGCTGGGGGGCAGACTATTTTATAAGCATTCACGCAAACGCATCTGTTGATAGTAGTGCAAACGGCACGGAGGTGCTAGTTTACAGCCGACCCTCACGTGCCTCAAGGCTAGCGCAGGATATACTCACGTCAGTAACAGAAATAACAGGTCTTAAAAATAGAGGAATAAAGCTAAGACCGGGCCTCTATGTTTTAAAAAAGACCACAATGCCTGCAGTTTTAGTGGAGCTAGGGTTTATAACCAACCCACAGGACGCATACCAAATGAGTAACAATCCTCAGCTTTTCGCAAGAGGAATATATCAAGGTCTACTTAACTACTTAAGTCTATCATAAAAAAATCCTAAAATCAATAAAAAAATATCGCAGAGTGTCTAAAATTCACTCTGCGATGTTTTTTAGCCCTCGAATTGTCGTCCAAGAAAGGTAGAGGCAGTTTGAATAAGCTTAGCCTCTGTGCTATGAGGGTCAGTCCCACCTAAATCGGTAGAAACACAAGCAATACAGCCTATAATATCACCCTCGGAAACTATCGGCATAGCATATTTCACAAAAGAGGAGGCACCATCACAAATAGAAATAGGATTACCCTCTTGATGAATATAAAGCCCTCTTTTTTCCATAAGGGATTCAAATTCCTGTGTTAGCTTTTTGTCACTATATTCCTTTTTAGAAACACCGGCACAAGCAATAACAGTATCTCTATCGGTAACAACCACCGACATTGAGCAAATCTTATTAAGCGTATCTACATACTGAGAGGCAAATGAAGCTAACTCACCAATAGGCGAATACTTTTTAAAAATAACCTCACCATCTCTGTCAGTAAAGATTTCCAAGGGGTCTCCCTCGCGAATTCTCATAGTCCTTCTTATTTCCTTAGGTATAACAACCCTTCCTAAATCGTCAATTCTACGTACAATACCCGTAGCCTTCATAAAAATCTCCTTTTTTAACTTTTCGTTGCCCTTTTATTATTTGTCGTATTGCAACAATTATGCAAGGTATTTGAAAAAGTTGAAAAATCCCCCAAAAATTTATTATAATATTGCAATTTATACGCGAGTGTGATATTATATAAGTGTATAGCTTATTTAACGAAAAATCAAAACATACAGAGAGTATACGAAAGGAGAGCTTATGACACCGGAAAACATAACCTTAATTGTAACAATAGTCTGTGGAGTAATTGCACTACTAGGCTTTGTAAGAGGCTTTTTTAAGGGCGTAGCAAAATCAGGCTTAGACGTTTTATTTACCTTGATCAGCACAGGATTATCAGTTGCAATAACAACAGCTTCAATGTCTTTAACAGGCACACCGGAGGTTGTTAATTCCTTAATAGAATCATTAAAACAACAGCTAGGGTCAGAAAACGTTCTAAAATATTTGACAATGGCACAGGAATATATAGTAGGTAATGAAAACGCACAAGACCTTGTCAACCTAGTTGTAGCTATTCCAGCAATTTTATTGACACCACTAGTTTTCATTTTTGTTTATATTGCAGTAGGTGCTGTTCTTAAAATTCCACGCTTTATTGTAGAATGGCTTCTTCTACCAAAGGCAAAGGGACTTGTATCAAAGCTTACAGGTGGCGCAGTTGGTGCCTTGAGATACCTTGTCGTATTTGTTGTTTTCCTAATACCACTTGTGGGATATTTGAATTACGCAACAACAGTAATAGATGCTTATAGCGATATAACTGCACAGGATACTCAGGTTATAGAGGAAACCATAGAATACGAAGAGGGCGAAACGCAACAGCCAATCGATATTCGCGAAACAACGGCTATGAAATATGTTTATGGCATAAGAGATGGTGCCCTTGCAAAAACAATATATAACTTAGGTGGAAAGGCATTCTTCAATTCACTTACCACAACCTACGTTGACGGAGTTGAGCTTTCTCTTGAAAGGGAAACTATCGGTGCACTTGAATTATATAGCCTATCAGCGCCATTAATCAAATCCCCGCTTGAGTATACAGACGAGCAAATAGATGCGCTTAACGAAATTAACGCATCATTAAAAAACTCTGAGTTTTTACCACTTCTTCTTGCTAAGGCAGTATCCTTTGCCTCAGGCGAGCTTCACGAAAACGGAGAGGTAGCAGGCTTTGCAATTCCTTCGTTAGGCGATAGCTTTGACCCAACAGTAAAAAGAGTTTTAGAAATACTTTCCGAAACAGATTCAAATGAGCTAAGAAACGACCTTCAAACAATTACTAATATAGCAGGACACGCAATCGAAAACGGAGTCCTTGATGAGCTTAAGAAGGAAGAAAAGGACTTTATGTCCCTAGTAATGAATGATAAGCTTCTTAGTGGAGTTTTAACCGAGCTATATACAAATGAAAGAACAAGAAACTCAATACCATATATTTCTAACGCATTAAACAATTACGTATGCCGTATTTACAACGACATAAACGGCACAAGCATTCAGCCTGAGGAATTTGATGCCACAAAATATAACCTAGAGGGCTTAGAAAAAGAGGGTGCAATAGTTAAAAACGTAATTACTGAAATTATGGAATTTATGAGCAGTATTGAGGGAAGAGAAAACGTACAAGACCTTGTTGTAAACGCAGACCTTGAATCTCTTGGACAGAGCATGGAATACGCACGTGATAGTATCATTGTTGGCAGAAGCTATAAGCTTTTATTCTACGCATTCCTACACTCTGAAAGCTGTGACGAGCTTGGTATTATCGATAAGCAATTTATCGATAACGCAACAGCTGAGGACGCAGACCTTTCTCAAATGCTTCAATCTCGTCAAACACTTATGAAGCTTGTATTGTCACTTCAAAGTCTAGGCACAGAGGGTGCAAAGCAGGAAATGCTTCACTCAGTGCTTGAATCGATGATGACAGACGATGCTGAATCAATTAAGGAGCTTGTAAACAGAGAAAACCTTATTTCAATGGGTATTCCTTATAAATCTGCTGATACAATCGGTCAGGTAGTTGACTCAATGCTTAATACCTTCGACGGTTATGAATTTGAAAGTGAGGAGGAAAAGGAAGAGGAGCTTCTAAAGACTGAAACAGTTATCAACGCAATAAGTAGCGCAGTAACAAACAAGGGTGCCGAAAATGTATTCCAGGTAGGCACAAGAGAAGAAAGCCGTACTGCAATGAGTGCACAGGACTTTGTTGATACTGTTACAAATTCTCAAATTGCATCTGAAATGCTTCAGCACGCAACGGAGGATGAAGAGAACGAGGACCCATTCCACGTACAGGAAAGCTTAACAGAAAGAGACGTTACTCAAATTACAAACGCAATCAATAACACCTATAACAATGCTGAAACAACAGAGGAGCAAAAGCAAACGCTAGAGGCACTTGCAAAGGCATTCGGTGTAACAATTACAAAATAAAGTAGGCGGTAATTTTACCGCTTACTTAAAAAAATATTGACACGACATATTATATTTAGTATAATATAAATGCTTTATCGCTTTAGAAGGATAAAGCAAAACATTATCGGAGGCAAAAAATGGGACTTACAATAGCACAAAAAATCATTAAAAATCATCTTATTTCAGGCGAAATGAAGGTAGGCGAGGAAATCGCGTTAAGAATCGACCAAACCTTAACTCAAGACGCAACAGGCACAATGGCATACTTGGAATTTGAAGCAATCGGCATTCCAAGAGTACGCACAAAGCTTTCCGTTGCCTATATCGACCATAACACACTTCAATCAGGCTTTGAAAATGCAGATGACCACAGATATATTCAATCAGTTGCAAAGAAATTCGGCTTAAGATTTTCAAGACCAGGCAACGGCATTTGTCACCAAGTACACCTAGAGCGCTTCGGCGTACCAGGAATGACTCTTATCGGTTCAGATAGCCATACACCAACAGCTGGTGGTATCGGTATGCTTGCAATGGGCGCAGGTGGTCTTGACGTTGCTGTTGCTATGGGTGGTGGTGCATATTACATCACAATGCCAAAAATGTTCAAGGTAAACCTAACAGGTAAGCTAAGACCATGGGTAAGTGCAAAGGACGTTAGCCTTGAAATTCTTCGCATTCTATCCGTAAAGGGTGGCGTTGGTGCTATTATTGAATGGGGTGGAGAGGGCATTAAAACCCTTAGCGTACCAGAAAGAGCAACAATTACCAATATGGGCACCGAGCTAGGCGCAACCACATCAATTTTCCCATCTGATGAAATTACAAGAGAATTCTTAGAGGCACAGGGAAGAGGCGACGTATATGTACCTCTTGAAAGCGACCCTGATGCTGTATATGACAGAATAATCGACATCAACCTATCCGAGCTTAAGCCACTTTTAGCCTGTCCTCATAGCCCAGATAACATAAAGAGTGCAGAGGAATTAAAGGGCATCAAGGTTGACCAGGTATGTATCGGCTCATGCACAAATTCTTCACTTCGTGATATGCTTAAGGTTGCCGCAATGCTTAAGGGCAAAAAGATTGACGATAGCGTAAGCTTGTCAGTGTCACCAGGCTCAAAGCAGGTTCTTTCCATGCTTGCAGACTGTGGTGCACTTTCAGATATTCTAGCCTCAGGCGCACGTGTGCTTGAATGTGCTTGTGGACCATGCATAGGTATGGGCTTCTCTCCTAACTCAGCAGGCGTATCTCTTCGTACCTTCAACCGTAACTTCGAGGGCAGAAGTGGTACAAAGGACGCACAGGTTTACCTAGTATCTCCTGAGGTTGCTGTTGCTTCAGCCCTAACAGGCTATATCACCGATCCAAGAACCCTCGGTGACTATATCGAAATCGAGATGCCTGATGCGTTTAAGATTGATGATAGTGCAGTAGTATTGCCGGCTAGCGAGGAGGAGGCAAAGGACCTACCAATTTTAAGAGGTCCAAATATTAAGCCATTCCCAACCACATACCCACTTGAAAATGAAATCAATGCAAATCTTACCCTAAAGGTTGGCGATAATATCACAACAGACCATATTATGCCAGCAGGCGCTAAGATTTTGCCATATCGCTCAAACATTCCATTCCTATCTAAATTCTGCTTTGCAGTATGCGACGAAACCTTTGCACAAAGAGCACTTGAGGCAAAGCAAAGCATAATTGTAGGTGGCTCAAACTATGGTCAAGGCTCATCAAGAGAGCATGCAGCCCTTGTTCCACTATACCTAGGTGTAAAGGCAGTAATTGCCAAGAGCTTTGCAAGAATCCACGCAGCAAACCTAATCAATGCAGGTATTTTGCCACTTACCTTTACAAATCCAGAGGATTACGAGTCACTTAGCCAAGATGACAAGCTAACCCTTGAAAACGTATTTGAGGGTATGGAAAAGGGCGAAATTACACTAAAAGCAAACGGCAAGGAATATAAGCTTGCTTGCTCATATACCAAGAGACAAATTGACATTCTTAAGGCAGGCGGACTTTTAGCTTATACTAAGGGCGAATAAGTCATTTTTTCAAAGGACACTAATATAATATATTGATTCAAACTAAGGAGAGTAATAAATATGTTATCTAAGAAAATCGTTGACAGCTACAATCTATGGAAGACAAGCGAGTATTTTGACAAGGAAACAAGAGACGAATTAAACGCACCCCTTACCGAAAAGGAAATAGAGGACCGCTTCTATACCGACCTTGAATTTGGTACAGGTGGACTTCGCGGTGTTATGGGTGCTGGTACAAACCGTATGAATAAGTACATCATAAGAAAGGCAACACAGGGCTTTGCAAGCTATCTTTTAGATAAGTATGGTAAGGACGTAAAAAGAGGTGTTGCAATTGGCTACGACTCTCGTAACAACTCAGATGAATTCGCACTTGAGGCAGCCCTTGTAATGGCTCAAAATAATATACCTACATATCTTTATAGTGAGCTTATGCCAACCCCAACCCTTTCCTTTACAGTAAGAGAGCTTGGTTGCGTTGGTGGTATCGTTGTAACTGCTAGCCATAACCCAAAGGGATATAATGGCTACAAGGTATATGACGAGGCAGGCTGTCAGGTTTTAATCGAGGATGCAAACGCAATAATTTCATATGTAAACGCAATCACAGACCTTTCTACAATTAAGGTTGCATGCGAAAAGGACGCAAGAGATAGTGGACTTTTGAAGGACGTGCCTGAGGCTGTTTATGAAAGCTTTATCGCAAACGTTAAAAAGCAAGCCCACGACATCGGCGAAAAGAGTGCAAAAATCGTTTACACCCCACTTCACGGCACAGGTAACAAGCCTGTAAGACGTGTGCTTTCCGACCTTGGCTACAATGTAACCATCGTTAAGGAGCAAGAAGTAAAGGACGGCAACTTCCCAACTGTAAACTCTCCAAACCCAGAAAACGCAGAGGCACTTAGCCTAGGCATTAAGCTTTGTCAAGAGTTAAATGCAGACCTAATTCTTGGCACAGACCCAGACTGTGACCGTGTAGGCATTGCCGTAAATACAAAGGACGGAATGAAGCTATTCACAGGCAATCAGGTAGGCGCACTTCTTGTTGACTACTGCATTAAGATGAATAAAGCTTCACTTAACGAAAAGTCAACTGTAATTAAGACAATAGTAACTAGTGAGCTAGGCGCGATTATTGCAAAGCAAAACGGCTTAAAGGTTATCGAAACACTAACAGGCTTTAAGTTTATCGGTGATAAGATGAACCAATTCGACAAATACGGAAATGGTGAATTTGTTATCGGTTATGAGGAAAGCTACGGCTACCTAGTAGGTAATCACGCAAGAGACAAGGACGCAGTTGTTGCCTCAATGCTTATTTGTGAAATGGCATCCTACTACAAAAATCAAGGCAAGACCCTAGTTGACGTAATGGAGGAAATCTATAATAAGTACGGCTATTTCCTTGATAAGCTTGATTCTTATACCCTAAAGGGCATCGATGGTATCGAAAAAATCAAGTCAATTATGAAGGAAATGAGAGAGAAGGGCAAGTCCCTAATGGACGGCATAGCACAGGTTAACGACTATACCGTAGGCATTGACGACCTACCAAAGGCGGACGTTTTAAAATTTGTATTCGAAGACTCCTCATGGATTGCAATTCGTCCATCAGGCACCGAGCCAAAAATCAAGGTTTACTACTCCGTAATGGGCGAAAACAAGGAGGAGGCGCAAAAGGTGCTTTCAGCCCGTCAAGAGGTAATCAACTCAATCATAAACGCATAAATAAAAAAAATCTGTCGCAATCGCGACAGATTTTTTTGTTATTTCGTTGGACGTACAGGTGGATTGTATTCACCATCATCAACGTCAGTTAAGGGCACCCTACCAACAGAGCAATTTTTAATAGAGTAAATATAAGCCTCCTTAACAGGCTTACCAAATAGCTTTTTACAAGCCCTAGCATAATAATTAAGCTGAGAAGTATATTTACCAACTATTTCATCTACGGTTGCATTATCGGTTTTGTAGTCAACAAGAATGTAATCCTCACCCTTCTTAAATACACAGTCAATTACACCCTGTACAAGCACCTTTTCCTTCTGTATATTAGGGTCGATTGATAGGTCATGTGCGCTTAGCATAACGTTAAATCTAAACTCACGCCAAATCTCACCCTCTTTTGCATTTAGCATATCATTAAATAGCCAATGCTTAGTGAAAAATTGAACACGACTTTTGTCGATTAGACCTCTGTATTCCTCAGGAATAAAGCCATCTTTAATAAGAATATCAAGCTCATTATCAACACCTTGGTCCTTAAGCCTATCGAATTTACAGAATTGCAAGAAAACGTGAGTAGCAGTACCTCTATCTGTTGCAGAGGTGGTTTCCTTCTTTAGCAAAAACTTAGGTGTAGTATCTAAGGATTTATCTACATCAAGGGTTTCGTTTTCTGTACCATCTAAAACATTAGGATACAAATTCGAAATGCTTAGCTTGGACGGTAGAGTAGTTAAGTGCTCTTGCGAATACTTAAAATCAAATCGCTTTTTAAGAATTTCTAGATACTCATCAGCAGTTAATTTAAGCTTACCATCGTCACCATCGCGTTCAATATCCTTCTTTGGTGGTAGCTTTTTATCCTCATAATAAATTTGATAAAAGGGCTTGCTTTCCTTTAGTGCACCAAGAATTAAATTGATTCGAGTTGTAGTATTATATACGTTGTGAGGCGACTGAATAGCATTGCGATATTCCTCGACCTTTTCCTCGGGCTTAGAAATTGAAGCAGTAACATAAAGCTTTGTACGTGCACGAGTAAGTGCAACGTAAAGCATACGAATCTCTTCCTCAAGGGTTGCACGAGAGGTAGCTAGGTCCACACACTTTCTAGGTAAAGAGTTGTACTTAACAAGTCCGTTATCCTTGCCAACGTATCCTGCAACACCAAGTACTCTGTCAAAGAAAATGTCAGGCTTTTGAATAGCATATTCGATTCTATCCTCAAGATTACAAACGAAGCAATACTCAAACTCAAGTCCCTTTGCAGCATGGAATGTCATAATCTTAACATTATCGTCCTCATCGCCTACAATTGTATCTCTTATTTGACCAGACATATTGCTCTCAACATACCTTAAAAATTTGAAAAGTCCTTTAAATGAGCTACCCTCGTAAATACGAGCAATGTTATAAAGCTTTAGCAAATCCTGCCTTTCATCCTTGTTACAAAGAGATAAAAGACCCATATCATTTAAAACGTAAGCTACTACGTTATGAGCACCTTCTTTTCTAATTTTTCGTCTTATGTCGTCAAGGGTATTAATCATATCCTTAATTTTTTTGACAATGTCCTTGTTGCCATTATAATCCTTGACAACAGAATATAGAGAAGCACCTTTACTTTTACAGCTGGACCTAATTTCAATAAGCTCTTCAAGAGAGAAGTCGAATATTTGTGACCTCATAGCACCGGCTAAGAAAATGTCCTTGTATGGATTATCAATAACGTTTAAGATAGAAATAGCGAGCAAAATATGAGGCTTTTCATAAAACACGGAATTTACCTTTAACTCAGACCCAATTCCATATTTAGCTAAAGCATCAACGTATTTTTGTGCCTTTTCATCCTTTGCCGAGCGTAACAAAATAGCAAAATCACTCTTTTTTATTTCTCTTGGCTTATCAGCAAAGGGTAAGTCCTTTGAATCAAAAATTCTTTTAATCTCTCTTGCAACAAAATCCGCTTGTGCAGTCTCGCTAGCATTATATTCCTCAAGCTCAAGGTCATAGTTTTTGCTTTTACCTTCATTAGGCTTAGATTTCTTTTCAAACAAATATACCTCGGCAGGCTGGTCAATGGTGCTAAGATTTTTTGTTTTAGCAAATTTTAGCGCATCCTTACTAACGTAGGGAATGCCATAAGAGTTTGTGAAAAGATAATTTGTAACTAGATTAGTAAAGTCGATTACCTCAGGATTGCACCTAAAGTTTTCAGACATAAACAATGACCTGCCTTGCTTTTCGTCATCGCAAGGAAGCTCCTTGTCAACAAAGCTTTCTCTGTAGCCAGTAAATATTTCAGGCTCCGCAGCTCTAAAATTGTAAATACTTTGCTTAATATCACCAACAAGAAATCTGTTGTTATTTGAAAAGGCAGAGAAAATTCTATCCTGTACAGAGTTAGTATCCTGATACTCATCAACGTAAATATAGGAATATTTCTCTTTTAATTCATCGGCAAGAGGAGAAGGGGTAACTCCGTCCTCTTCGTAAAGCAACCTCAACGCGTATCTACTAACGTCATTGAAGCTACAAACAGAGTATTGTGCCTTCTTTTCCTCGTAACGCATATCAAATCGCTTTAATACCTTGTATATTGCGTTTGACATTTTAGCATTCTGCTTAATAGAGAAAATTGCATCCTCATTATTGGAGGAGAAGAATAATGGTCTTATTCCATTGACATTCTTTTCCTTACCCAAGACAAAATTCATAAGCCCATCACGACAATACTTTAAGTGAGCACCGTCAACCTCAGCAGGCAAGGAGTTTCTCCCAATACCAACTGAGGAATATGTGCTAAAAATCTCACACAGGGTAGAGTATTTTGGATTTTCCATACCCTTTTCAAGCCTGTTTATAAAGTCAATGTCGGAATATACGGAGGCACCATACTTTTTGTATGCCTTATCGTTATCATCAACTATTATCTTGGAAATTTCAAGGGCGTGCTTAAAATAATCAACAGCATCCTGTAAAACTCTTTTTAAAGGTGCACCATAGGGTGAGTCCATAAAATCACCCTCAAACTCAACGGTTGCCTTAATAGTTTCTAAGGAATTTTTTGTATTGATAAGAGAATTGTATAGCTCTAAAAGATTATCCTTTAAAACGTTTTCATTAGAAAGACTAGAGTAGCAGTCGGAAACAAGCAAGAAATCCTTATCTGTTTCCTCTGCCTCGTAGAATTCATCAAGGACCTCATCAAGTGCCTCATATTCTATAACCTTTAATTCCCCAGCCTCACCTATACGGAAATTGCTATCAAGCTGTGCACCGCTTTCAAGCTTAATTTTGTCAAAATTAGACTTTACTAGCTTATAGCAAAAGCTATCAATTGTAGAAATATCAGCAGTGCTTATTTTTAGCATTTGGTCCTTTAGCTTTGTATTTTCAGGATTTTCTTCTAATTCCTTGGCAAGCTTTTCTCGAATATCACCCTTAAGCTTGTTTGCAGCCTCCTTAGTAAAGGTAACAATGAGCATATTTGCAATATCTGCACCGTTGGCAATATCCTGTGCAATCTTTTTGGTAAGAATCATAGTTTTACCACTACCGGCACCGGCAGAAATTAGCAAATCCGAGCCCTTATGACTAAGCGCCAACTCTTGTGCCTTAGTAAGCGTAAGTTCTTCCTTCTTTTCTTCGATTCTTACTTCATCAATAGTCTTACTCATTTTGTCCCCCTTCTGCAAAATGGCTTCATTTCGCAATATTCACAAGCGGAAAAGGCACCACCCTTTTCGCAAACGGAAGCGTCACCACTCATCATAGTTGTGCCGATAGATAAAACTATATCCTTCATATTGTTAAACATTTGCTCAAAATCGTCCTCACTAATGTAGGATTTATCACCTACAGGTGAAAATTTCTTTTCAGGACTTGAGTCTTGCGCTAAACGAATTTCACTATTATTAAGAATAAGTCCACTTGGCATAACCTCACTGATAAAATCAAATTTTTCTTCATCGTCGGAATTGGAGGGTAAATCCTTCTTTTTAGTAACCTTACCAACGCTTAAAGGTAAATAGTAAGCACCAGCAGGCGAAATTTTGTCAGTTTTCTCAAGAAGAGCTTTCTTAAAATTACAGTCCTCAAGCTTCCAAAGTGCAAACAAGTAAATAAATAGCTGAAGCTGAGTGCCGTTTTCGAATTTTGACATTTCAAACTCTTTTTTACCTGTCTTATAGTCTATAATTCGCACGTATGTAGTGTCATTATTCCTATAAATGTCAACTCTGTCGGCAATACCATGAAGAATAATAGGAGTACCATCGCTCAACGTAAGATTCTTAATAGGAAGCGGGGAGTCATTTCCATTACCGTCAAAGGAAAGCTCAAAGTATTTAGCCTCAAAATCCGAGTGTAAAAACTCCTCAACCAAATGATTAACTATTACTAGCAAATTAGCCCTCATTCTCTCAAATAGATGGTTGAGACGTTGAGTCATTTTCGTGCCACTACATATTTTACTAATGTAGTCGTTGGTTAAGTCTTGAACCAAAGCATCAATTTCATCAGTAGCCATGTCGGCTACCTTTTTCTTACCAATATCCTTTAGCTTAGTAAGCACATCCTCAAAGATAGAGTGGAACATATCACCTACCTGCAAGGACCCAAACAAGAATTTTTTATTTGAACGAATCCTTAATACCTTATCACAGTAATAGCTCAAATGACAGCCTTGAAATTTCTCAATAGCAGTTTGAGTAAGCATAAGCTTACCTTTTTTGAGAAGCTTTTTTGTGGCTTTCTCGGAAACAGAAAGCGTTCTATTAGAAAAGCCTGTAACTCTTTCCTTAATCTTAAGGTCAGTACATATAGCCGTTTGAAGCTCACCCTTTGTTTGACCAACAAGCTCTCTTGCATTTTGCCTTGTAAAAATTTTCGAAAGAATGTCAAAATCGGATGAGGTAAATTCCTTGATTCCCTCAAAAAGCTCTCCTATTCTTGAATAACCAATGCTAGGTGACCTTTTATCTCCAGATATACTAACACTTATACAAGAAACGGTAAGTGTTTCCTTAGCAATAGCAATACCCTGTCTAAAGAACATAAATTCATCATCAACACGAGTATCAAGCTTTTCTGCAAGGAAAATATCGTGACTCTCAAGTACTTCCTTTTCATTATCGTTAAAGAATGAATTATCAGTAACGTTAGCAGGGAATACGCTTTCGTTTACACCAAGCATAAACACGTGACGGCGAGGACTTGTACGTACAGTTGAAGCATCGGCAATCAAAACAGTATCGACAGCCGTAGGAATAGTGCCAATATCAGCATCAATGAACGCATACTGTAAAAGAGTAGCAAAGGTAAGTGGATTAACAATTGCTTTACCACAAACGTCAACTAGCGTATCAAGAGCAGACAAAAGAGACTTCCAAACCTGTACAATTTCTAGTGCATCCTGTCTTTTGCTTTTACTCTTTTCGTCCTCAAGCTTATTGTATACATCGTGCTTATTCAAAAACTCAAATATAGCCTCAGCGCATTCTCTTATATTTGACTTTTTCTCAAATACTTTTTTAAGAGGGGAAAGCTTATTTGTAATGGTGTTTCGCGCCTCAATTATTTTCTCCAGCCTATCACTTTGTTCTTTGCTAAATTCCATCTCGTATCCATCGGGATTAGCACACCAGTAGTCGTCACGAGTATCAGCATCCCAACACTTTTTGCCCTGCAAGCCCCAACGATAAACGTAAGCCTCAAGCTCGGCCTCAATATCAGGCTCAAGCCCAACGTATCCACATTTTATGTAAGACATAATATCGTCCTGCTTGTAGCTTGTTATTGCACTAAGGGCAGAAAAAATCATTTTTATAACAGGCTTACTCATTAAGTCGGTAGGCGCAGAGAAGAAGTGAGGAATGTTATACTTTTCAAGAGTAAAGTCTAAAATTCCACGATAAGATGACACGTTTCGACCAATTATGGCAATGTCGGAATAATGACAGCCCGACTCAATTTTCTCTCTAATTTGTGAAGCGATAAATTCACACTCCTCAAACTCATCACCAAGCCTTGCAAGCTTTACGCTACCATTGTGTTTTATTTTAGGCAACGATGCATCTAAATTCCAAATGTTTTTGTATAGGTGCAAAAGGTCGGGGCTTTCCTTATGGGTCAAATCCTTGTCGAAAACCTTTACCTTGGGCACACCAGCCCTTCCACAAATGCTTTTAATTTTCTCGTGGCTATCCGTGATTTTAGCATACTGTGTAGCACCTTGAGGGGTGTTTATAGGGCAGTCAAAGGAAATGGTTACATTATCTGCACCTAAAACAATTTCCTCAATAATATTTAATTGACTTTTTGTGAAGCTATAAAAGGAGTCAATGTAAACGTTTTTACCCTTAAAAAAGCTTTTGCCATTTAAACGAAGACCTTTAAGAGTGTTGTAAAGATGCATAGCATCATCTAAGGGGTCGTTAAGCCTTTTCAAAGAGGTGCCTTCATCAGCTTCATCACTTGTATAGCTTTCATTTAGTATTCTTTCATAAGCAGACCAAATAACGTAAATATTGTTGAGCTTATTTCTTAATTGCTTACTTGCTTTATCGTCGTCAGTAGCAAGCTTTTCAATCAAATTTTCAAAATCCTGAAATGAGGTAGCATAAGCCTTAAGCTCGGCAATAGCCTGAGTGAAAATACCAACGTAGTTTTTTTCGTGACCCGGCTCAATTTTACAATCGGAAAGCATACCACGACATTCGCAGATTGCACGATACATAATAAGGTTTTTGGCACTCTTAGTAACGTAATTGTATTTTAATCCACCATAGTCACGAAAAACTCTGTTAGCAAGACGAGTAAAGTTAAGAACCTCGTAGTGTAGCTGTGCAAAGGTAGTGTCACGGTTAGGCTCGTCCACATATCTGTACTTAGCTAAGGATTCCTCAGCAATTACACCCTGTTGCTCAGGTACAATTAAAATCGCACTCTTGCCATTTCGACAATCCTTCATAATTTCATCAATTATGTAAGTGCTTTTTCCACTTCCTGAATCACCATATAAAAATTTAATCATCGCCTCTGTGTCCTTTCATCTTTTCTTCGTATATCAGTACGTTTCTTCTTATAGTATCCATTCCTCGCCAAGCGAAGGGACGAGAGGAAAATTCCTCAGACGTCATTTTTTCAAGAGCTTCTAAATCTAGACACTCTATTACGTCTTTTTTAAAATATTCAATAGGTGTATAGGATGCATTCCTAGTATAAGGGCACACGTTTTGACAAGCATCACAGCCCCAAATCGAGCCATTTTCTACTATTAGAGAAATTTCCTCATTTGTCAAAGCACCCTTTTTTTGAGTGATAGCAGACAAGCATTCCTTCTTTTTATCTAAATCCTCACCAATGCAACCACAGGGACAGGCATTTTTGCACTTTCCACAATGTAAACAGCCCCTTACTTCAATTTCGGGTGCTACCTCTAAGCCTAACTCACTAGGTGAAACATTAGTAATACATTCGCCTAGGAAAACAAAGGAGGAATATTTTTCAGTAATCAAAAGCCCATTGTCACCAATAAAGCCTAAGCCCGAAACACAACAGGCATGGACCTCGTCAATAGGGGAGTGGTCGGAAAACACCTTAAACACCCCGCTGGGGTGCTTGTCCTTTAAAAAGCCCTCTAGCTCCTTAGAAAAGGCTTCAATATACCCGTGATAGTCCTTGACCGATGCATATACAGTAAGGTTTTTTAGCATTATCTCGCTTCTGTATGGAAATAGCATCATAATAGCATAGCAGTCCTTGTCAAGACCATTTTTTGTAAGCAAATAATCACGCAAAATCTTGCATCTTGCAAGAGGGATTAAAGAGTAAGCCTCAATATTGTGGCTTTTAAAAAAATCCTTTATTGTCAAAATAGTCCCCTTTCTAACAAAAGGCACTCTTAATTAGTGCCCTTGTTATTTTTGCCACCGGTGGCTTGTCTTTTCTTTCTAAAAACGATAAGCTTTGATAAAACGTAATTCAAAACGATTACCAAAACGTTTGACCCAATCTTTATCCACATTTCATAATCATTTAAGCAAAGCACGTCAACAAATAAATACATAACTCCAGTATCAAGGGCACCAGTGCCAACACGTGCTAAAACAAAAAGAAACAATTCCTTGAAAAACACAGAGGGCGCAAAGCTTTTGCTTTCAAAAACAAATATTTTGTTAGTAAAGTAAGCAAACAAAACACTAACAACCCAAGCAATTATATTTGAAGCAACCGTGCCAATTGCTAATGGAGTTGCACACACCCAGTAGACAACTATGTTTATAACAGTAGTAAGCCCACCAATTATAAGATAAAGGATAATTTCCTTGTACCTTTTAAAAAGCTCAATTAACTTAGCCATAGTAATCCTTTCAAAAAATAAAAACCATATAAATATATTATAAGCTTTTTTTAAGAATTTGTCAACAAAGTACTGTACTAAAATTGACCCTTACAGAAAAATTGACCCTTGCAAAAGAAAATATTTTATGTTACAATATAATAAATAGTGAAATTTTACCGAAAAAAAGGGGGAGAAAAATGGCATCTAAGGAATATTCAGATCAAAGTATATCCTCATTAAAGGGTCCTGACCGTGTAAGAAAAAGACCAGGTGTTATATTCGGCTCAGACGGTCTTGAGGGCTGTGAGCATTCTTTCTTTGAAATTCTTTCCAACTCAATCGACGAGGCACGTGAGGGCTACGGAAAGGAAATCGTAGTAACAGTATATAAGGACAGAGTCATAGAGGTTGATGACCGAGGCAGAGGCGTACCCCTAGACTTCAATAAAAAAGAGGGCAAGTATAACTGGGAGCTTGTTTATTGTGAACTTTACGCAGGTGGTAAATACGACAACAACAGTGAGAAAAGTGCATACCAGTATTCGCTAGGTCTTAATGGACTTGGCGCTTGTGCTACTCAATATTCATCTGAATTTATGGACGTTTATTCCTACAAGGGAGATGTAATGTACGAAATTCACTTTGAAAAGGGTAACCCTGTGTCTAAGCTAAAGACAACTGAGCTTGAGGGCAAGGACAAGCGTACAGGCACACTTACAAGATGGCGTCCTGACCTTGAGGTGTTTACCGATACAAACATTTCAAAGGAGTATTTTTTAAACGTACTTCATAAGCAAGCAATTGTAAATGCAGGCTTAAAGCTTATTTTAAAATTCCAAAACCCATCAGGTAGCTTTGAAAAGACAGAGTACCTATACAAAAATGGTATTTCTGACTATATTAGCGAAATTACAAATAATGTTTCCTTGACCGAGCCTGTTTTGTGGTCTATGAGCACAAAGGGTAAGGACCGTCAAGATAAAAAGGAATATAAGCTAAAGGCAGAGATTGCATTTTGCGTATCAAATAAAAACGCACTTTTAGAGTATTACCACAACTCAAGCCATCTTGAGCATGGTGGCTCACCAGACAAGGCTGTAAAGCGTTCCTTCAAGGCTGTTATGGACAAGTACCTAAAGGACAACAACAAGTACGCAAAAAATGAAAGCATCACCTTCGAGGATATTGAGGACTGTCTAGTTTTAGTTATCAATAGCTTTTCAACAGAAACATCCTACGAGAACCAAACTAAAAAATCAATTACCAATAAGTTTATAGAGGATTCACTCTGTGACTTTATGAAGGAAAAGCTTGAAATTTACTTCCTAGAAAATAGGGCAGACGCAGAAGCATTTGCCAACCAAGTCCTTACAAATATGAGGGCTAGAAGGAAGGCAGAGGACACACGTCTTGACCTTAAAAACAAGCTAAGCGTATCTAACGATTTTACTAATAGAGTTGAAAAATTTGTACCCTGCCGATCCAAGGACCCAGAGGTAAGAGAGCTCTACATAGTAGAGGGAGACTCAGCGCTTTCGTCCTGTAAGGGTGGACGTGACCCTAACATTCAAGCGTTAATCCCTGTAAGAGGTAAAACCCTTAACTGCCTAAAGAGTACCTATGACAAAATCTTTAAGAGTGACATTATAGTTGACCTTCTAAAGGTTATCGGCTGTGGTGTTGAGGTCAAGGGAGTCAAGAGTAAGGATAATATGGCTACCTTTGATATGAACAATCTAAAGTGGCGCAGAATTATTATCTGTACTGATGCCGACGAGGACGGCTTCCAGATAAGAACACTTATCTTGACAATGTTTTATCGTCTATTGCCAACCCTTATTAAAGAGGGTAGAGTATTTATTGCAGAGTCACCACTATACGAAATCACCACCTCAAAGGACAAGATTTATTTTGCTTACAATGAGGGTGAAAAGGCAGAAATCCTAGAAAAGCTTGGAAATGAAAAATACACAGTCCAACGTTCAAAGGGTCTCGGTGAAAACGATAAGGAAATGATGTGGGAAACTACAATGAATCCAGAAAGCCGTCGCTTAATTCAGGTTATGCCTACCGACGAGGAGGAAACCAAGGTTATGTTTGAAACCCTTTTGGGTGACGACATTCAAGGCAGAAAGGACTTTATCGCAGAAAACGGCTACAAGTATATGAATCTTGCGGATATTTAATTATGAAAACCGACATTGATTATATGAAGCTTGCCATAAACGAGGCAAAAAAGGCACAAAGAAGAGATGAGGTGCCTGTGGGTGCCATTATCGTGCGTGGCGAGGAAATTGTATCTAAAGCCTATAACACAAGGGAATACGGTAAAAACGCACTGTATCATGCAGAAATCAAGGCAATCGACAAGGCTTGTAAAAGGCTAGGTGGATGGCGACTTGTAGGCTGTACAATGTATGTTACCCTTGAGCCCTGTCCGATGTGCGCAGGTGCGATTGTCAATTCAAGGATAGAAAGAGTAGTTTATGGTGCACCCGACCACAAGGCAGGCGCCTTCGGCACAATGATTAACCTTTGCGACTACCCACTCTATAAGCCACAAATCACCTCTGGTATTTTAGCCGAGGAATGTGCGAGTCTTTTGACAAGCTTCTTCAAGCAAAAAAGATAACAAAAAGCCTCAATTCAATTGAGGCTTTTCTATTCGACAAATCACAACAAGGTAAAAAAATGCGACACTGTGTCGCATTTTTTACTTTTTAAGCTTTTTAACAAAGGCTTCCATTCTTTCAAGTGCTTGACCTAGGTGCTTAACGGAATAAGCATAAGAAATTCTAGCAAAGCCCTCGCCACAGTCACCAAAGGCAGTACCGGGCACGATAGCACAGCTATGCTCGTTTAAAAGCCTCTCAGCAAATTCCTCACTAGATAAGCCGAATGGAGCAATATACGGGTATAGGTAGAATGCACCCTCGGGCTCAAAGCACTCAATACCAATTCTTCTTAACCCTTCAAGCATAAATACACGTCTACGGTTGTATTCAGCCCTCATCATTTCAACGTCATCATCACCATTTTTCATAGCCTCAACTGCTGCAAATTGAGAAGCAGTAGGTGCGCACATAATAGCATATTGATGTATCTTTAAAATTTCCTTTACCACAGGCGCAGGACCACAAATATAGCCAAGTCGCCAGCCGGTCATAGCATAAGCCTTAGAAAAGCCACTTGCAATGATTGTCCTTTCCTTCATGCCGTCAATTTCAGCAATAGATACGTGTCTTTTACCATAGGTAAGCTCAGCGTAAATTTCATCGGAAAGAATAGCAATGTTAGTGTCACGAATAACCTCAGCTATGCCCTCTAGCTCTTCCCTCGTAAGAATAGCACCGGTAGGGTTGTTAGGGAATGGTAGAATAAGAAGCTTTGTTTTTGGTGTAATAGCCTTCTTTAATTCATCAGGTGTTAGCTTAAATTTATTTTCAAGCTTAGTTTCAATCGGCACAACGGTTGCGCCAATCATTTCAGCAATAGGACCGTAGCAAACAAAGGAGGGTAGAGGCAAAATAACCTCATCGCCAGGCTCAAGAATAGCACGCATAGTTGCATCTATTGCCTCACTACCACCAACAGTTACTACAATTTGGTCTTTAGGAGAATAATCAAGGTTGAATTTTCTCTTCATATACCTTGAAATCTCAAAGCGCAATTCGTTAGTACCGGCATTTGAGGTATAGTAGGTTTTACCCTGCTCAAGACTCTCAATAGCAGCCTCACGAATGTGCCAAGGAGTTATAAAATCTGGCTGACCAACTGTAAGGCCTACGACATTTTCCATCTCAGAAAGCATATCAAAAAACTTTCTAATACCAGATGGCTTAATGTCCTGTACCTTAGAGGACAGCATCCTTTGATAGTCTATCATATAATAATGTTACCTCTTCCGTCAACCTCGTCGCAACCGCCGTAAATAACGCCCTTGTCCTTGTATTTTCTCAATACAAAGTGAGTAGCAGTAGCAGTTACAGATTCAATAGGAGCAAGCTTTTGTGCAACAAAATAAGCTACCTCCTTCATTGTCTTACCCTCAATAATCAAAGCTAGGTCAAAGCCGCCAGAGGACATAAGATAGAGGGACTTAACCTCAGGATGATTATAAATCTTTTCAGCAATTCTATCAAAGCCTCTATCTCTTTGAGGCATAACCTTAACCTCGATAATGGCACTTACGTATTCACGGTCGGTTTTATCCCAGTCGATAAGAGTCTTATATCCAAGAATAACCCCATCCTTTTCATACTTTTCGATAGCATTTTTAATTTCGCCAACCTCTTTCGAAAGCATAGTAGAAAGCTGTTCAGCTGTAAGAGTTGCATCCTCTTCAAGTAATTGTAAAATCTTATCCATTTTAATTCTCCTTTACTTTAGCTTGCTAAAAAGTTATTTTAATAATAGCACAAAAACAATTCCTTGTCAATCAAATAATAAAATATAAGGAAAAATACGAAATATTGTTGAAACGATACACTAAATGTGATAGAATAAAAGCATAAAGGCACAAAGGAGAGGCACAATGAAAATATCAACCGAAATATGTAGCTTATCAAAGCACGTAGGTGAAGAAAAGGCAATAGAAATGCTTGCTAAGGCAGGCTTTGATTGTTGGGACTTTTCTATGTTTGAAATGGGAAGAATAGATTGGTCAACCTACACTCTTGTAGAAAGCAACCACCCACTTGCAGGCAGAGAATATCTTGCCTTTGCACGTAAGCTAAAGCAGATAGGACAAAGCTGTGGCATCGAGTGTAATCAATCACACGCACCATTTCCTGTAAGAGTAAAGGCAATATTGGACCTACAAAAAAGAGCAATTGAGTGTACAGCCGAGGCTGGTGGTAAAATTTGTATAGTTCACCCGGATAACAATAGCTCAGCTGAGAAAAATGCAGAAATGTACCTAGATCTTTTACCCTTTGCAAAGGAATGTGGTGTAAAAATTGCTACTGAAAATATGTGGAACTGGGAAAACGGCGCAACTCAAAGTTGCTTTGCCGCGTGCTCAACTGCAAAAAGCTTCAAGGAGCATATTGATATTGTAAATGACCCATACCTAGTTGCATGTCTTGACCTTGGTCACGCAGAAATGCAAGGGTCGGGCGATGGTGCACCTTATATGATAAGGGAGCTAGGCAACAGATTGCAAGCGCTACATATTCACGACAATGATAGGCTTCACGACAGTCACCAAATTCCATTTTCGATGAATATCGACTTTGTCGAAATCGCAAGGGCGCTAAAGGAAATAGGCTATCAAGGTGAGCTTACCCTTGAGGCAGACCAATATTTAAATGCTTATAGCAAGGATAACGTAATGGAAGGCGTAATTGAGCTTGCTAAGAGTGCAAGACGAATAGAGGAGCTTATGAAAAATTTTTAGCAAATAAAACAAAAATGTCTAAATTAAAGCTATAAGTATAGTCATATTATAAAAAATTAAAAATATTAAAAAATTTTTCTTTACATTTAAGCATTTTTTTGCTATACTTATTGTGTTAAAAAAGCTTTTGCCCGAAAAAACCTTAAAAATGGCATATCGGACAGCAAAAAAAGGAGTGTATAATATTATGAGTCGTATGGTCGGTACAGTATCAAGAGGTCTAAGAGCTCCCATTATCCGTGAGGGTGACAATCTTATTGAAATCGTTACCAACACAGTTCTTGAGGCAAGCGCAGATGATGGCTTCAAGGTACGCAATCGTGACGTTGTTGCAATGACAGAGGCTATTGTTGCAAGAGCACAGGGTAACTACGCAACAGTTGACCAAATTGCAAAGGACGTTAAAGCAAAGCTAGGTGGAGAAACAGTAGGTGTTATTTTCCCAATTCTTAGCCGTAATCGTTTTGCAATCTGCCTACGTGGTATTGCAAAGGGAGCAAAGAAAATTGTTTTGATGCTTTCTTATCCATCTGACGAGGTTGGTAACCATCTAATTAGCCTTGATATGCTTGACGAAAAGGGAATTGACCCTTACAAGGACGTTTTGGACCTTAAGACCTATCGTGAGCTTTTTGGCTATGAAAAGCATAGATTTACCGGTGTTGACTACGTTGAATATTATGAACAGCTTATTAGAGAAAGTGGTGCAGACGTAGAGATTATCTTTGCTAATGACCCACGTGCAATTCTTGCATATACAAAGAACGTTCTTAACTGTGACATTCACACTCGCTTCCGTACAAAGCGTCTTTTGAAGAATGCTGGCGCAGAAATCGTTTGTGGTCTTGATGAAATTCTTAATTCCTCAGTTGATGGCAGTGGCTACAACGAGCAGTACGGCTTGCTAGGATCAAACAAGGCAACCGAGGATAAGGTTAAGCTATTCCCACGTGATTGCCAAAAGCTTGTTGAGGCTATTCAAAAGAGCCTTTTGGAAAAGACAGGCAAGATAGTTGAGGTTATGGTATATGGTGACGGCGCATTCAAGGACCCAGTAGGTAAGATTTGGGAGCTTGCTGACCCAATCGTATCCCCTGCATACACAAATGGACTTGAGGGCACACCAAACGAAATTAAGATTAAATACGTAGCTGATAATGAATTTGCAGACCTTTCAGGCGATGCACTTAAGGAAGCAATCAAGAGCAAGATTAAGGAAAAGGACGACAACCTAGTTGGTCAAATGGCATCTGAGGGCACAACCCCAAGAAGACTTACTGACCTAATCGGTTCACTCTGCGACCTAACCTCTGGCTCAGGTGACAAGGGCACACCTATCGTATATATCCAAGGCTATTTCGATAACTACACAACTGAATAATTCAAAAGGAGTGCAAACGCACTCCTTTTTGCATACACGCCGTTGCTATCAGTCCAACACAACTGCACCCACACAGCCACTCCAACTGCATTTACAGTCCAACTAACGCCTCCTCACTGCCAAGCGAAACTGTGGCTACGCTCACCCCACATATGCAACACCGATAGCTCGGTCACCCCATCCCCACCGCACCCCACTAGGGCAAATACTCCCGAAAAAATCAAAACCAATGTACCAAAAATGGTGCATTAAGCCTGTTATAATTAATGATAGGAGGCGATAAAATGAAAATAATCTTCTTAGACATAGACGGAGTTTTAAATTGCAACAAGTCAACAAGCCAAATAAATGGTATGTTAGGAATAGATGACGACAAGGTAAAAAGACTAAAGGAAATAGTAGATAAAACAGGCGCTAAAATAGTTTTGGTTTCCACTTGGAAGGAGGACTGGATTGCCGACCCTACCAAAAAATATGAGCAAAACGAAATTGGCGACTACCTTGACAGAAAAATGAAAAGACAGGGATTAAGAATCCTTGACAAAACCGAAAATAGATACAATGGCATATATATGAGTCGAGGCGAGGGCATACTTCATTATCTTGACACCCATAAGGTTTCAAAATTCGTAATTCTTGACGACTGCCAATTCGATTACGACGGCTGTAATCTAACCTTAAATTATGTAAAAACCTCAATGAATAACGGCTTGACCCCAAGACACGTTGACCTAGCAATACAAATTTTAAATGGATAAAAACGACTTCAGCTGAAGTCGTTTTTTCTTAAAAAAATGTTTACATTAATCTTATATAATGTTATAATAAAGCTAGCAACAGATAAAGAGGTAAGGCTATGAATTTTCTACCAAATGAAGTACATAAAAAAATAATCAAAAATATAATTCCAAGCATGCGCTGGGACCTTGAATCAGATTTTTCTGCCCACAGGGAAAAATGTAAGGAAAAGCTAATTCAGCTTTTGGGCATAAACGAAATTGTACCAACAGATATAGATATAAAAATATTAAAGGAAGAATTGCTAAAGGGACAAAAGCACCTTTGCTTAGCCATAAAAACAGAAGAGAACTATTATGCAAGCTGTCACCTTTTATTTCCTAAGAATTATAACGGAGAAAGGCTACCACTTTGTGTTTGCTTACAGGGACACGTAAGTGGCGCGCATCTAGGCTTAGGAATTGAAAAGTTCCCTTATGACGAGGTTTATCTTCAAAATGAAGGCATTGACTTCTGCATACAAGCCACATCACGTGGCTATATCGCCTTAGCAATTGAGCAAAGAGGCTTTGGCGAAAATGGTGGTGACCTAAAAACAGGGGGAACAAATTGCCTACACCCAGCACTAACTGCTATTATGATAGGGCGTACCCTTGTTGGCGAAAGAGTACACGATGTTAAAAGGGTCGTTGATAGCATACTAGAGAAATATAGCGATATTGTAACAATGGAAAATTCAGTTTTAGTAGGTATGTCTGGCGGTGGCACAGCAACCTACTACGTAGCCTGTCTTGATGACCGATTTGATACCTATGTCCCCGGTGTTGCACTATGTAGCCTTTACGACTCAATTACTGAAAAAAGCCATTGTGCCTGTAACTACGTGCCTAATATGGCAAAGCACTTTGATATGGGCGATTTAGCAGTTTTAATAGTGCCCAAAAGACTAATTGTAGTAAGTGGCACAGAGGACAGATGGTTCCCAATCGACGGTGCTAAAAGAGAATTTGCAAGAATTAAAAAAATATACGACACCCAAAACGCAATCGACAAGTGCACTCATATAATTTGCAATGGGGGCCATAGCTTTTATCCAAACGAGGCATGGCAAGAAATTCAAAAAAAGAGGTAACAGTCTTTTTATTTAGAAAACTAAAAACACACATAGATAAATAGAAACGCTAAGCCGTTAAAATGGCTTAGCGTTTCTATTTGTAAAATTAAAAAATAAAAAAAATAAATGTCAAGAAATTAAAAAAAGTAATTCAAGCATAAAAAAAAGGCGAGGTCGTAACACAAGAGGTCGCTAAAAATAGCGTTGCCCAACAATATGCTCGCTCGCCCTTAATTAATTATATCCAAAGAATTTGAAAAAACAATACCTTAGATGAAAAATTATTGTGATTTTTATTTACATACCAAAATAAGCAATAGAATTATTATAGCAAATATCCTTAACAACGGAGCCTACCAGGTCTCTGCTACGGGTCATTTCACCATTTTCCATAAGTGTGCCAAGATAGTTACATAAAATTCTACGGAAGTAGTGATGACGAGGATAGGAAAGGAAGGAACGGCTATCGGTTAGCATACCAACAAAGGCACCAATATGACCGGTTGCACAAAGGTCCTTTAGGTGGTTTTCCATACCAACCTTATTATCAAGGAACCACCAAGCAGGTCCAAATTGCACCTTGCCCTTAGCACTATCATCCTGGAAGCAACCCATAAGTGACATAATCTCAGTATTCATCTTAGGGTTAAGATTGAACAAAATTAGCTTAGGCATATAGCCCTCGTTGTTTAGTCTGTCAAGAAGTCTTGAAAGCTTAGAAATGCTATTTTTGTCTGAAATAGAATCATAGCCTGTGTCAAGTCCTAGCTTACTAAGCATAACTGAGTTGTTATTACGCATAGCACCTATATGTAGCTCAGTTGCAATATTGTACTTGCCATAAAGCTTCATTAAATAATATGTCAAATAGCCCTTAAAGCATTCAGCTTCTTCCTCGCTAGGCTTGTTACCTGCAAGCACGCTTACAAACACCTTGTTAGCCTCTTCCTTTTCAGGAATTGTATATACACATTCAAGGGCAATATCGCTAGCCTTAGCACCAACCTCGATAAAAGCTTGAAGTCTCATTTCAAGCGCCTTTTCAAGGTCGTCAATAGACTTAAGTGGAAGTGTAAGTGCCTCAAGCTTGCCGATAAATTCAAGATAAGCACTTGCATCAATATTCATTATCTTGTCAGCCCTAAATGCAGGCTTAACAGAGAAGCCGTAATTCTTCTTTTCAAGCTCCTTGAAAACCTCAAGCTTATCAAACACCTCATTAGTAGTAAACAAATGAGTAACGTTTGAGTCCTTAATAAGTGATGCTGGGGTTATAGAATTGCTCTTTATATATTCGTTGCATTGGTCCCAAATAGCCTCGGCATTCCTTGCGTTGATTTCAAGCTCACAACCGAAATATTCCTTTAATTCAACCTGTGACCAGTGATAAAGTGGATTACCAAAGGCAGTGCCAAGGGTTGTGCAGTAAGCAATAAACTTTTCCTTGTTTGACTTGCTACCTGTAATGTATTCCTCGTTTACACCGTAGTTTCTCATTAAACGCCACTTGTAGTGGTCGCCTGCAAGCCAAATTTCGAAAATGTCGTTAAATGGCTTATTTTCCAAAATTTGATACTCTGACAAATGACAGTGATAGTCAAAAATTGGCATTTCTTTAGCATATCCAAAGTACAAGTTTCTTGCACTTTCATTTTCTAGTAAAAAATCATCCTTAATATAGCTCATTTTTTATTCCTCGCTTAATATTCAAAATTAAAGTGTAACGCCATCCTTGAAAATAGCAATCTCGGAAAAGCCGTTTTCCTCGTTTTTAGTCTGCTTACCACCTGCAACCTCAATTAAATAGGAAAGTAGGCTATCGGCACCCTGGTCCATTGTCATTTTATCTAGGACAACGGATGCGTCAAAGTCAATCCAATTAGCTTTTTTCTTAGCAAGAGTAGAGTTTGTAGAAATCTTTACAGTAGGCACAGCACCACCCAAAGGAGTGCCTCTACCTGTTGTAAATAATATCATAACCGCACCACTCGCCATTAAATTAGTAATTGCGACAATGTCGTTTCCAGGACCATTTAGTAGAGAAAGACCGTTTTTTGTAATTGTATCACCATAATCAAGCACGTCAACCACAGGGGAAAGACCACCCTTTTGTACACAACCTAAGGACTTTTCCTCAAGGGTAGTAATGCCACCCTCTTTGTTTCCAGGAGAGGGGTTTTCGTAAATAACCTGATTGTGTCTTGTAAAGTAGTCCTTAAAATTGTTAATTAACAAAACTGCCTTATCAAAAATATCCTTGCTTACGCATCTTTCCATAAGCAAATGCTCAGCACCAAACATTTCAGGCACCTCTGTTAAAACACAGCTACCACCAAAGGAAACAAGTCGGTCACAAATTCTACCAACCAAAGGATTGGCAGAAATACCACTTAAGCCATCACTACCACCACATTTTAAGCCGATTTTAAGCTTTGAAATATGTACCCTCTTTCGCTTAAAGCTCTTTGCATATTCGAATAGCTCTGAAATAAGATTTTCGCCAACCTTAAGCTCGTCTTCAACGTCTTGAGTGTTTAAAAACTTAACTCGCTTTTCGTTATATGGACCAAGCACCTTTTTGAGCTCGTTAATATTGTTGTTTTCACAGCCTAAGCCAAGGACTAAAACACCACCTGCGTTAGGATGCTTAATCATTGCACAAAGTATCTTTTGTGTAAGGGAATGGTCGTCGCCTAATTGTGAGCAGCCATAAGGGTGAGTAAAGCACTTAGCCCCTGTTTTTTTAGCAAGAGCCTCGGCTATCTTGTTTACACAACCAACTGTGTTAACAATCCAAACCTCGTTACGAATACCAACATCGCCATTTTCACGCACGTAGCCCTCAAAGTACAAGTCACTCTTAGCAGGCTTAATTCCGTAATCCTTGTAATTATATGTATATTCAAGATTGCCAGAAAGCTTAGTTTTTACGTTGTGAGTGTGCACGTGCTCACCAATTTCAATATCACAGGTAGCCACACCAATAGGAAAGCCGTATTTTATAACGTCTTGACCCTTGTTGATTTTTGAAAGGGCATACTTGTGTCCATTTTCACGTATTTCTACGTTATCATTTGGATGAATTTGCATATTTTTCTACCTCACAGGCAAATCTCGATAAATCTTGACCCCAAAGTGTTTCATCGGATAGAATTTCCTTAACAGTGCCCCTTTGTAGCTTTTCTGTTTCTGTCACACCATCATTTGGAGTACCTTTTTTATAAAACTCAATTAGCTTAGCAAAGGAGAATAGAAGAGTAGAGGGTGCCTTGCCAAATTTCTTTTCATATTCGAGAATCGAAGGCAAAACTCTTACCTTAAACTTACTTACAGAGTTTAGTGCAATAGACTGACAAAGATGACGAATGTAAGGGTTAGAAAATCTTGTAATTACAGATTTTGCATAGTCACGCTTTTCTTCCTCGTCCATATCAAGGGATGCGATAATTTCCTCTTGACAATCGTAAAGATGCTTAGAAATCACAGGGTCAGCAAGGCATTCGCCAACCGACTCAACACCACGTAAAAGAGCATACGGAATCATACAGGTGTGAGAGCCGTTTAGGATACGCACCTTTCTTGTACGATATCTTTCAAGCTCGTTTGTAACAATTACGTTAAGACCACACTTGTCAAATGGAATTTCCTTGAATAATCCGTCATAGCCATCGACAACCCATAGGTGGAAGTACTCAGAGGTGTTAAGCATTTTGTCCTCAAAGCCAACGTCTATTTTTTCATCCTTAGGATAGCCTGTATTTATACGATCAACTAATGTATTGCAGAAAATGTTTTCATTCTCAATCCAATTAGCAAAGCCAGAGGAAAGATTCCAAAGCTTACAATATTCAAGAATACATTTCTTTAGCTGAGTGCCATTTTTATCAATCAATTCACAGGGAAGAAATACAAAGCCACCAAGACCCAATTCGTATCTTTTATGTAGCATTTGTGTAAGCTTACCGGGAAAGCTATTTGCAGGAGTATTATTTAGCTTGTCGTTTTTGTCAACGCAAATACCTGCCTCGGTGGTGTTAGATACAATAAAGCGAGCCTCTTTAATTTCTGCTAGACTTAAGTAGTCCTCAAAATCGTCGTAAGGCTTTACGCAACGAGATATAACGTCAATTTTCTTTACGTCAACACCCTCAACACCTCTGCATACGTGAGTATAAACGTAATCTTGACTAGCCAAAACGTCGCAAAGCCCATTTTTGATAGGCTGTACAACACAAACTCCACCATTAAAATCTGTATTTTCATTGACAATTTGTAGCATCCAATCTACAAATCCACGGAGAAAGCCACCCTCTCCAAACTGTATTATCTTAATAGGTCTTTTCATCTTTTATCTCCTCTTAAAAATAGTCTCTTGAATAAGCCAATTATACTATATTTAAAATATAATGTCAATATTTGGACACTACAAAGATAAAAAAGAGACCATCAGGTCTCTTTGATATTACAATTTATAATGCATAGATTGATAAGGTCACTTACCTTATTATCATTAAATCCTAATTTTGAAAGAGTATTGTCAAATTCTCTTAGCCATTCATCTCTCGTTGCGGATTTGTTGTATGGAGTGTTAAGCTCATAGCCATTTTCAAAAAGCACGTAAACAAGCTTAGCCTTGTAGCCCCGACTGATTAGAAAATCTAATGCAACTAAACGGTTAGCTAGTTGATAATGACCATTACATATAGCTTCAACGGTTGTATCAATATTGTATTTTTCCAAAAATGCCTTTATTCGTAAATTGTTCTTTTCTTGCGATCTACAGCTACCAGAAGGATAGCTTCTTGCCTCGTCAATGTGCGCCTTAGCTTCAACTAAAATGTACGTGCCATCGTCTAAGATTCCAACTGCGTCCCAGTTAATGCCTGTATTGCCACATACCCAAAATTGCTTCCATACCTCGCTTATTTCAGGAATGAAATCGAAGTTTAAAAGCTCCTTGTCTTGAGACCCATTGTAGCCGAAATCAATCCAATTTATATTCCCCAAAAGGCCAACAGAGTCTAAAATCCTTTTGTTAAAATCATTTCTGTGCCAGCCTAACATTCTTAAAAGCTGATACTTAGACCCATAGCCTAAGCCCATACCATCAATAATTTTGTTGTAGCTCATATTATTCCTCGAAGTTTATTTTACCCTTTTCGTATGTTGATAATAGTGTCTTGATAAATTCCTCGGTTAAAGAAGGACCTGTGCTGTATATGTTAATAAGAGTAACACCAAGCTTTTTATAGGCAGACATTTTCAATTTCTTGTCGCGTTCGTATTTTGGATTGTTGGTTACACCCCAATATTCAAGATAAACTAACTCGTCTTCCTTGTAAATGCAAAAATCGGGTGTTATGTCAACCATTTCTCCAAGGTCGTTTTTAATCTTCAATTTTGGCTCGTAGGAATGCTTGATATCATTTATGAAAAAATAATTGTCTAAAAATTCCTCACCACGACTTTTTACTCGGTGACCGTCAATACAGGTGTATCTGCCCTCAAATTCTGCGCATAGCCTTGTAAAGGTGTTAGATTTCATATTGTACTTGTAGTATAAATCAAAATCATGGGAATCAAAATTGTAATAGCAGTTAGTGCAAATATAATATTCGTCTGATTTTGTCGGTGCATCACAATCTAGGCAATATCTAGGACTAGGCTTCAAAAACCAATCCTCATTAATATCCTTCGTGTCATAATTACTATATGGCGTTTTGGAAATATAGTGCTTTCCATTTAAATCTATGTAAATGGTGGAAATTTCGTTGTATTTGTTGAGTAGATATGATTTAGGATAACCTCTTGTATAAGCTCTTTGTATCAGCTTGCTCTCCTCGAAATCCGTAAGAGGCAAAAGCTCAATGTCACAAGGCATAAAATAGGGAAGAGTATCTTTTGCCAAAACAACAAAATTCCCACAGATATGCTCAAGAATGTTGTAGTAGATATCCGTGCTTACATAGTCATAAACTCTTGAATAATCCTCGTCGATATTGTAAACCAAAAAACGAATATACTTGAGTGGCTCATCTTGGTAGCAATCCCTACAAAGATAAAAGTTTTCATCAAGTGAAGAACCACACTTAGCACATTTTCGAGTACACATAATATCACCCCCATAAAGGAATTTTAACATAGAAGCAGGAGAAAATCAAGTGTTGAAATGCTTTGTATATTATGTTATAATTTAATTAATCAAAAGCGTAAAATAAGGAGATAATTTTATGTGTTACATTTTATATGGCGCAACAGATGAGACTGTAAGCTTTGAAGATTATAGCAAGGCTTTAGAAAAATCAAAATATAAGCTTGCTATAGGTACGAAGCACAACGTTAAGATGTGCATTGTGAACGATTTGGGAGATTACAGTATGACCAATCGGCAGTGCGATTGCGATTTTCCAACGGGGAAGCATGACGAAAATGCAACGGAAATTCAGGAGCTTGCATCACTTATAAATGAATTGAAAAATACAAAGGCTGTAAAGCATATCTACATAGCACTTGCATGGGCAGGCAGAAAAGTAAAAAATGAAAAAAGCATAAGTATAAACGATATATCTCTATCCGCATTTCTTGCCAACATGGAAAAAGATTGCTTGTATACAATAGATTTATAGAAATAAAAGCCATAGTCAAGCATTGCCTTGACTATGGCTTTTTAACTAAAACAGAGATAGGGGAGATGGCCCTTGTCTCTTTAAAATATTTTAATTATTTTAATATTATAAAATCATCTACCCATTCTTGAAAATAATCGAAGTAAATCGAAGTTATGAATGTACATTCCTCTGTATTAAAATTCCATTTTACAATGTAGTAATAGTGTGGCTCGCTAAGAACACCTACTCCAAGCCCTGAAACAAAGTAAATATCATCATCAATTACGTACACCTGCTCTGGAGAAAAAATTGTGCTTGAATTAGATTCACTAATTCTTTTTCCTTCTTCAAAGCTTTTCAAAATGGACTTGTCAATTGTTTTTTTAATCCTTGTGTCGTTATCAACAATTTCTAAAACCTTGTCAAACAGCTTGTTTTGATAATTAAAGGTATAATTATTTACCCTGTTATTATTTGCTGAATATTCATAATTATCATCAACGCTTTCGACAATACTACCTGTTTTATTTAAGGTGTTCCAACGATAATGAATTTGTTTGAATTCGTCAGTAGATGGATCGTCCATTCTAAACCAAAAGCAATTATCGCCGTAATAACCATTTATTATTTTTTCAGGCAAGGTAGCTTCGCCTAATTTTGTCACTACAAAGTCATCATATGTTGTATATAAGAATTCGACGAATAGGTTAGACTTGTTAAAGGTATATGAATAAAATCCATTTTCATCTAGGAAAATGATATTAGTTTCCTTTTCATTGTACTTAATTTCGGAACGATTATAATGTTCACCCTTTACTATTAGTTGAAAGTGAGTTAAAAGGACATAATCATCTGAGTGATTGAACGAATTAAACATTGCTTCGATCTCTTCTGGATTGTTGTCTCCAGGATAACACGATGTGAATGAAAAAACAAACACAATAACCAACAAAATTAATACTGTTTTTTTCATTTGGTACTCCCTTTTCAAAAGTATTTTACAATCAAATTTTACTACAAGTGAAAGTCTTTTACAACAAACTATAGGTTGCGTTTGTCACCTAGCGATTAGCAATCGCGTTTTTATAAAAGCCCCCATTGGGAATAAAAGCGATATGTTTAGCAATTGTCAAATACATAATAATGGTTAAAGATACACAGCAAGTCGTTCCTTTGGGTCGCAACCATCTATGGATAACAAGTCAACCTTATCCCAAATTTCTTTGATGGATTTTCCATCAAAGATAGGCGCCGAGTAAAAATCCTGAAAATTATCGTAATCGTATGCTTCAGAACCATCGGAAGTTAGCCCATACCAATATAATTCTTTTTCTGTGTTTTCTTTATCAGGCATTTTGCCCATCCAACAAAATTGATACTTAGGGTATCCTTTAATCGAGAACTCTATCTCAATACAGTATTTCTCATCAAAATTAAACGAGAAGAGTTTTGCAATACTTTCAAAAGGAAACATACGACCACCACCTTTCTAAAATCATTATATCACAAAAAAGCAAAAACCGCAATCCCTTTGTATCAGAATTGCGGTTCTTATTTGGCGGAGCAAGTGAGATGAAAATCGAACTAAAATATTCAACTTGAAATTTCAAAATTCAACTTAAAATTTATTTTTTTCAACAAATATGCCATTGTTATGTAATATATGGTATGATATAATTAAGTTGACAAAGCGAGAGAACCGGTTCGCTTCGCTCCTGTCGTTTAGAACAAGGAGGAATATTTTATGACTATTTGTATAGGTGCAAAAATTAAAGAGTTACGCAAGCGTGATAATATGACACAAGAACAGCTTGCAGAAAAGCTAAATGTGACACCACAAACAATATCGAGGTGGGAAACAGAAACTGCCTATCCTGATATTACTGCTATTCCGATATTAGCAAATATTTTTGATGTTAGTATCGACATTTTGATGGGATATGATAAAACCAAAACTGCTCAAAAGGTAAATGATATTATTACAAGTTCAAAAAAATATTTTTGGAACAATATTGAAAAATGCGAGGCAATACTTTTAAACGCATTAAACGATTATCCCAACAATGATTTGATTTTACGAGAGCTTCTTTCTCTGTACGAGTGCCATATACGCACATATGGAAAAACTGAATACGCAGATAAGGCAATTTCTTTGGCACACAAAATAATTGCAGAAGCTACTGATATTTTCTGTGTTTGTAGTGCCAAAGCAGACTTAGCCTCACTGTATTTAATGCAAAACAGATATAATGATGCAAAAAAAATAATAGATACCTTGCCATATATGTATCCGTATTTGTTAAACGATAAAATGCGTGTTTCCTCTTATTCCTTGAAGGGAGAGGATAGGCTTAAAGAAGCGAAGGACTGGAAAATTATCGAATACCAAGAGCTTTTCTTATCTTGCATAATGGAGGGCGAAGGATACTTTGAAACAGGCGATTACAAAAATGCTTTAAAATCATTTATAGAAGGCAAGGATGTAATCGAAAGATTTATGCTAACAGACAAAATATGTCCCGAAGCATATCTATTTAATGGAGTCCAAACAAATCATATGTGCTGCTATTTGCAAATAGCAGGTTGTTATTTTAAACTAAATGACATTGATAAGTGCAAGCAAGCTGTTGAAAAGGCATATGAAATTGTATCCTTGGCAAACGGGGAGGATTTTGTAAAGCAACCCGAATTATTCTTAGAGCAATATTATAAAACCTATAAAGAATACGGACTTGAAAAGTACAAAGTATTATAGAAAAAGGCGAGTGATGATTTAAAATGAGCCAATTATTGTAATCAGAGATACATTCCCTTGTGGAAATGAGTTGCGCCGAGACTTTTGCTTGCAAGCCCACGAGAACCCCCAAAACTCACTCTTCGTGTTGGGGAACCCCTACCACCGTCTTTCGTCGCACTTGTGAACTCTATTCGTGGCAAAGCCACGAGCAGAAGTTCGAACGATGATTCATAGCCAACAAAAAAGGCAGGCACAAGACCTGTCTTTTTTGTTGGCGGAGAATCAGAGATTCGAACTCTGGAACCGTGTTACCGGTTACACGATTTCCAATCGTGCGCCCTCGACCAACTAGGCGAATTCTCCAAATATTCAATTGTACTTGTGCATTATATCATATCTTTTTTTAAAAATCAAGATGTTTTTAAGTTTTTTTAAAAAATAATTATACAGGTGTTTTCTATCTTGAAATTTTAGTCATAGTATGGTAAAATAATTAAGAAAATATTAAAGCTTTAACGAGGTTTCAAATGATTATTTCAACTACCGAGAAAAATTATTGGCAACAGGGCAAGGAAACGGATAAGAAGGGCACAGTAATCACCCTTGGTGAGGAAAAGCAAGCTATACGTGGCTTTGGTTGTTGCTTTAGTGAGCTTAGTGCGCTTGCACTTAATGAATTGACAGAAGAGGACAAAAGAGAAGTGCTTGACCAGCTCTTTTTGGAAGAGAATTGTAATTTCAATTTCTGCCGTACTCCGATTGGCTCAAGCGACTTTGCAACAAGCTACTATTCATACAACGACACAGACGGCGACTATGAAATGAAGAATTTCTCTATTGAAAGAGATGAGAAGCTTTTACTACCATTAATTAAAGAGGGTGTAAAGAGAAAAGATGATATGCAAATGTTTGCATCTCCTTGGTGCCCTCCTACTTGGTTAAAAACTCACAATGCCTATAGTAATGGCGTGTTCAACAGGACAAAGGAAAATTTACAGGCATATGCACTATATTTCAAAAAATACGTTGAGGAGTATCGCAAAAACGGTGTTCCACTAGTGCAAATAGCACCTCAAAACGAGCCTTGCAGCAATCAAGTTTTCCCCTCCTGTGTGTGGACAGGTGCTCAGCTTGCCGACTTTATCGGTGGCTATCTTGGTCCTATGCTTGAGGGCACAGGCGTTGATATAATGTTTGGCACAATCAACGGACCGGAAACCGACTACAGAGCCCTTTATACAAGATACTGCGACTATTTAGGCTATGCAATGCAAGACGAGAAAGCAAGAAAATACATAAAATCCGTAGGCTATCAATGGGCAGGCAAGTACGCACTTGCACAAACTAAGCAGGACTACCCACAGCTTGAAATCATTCAATCTGAGTCCGAATGTGGCGACGGCAACAACTCTTGGGCGCATATGATGTACATAGCAGAATTGATGCAAAATTATTTCTACTTTGGTGCTACTGCCTACGTATATTGGAATCTTGCACTTGTGGAAAAACAACCTAGCACTTGGGGATGGGTGCAAAACTCCCTCGTGACAGTCAATAACAATAAAAAGACCTACACACCGGAGTTTTACCTAATGAAGCATTTTTCACACTTTGTAAAGCGTGGTGCGAAATACGTTGAGGCAAAGGGTGAATTTGCATCAAGCTGTGCAATTTTTAAAAATCCAAATGGTCAAGTTGTGGCCTTTGTATTTAACCCATATAGCTTTGAAAAGATTATCACAATTGGTGAAAAATCATACACTCTCCCACCAAAATCAATAAATACCATAGTTCAATAAGCAAAAACGAGCAGATGAAAATCTGCTCGTTTTAAATTATAGTGCTTTCTTTATTGCATTAAGAAGCTCGTCGTATTCCTCGAAAGCCTCTAGCTGAGGATAATCAGACTTAATCTTGTCTGTACTCTTAAAGAGGAAGCCTGCCTTGCTATTTAAAATCATACCAAGGTCGTTGTAGCTATCGCCTGCAGCAATTGTATCAAAGCCGGCATCTTGCAAAGCCTTAACCGTTGTAAGCTTTGACTTTTCACATCTCATTCTAAAGCCTGTAATCTCGCCATTTTCAGCAACCTCAAGTGTGTTGCAGAAGATAGTAGGCATACCAAGCTTTTTCATAAGAGGTGCTGCAAATTGTGTAAAGGTATCACTAACGATAATAACCTGTGTAAGTGAGCGAAGCTCGTCAAGAAATTCCTTAGCACCCTTCATAGGCTCAATTTTTGCAATTGTTTCTTGAATTTCCTTAAGACCAAGTCCATGCTCCTTTAAAATATTAAGTCTAAAAGCCATTAGCTTGTTATAATCAGGCTCATCTCTTGTGGTGCGCTTTAATTCAGGAATACCAGAAGCCTCGGCAAAGGCAATCCAAATTTCAGGCACTAAAACACCCTCAAGGTCCAAGCAAACAACGTTTAAATTACTCATAATAAATTCCTCCGAAAAACTGCTAAAATAATGGTAATAGTTTAGCACAACATAAATATTTTGTCAATATAAAAAACTTAATTGACATAAACTTTTTTGTATGCTAGAATAAAAGAAAAAAATCATTGAGGAAAGATATGAAAATAGGGCTTTTTTCAGATACACACTATTGTAACTGTGAAACAATCGGCGGGATAAGAAATCCTTCACTTGCATACGAAAGGACAAGGGACGCCTTAGAGATTTTCAAGAAAGAAAATGTTGACCTTTGCTTTTGCTTAGGAGATATGACGGACCACGTAAAAGGGGACACAAAAGAGGACATAAAGGGCTATTTTGAAAAAATGCTTTCACTTATAAAGTCCTATAACTTACCATTTTATTCCGTGCCTGGCAATCACGATTATCTTATGCTTACAAGAGAAGAAATCGAAAGAGAATTAGGATTAAAGACACCACCCTATACAGTAGAGTATCAAGGGATAAGCTTTATAATTCTTGATGCAAACTATCGCTTTGATTATAGATGCTTTGACGAGGCAGGAGTTGAGTGGACCGACTCTAATTTACCACCATTTCAAGTTGAATATCTTAAAAATCAATTATATAAGGCTACAAGCCCTGTAATAGTGCTAGTCCACGAAAATCTTGACCCCAACACCGACGAAAACCACATTATTAAAAACGCAACGGAGATAAGAAAAATTATCAAGGCTTCGGGCAAGGTAAAAATGGTAATTCAAGGACATTATCATAGTGGTAAAAGCAGTATAATTGATGAGATACCATATATTACTCTTAGCGCTATGTGTGAGGCTAAGGAAAACCCCTACAAAATTATTGAAATATAAAAAATGCAGACACTGTGTCTGCATTTTTGCTCTATTTTAGTAAAAAATCAATATTGTATCGGTCATTTTCGTCTATGTAATAATCGCATAGCTTTTTGATTTCTTCCTTTGACACGAATACGTTTTTGTCATAAATGCCAACTACTAAAAAGCCATTTGAGTGCGCTGTGTTAATAGCATAGTAAGCATCCTCAAAAACGTAGGTGCTATCTTTAGGAGTGCCTAAATATTCAAGGGCAAGCTGATAAATCTTAGGCTGAGATTTGCCAATTCCTACCTCTTTAACTGTGAATATCTTAGAAAAATACTTTTCCATACCGAGGCGCTTTAAAACTATTTCAACTGTTTCTTTGTCGGTTGCAGTTGCAAGACACATTTTAACACCCTTTTCAAGTAGGGCATCAAGCATTTCAATAGCACCGTCCTTAGGCTTTACCACCGTTTCATACTTTTCTCTTATCAAATTGTATATTTCGTCGTGGACCTCATCGTAGCTTTTTGTCATACCCAAGGTAGTGGTTGCGTAGGCGTAAAACTCACGCATGCCTTGCTCTAAAAAGCGTCTGTTGTCATCATTTGTAGCATCATAGCCGTTTTTTGTCAAAAACTCTGTTGCAACCTTGCCCCAATAATCCATTGAGTTAAGCAATGTGCCGTCCATATCAAAAATTGCACCTGTAATTTTCATTTTGCATCACCTCCTCAGTATTCTACAACAATTCAATTTAAAAGTCAACAGAAAAATGCTTGTAATTGTTGACAAAGGACGAAAAACATAATATAATATATACGAGCAAAATTACTTTGCTTTGACTTTTGTTAAGGAGGACTTTTATGAAAAGTAAAGAAATTAGAGCGTTAGCAAGAGAATCCCTAGGTGGTAGCATTTTTGCAACCGAGTGGATGAAGGGATTACTTGCGTATGTATTGTTTAGCTTAGTTAATGGTGCCGTTGCAGGCTTTTCGATGGGTATGCTTAGTATATTGTTGACAGGTCCCTTGACCTTTGGCTTTTATAGTTGTTTTTTATTACTAGCAAGAAAACAACATACAGACGTTGCAGGCACACTTTTCAGTGGCTTTGAAAAGGATTTTATAAATTCTGTTGGTACTAGCATTTTGATTAGCCTTGCCGTTTCATTAGGTTATTTTTTCTTTATAATCCCAGGTATAATTATTCAGCTTATGCTTTCAATGACCTTCTACATAAGAGCAGACCACCCAGAGTATTCTGTTACAGAGGCAATGGGCGAGAGTGCAAGATTGATGAAGGGCAATAAGTGGAGATTATTCAAGCTTTATTTCTCATTTATTGGCTGGCATATAGTTGGTATGTTAACCTTTGGCATTGGATATTTTTGGATTACACCATACATTCAAGCATCAGAGGCTACCTTCTATAAAACACTTGTAGATGGAGATTTTGCAGAGTTCGTTACACCTGATGAACAACCTGTTAGGTCAACAAAGGATTAATAAAAAGGGTAGAAATACCCTTTTTTATTTTGTTTGAAAAAAATACTTGTATATAATTATTATTTGTGATAAAATATCTATGAATTTTTCGAAAGGACTTAAAAAAGTGAACGAAAAGCAAAAATATATTAGAAATTTTTCCATAATTGCTCATATTGACCACGGAAAGTCAACCCTTGCAGACAGAATACTTGAATATTCTAACGCAGTTAGCAAGCGTGAAATGGAAGAGCAACTCCTTGATAATATGGACCTTGAAAGAGAAAGAGGTATTACAATCAAGGCAAGGGCTGTAAGAATAAACTATAAACACAAGGACGGACAGGATTACGTTTTAAACCTTATCGACACCCCCGGCCACGTTGACTTTAACTATGAGGTTTCTCGCTCACTCAATGCTTGTGAGGGCGCACTTTTAGTAGTTGACTCAACACAGGGCATTGAGGCGCAAACTCTAGCTAATGCGTATCTTGCAGTTGATTGCGACCTAGAGATAGTGCCTGTAATTAACAAAATTGATTTACCTTCAGCCGACGTTGACAGGGCAAGAAATGAAATTGAGGACGTAATCGGCATTGTTGCCGAGGATTGCCCTGCAGTTTCTGCTAAGGTAGGCTTAAATATTGACCAGGTCCTTGATGCAATCGTTGAAAAGATTCCTTGCCCTAAGGGCGATGAATCTGCACCTCTTAAGTGCTTGATATTTGACTCACATTACAATGCATATTTAGGTGTTGTTGTTTACGTAAGAGTAATGGACGGCACCCTTAAGGCAGGTGACAAAATCCGTCTTATGAGCACTGGCGCAAAATACGACGTTGTCGAGGTAGGTCACCTAAGTGCATTTGGACTTGAAAAAGCGGACTCTATTTCTGCAGGTGAGGTTGGCTATATCACAGCTAGTATTAAGACAGTTAGCGAAACAAGAGTAGGTGATACCGTAACTCATGATGAAAACCCAACAAACGAGCCACTTAAGGGCTTTAAGGAAGCACTCCCTATGGTGTTTTCTGGTATATACCCAGCTGATGGCGCTAAGTACAACGACCTTCGTGACGCACTTGACAAGCTAAAGCTTAATGATGCAGCACTATCCTTCGAGCCAGAAACATCAATTGCGCTTGGCTTTGGCTTTAGATGTGGCTTCCTTGGACTTTTGCATATGGAAATTATTCAAGAAAGACTTGAAAGAGAGTTTAATCTTGACCTAATTACAACTGCACCTAGTGTTATTTACAAGATTGAAAAAACAAATGGCGAAACTGTATTTGTAGATAACCCATCTAACTATCCAAGCCCAGACTCTATTGCAACGGCATACGAGCCAACTGTAAAGTCAAGCATAATTACACCAACCGAGTACGTAGGTGGAATTATGGACCTTTGTCAGGATAGACGTGGTATTTTTAAGGATATGAAATATCTTGATTCTCAAAGAGTTGAGCTTTACTATACAATGCCACTTAACGAAATAGTTTATGACTTCTTTGACGCACTAAAGAGCAGAAGTAAGGGCTATGCATCTCTTGATTATGAGCTTGCAGGCTACGAGCCTAGCAATCTTGTTAAGCTTGACTTCTTGCTTAATGGCGAGGTGGTTGACGCACTTACCTTTATCGTACATTCAGAAAAGGCGTACGCACGTGCTAGAAGAATAGCAGAGAAGCTAAAGGACAATATTTCCCGTCAGCTATTTGAAATCCCAATTCAAGCTGCAATTGGCTCTAAGGTAATAGCAAGAGAAACCGTAAGGGCACTTCGTAAGGACGTGCTTGCTAAGTGCTACGGTGGTGATATTACAAGAAAGAAAAAGCTTCTAGAAAAGCAAAAAGAGGGTAAAAAGAAGATGCGTCGTCTCGGCTCGGTTGAGGTTACACCTGAGGCATTTATGGCAGTGCTTAAGCTTGACGATAGCGACAAATGAGGACTCTCGGCTTATATATTCACATTCCATTTTGTCAACAAAAGTGTAATTATTGTGATTTTTATTCCTTTTCTGCAACCGACAAGGCAAAGGAGGACTATATAAACGCACTATGCACTCATATCGAAATGGAAGCAGATTGCTACAAGGATTGTGAATTCGACACTGTTTATATCGGTGGTGGTACCCCCTCAATTCTTGACCCTTTGCTTATTGAAAGGCTAGGATTGGCAATAAAAAAGCACCTAAAGCTAACACAGGGTGCGGAATTTTCAATAGAAATCAACCCTGGTACACTAACTGAGGAAAAGCTACATTCCTATAAAAAAATCGGTGTAAATAGGCTAAGCATAGGCTTGCAAAGCACAGACGACAAGTTACTTTTCATGCTAGGCAGAATACATAGCTTGAAGGATTTTGAAGCTAGCTACTATCTAGCAAGAAAAAATGGCTTTGATAACATAAGCCTTGACCTTATGTATAGCTTGCCAAATCAAACAAAGGAAGACTTTTTAAGGACTCTTAAAAAGGCGATAAGCTACAAGCCTGAGCATATTTCTGCATACTGCTTGAAGATTGAGGAAAACACTCAATTTGGTAAAATTAAGGATATACTAGTCTTACCAAACGAGGATGAGGAATATGAAACATACCTTGATTTAGTCGACACACTTGAAAAGAATGGTTACTCTCAATACGAGATTAGCAATTTTTCAAAAGAGGGAAGACGGTCACGTCATAATATGAAATATTGGCTAAGCAACGAGTACGTAGCCCTAGGACCTAGCGCCCATTCATTTTTTAATGGTAAGCGATATAGCTACAATCCAAGTGTACAGGAATATGTAGATTCAATACAAAATGGCATAGCACCCAAGAAGCAATTTGAGGAAGAAAACAGATACTCCCTTAGCAAAATTGACGAATACGTTATGTTACGAATGCGTCTTAGCGATGGAGTAAGCTGTGAGGAATTTAAAGGGCTATTTGGTAAAAATTTGCTTTGCGAATATCCTAGACTTGAGGAGTTTGTTGCCCAAGGGTATGTGTCCTGCAAGAATGGTGCGTATAGCTTTACACCAAAGGGCTTTTTTGTAAGTAACTATATCTTAACTGAAATTTTAAGCTTTTAACAAAAAATTGCACTATGTGGCTTTTCTCGACAGAATGAGAGAAAATTAGCATAGTGCATTTAATTTTCACACAAAATTTACTTGAATTTCCTTGACTAATCAACTATATTATGTTAAAATAAAGAAAATAAAAAAGGAGGTTGTTTATCTGTGGATACAAAGGATTTTAAACAGGTTGTTGCACAAAATATATACTATTTACGCACTATAAATCATTTAACACAGTTTGAGCTAGGTCAAAAGCTAAACTATTCAGACAAGGCAATCTCTAAATGGGAAAGAGGAGATGCGGTGCCTGATGCGTACGTGCTTCTTCAAATGAGTGAGCTTTTTGGTGTTACTGTTGATTATATCTTGACAGAGCATAAGGAACAGGACAAAAAGGTAGAAACAAAGCCGAAAAGTCGTATTAAAGGAATTATTTTAGTAACTGCACTTGTTGGCATATTTGCACTTGCGACTCTTATTTACGTGCTACTTGCATTTATTAACATATATCATTGGCAAATCTTCATTTATGCCGTGCCTGTGTGCGCAATTGTAGCAATTGTACTTGCATCTGTATGGTTTAAGGGCAAGGGTGTATTGATATATACCTCGGTTTTAGGCTGGTCCTTGCTTGCAACCGTATTCTTTGCAGTTGCCTCGGTTTTAGGCTACGGTAACGGACTTTGGATGGTTTTCTTGATAGGTATACCACTTCAGATTATTGTTTTTTTAGTGTTTGGAATAAAGATAACTGTTACAATTAGTAAAAAGGATAACCCAAGCTGGATAAAATCAATCAAGTCTAAAAAGAAGGATAAGGTTGACGAAAATCAGGGACAAGACCAATAAATACAAGGCATTCTACGATTCGTAGAGTGCCTTTTTTTAACTCTACTCGCTTATTTTTTTTAAGAGAGAAGAAAAGTTAAATAGTAGGTGGACTTTTTGGTAAAGAATTGTTATGATGCTAGTGTTAGTGAAAGCACCAACGCAACCCTAAAAAAGAAAGGTAAAGGCAAAATGGCAAATTATGTAATTACAACATGCTCAACCTGTGACGTAAGTCCTGAGCATTTGAAATCAAGAAGCATTGACTTTTTAAGGTTTTCATTCTTCATCGATGGAAAAGAAAATAAAGACGATATGGGCAAAGCCCTTAGCTATGACAAATTTTATCAGCTTATGAAGGATGGGGCAGATACAAAAACCTCTCAGCCTAACGTAGACGATATAAAGGAGTTCTTTAGACCCTATTTAGACGAGGGTAAGGACATTCTTCACTTGATGCTTTCCTCAGGACTATCTGGGGCTATGACCTCTGCAAAAATTGCAGTTGAGGAATTGAAAGAGGAGTATCCTGACAGAAGGATTTTAGTTGTTGATTCCTTAGGTGCGTCCTCTGGCATGGGACTTCTAACCGACGAGTTAGCAGACAGACGTGACAGCGGAATGGATATTGACGCACTTTATGAGTGGGCAATTAACAACAGAAAAAGAGTACATCACTGGTTTTTCTCAACGGACTTAACCTTTTACGTAAAGGGTGGTAGAGTTTCTAAGGTAGCGGGATGGTTTGGCACAGTTTTAAAAATTTGTCCACTATTAAACGTTGACCTAAATGGAAAGCTAATTCCAAGAGAGAAAATTAGAGGTCAAGCAAACGCTATTAAGCAAATTGTTAAGAAAATGGAAGAAAACGCAGACGACGGGAATAATTATAGTGGTAGATGCTACATTTCCCATTCAGATGCTTATGAGTGTGCAAGTCAAGTAAAGGCATTAGTTGAAGAAAAATTCCCTAACCTAAAGGGCAAGGTTTTAATGAATAACATAGGCACTACAATCGGTTCACACTCAGGACCTGGTACAGTTGCACTATTCTTTATGGGCAAGGAACGTATTGATTAAAGGAGAAAATATGGTGGATTTAAAGCAACATAACGCAATAGATGGATGCGAATATCGTAAGCTTGTTATAAGCGCAGCACAGCTTCTTCATGTAAAGGAAGAGGAAATTAACGAATTAAACGTTTTTCCAGTGCCAGACGGTGACACAGGGTCTAATATGTCAATGACTATTGGCAATGCGGCAAGGGAGCTTGCTAATTCTAGTGATACAAGCATAAATTCTGTTGCTGAAAGGACAGCACGTGCTATGCTAAGAGGCGCAAGAGGAAACTCTGGTGTTATATTAAGCCTTTTATTCCGTGGTATTGCTAGTGCCTTGAAAAATAGCGAAACCTGCGATGGCATAACTCTTGCAAACGCACTAAAAACAGGTGTTGAATCTGCTTATAAGGCAATAGAATCACCTGCCGAGGGTACAATTCTTACAGTTGCGAGAAAATGTGCTGAAAGGGCAATGGAAGCCTCACAAGAAAACAATAGCTTTGAATACGTTTTAGGCTGTGCTATATCCTCAGCAGAGGATGCACTATCTCATACTATTGACGAAAACCCTGTGCTAAAAAAGGCAGGTGTGGTTGATGCAGGTGGTATGGGCTGGCTATTAGTTTTAAGGGCTATGGAAAATGCATTAAGCAATGGCGAGGATTTAGAATACGAAATACAAGAGGACTACACACAAAAGGAAAAGGCTGACTTTACCGCCTTTGAAACAGAGGATATTGCCTTTGCCTTTTGCACTGAATTTATAATTACAAAAAATGACCCTAATAGGGACACGTCCCCTTTAAAAAGCTATCTTGCAACAATGGGTGATAGCCTAGTCATGCTAGATGATGGCGAGATTGTAAAGGTACACGTGCACACAAACGACCCTCATCAGGTGTTAGGCGAGGCACTTAAATGGGGTATTTACGAAACCGTAAAGGTTGAGAATATGAAATCTCAGCACACAAGCAAAATTGTTGAAGCCCCTGAGGTTGCACTAAAGGATTACGGCTTTGTTGCTATTGCAAGCGGTGAGGGAATGCAGACAATTTTCACCGAATTAGGTGTTGATAAAATCGTATCTGGTGGGCAGACAATGAATCCGTCAACCGATGATATTCATAACGCAGTTAAGGAAATTGATGCAAAGAATATAATTATTCTTCCAAATAACAAAAATATTATTTTGTCTGCTAATCAGGTTAAGGAATTAAGCGACAAGAATATAATTGTAATACCAACAAAAACAATTCCACAGGGCATAAATGCTATGCTAGCCTTTGACCTTGACCTTGCACCAAGCGAAAACGAGGAAGCAATGAAGGGTGCTACAGAGTCAGTTGTTACAATGCAAATTACTTATGCAGCCCGTAATTCCGATTTTGACGGAATGGACATAAAAGAGGGTGACTATCTTGGACTTTGTCAAGGAAAGCTACTTGCAAATGATACTAGTATAGACAATCTATTTAGTCGTTTTGCCAAGGAAATAGAAGCAAACGACAAGGAAGTAGTTTGTATCTACTATGGCTGTGATGTAACCGAAGAGGAGGCAGAGAGGAAGCAAGAATATCTTCAATCTCTTTTGCCAAATGCACAGGTAGACCTTTTACAGGGTGGTCAGCCAGTTTATCACTATATAATTTCAGCAGAATAAAAAAATGCTTGACGACGCCCGTCAAGCATTTTTTGTTATAGTGTTTCTAGCTTAATTAAATTTGTGCTTCCACTTTCACCGTTTGTGATACCACCAGTGATAACGATTTTGTCACCCCTTTTAAGCTTAAAGGTTTTCTTTGCCGCCTTGTTTGCCATATAGAAGAGCACGTCGGTAGAGTTAACCACCTCGCACATTACAGGGGTAACACCCCAAGAAAGTGCAAGCTTTCTCCAGGTTTCCTCACTTGTTGTCATACCAATAATATCAACAGGGGCTCTGAAACGAGATACCATTCTAGCTGTAATACCAGAAATTGAGCAAACGACAATAGCCTTTGCGTGTACGTCAATAGCCATACAAGCGGTAGAGTGAGAAATTGCGTCAACTGCGTTGTTTATTGTAAATCCGGCAGAAGAGAATAGTGTGTCGTAGTTTATAAAGCTTTCAGTCTTTTCTATAATCTTAGACATTGTTTTAACTGTTAAAACAGGGTATTTACCCATAGCAGTTTCACCAGATAGCATAACTGCACTAGACCCGTCGTAAACTGCGTTTGCTACGTCGGAAATTTCAGCACGGGTAGGTCTAGGATTGTGTATCATAGACTCAAGCATTTCAGTAGCTGTAATTACTCGCTTACCAAGCATTCTACACTTTGTGATAAGATGCTTTTGAGTAACAGGTAATTCCTCAAATGGAATTTCAACACCAAGGTCGCCACGGGCAACCATAATACCGTCACATTCCTTGCATATTTCCTCGATGTTATCAACACCACTTCTGTTTTCTATCTTTGCGATAATGTCGATATTGCTACCACCATTAGTCTTTAAAAAGCTTTTTACATCAATTAGATCCTGACGCCTTGAAACAAATGAGCAAGCAATAAAATCAACACCCTGCTCAATGCCAAAGAGTAGGTCACTTTTGTCCTGGTCGGAAAGATACTCTTGATTTAAAACCTTGTTAGGGAAGCTCATTGATTTTGAGTTTGATAGGTCACCACCGACAACCACCTTGCAAATTGCATCTGTTTCTGTAAGCTCAGTTACCTTGAAAATAACAAGACCATTATTTACGAGAATAGTGTCACCTACGGATAAATCACCGATAAGACCCTTGTAGTTTACGCTAACACGCTCATTGTTACCAATAATGTCATCAGTTGTAAAGGTAAAGGTATCGCCATCATTTAATGTAATAGAACCATTTTCAAAGGTCTTGATTCTATATTCAGGTCCCTTTGTATCAAGCATTATAGCGATAGGCAAATCAAGCTTTTCTCTAACATTCTTAATAAGATTTATCTTTTCTAGATGGTCCTCGTGAGTACCGTGAGAGAAGTTGAGCCTTGCAACGTTCATACCGGCAAGACAAAGGTCGGTCAATACCCTTTCACTTTCGCAAGCAGGTCCAATTGTACATACAATTTTTGTTTTTCTCATAATTGCTCCTTGTTATTCTGTTGTGCTAAATTGACTATTATAAAGCTCCCAATAGAAGCCTTTCTTATTTATAAGCTCATTATGGTTACCCATTTCAACTATATTACCCTTGTTCATAACAAGAATAACATCTGCCTCTCTAATTGTAGAAAGACGATGGGCAACAACAAACGATGTGCGTCCCTTCATAAGCTTTAGGAAGGACTCTTGGATTTTTAATTCCGTTCTTGTATCAATTGACGAGGTAGCCTCATCAAGAATAAGCATCTCTGGTAGTGCTAGCATAATTCTGCTAATGCACAAAAGCTGCTTTTGTCCCTGTGAAAGAGAATTACTCTCGTCGGAAACAATTGTGTCATAGCCTAGTGGTAATCTCTTAATAAAGCTATGTGCGTGACATTCCTTAGCGGCTTGAATAACCTCCTCGTCAGTAGCCTCGGGCTTGCCCATTTTAATATTATCTCTTATAGTGCCACCCTGTAACCAGGTTTCCTGTAAAACCATACCATAGCTATGTCGCAAGGAATGGCGAGTAATATCTCTTATGTCGGTACCATCAACAGAAATTGAACCACTATTGACGTCGTAAAAACGCATTAAAAGGTTAATCAGTGTTGTTTTGCCACAGCCGGTAGGTCCAACAATTGCCACACGCATACCACCCTTAACACTTAAATTTAAGCCCTTAATAAGGTCCTTGTCAGGTGAGTAGGAAAATGCAACGTCGCAAAGGTCAACGTCACCATTTGGCTTGTTTAATACAAGTGCGTTTTCGTTGTCCTTAATTTCCTCATCCTCATCAATAAGGTCAAAAACCCTTGATGCACAGGCAAGTGCATTCTGCAACTCAGTAACAACACCGGAAATTTCATTAAATGGCTTTGCATACTGATTAGCATAGCTTAAAAATGTGGCTAGTGCACCTATGGAAAGCGCACCGATAGGTATAACATTCATAACAGTAAATGCACCAACTAAGGCAACTCCTGCGTAAACTAAGGCATTTACAAAGCGAGTAGTAGGATTTACAAGGGAAGAGAAGAAAATAGCCTTAATAGATACCTTTTTTAATTCCTCGTCGGCTAATTCAAATTTTTGTTGCATTTCGTCCTCTTGTGAAAACACCTTGACAACCTTTAAATTGCCAATAGCCTCATCAACTAAGGACGTTTCATTTCCTCGCTTTTCTGATTGCTTTTTAAAAAGCTTAAAGGTGCTTTTTGAAATAAAGCTTGCAATTAGCAAGGAAAGAGGAGTGAATACAACTACTACAATAGTGATTATAGGACTCAAATAAAGCATAAAGCAAAGAGTACCTATAATAGTTGCAACGCCTGTGAAAAACTGTGTAAAACCCATCAAAAGACCATCTGTAAATTGGTCAACGTCGGAAATCATTTTACTAACAATTTCACCGTATTGATGGGAATCAACGAATTTAAGAGGTAGTCCTTCAATTTTGTCAAAGGCATCATTTCTTACGTCCATTGTAACGTTGTAGGTAATTTTATTGTTTATATTATTCATTACCCATTGTAAAAGGGCAACGCACAAAGCAAGAATACCTATTTCAAAAAGTATAGGCATCATCTTATCAAAATCAACCTTGCCAGCCTCAATAATTAGGTCGATAGCATTACCGATTCTTATGGGAATGTATAGGGTAATTAAAACACTACCCAGGGCAAAAAGCACAGATAAAAGCACAAGTGCCCAATGCTTTTTCAAATACTTAAACACTCTTTTAAGAGTAGAAAGATTGCTTTTCTTCATCAATTCTCACCCCCATTTGTAAATTGAGAGTTGTAAATTTCTGAATATACAACACAGTCCTTAAGTAACTCCTTATGCTTGCCAATGCCTACAATTTTTCCATCGTCTAGGACGATAATCTTGTCTGCATGCTGAATAGAGGCAGTCCTTTGAGAAACTATAAAGACAGTAGGCTTGTAATCAATGCTAGCAATAGCACCTCTTAGCTTAGAGTCGGTTAAATAGTCAAGCGCACTTGAGGAGTCGTCAAGAATAATTATCTCAGGCTTACCAACAAGCGCCCTTGCGATAGTAAAGCGCTGTCTTTGACCACCTGAAAGGTTTTTACCACCTTGCTCAATTAAGAAGTCAAGCCCCTCTTCTTTTGAGTCTAAAACGTCCTTAGCTTGTGCAATTTCAATAGCCTTTAAAATTTCCTCGTCAGTTGCGTTTTCGTCGCCCCATTTCATATTATCACGAATAGTGCCCTTAAACAAAACTGCCCTTTGAGGTACTATACCAAGCATCTCACGTAATTTAGCAGGGTCATAGGATTTTACGTTTTTACCATTGACGAAAACCTCGCCACTTGATGCATCGTAAAATCTGCCAATCATATTGATAAGTGAGCTTTTTCCCGACCCTGTGCCACCAATAATTCCAATAGTTTCGCCAGGTAAGGCAGAGAAGTCGATATTTTCAAGTGAGTATTCAGGTGAGGACTCATACTTAAGATACGCATTTTTGAATTGTACACTATATTTTTTGTCGCCGTCCTTACATTCGATAACCTCTTGAGAGGATTTAATTTCAAATACATTTTGTATTCTGTTAGCACAAGCAAGAGATTTTGTCATTGTGATTATAAGACTTGCAAGCTTAACTAATTCAATAAGAATTTGGGACATATAGTTGTAAAGTGCAATGACCTCACCCTGTGTAAGATTGCCACTATTTACCTCTAATGCGCCTGTGTAAATCAAGACTGCAATAGCTATATTTACAATAGCGTAGGTTGCAGGATTCATAATAGCAGAAATTCTGCCAACGAAGTTTTGCGCCTTGTTTAGGTCAAGGGTTTTCTTGTGGAATTTGGTTTTTTCGCTTTCCTCAAGACCGAATGCACGAATAACTCTAATACCGGTTAGGTTTTCTCTTGCAGTATTTAAAACACCATCAACCTTGCCCTGTACACCCTTATAAAGAGGAATTGTGCCACACATAATTCCAAATACAACAAGGGCTAAAAGTGGAATTGTAACAGTAAATACCACAGCAGGGGTAGGGGAAACTGTAAATGCCATAATCATAGCACCAAAAACTATGATAGGTGAGCGCATAAACAAGCGAAGGGTTAGGTTAACACCGGATTGCACTTGATTTGCATCGCTTGACATTCTTGTAATTAGGGTAGCGGTGCCTAGCTTGTCTATTTCCGTGTATGAAAGAGAGGTAATATGAGAAAATAGTGCACTCTTGATTTTTGAAACAAAGCCAACTGATGCCTTTGCAGCAAAATACTGTGCAAACATAGTACAGGTAAGACCAATAGCGCCAAGACCTGCCATAATTAGACAAGCATAGACAATGTAGGATGGTGTCTTTCCTATACCAACGTCAATGATATTAGCCACAACTAAGGGTACTAAAAGCTCGAAAAAAGCCTCAAGCATTTTAAAAAACGGACTAAGAATACATTCCTTAGTATAGCCCTTCATATATTTCAAAAGCTTAGTCATAAAATCCCCCTTTCAAAAGTAATTGCCCATAAAATTCCAAATTACAGTATAACACAAAATTTTATTTATTACAATACGCGAAAAAAATAAATTTAAAATAAATTAAGGGGAAGCATTTTTGCTTCCCCTCAAACTTAGATATTCAAAAGAATAGGTAGAATAACAGGCTTTTTCTTGGTCTTTGTAAAAATGTACTTTGAAAGAGCATTTTTCATAATTGTTTTAAGCTCTGCATAGTCCTTAATTCCATCGTCTAGTGCGTCTATTAAAACTCTTGTTGCAATATCACGAGCGCCATTCATAAGCTCCTCGTTTTCACGTACGTAAACAAATCCACGAGAAATAATTTCAGGTCCTGACATTACAATTCCCTCGCTTAGGCTAACTGTTGCAACTGCAATAATCAAACCACTTTCAGAAAGATTTTTTCTATCTCTTAAAACAATGTTACCAACGTCGCCAACACCAGAGCCGTCAATTAGTATCTTGCCAGCTGGCACGGTGCCATTAAATCGAGCACCCTCCTCGTCAATTTCAATAACCTTGCCTATATCGGAAACGAAAATATTTTGTGGATCCATACCCATAGACTCGGCAAGCTCCTTGTGTTGAATAAGATGCCTTAATTCACCATGCACAGGCATAAAGTACTTAGGCTTAGTAAGTGCGTGCATAAGCTTTAGCTCCTCACGACAGGCGTGACCAGAAACGTGGACCTCAACGCTAGAATCGTGATAAACATTTATACCACGTCTGTAAATTTCGTTGATAATTTTTCCAACTAATGGCTCATTACCAGGAATAGCACTAGAGGAAAGCACAACTAGGTCGTTGCTTGTCAAAACAACCTTGTCGTGGTCGGAAAATGCCATTCTGTAAAGTGCAGACATAGGCTCACCTTGGCTTCCTGTTGTAATTATTGTAATCTTTTCTGGTGGGTATTTCTTAATTTGGTCAAGCTCGATTAAAGCACCCTCGGGCACATTCATATAACCAAGCCTTACTGCTGCCTTAACTACGTTTACCATGCTACGGCCAGTTACTGCAATCTTTCTTCCGTGATTTACACTAGCATCTATAATTTGCTGTACTCTGTGTACGTTTGAGGCAAAGGTAGCTATTATAATTCTTTTATCAGTTGCCGAGGAAAGTATTTTCTCAAGGGATAAGCCCACGTTTTTCTCAGATGGTGTATGACCAGGGCGCTCAACGTTTGTGGACTCACACAAAAGCATTAAAACACCCTCAGCACCAAGTTGACCTAAACGTACAATATCCATCATTTCGCCATCTATTGGCGTTGTATCAAGCTTAAAGTCACCTGTGTGAATTACCATACCCTGAGGTGTGGAAATGGCAAGGGCACAGGCATCGGCAATTGAGTGGTTTACTCTTATAAACTCAATGGTAAACACACCAGCCTTAACCTTGTCACCTGCATTTACGTTATTAAGCTTAGCAACGCTTAAAAGCTTATGCTCCTCAAGCTTATTTTCAAGAATACCAAGAGTAAGCCTTGTACCATATACAGGCACGTTCATAGTCTTCAAAAGATAGGGAAGTGAGCCTATATGGTCCTCGTGTCCGTGAGTGATAAACACACCACGAATCTTGTCAACGTTATTCAAAAGATGGGTAAAATCAGGTATTACCAAGTCTACGCCTAGCATATCGTCGTTAGGAAAGCCAATTCCACAGTCAACAATGATAATATCATTGTCACATTCTAAAACGGTCATATTCTTTCCAATTTCGTTAAGACCACCAAGGGAGTAAATTTTTAGCTTTGGTTGCTTGATTTTCTTTTTCTCTTTTCCGTTTTGCTTAGGTTGCCTTTTAGCCCTTTCGTTTTTAGGCTTGCTTAAGGAAGCATTCTTTTGCTTCTTTGTGTTGTCATTTTTACTTGCTACGCTTTTCTTTGTTGCGCTTTTTTTGCTAGCATTTTTCTTTTTTGCATCGTCCTTTGATGCGTTTTTCCATTTTGTGTTCTTTTCTTGCATAAAATCCTCTCAATTAGAAATAAAAATACGAAAATAAACGCTATTTTCCTAAAGGGCAAATAACGATAATATAACCGAAGGGTGATAAAATGCGTATAACGGCCCCGCATTTTTGTCCTTACGTACTTTTAACGAATAAATACTGTCCTAATTTTACCATAAAACTAAGTATAAGTCAATAGCTACTTATCGACAAGAAATCACAAAACAAAGGGCAAGCAAATAAGAAATGTTACAATAGCTCCGGAAAATGCCCCCATCAAGCAGGCGACTAAGCCACCACCTCTTTTTTCGTCGTCCTTAATTTGAGAAATTGACGTATTACCGATTATTCTTTCAGCCTCTTTTATTAGACCATCATCGCCTTCCAAGACACCACTTTTTAAAACAAAATATGCCTCGTCAAAATATTTGCTTTTAGTATCCTTTAAATGTACAATTCTTTTTTGACTAATTCCTCTCATATAAATCTCCTTTGTGTTAGTAAGCTATTATTTACCAAGCACAAAAAGATTATTCAAAAGAATAGTCTTGCAAGAATACAGGAAAGAAAAATAGATAAAATAGAAATGAAAAGGGCAATAGGCAGTGCGTGACGTGTGTGCTTAATCCTTGATGCAGAAAAGTAAATACAAATAACGTAAATAACAGTATCAGTCGATGCCATAATAATAGATGCGCAAAGCGAGGCGTAGGAATCGGGACCGTTGCTTGACAGTATTTCACCAAAGGTAGCAAGTGAGGCACTACCCGAAATGGGTCTTGTTAAAATCAAGGGAAATATTTCGCTAGGGACACCGATTTTATCGAAAAATGGAGATAAAATATGAGCTATAAAATCGCTAATACCAGACCCTGTAAACATACTTACACCAACAATTAAGGCGCACATAGTAGGCAGTAGCTTAACGGCGCTAGTTGCACCATCGGTAGCACCCTTTAAAAAGCTACTGAAATAATCCTTTTTCTTGCCAAGTAAAATTATGAAAGAGGCTACAAGTAGGATTAATGGTAATACTAAAAACGAAAATTTTTCAACAATCTCCACTTATCTTACCTACAATTCTTGAAAGGATAATTCCGACCACCATACAAACAAATGAGCAAATCCAAACAGGGACAATTATTTCGTATGTGATAGATGCACCCTGCGATACTCTCATAGCGATAATAGTAGTAGGAATAAGATTGAAGCAAGCACACCCAAGAATAGAGAGGGTTACCATATCGTTTGTAGCCTTGTTACTTTTTCTTGTTGCATTCATTTTTTCAATAGCTGAAAGGGCAAGAGGGGTAGTAGCATTTGAAAGACCTAAAACACTAGCGCTAATACAAGCGGTTATTTCCTCTGTTGCTACATTTTCCTTAAAGGATTTGGGAAAAACGTGCTTTAAAATAGGCTTTAATAGCTTAGATAGCCTAGCAATAGCACCACTAGACTTTAGTACCTCCATAATCCCATTCCAAAATGCCATAAAGCCGATAATTGATATAACGACGGTCACACTTTTGGATGCACCCTTTAAAATTGAATCGCATAGGTCCTTTAGGTTTCCACAAATTAAAGAATAGATAATTGAGGATATACAAAAAATAGAAAAGCATTTTCCTAGCATAAAATTCTCCAAAAAAGTAAAAAAATGTAAATTATTATTGACGATAACTTAAAAAAATGGTAAAATATAGTCGAATAACAAAAAGGAGGTCGAAAAATGAAATCCACAGGTATTGTAAGAAAGCTCGATGATTTGGGACGTATCGTTTTGCCAATGGAATTAAGAGTTACCTTAGGTATTGACGCAAAAGACCCAGTAGAAATTTTTGTAGAGGACGACTTAATTATACTTAAGAAGTATGCACCAAGCTGTATCTTCTGCAAAAGCACTAAGGATAATATACTATATGAGGGCAAGCTTATTTGTAAAACTTGCGTCGAAAAAATGAACAAAAAAATTTAATCAAAATAGCGGAATGGAAATTCCGCTATTCAACTAATAAGGAGAGAGTATGGAAAAAATATTAAGGTATAGCAAGCCAGCTAAGTATTTTGAGGAGGCACTTCCTCTTGGTAATGGTCAGCTAGGCGCAATGATTTATTCTGGCGTTGACGTTGATAGAATTTCACTTAATCATGATACAATTTGGTCAGGTAAGCCAGGAGATAATTACGTTGAGGGTGCCTTCGAGTCCTATGAGAGGGCTAAAAGGCTTGTAAACGAGGGCAAACGACACGAGGCACAAAGAGAGCTTGAGGAAAACTTCAATGGCAAATGGCTAAACTCGTATATGCTTCTTGGTACTATGTACATAAAGAACCTTAATTCAAATGGTAGCTTTGAAAATTATCTTCGTATGCTAGATATGGAAAAGGGGCTAGCAAGCCTAAAATACACAGAGGATGGAATTGTTTATGAACGAGAATATTTCGTTTCCTTCCCTGATAACTGTGTAATGGTAAGACTCAACTCCTCAAAGCCTGTTAGCTACGAGATTTACGGCGATTGCGTAGGCAAGAGTCACGTAACCTCATGGGGCGAAAATCTTTATTTTTCCGGCGAATGCCCAACTGAGCTTGCACCAAGCTACAGAAAGAACGATTTGCCAATCGTATATGATGGTGACGGAGTAAAGGTAAGCGCAACTGCAAAAATAAAAACAGACGGAAAAGTAAACAAGGAAACAGGCGAAAAAATTACTGTTAACGAAGCTACTTACGTTGAGATTTATTTCCTTTGTGAAACAAGCTTTATTTCCTTTGATAAGCTTCCTACTAAAAAGACTCTTGGACCTTGCCTTGAAAGAATGGAAAAGCTCTATGGTAATAGCTACAACGAAATAAAGGAAAGACATATCAAGGACTTTTCCTCACTCTTCAATCGTGTAGTAACTGATTTTGGTGGCAAGGAAAGCACAATTGATACAGATGAGAGATTAAAGAGTGAAAATAAGGACCTAGGACTTTGCGAATTGCTTTATAACTTTGGTAGATATCTAGTAATTGCAGGGTCAAGAGAGGGTTCGCAGGCAACGAACCTACAAGGTATTTGGAATGAAAGCTATTACGCGCCTTGGTCCTCAAACTATACACTTAATATCAATGCAGAAATGAACTATTGGCCTGTGCTTATGAATGACCTAGTAAGCTGTAATGAGCCAATAATTAACCTGACTAAAAATATTAGTGTAAATGGTAGAGAAACTGCAAAGCGTCTATATCATGCAGACGGCTTTGTTTCCCACCACAATAGCGACCTATGGGCACACACAACCCCTGTTGGTGCTAAGGTTGAAAACTCAACTCAATATGCCTATTGGAATCTTTCCTCCGGTTGGCTATGTCGTCACTTGTTTGAGCATTATGAATATACTCTTGACAAGGATTACTTAAAAGAAACTGCATATCCAATAATGAAAGAGGCAGCAAAATTCTATCTATCAGTTATGGAAGAGTATAACGGTAGATATATTCTGACTCCGTCAACATCTCCTGAAAACAGCTATAACGAGGGCGATCATTGGATTTATCTGAGCAAATATACCGTAATGTCACAATCAATTATCGAGGACTTATTTAAAAACATTTCCAAATCTGCAAAAATTTTGGGAATAGATGACGACTTTACAAAAGCAATTGATGAAAGAAAGGACAAAATCGGTATTTATGAAAAGGGTAGCGAGGGTCAGCTTCTTGAATACGACGGAGAATATGAGGAAACAGATATTTATCACCGTCACGTGTCACATTTATATGGCTTCTATCCTGCTGACCTAATTACAACCGATAACAACCCAGAGGTTGCACAGATGATAAGGCGCTCACTTGAAAGAAGAGGAGATGAGGGCACAGGCTGGAGCATGGGCTGGAAGGTAAACCTTTGGGCAAAGCTAAAGGACGGAGACCATGCACTAAAGCTTGTTAAGAATCAGCTTCGCTTTATGCCTGCAAGACCAGATAACTCTGTTGATATGTGGCACTCTGGTGGTACTTATGCAAATATGTTTGATGCGCATCCACCATTCCAAATTGACGGAAACTATGGTGTTTGTGCAGGTATAGCACAAATGTTTTTACAATGCGAGGACGGAAAAATTAAAATCCTACCTGCACTTCCTTCAGAAATGCAGAAGGGTAGCATTAAGGGACTTTTAGCTAAGGGCAATATCAAGGTTGATATTGAATGGGAAAATAATAAGCTAAAATCACTAAAGCTTGTAACACCAATTAAGCAAACTGCTATAATAAATATAGGGGGAAGAGATACAGAGGTATCCCTTGAGCCAAATATAGCATATACAATAGCTTAATTCGGAGGGTTATATGAAAAATTTGGGATATTATAACGGCAGAGTTGGTTTAATCGAAGAGGTTTCGGTGCCAATGACCGATAGGGCATTTTACTTTGGAGACGGGGTATATGACGCGGTAATGTGTCGAAATAATATCCCATATCTTTTGTCTACACACGTAAATAGGCTTTTTGATAATTGTCATCTTTTAGGAATAACACCACCTAAAACTAAGGAAGAAATATCTCACCTTATAAAAGAGCTTGTAAAGCTTGTTGAGGGCGAGGAAAAGTTTGTATATTTCCACGTTTCGAGAGGTAGTGGTATAAGAAATCACGAATTTACAAGTGGGGTAGGTAACCTTTGTATTACCATAAAGCCACAAAGGGTTGATGACGTGTTTAAGAAAATGGACCTTACGATTACAAAGGATTTACGATACGGATACTGTAATATAAAAACTCTTAATCTTTTACCAAGTGTGCTAGCAGCACAGGTTGCAAAGGATAATAGATGCGAGGAAACAGTTTTCGTAAGGGACAACTACATAACCGAATGCTCGCATAGTAATATCTCAATATTAAAAAACGGGGAACTCATAACAGCCCCTGCCAATAACCACATTTTACCGGGTGTGACAAGGGCACACCTAATAGAGGTAGCAAGGGAAAACAAAATACCCGTAAGGGAACAAAATTATACTCTTGAAGAGCTATTTTCAGCTGACGAAATAATTGTTACAAGCTCATCTAAGCTAGCAAGAGGTGTAAAGGCAATTTGTGGTAAATCAGTCGGTGGCAAGGACGAGGAAGGACTAAAGCTTTTAAGAGATTCAATTTATAATTCCTACATAAAAGCTACAACAAAGGCGATATAAAACAAAAAAGCTCGACACGTGTCGAGCTTTTTTGTTTAATAGTAAAATGCGTGGTTACCAATTTTTGCATAGAATGGTCTATTTTTTGCTACCCAGGAATTAGGTGCAGTTATAGGGTTTACAAAGTAAATAATGCTTGAATCAACTCTGTATCCCTCAAGACAAATCTTTGCAGCAATTATGCTATCTGCATTAGGAGAATTATAAATTGTACCATTTGAGGTAGGACTAAATTGTGTGCCGTTTTTCTTGTCGAAAATAACACTATAAATTGTGTTAGGGAAGTATTGAGATTTAACCCTGTTTAAAATAACAGAGCCAACCGCTAGCTTGCCCTTAAAAATCTCACCGCCACTTTCTGCATTTATAATTCTAGATAGCCAGTAAACCTCATCTTGTCTATAAAATTGGTCACCTGACAGTATTCCACCGCTACCTCTTGATATTCTAAATGAGGAAGTGCTATTATCCCATCTAGCCGATGCACCAAAGGCTTTTGTCATTAGCAAAACAGGTGCGTACATAACCCCATTTTTCATAAAAACAGGGGATGGAGTGTATAAATATCTGCCATTTGCAACGATGTAATTATATCCATCAGTTGCTGTCAAATATAGTTTGTCTGACTGTACTGTAAGTGTCCTTGTGCGATAATTGTATGTAACTCTTGCATTTTGGTACATTGATGTTGCGAATTTCCGTATTCCAACAAAGGTAGTATTGTCCTTAACAATTACACCACCGTTAAATTGTGCACCATCAATATTAACCCTTACCCAGGATTGCTCGGTTGCACTAACAGTTAATGCTAGCGAGGTGAGTACAATAGCAAGAATTAAAGCAAAAGATAAAGCTTTCTTCACATTACCATCCTTTCCTTGTAAATTTGTAACGCATTACACAAATATTTTACCAAAAGGAAAAGAATAAATCAAGGAACAATATTTTCCATAAATAGCAAAAAATCGCACCACGTGTGCGATTTTTCGTCGGTTAGGCTCTCTTTAATAACCTTTTTATTAAGCTCTTTTCGTTTTTTGATATTACCCCACAAGCAAGGGATAAAAGCACATATAGTAGGGTGGTAAAGCCTATTTCAAGGGCAAGTGGTACTTTGCCCTGTATGGAAGAAAAATAACCTGTTGAAAAGATAAAGCTAGCTATTAAGGTAGATGCACTTATACAAATCAAGGGCTTGATTAACCACTTAACAATCTGTGCCTTTATACCTGTGATTTTTAATAGCTTGATAATACTGAGTGTTGTATTAAATAATTCTGTAATAAAGATTACCCCTATATAGCCGTTGACACCAAAAAAGGGTAGAAGAATAACTATCAATAAAATACTTAACAAGGAATCCATAATGTTTATTCTCATTGAGTAAATTTGCTGACCGAGTCCCTTTAGCATTGCATCAACTGTGCCGTCAAGATACATTAAGGGGATTAAGGGGGCTAGTAATTTAATAAATTTGCCTGCCTCGTTGCTATTATAGAAGCAAGTGCCAATTTGACTTGAAAAGCAAATAAGAATACCACTTACACCTAGGGCAAATATCAAAGTAAAATAGAAAACTCGTGAGGCTATATATCCTATTCGGTTATAGTCCTTTTTTTCATAAGATGCAGATAATTCGGGCACAAGCAAGGACGAAAAAGCACCGAGGATTGACGAGGGAAAAAACAAAAGAGGGAAAACCATTCCGTGTAAAATGCCATAAGAGGCAAGGGCAACTGAGGCACTAGCACCACTTTTTTTAAAGCCCCAAGGAATTAGCAAATGCTCAAGGGTGCTAAGCCCCGACCTTGCATAACTACTAACTGCCACAGGAAAGGCAATAGAAAAAACATCAAGATTTTTATTTTCAATCGACTCTTTAACTGTGTTGTCCTTGTGCAAAAATCTATCAAAGAAATAAAGCACAAGATTTATAACTAGTGAAAATATTTCGCTAATGGTTGTGCCTAGGGCAAGAGAAACACATGCATATTCAAGTCCCCAGGGTGCAATATACATAAGCAAAAGTGAAACTGAGCCTATTTTTACACCTTGCTCTAAAAATTTAGATACAACGTTTTTATAAACACGTCTTACGGCACAAAAATAACCATTTAAGGCACTTGAAATAGAAATAGGCACAAGACTAAGTGCCATAACCTTCAAGGACGGAATAGTCCGTGTGTCTCCTAGGGCGTATCTACCAATCAAGGGTGCAAAAAGGAATAATATAATTGTTGCTATAAAGGAAAAGAAAAGACAATAAAAGATTGCATTTTTCATTACCTTACTAATCGCAAGGCTTCTATTTTTATCTAAGCTTGTAATCTTGTTATCATAGGGAATAATCGCTGAAACACGTCTGACCACTGCAAGGTTGATACCGGAGGTTGCAAAGGTTATGGAAAAGCCATAAATACCAGAGGTAAGAGTAATAAGCCCCATACCCTCAGCACCTAAAACAGAGGTAACGTAGGTATTAAAGCCAACGGATACGGCATTGATAAGAATACCAGATAAGGAAAGCAAAAGACCATTAAAGAAATACTTTTGTAGCTTGTTAATTTTAATCACCACACAATCAATAGATTATATGATGAATAAAAGAAAAAAATCCACACAAGACGTGTGGATTTTTTCTTTATTTTACTATGATAGTAACAATTTCAAATGGCTTTACGTCAATTGATACTGTGTTATTCTTAACAGTAAGCTTTTTAAGCTTGTTTTCGCTTAAATCACCAAGATAAGCCTCGGTAATATCAAAGCCAAGCTTTAGGTTTACCCTGCCTCTTGAATTTTTAGCCTCATAAAGTCTAATAATCGTATCGCTTGAATCCTCAGCCTCTTTAATAGTTTCTACAACAACGTTATCCTTGTCAACGCAAACAAGAGAATACTCATCAGGCAACAATCCATTACCACGGGATTTAACTGCAGTCATAGGTAGGTTAAGGTCGTATGCGTGCTTAATAACGTCACAACCCTCAACGTTTGATGCGTGTGGGTAAATAGAGTAGTTAATTTCATGCATACCTTGGTCGTTGTAATTACCCATATTGTCAGGATTCCAGCCGGAGGAAAGAAGGGTCAGACGCATATCTCCGTCGTGAATATCATGACCATACTTGCAATCATTAATAAGGCTAACACCATAATTGCCCTCGGATATATCTGCATATTTGTGGGCACAAACCTCATACTTCGCTTGGTCCCAAGAGGTATTTGTGTGAGTTGGGCGCTTAGTTGTACCGAATTGGATTTCGTAGGTTGCTACGTCAGCATTGATTTCAACAGGGAAGGAAACCTTTAAAAGCTGTCTTTGTTGATTCCAATTAACCTTTGTTTCAAAATCAATTCTAGGCATATCCTCGTAGAACCAAATTGTTTGCTCAATTTCGCTTTCCATATGACTCTTTTTGTAGTGAATACCTGTTCTTGAGCCGTCAACAACTGTATAAACATCATATGGTGCAGAAATGTTATATTCCTTGTCCTTCGTGCTACGTTGAAGCTCCCACGCGTCGTATTGCTCAGGGTTATTTTCAAGCACGAACAATCTGTTTGCTACCTGTCCACGCTTAATAACCTCACGATGATTCTTCTTATCGTAAATAGATGCAATATTAAGGTCCTTGTCAAGCTTTACAGTAAAGAATTTTGTAAATACAGTCTTGTCCTTAACCTCAATAGTGTTTTTAGCCTCAATATTCTTGATAACCTTATAGCCCTTAGGTGGGACGTTTTTAACAAATACGCTCTTGCCATCAATTTTTACGCAAGAGGAATTCTTAAAGGAATGAGGATTGAATACAGCATAGCCCTCGCTTGTGCTTTGAGCAACAAAATCAAAGGCACTATTTCTGTATTTTCCACAAAGCTCACGAATTTCCTTGTAATCTCTGTCTGTTCTTTCGTAAACCTCAGGAATAGAGGAGCCAGGAATAATATCGTGGAATTGATTAGTAAGCATCGTTTCCCAAGCCTTGTGCAAATCCTCCTTAGGGAATTTATCGCCTCTTAGCTTGTCTAGCATAACACAAAGTGATTCTGTGTCAAGCATTAAAAATTCACATTGTCTGTTGTTTCTCTTGTTTTTGCCGATTGAGGTATATGTACCTCTGTGGAATTCAAGATAAAGCTCGCCTTGCCATGTTGGTAAAAGCTCAGGCTTTGCCTTTATATCACGGCTAAGCTGAGCAAAGAACTCGGTAGCAGTACCCATCTTAGCTTGAGCAAGACCAGGGAAGCCCTTGGTATTTCTCTTTAGCTTTTCAAGCATAACGTCAGTAGGTCCACCACCACCATCGCCAAAGCCGTAGGTAACAATAGCATTACTAGATAGAGCCTTTTGCTGATATCTATTCCAAGCACCGTCAATTACAGCTATGTTTGAATCAGGACAGTATGAGCTAAATCTTTCAGGTACACGACCCTTTTTCTCATTCTGCGCAGTTAAGAAGTGAGCCTTTATGCTAGTGCCGTCAATACCCTTCCATTCAAAGGTATCATAAGGCATTGTGTTTGTATCATTCCAACCAATCTTAGAGGTAACAAACCAGTCAACACCACTTTTTCTCAAAATCTGTGGAAGTGCAGCAGCATAGCCGAAAACGTCAGGCAACCAAAGAATCTTAGAGTCAACGTCAAATTCCTTCTTGAAGAATCTCTTTCCGTATTGTACCTGTCTTACAAGACTTTCACCACTTGAAAGGTTGCAGTCGGCTTCAACCCACATAGCACCCTCGACCTCCCAACGGCCAGCCTTTATCATAGCCTTTATATCTTCGTAAAGCTCGGGGCATTCTTCCTTAACCATCTTGTAAAGAATAGCCTGTGAGGACATAAATCTATATTCAGGGTATCTCTTCATTAATTCAATAACTGTGGCAAATGAGCGCTGTGCCTTTTCTCTTGTTTGCTCAATTGTCCATAGCCAAGCTATATCAATATGAGTGTGACCGATACAGAAGGTTTTTATTTCTTGGTCCTTGCAATATTCCTTGTAAAAGTCCTTTTGCATAACCTTTAGTGCCTCGTCAACACTTGCGTAAAACTCACAAGATGGCACCTTTAATAAATTGAGCTTAGTAATAGCTCTTTCTAAAATTGCAACAATGTTTTGGTATTCGTATGAGTTTTCATCTAAAAAATCAATAGCATCAAAGGGCACCTTTACGTCGTAGTATAGTTGTTTAACCTTTGGATTTTCAATAACAACGTCGGCAAACAAATGTAGGTTTGTCCTTTTTGCTTCCATACCGGAATAGCTATAAAGCATAATATCATAGCTATCACTACCACTAAGAGTTAAAAAGGTGTGGTTGGTGTCAAGACCTTGACGAATGCGTCCGTCAACGTAAGCAATGAATTGTGGGTTAGTTGCGTCCCAACCCTCAATCTCTGTGCGAATGTTGAGTTTAAATTCCTCGCCATTTAATTCTGGTACATTAACTGTGAAATGAAACCAAGCATGCTCATCTCTTTCATAGCCCCAGGTTGAATCCTTTGAAAAGGGAACAAAATCTGATGGGTCAGGAAGGGCAGAGCCAGATTTGTAGCCTGTTAGCTTGTAGGTTATATTTTCAACAGGATAGGATTTAACTACAATGTTGTCCTGTAACCTTGAAAGGATAACACGTAAATTCTTTAAAGATTCTTGAATAAGCTTCATAAATACCTCCAAAACATATTCTTTTAAAATTTTACCACAAATTACTATAAAAAGCAATAAATATTTGATTTTTCTTTTTTTCTATGGTAAGATAAAAAAGAGGTGATAAAAATGGAAGAGCTTTCAAGACTTCGTATGCTTATCGGCAAGGATAAGGTTGATATATTGCAAGGCAAAAGAGTAATAGTTTTTGGCATAGGTGGGGTTGGTGGCTTTACCTGTGAGGCACTTGCAAGATGTGGTATTGGTACCATTGATTTAGTTGATAACGATACAGTTTCCTTGTCTAATATAAATAGACAAATTATTGCCCTTCATTCAACTGTGGGAAGATATAAAACTGAGGTTATGAAGGAAAGAATTTACGATATAAATCCCAATATAGTCGTAAACATTCACAACACCTTTGTAACAAAGGAAAATATCAATCAATTTGATTTTACAAAATACGATTACGTTGTTGATGCCATTGATAGTGTACCTGCAAAGGTTGAGCTTGCCTATGAGTGTGAAAAAGTAGACACACCGATAATTGCCTCAATGGGGACAGGCAACAAGCTAAATCCACTTGATTTTAAGGTGGCTGATATTTACAAAACCTCAGTTTGTCCGCTTGCAAGGGTAATGCGGGAGAAATTAAGAAAAAGAGGCGTAAAAAAGCTAAGGGTTGTATATTCAACCGAGGACCCAGCTGTTGCCGAAAGGGGCGAGGGGGGATATGTGCCTGCCTCGTGTGCATTCACACCATCGGTAGCCGGCTTTATTTTAGCCTCAGAGGTAATAAAGGATTTGATAAAATAAAAGAGGGTCAAAAACCCTCTTTTTATATTCCAAGCTCCTCGACACGAATACCCTCAGCCCATTTTAAGCTGTATGTTTTTTCGCCGTAGGTTAAAAATTCCTTAGCCATTCCAGCCTTGTGTAGCTGATGTAATTCATGAGGTGAAACAAGACCAAATACCTTTGAATAATCATTTTCATCCCAATTATAAAAGTCTTGAATTATGTAGGTTACGTCAGCAGAGTAGTATTTTACACCACCCTCATAGGAAATGGTTAAATTCTCAATTTTAATGCTTGTAAAGTATGACCCTAGACAATATTTCCAGTCGCCCTCTAGATTGTGGAAAAGGCTTTCGCTAGCCTGATTAAATGAAAGTGATTGGTCGATTTGTGCCATGGCCTCGCAAGCCGTTAGTGCTTTGTTTATATCATCATTTCTGTTTTTTCTTGCAATTTCATTCTTTAGAAATGTGTCGACATCAAGATTAAAATTATTTCCTGTGCCGGCTAAAAAGTGTGACATGAAAATTGAAGAGTTAGGATAGCTTAATACAGCACTACCAAGGGAAAGCATTTCGGCTGTGCCCTCAATTTTATTAAGCTGGTCTTGAGTATAGCTTGACCCTGTGTTGTAATCATTTTTTGAAGCATTTTGTTGCTTATTTCTGTCATTTGATTGCTCAGTTTCAACATAATCAAAATTGTCGAAGCCCTCTCTTTCACTCCTTACCGAATTAAAACTTACAAATTCAAGCTTGTCGGCAGTTGTTATAATATCATTTCCCTGGAAATAATAGGTATTATCATCGAGGATTAGATAAACGGCAACCATAAACTCTGTTTCCATGTGAGTTGGCAAAAGGCCAACGATGTTGAAATCGTAAATATCGTTAAAAAATGGTGCAACAGGAACCTTTGATACGTACTCGATTGGCTTACCATTTTTGTCAAGTGGCAAGTATTCACCAACGTAAAATTTACTGCCTGCAACAAGACCGAAATCAAAGTATATATCGTTTTCCTTTGCGTATGAGGTTAGCATATCAAAATCAATACCATAGGTTGCAGTAAGAGTTGTGCCACCGGCAGAATAGCCAATAAGGTCAACGTACTTGTCTTGCGTCTTAACTAGGGTAGCAAGACAACCATCATTTGCACATGCAGAATGTCTAGTTAATCCAAACTGTACACCATTTTCGTTTGGTACAATTTCCTTAGTGTAATAGCTATGTGAGGTCTTATTCTTTACAACCTCGTTACAGTCAGGACAGAAAACCTCGGTTGTGCAGTCACCGTCGTCTATTGCGTTTGTATGTGTACAGGCATCACTTGCACCTATGCCAATTGCCAAAAGGATACTTAGCGAAAGGACAAGTAAAAGCCCAAATAATTTCTTATGTATCATTTTAAAACCATCTCTAATAATTTTATTTAACAAAATAATTTTATCACCTCTTTGATTTTTTGTCAACAATATTTCTTGATTAGTTGATTAAAGTGTGTTATACTTAGTTAATAAAAGGATAGGGAGTCATATTATGGAAAATAGAATAAAAATCCTTCAAGAAAAAATGACAGAAAAGGGAATTGATGGTGTATATTTGACCTCAAGGACTAGCCATAGATACTTTACAAAATTCGATAACGAGGACGGCTCAATTTTAATTACACAAAATGGTACTTACGCATTTGAGGATTTTCGTTATACAGAAATTGCAGAAAAGCTCTTAAAGGATTACTATACAGTTATTCAGCCAAAGGGAAATAGAAGTCAATGGTTAGGGGATATTCTCAAAAAAGAGGGTGTTTCTAAATTAGGTATTGAGGACTACTCAATAAGTGTTTTTGATTACACAAGCTTGAAAAACGATATAAGCGTTGACATAGTACCAGTTGGTAATTTAATAAATGAAATGCGTGAGATAAAGGATAACTGGGAAGTTGAGCAAATGGAAAAGGCTCAAGTAATTACAGATATGGCATTTGAGCATATTTTAGGTATACTTTCAACAGATATTACTGAAACAGACGTTGCCGCCGAGCTTGAATATTTTATGAAAAAGCACGGAGCAGAGGACAAAAGCTTTGATACTATTTCAATAAGTGCTGAAAAAACCTCGCTACCACATGGTGTGCCAGAAAACGTTAAGCTTAAGAAGGGCTTTTTCACAATGGATTTTGGTGCAACGGTAAACGGCTATCATTCTGATATGACAAGAACAGTTTGCCTAGGTAAGGCAGACGAGGAAATGAAAAAGCTATACAATACAGTCCTCGATGCACAGCTAAAGTCCCTTGAATATCTTGAAAAGGGTGGCCGTGATTGCGTTGAGGCTGACAAAACTGCACGAGATATTATTTATAAGGATTATGAGGGATATTTTGGTCATTCGCTAGGTCATAGCGTTGGCTTAGAGGTACACGAAATGCCTGCCTTGTCACCAAAATGCAATAGAATTTTAAGGGTGGGCAATATTGTAACCGTCGAGCCAGGTATTTATATTCCTTCAAAATACGGCACAAGAATTGAAGATATGGTGCTTATAACTGAAAATGGCATCAAAAACTTCACAAAATCCCCTAAAAAGCTTATAGAATTGTGATATTTTTGCAAAAATAATAAAAAACTTTTATTTACCTATTGAAATATTGAGTCTTTTATTGTAAAATAGATGTGTAAATTTTTGCTAATGGTTGTGGCGGACCATAGCTTCAAAATACTAAAACGCCAAGAAAAGGAAAAAACATATGATAACAGCAGGCGATTTCAGAAATGGTGTAACCTTTGAAATGGAAGGTAAGGTTTACCAAGTAATTGAATTCCAGCATGTAAAGCCTGGTAAGGGCGCAGCGTTCGTAAGAACAAAATATAGAGATGTTGTAACAGGTGCTATCCGTGAGGCTTCCTTTAACCCAACAGCTAAGTTTGAAACTGTTCAGGTTGAGCGTAGAGAGCTTCAATACAGCTACAATGACGGCGGTCTATACTACTTTATGGATATGGAATCCTATGAAATGATTCCTGTTGACGCTAATAAGCTTGGCGACAACTTTAAGTTCGTTAAGGAAATGGAAATGTGCAAGCTTTCATCTATTAAGGGTGATATCTTTGCAGTTGAGCCACCAACATTTGTTGAGCTTGTAGTTACAGAAACCGAGCCAGGTGTACGTGGTGATACAGCTACTAACGTAACAAAGGCTGCTACTCTTGAAACTGGTGCAGTTGTTAGAGTTCCAATCTTCATCAACGAGGGTGAGGTTATTAGAATCGACACAAGAACTGGCGAGTATCTTGAAAGAGTAAATAAGTAATCAGCATAGATTTTAGGGACCGCGAAACACTCGGTCCCATAAATTTATATAAAGCTTTAATTCGAAAGGGGATTATTTAAAATGAAGGAAATGGATATTCTTGAAAAATGTGCATACATTAAGGGTCTTGCAGAGGGACTTAACCTTGACGCATCTAAGCCAGAGGGAAAGGTTCTAAACGCAATTATTGAGCTTCTTTCCGACGTTTGCGACACAGTTGCTGATATTGACGACGAGGTTGCAACACTTGGCGATTATGTTGAAGAGCTTGACCACGACCTTGGTGAGGTAGAGGAGTACCTTTACGACGAGGATTGTGACTGCGACTGTGATGAGGATTGCGACTGTGATTGTGACGACGATTGTGATTGCTGTGATGATGACTGTGATTGCGATTGTGACTGTGACGATTGTGGTGAGGATTTTATGGAAGCTATGTGCCCACATTGCGCCGAGACAATTTGCTTTGATAACGAGCTTGACCCAGATGACCTTATCTGCCCAGCTTGTGGAAAAGCATTCAAGGACAAGAAATAAAATCAAATTAAGGAGTAAGCAATTTGCTTACTCTTTTTTGTTAAAAAAGCTTTAAAATTGACATACAAAAACTGACAAAGGTCTTGAAATATTTATATTATTATGATAAAATCAAATTAATGAAATTATTGTGAGGTACACATATGAAGCTAGGTACAATGGTCCATCTCGGCGAAAACGTTGTCGAGAAAATTAAGGACGTTAAAAAGTATGGTCTTGAATCATTTCAGCTTTGCTGTTGGAATCAATCATTACTAACTGAAGAATACGCAAAAAAGGTTTTAGAGGCAACAAACGAGGCAGGACTTGAAATTAGTGCTGTTTGGGTTGGCTGGGACGGAGAAGCAACTTGGGATTTTGTCCGTGGACCAATGACTCTTGGTATCGTTCCAGTTTACTTCCGTAAAATGAGAATGGAAAATCTTAAAAAGGGCTCTGATTTTACAAAGATGCTTGGGGTTACCGATATGGTAACACACTTTGGCTTTATCCCTGAAAATCCAAATACAGATGATTATCGTTGCGTAGTTGAGACTATTCGTGAGCTTGCTGAATATTGTAAAGCAAACGGACAATATTTATTGTTTGAAACAGGTCAAGAAACACCTATCACGATTAAGAGAACAATTCTTGCAGTAGGCACAGGAAATCTTGGTATTAACCTTGACCCTGCAAACCTTTTGCTATACGGAAAGGCAAATCCTTGCGATGCAGTTGATATTTTTGGGGACTTTGTAAGAGGCGTACACGGAAAAGATGGTGAATATCCTACAAATCCAGATTATCTAGGCGAGGAAAAGAGAATAGGCGACGGTCGTGTAAACTTCCCAGTGCTTATTAAAAAGCTTAAGGAGCATGGCTATGATGGTTCAATTACCATTGAACGTGAAATTGATGGCGATAAGCAAATCGATGATATTATTTATGCTAAAAAATTCTTGGAGGACATTATAAATGGATAAGAAGATTAGAGTTGGTCTTGTTGGTATAGGTGGAATGGGTGGATGCCACTTCCAAAACTATGAAACCATCAAGGGTGCTGAGCTTGTTGCTGTATGCGACGTAAGAGTTGATATGGCTAAGGAAAAGGTCGGCAATAAGAATATAAACGTATATGGCTCACTTGACAAAATGCTTAAAAATGAAGACCTTGACATGATTGATATCTGTACACCAAGCTACCTACATAAGGATATGACACTTAAGCTTGTAAATGATTATCACGTGCTTTGCGAAAAGCCAATGACACTTAATGCTAAGGATGCTAAGAAGATAGCAGAGGTAGCAAATGCAAGCAAAAAGAACTTTATGGTAGCTCACGTTGTAAGATTTATGACACCATATGAGATTTTAAAGAAGGAAATCGAGTCAAAGGAGCTTGGTAAGCTTATAAGATTAGATATGAAGAGAATCTCAGCTATTCCTAGATGGTCTTGGGAAAACTGGATGATGGATGAAAAGCTAAGTGGTGGCGTTACAACTGACCTTTCAATTCACGACCTTGACTTTGTACAAAGTGTACTTGGTATGCCTGATAAGGTTGAGGCTTATCGCTATGTAAAGGAAGAGAATGACACAATATTCACAACTATGCTTTATGATGATACCCTTGTAACCTGTGAGGGTACATGGTATAACTATGGTGTACCATTCGAGGCAGAGTATATGGCAGTATTCCAAAATGGCTATGTAAAGCTTGATGGCGGTGTTGTTTATGTAAACGGTAAGGAATACAAGAAGGAAGCAACAGTAGTTGAGGATGTTGACCTTGGAATTAACGTTGGAAATGACGACGGATACCATAAGGAAATTCAATATTTTGTAAATTGCATTATTGAAGGAAAGCAACCTGGCAGAGTAACACCAGAAAGCTCAGCAAATAGTATTTTGCTAGCAGATACAATTAAGAAAAAGGCTAAGGTAATAAGCAAGAAATAACACAAAAAGCAGTGGATTTTTCCACTGCTTTTTTCAATCCTTAGGCTTGCTTTTAAAAATAAGCGAGGCTATAAGTCCAAAGCATAGTGCTGCGGTTATTCCACCGGCAGTGCCTGTTATGCCACCTGTTAAAATACCTAGTGCACCCTTTTCGTCAATGGCGGTCTTAACCCCGTTAGCAATAGCATAGCCGAAGCCAGTTAAGGGTACTGTTGCACCACAACCGGCAAAGTCAACAATGGGACCATATACGCCTATAGCGGTAAGAAAAACACCTACACAAACGTAACAAACTAAAATTCTAGCAGGGGTTAGCTTTGTTTTGTCTATCAAAAGCTGTGCCACAACACAAAATGCACCACCGATTAAAAAAGCCTTTAAGCAATTTATTACTATATCCATAAAGCCCCCTAATTAGATGAAAGATGTACTAAATGGGCAACAGCAGGAATTGATTCACCCTGTGAAAGAGTCATAGGGGACATAAGTGCACCTGTGCCTAAAAATAGTACGTTTTTGATAACACCGCGCTCAAGATTAGGTACAATGCTACTAGCCATTACAACGGCACTACAGCCACAGCCAGATCCACCTGCATGCACGTCTTGAGTATCACGATTAAATATCATAAGACCACAATCAACGTGATTTTTTCTAATGTCGATTCCCTTGCCGAGAAGTAAATCCTTGATTATTTCGCTACCCTCATAGCCTAAGTCACCTGTGATAATTAAGTCAAAATCCTCGGGGGAGTGTGTGCTTTCGCTAAAATATCGTGTTAAGGTGTCAATAACTGCAGGTGCCATTGCAGCCCCCATATTGTTGATATCACTAATACCCTTGTTAACTATACGACCAACCATAGCATTCTTGATTGATACCTTGCCCTCGCCACCTATTATAAATGCACCAGAACCAGTAGTTGTCCATTGTGCAGTAGGGGTGCGTTGACCACCATATTCCAAAGGAAACCTAAATTGTCTTTCGCTTGAACAATAGTGTGACGAGGTAACGGCGCCACACAAGCTTGCAAGACCACCACCATAAAGACAAGAGGCTAACAGAATACTCTCTGCACAGGTTGAGCAAGCGCCATATAGTCCAAGATAGGGCACATTAAAGTCGGCAAGACCATATGTGGACCCTACACATTGATTTAATAAATCTCCAGCTAAAATTACATCTAGGGAATCGCTTACTAAATTTCCTTTTCTTAAAGCACCAGCAAGTGCACGTCTTTGCATTTCGCTTTCTGCCTTTTCCCAAGAGTCCTTACCAAATTTGTCCCCCTCGCACCATTCATCAAAGTAGTCACCTAAAGGTCCATTGTGCTCCTTGCTACCAACAACAGAATAATAGGACGTAATTTTAGGCAAACGGGAAAAGGTTATAATTCCATCCTTCATTTTTACCCCCAAATCATTGATGCGATATAATAAATTATTCCGTATATCACACCACTAAAGGTACCAAAGAGTATAACGGGACCTGAAATTGAAAAAATTTTCGCACCAACTCCCATTACAAACCCCTCTGATTTCGTATCAATAGCGCAAGACGCAATTGCATTTGCAAAGCCGGTTATCGGCACAAGAGTCCCAGCACCTGCAACTCTTGCTATGTTATCGAATATTCCTATGCCCGTTAAAAGAATTGCAATAGCGATTAGAGTAATAGATACAAGGCTTTGTGCATCCTTTAATTCAACTATAAATAGCCTGTAAAGCTCAAGCAATGCTTGTCCTAGAGTGCAAATCGCACCACCCAAAAGAAATGCACGTATTAGATTTTGAAGTATTGGTGATTTTTTACTTCTTGATTCTACATATTCAATATATTCCTTTTTGTCCATAAGTACCTCCTTGCTTAGTAAAAATTAGGCTTTACTTTTTTCTATATTTTATACCTAACTTTATTGACAAACTTTTTATTTTGTAGTAATATATAATATAGCGTTAGTAAACAGAGGAGGTATTATGTCAAAAAAATTTAATGAAACCTTAGACAATCTTGGCAAAAAGATAAGCACGGTTGCATCTTCTGCTAAGGAAAAGACTGTTAAGCTAGCTAAGGCAACGCAAATTAGAATAGACATCAAGGGCGCTGAGGCAAGCTTAGATGTAGTGTACGAGGATATCGGCAAGGCTTATTATTCAAGCCTTAAGGGAGAAGAGTACACAGGTGAGGCAATTGAAGATTTAATTGCAAGGGCAGAGTCTATTAAGGAAAAGATTAAAGCACTCAAGGAAAGCCTAAAGGAATATTCTGAGTGAGATAATAAAAAATTTGAAAAGAAAATAAAGGAGAATAAAAATGTTTAGTTTGTTTTTAACAGCAGATCCAGGCACTACAGAGGAGTCAGTATCTGCAGCTAAGGGCTTTGTTGACAGTATTGTTACATTCCTTGGTGGTAACCTTGTACCAATCGCTATGAAGATTCTTGGCGCATTATTAATTTTAATAATTGGTTGCTTCATTACAAGAAAGATAGCTAGAGGCATTGAAAAAGGCAAGCTATTCCCAAAGATGAACAACACCCTAAGACTCTTTTTAAAGCACGTTGTTGCAGTAGTGCTTTACATAGCAATTGCTGTTGCAATCATTTCTGTTTTAGGCTTTAATGTATCTGCACTTTCCGCTGCAATTGCATCTGCAGGCTTGGCTATCGGTCTTGCTTTACAGGGCGGTCTATCCAACATTGCAGGTGGCGTTATGCTCGTTATCTTCAAGCCATTTGAGGTTGGCGATTACGTTGAGGGAGCAGGTGTAGGTGGTACAGTAGTTGACATCGGTCTTTTCTACACAACGCTTACAACACCAGATAATAAAAAGGTAGTTGTGCCAAACGGTACAATATCCAACTCTGCAGTTACAAACTATTCTGCACATGATACAAGAAGAATTGACTTCGACTTTTCAATTTCATACAATGCTGATATTGCAACAGCTAAGAAGGTACTTCTTGCTTGTGCAAAATCTGACGAAAGAATCCTTGACGACCCTAAGCCACAAACAATGGTAATTTCTCATGGTGATAGCAGTATTGGTATTAGACTTAGAGTTTGGGTTAAGAATTCTGATTACTGGGATGTTAACTTCCTTATTCTTGAGCTTGTTAAGATTAACTTTGACAAGAATGGCATTGAAATTCCTTATCCACAGCTTGACGTACATCTTGCAAAATAAAATCAAAAAGAGCGAATTTTTCGCTCTTTTTTTATGCCCTTAAAAGTGTTTTAAATTGTACTTTATTATCCTTAGAGAATACAAGCACAGTATCTTTGTTATTAATTTCACCAGAAAGGATTTTTTCACACAGAGGATTTTCGACCAAATTCATAATACAGCGTCTAATAGGTCTTGCGCCATAGCTTTCATCAAAGCTTTTGCTTGCAATATATTCAAGTAAGCTATCGTCAAAATCAAGGACTATATCACTAGCCTTAGCTAAATCCTTCAATTCGTTAAGCATAAGACTTGAGATTTTTTTAGTATCTGTCCTTGTAAGCTTGTTGAAATAAATTATTTCATCAAGCCTGTTTAAAAATTCAGGATTAAATTCCTTCTTTAATGCTTCGTCTATACTATCCTTTATATGAGTAGGGTCGTCATCCCTTGTAAAGCCAAGTCTTTTTTTATCCATGCTATCCTTAACACCGATATTTGACGTAAGAATAATTATAGTATTTTTAAAATTGATATGTCTTCCCTGAGAGTCGGTAATAGCACCATCGTCGAGTATTTGTAAAAGTATATTGTAAACGTCGGGGTGAGCCTTTTCAATTTCATCAAATAAAACAACAGAGTAGGGCTTTAATCTTACCTTAGAGGTTAGCTGTCCGCCCTCATCATATCCAATATAACCGGGTGGGGCACCAATCAATCTAGAAACACTATGTCTTTCCATATATTCGGACATATCGAGGCGAATTAATGCATCCTCTGTACCAAAAAGCTCCTTAGAAATTGCACGTGCAAGCTCGGTTTTACCAACACCCGTAGGACCTAAAAACATAAATGTGCCAATAGGCCGTTTAGGATTTCTAAGACCCATTCGGGACCTTTTAATAGATGCACACACAGATGCAATAGCACTATCCTGCCCAATAATTCTTTTCTTTAAATTGCTTTCAAGGGACAATAAATCCTCGTTTTCACTTTTCTTTAATCTGTTGATAGGAATTTTAGTCCATTTTGTAATTATTTCAGCAATGCCCTCTGCATCTAGGGTTGGGACCTTTTTGTTAACAATTTCAAGCTCTTTTTTCAAGGAAAGCTTTAAGGTGTGTATTTCAGCCTTTAGGGCAAGGGCAGAATTAAAGCTTTCATTTAATACAAAGGACTCTCTCTTCTTTTCAAGTTGCTTAATTTGAGCCTCTATCTCCTTGATTTTTGGTGATTTAGACCCCGACCTAAGCTTGACAAGAGAACACCCCTCGTCAATTAAATCAATAGCCTTATCGGGTAAAAATCTATCAGTTAAATATCTTATTGAAAGATTAACAGCTTCATAAATTGCCTCATTGGTGATTTTTACCTTGTGAAATTCCTCATACCTTTCTTTTAAGCCAAACAGAATGTCAAGAGATTTTTCTCGACTAGGCTCTTCTATTGTAATAGGCTGAAATCGTCTTTCAAGGGCAGGGTCCTTTTCAATATGCTTTCTGTATTCGGATATTGTAGTAGCACCAATCAATTGGACCTGGGACCTAGCAAGAGAAGGTTTTATGATATTAGCCGCATCGACCGCACCCTCAGCTGCACCTGCGCCGATAATTGTGTGAATTTCGTCAATAAAGAGAATAATGCTACTGTTTGAGTGCACCTCGTTTAAAACACCACGCATACGCTCCTCAAACTCACCGCGGTATTTCGCCCCTGCAACCATTGAGCTTAAATCTAAGGAAACAATAATTTTATTAAGTAAATTATCAGGTACGTCACGCTCGTTGATTTTTTGTGCAAGACCCTCAACTATTGCAGTTTTACCAACCCCTGGCTCACCGATTAGGCAGGGGTTGTTTTTTGTTCTTCTTGAAAGGGTTTGAATTAGTCTGTCAACCTCATCCTCACGACCAATTAAAGGGTCGTATTTTCCTTGCCTCGCTATTGCGTTTAAATTTTTACCATAGGTGGAAAGGACAGGGCAACCGTTGATAGAGGAGCCCTCCTGCTTATCGCTATTTGTAAAGCTATTTAAATAGGTTGAAATATCGTTTTTCAAAACTGAAAGACTAACTCCTAGAGAGATAAGCATTCGTGCACCACAGCAATCTGTTTCCTCACAAATTGCATATAAAAGATGCTCGGTACCAATAAGATTACTGTTAAATCGTCTTGCAACGTTGCCGGAGGATTCTATGATTTTTTTATATTTGGGACTTAATTCCTCAGGCACAATTATTTTTTCTGCAACTAGCTGTGGCACATCAACTAGCTTATCAAATAATTCCTTATAATATATCCTTTTTTCTTCAAGTAGCTTACAGCCAGCACAATCTGTGTCTAAAATACCAAGAAGTAAATGCTCAGTGCCAATATAAGCAGACCCTGTTGCCTCGGCACATTTTTTTGAGGAGTTTATTACTGCCTCAGCCTTTTTAGTAAAATGACTCAACATCAAGCAATATTCCTTTCACTTACTTTATAAATGGAGTATTGACAAGAAAATGGAAGGATTTTCAGCCTTGACGAGAATTTATTCTTTCATACTCCTTAGATAATAAATTTATAGTTTCTGCATTTAAATTACCATTGTCTTCAATTAAATGTCTTCTTTGAAAGGCTTTTATATTGTCTTGAGTGTCCTTGTCATAAATACCATTAAATTCAAGCGTCTTAAAATCCTCATATTCGTTTTTAATCTCATTGAGAAAATGCTGAATTATATAAATAACGGTGTCTTTTGTGTTTAAAGGAATTTCATATCCAAATTCTCTTGGAAAAATTTCAGTTGCGTTTATTAGTTGATTAACGTCTCTTTGTGCTTGGTCAATTTTATGTAATAAATCCCAGGTTTCCTTATCTACAACACCGGTTGGTAAAAGCCCATATTTCTTTTGAAAGCGAATCACGGCATCCTTTGTGTCAGACTCATAGCTTCCACTAGGCGCAATAGGGGAGACGCCGTTTTCCATTCTTTCAAGACCTCTTAAGATTTTTTGAATTTGTAAAATAGGATTTGAAGAATCCTCTAAATTGTAATATGCCATAAATCCTCCTTAACCAATATCATAGCCTGGGTATTGACCATTAGATGCACGGGACCCATCGAATAAATCTCTATAGGTAGAGGTGATAGAATTCCAAGCACTAGCCCCTACAATTGGGGTGGGATCAATACCAAAAATTTCCTTATAAGCGACAACTGCACGCTCAGTGCCAATTCCAAAAACACCATCAACGTCAAGCTTAGGAATAGAGGTATAAGTGTTAGCAATATAATTTAAATATTCCTGTAAAATTTTTACGTCGTCCCCTGTTGACCCAAGCCTTAGCACGTTACCAGGATAGGGCACAGTGATGCTATCAAAATATCCCTGAGGTAAGGATTCTAAAATTCCAATATACTCACGGTAAAGTCTGTCCCAAGTGCCTATGCTTACAATTCCGGTAGTCTCTTGGTCGTAGGCGCTTTGAAAGGCTTCAACGCTATTTCTAGTAGATGGACCGAAGATACCATCGATTGTAACCGAGGGAATGCGATTATTATATTCCGCAACTAAAGAAAGAAGATACTGAAGCTCGTAAACCTCAGGTCCAGAATCTCCCTCCTCCAAAACTGAGTTGAATATTCCTTCAACCTCATCACGACTTAGACCCTCGGTGGCTAAATCGTTAAGTCTTTTGACTGCGTTGAAGGAGCGCTGAATAGAGTACCAGGTATCCTTGCCAACAAGTCCGTCAGCAGGTAAATCAAAGGCTTGCTGATAGGCTCTTACTGCATCCTCGGTTTTTTTATCAAAAATTCCATTGACAGGGTAGATTTTAGGAATAGCAGGGAAGTTTTTTGATATTCTGTTAAGCCTTATTTGCACCTGCTGTACTGAATTGCCGATAGACCCAAAGCCGAGAGTCCTTCCGTCCCAGGAGGCAATAGGTGCACCAATAGGGGCATCGGTAACTATGTTTATGTCATCACCATAATAATATTGTAAAATTTCGTAAGGTGTGTAGCCTTGCTCGGCTAATGCCACGGTTCCCCATTGCTCGAGGCCGGGACAGGTTAATTCTCGACCATCACAATATGCGGCAAAAAACGGCTCAATGCTATTGCCCTTAACGATATAATCAGTAAACAGCTCGTCAACAAGGGCAGATATATTTTCAAATATATCTCGATTATTTACAAAGGACTGGTCAATGCCAATAGAGTTTGTAATGTCAAAATCATACCCACGAGAGCGATAATAATTAGTGTAAATTCTATTAAGTGCAAAGGAATTTTGTGCATAAATATTAGCGCGCAAGGCACTTTCAGGCCAAGTAGGGAAAATTTCGCTAGATGCAACGTTTTTTATGTAATCGACGTAGGGCACGGTAACGTTTGGTGCATCACTATCCACTGGCCCTAAATGTACTGTAATATAATTTGGAATTGTTGGTGTGACAGGCATAATTATCTCCTTAATTATTTGACTCTTCGACATAAACTCTTCCGTCGTTAGGAATTGCATCTGTTGGCGAAGAATATTCTGATAATGGAATTAAATTTGCAAATTGTAGTGAGGAAACACCTTGATAAATTGGCACGTTAATGTAGCTACTGTCGTAAAAGCCTTCCTTAACTACATTAATGCTATAACCCTTAAAGGGCACTTGATTTTTAGGCGCTAAAGAGGTATCCTTGCTTTTAGTACTAAGCACAACCTTTTGTGTCCTACCGGAATTGTCCGTGGTTAGGGTATAGATAATATCGCTATTATTTGCTACGTTGTCACCGTTACCATAGTCGTAAATTGTAACCTGCGCATTTTCTACTGGCAACGCACCATTTGCCGTCCTTACTATAACCGTAAGGAAGCCTACTGTATCGTTTTCAATGTTCATATATCCACCTCCGTATCATTACATATTATGCAAAAAAATTAACTATGCTATTGACTTTTTTTAAGCCTTGAGGTATAATTCAACCTAGTGAGTTCGAAACCATCCTCACTTAAAACAAAACTAAGGAGTAAATATGAAAAGCAAAGGATTAAGGTCAATCACCTATTCGGCAATTATTGGCGCTATGTACGTTGCACTTACTTGGCTTTCTAACGCAATTGGAATGTCCTCGGGGGTGATTCAGCTTCGATTAGGAGAGGTGCTTACAATACTTCCGTATTTTATACCGGGAGCAATCCCAGGGCTTGTTTTAGGGTGCTTAATTTCCAACATATCAATGGGGTGCTCACTTCTTGATATTATTGTTGGTACGTTAGCTACTCTTATAGGCGCTGTCGGTACTAGTAAGATAAGAAACAAGTATCTTTGTCCAATTCCACCAATACTTGCAAATACAATTCTTGTCCCGTTTGTTATAATAATTTCGTACACTCACGATTGGAGTATAGGTAGTTATCTTTTAACACTTGGGGGAGTTTTTTTGGGTGAGGTGGTATCAGTTTATATTTTTGGCATCATACTGTTACTAGCCATAGAAAAATCAAAGATTTTTAAGCGTTGAATTTCAACGCTTTTTTCTTTAAATTACATTGATTTTTAATACGTTGTGTGTTAGAATAAATATATAATAGGAAAGCGAGGAAATATTATGAAGAAGACCAAAGGGCAAATACTAAAAAGAATTTTATTAATTACACTTATTCTTTCACTTATTTGCGTTTTTTGTTCCTGCGAGGAGCTACTAAATTTATTATTTGAGCAAATGCCACAGGATTATGAAATCCCAGAGGGCACAGCACAGGTACATTTTGTTGACATAGGACAGGGCGATGCCACCTTGATTATGGCAGACTCAAAGACTATGCTAATTGACACGGGTGAGAAGGATAGTGATAACGTGCTTATTAACTACCTAAAGGCTCATAATGTTACCAAGCTAGACTATTTTGTAATTACTCACTTTGACTCCGACCATTTCGGTGAGGCTGTTGAGGTTTTGAATAATTTCGAGGTTGCAAACGTTTTAATTCCTGACCAAGAAAAAACAACAAAAATGTACGAAAGCTTTATTGAAGCACTTGAAAATGACGAAAGCATAAACGTAATTTTCGCTAACGATATAGTAGGTGAAAGCTTTGGAATGGGTCAATTGAATATCGACGTTTTAGCACCATTAAAGAATAATTACAAGGACTCAAACGATTATAGTATAACAATGTTAGTAAGATGGGGCAATATAAAATTTCTACTATCAGGAGATGCTGAAAAGGAAGCAGAGGAGGATATAGTCGAGACTTATACAAGACTACAACTCGACTGTAATGTTTTCAAGGCAGGACATCACGGGTCAAGAACCTCATCAAGCCAAGCACTACTTGACAAGGCAACACCAGAATATATTGTAATTTCTTGTGGTGAGGACAATAAATATGGACATCCACACACAGAGGCAATGGAGCGCTTTGAAGCAATAGATGACGTAAAGATATACCGTACCGACGAAAGTGGCTCAATTATCTTCTCAACTGATGGTACAACAATAAGTATTGAAACAGAGAAATAAAGAAAATGGCTAACCTAAGGGTTAGCCATTTTGTATAAATCAAAAGAGGGCAATTTTGCCCTCTTTTTTTGTAGTTATGCTTGTGTTGACGCCTTGATTGAATATTTCTCGTCGAATTTCTTAAATTCCTTTTCAAACTCTTCGTCGTGGCTAGATTTAACCATGTTAAGATATTCGTGAGTACCAAAGCTATTGTGAGCGGTTTCAATAACCGCAACAGCGATATTGGAGCAGTGGTCTGAAATTCTTGCATAGTTATTAAGCAAATCGGAAAGAACAAATCCAAGCTCAATAGTACAAGCGCCTGCACGAAGTCTTACAATGTGGTTAGATTTTGTACTAGCAATAAGCTTGTCGATAACCTGTTCAAGAGGCTCAACCTTTTTAGCAATGTCAAGGTCGTTTTCAAGGAATGCTTGCTCGGTTATATCAAGTATTTCCTTTGTAGCAGAGGCGATTATCTCAATTTCTTTGGTTGCATCGGTAGAGAATACAATTTCCTTATTCTTTAATTCCTCGGCTACCTTTAGAATGCTAACTGCGTGGTCAGAAATTCTTTCAAGGTCACCAATTGTGTGGAGAAGCTTAGAAATCTTCCTACTGTCAGGGTCAGACAAGGCACGTGAGGAAATTTGTACGAGATAAGTACCAAGGCTATCCTCGTATTTGTCAATTTTCTGCTCGTTATCAACAATCAATTGTGCAGTTTTTGAGTTATATGAATAGAGATTATCAATCGCTGTAACAACAGTGTGCTTTGATAGCTTACACATATCAAGGGTTAAGTTAGAACACTCTGTAAGTGCAACCGCAGGAGATTGATGAATGAGGATTGGGTCGATAAATGCAACAGAATCCTTTTCTTCCTTCTTGTCCTTGATAATAAGGTACGCAGCCTTTTCAAACAGCTTGCTAAATGGAAGAAGAATAACAGTTGTAACAACGTTGAATAGCGTATGGAATATAGCAATAGACCAAACTGAAACGTTCCAACCTAAGATACTGCCGTTGTCGAACAGACCAATGATGGCAAAAGGTATGAAGCACAATGCAACGGCAACGATTTTGATAACTAAGTGAGTTACGGCAACACGCTTTGCATTTCTGTTGGTACCTAGACTGGAGATAACAGCAGTTACGCAAGTGCCGATGTTAAAGCCGAGAATGATTGGAATAGCAACCTTGAAAGGAATGCCGGCGCCACTACCTATTACAAGCGCTTGCAATACACCAACGGATGCTGAGCTTGATTGAATAATGGTTGTAAAAAGAGTAGCAAGAATAAGACCTAACCAAATTCCAATGTAAGGTGTTTGGAAGAATCCTATAACTGCTTGGAATGCCTCTGGCTGATCCTTAAGAAATGAAACTGAGTCGGACATAAGCTCCATGCCTTGCATCAAAACTGCAAATCCAAGACAAATAGTGCCAATATCCTTGTTCTTTCTGTTTCTTTTACTAAAGAACATTATTAAAATAATGCCGACAACCGCGATGAGTGGAGTAAAGAATGATGGCTTAAGTAAATTTAACCATTCAAGTCCTTCGCCTGCGTTTCCACCAAGTGCGGGAAGGGCAGTAATCCAAGGTGTTATGGTTGTACCAATATTTGTACCCATAAGCATACCGATTGTTTGTGGTAAGGTCATAATTCCTGAGCCAACAAGACCAACTATCATAACCGTAGTTGCTGAGGAGCTTTGAATAACTGCAGTTACTCCGCAACCAAGAGCCATACCCTTGAACTTGTTAGAGGAAGCCTTTTTCAAAATTGTCTCAAGCTTACCGCCTGCCATTCTCTCAAGACCATTAGTCATGATATTCATGCCGTAGAGGAAGAAGGCAAGACCACCAAGCAAAATAGAGATGGTTGTTAAAGCATCAATAACGCTCATAAAATCCTCCGTGAGAAAAATTAACTAAAAAACGATAGCCAATAAATAATTGACTATCGCTATTTTAACATATAAAGGAAAAAAAGTAAAGATTTTTAATAAAAAAACAGACGAAAGTAAACAAAAATTTACAAAAAATATTCTAAAGTAAATATATATTTATTTTAGAATACCCATTAGGTTTTTGAAGCATACAATAAAAGAGAATGTGGAAGAAGCTTCGCAAGTAGCCTGTAAAATTTATAAAAGCCTCGTGGTGTGTAAACACACTTGCCACGCTTAGATGCACGTATGCCTTTTTTAGCTGTCTTTTCAGGATTGCAATAGGGAAGAGTATCAAAGGCTTTTGAAACTCCCTTGTCAATACCAGCAACCTCTAAAAATTCCGTAGTCATAGGACCGGGGCAAATAGCAGTTACGTTAATCTTTTTCTTTTTCAATTCAAATCGAAGAGATTTTGTAAAGCTCATAACGTAAGCCTTTGTAGCAGAATAAACGGTCATACGAGGGTTAGGTACAAAGGAAGCTATTGAACAAGTATTGATTATACAAGCGCCCTTTGTCATATAGGGGAGTGCTATTGTAGTAATCTCGGTTAAAGCACGAACATTTAAATCAACCATTTTGCCCTGTGCAACATAATCAGCTTGGTCCAAATCCCCGTGAATGCCAAAGCCAGCATTGTTAAAAAGGAATCTTATATTGGGCTTTTCTAAATCCAAAATAGAAGAAAATTCCTTTAGCTTTTCTGCACAGGTTATATCCATTGGTAGGACCCTGTGTTTTATTTTTCCATATTTTTCACAAATTTCGTTAAGCTTTTGCTCGCGTCTGGCAATTACCCAAACCTCGTCAAGCGCTTCTTTTTGCATTTCCTTGAAAAATTCAACACCAATACCACTTGAAGCGCCTGTAATTATAGCTATATTCATAAAAACCTCATCAAAATCCTAGATTCTTTAAGAATGTACAAGCACAATCAGACCATATACCCACGTCGTTTTTGTCCTTGGCGAGTCCAAGACCGTGACAGCCAACAGGGAAAATGTGCATTTCGAAGTAAACCTTATTAGCAGAAAGTGCCTCGGCAAGGGCGAGTGAATTTTTGACTGGCACTACATCGTCAGTAGCCGTATGCCATAAAAAGCAGGGGGGAGTGTCTGAAGTTACGTGCTCCTCGTTTGAAAATAGCATTGCCAACTCTTCGTTTTCCCATTCGTCACGAAGAAGTGCTTGTCTTGAACCCATATGTGAATAATCCTTAATGAAGGAGACAACAGGATAACAAGGAATAAATGCATCAGGACGGGCAGATAGCATATCAATTTCGTCAGTTGGCGCATAAGCCTTGAAATTGTACATAGTCGCACTTGTACAAGTTAAGTGACCACCAGCAGAGAAGCCACAAACTGCAATCTTTTCATAATTCATTGAGCGCAAAATTCTAATCGCTCTTTGTACGTCAGCAAGTGGTGCAAACTTGTGACATTGATTAACACTATAATCAAGTGTGTATGCGTTGATACCACCTTGATTGAACATTTCTGCAATAGGTGATTTTTCGTGGTCTGCCTTGCCCCAATATCCACCGCCGGGACAAACGATTACTGCAGTTGGCTTGTCGTTCACCTTAAATTCAGTAATTGAAGCGCGAAATTCGGTGTTTGAATACTTAATGTAGGGAGGATTTTCCCAAAGCTGAATAGTTTTCATATGTACCTCTTAATAAAAATTTTGAGTTGACACTCTACAAATGAGTATATCACCAATGAAATCTGTTGTCAATAATAACCGATTCGAAATTTAGTTTAAAAAAATTCAAAAACTAAAAAATTAGTATTGACAAAAAGAAAGTTGTGTGCTATTATATATAAGCGTTGGTTCGCCCTTGTAGCTCAGTCGGTAGAGCACTTGACTTTTAATCAAGGGGTCCGGAGTTCGAATCTCCGCAAGAGCACCAAAAACCCTGTACTTTGTACAGGGTTATTTTTTTTATTTTATCCGAAAATGAATTATTCTCAAAAATGCACTTTTAACCATTAAAATGTGCAGTTTGCACAAAAAAATTCTAAAAAATGGTTTTTGAAGCCGATTTTTTAGGAGTAAAAAACAAATGTTTTTGTGAGTAATAAACAAAAGTGCAAAAGTTGGATAAAAATTTTTTAGCAACTTGACAGATTATATATTATATGCTATAATATTTAATGAAGTAATTCATAATTTTGGGTATATTCCCAATGACAAGGAGGAAAACATGAAGAAAATTCTTTGCCTACTACTTATTCTTATGGTTGTAGTTAGCTCTTTTGTAGCTTGTGGTTGCAACAACAATAGCGGCGACCCAATCGACACAGGAAGTGGTAGTGGTGACCAATCACAAATCGAAACAGGCTCAGGTGGAGGCAATAACCTTATACCAGATGACGACCAAGATGTTCCTGATAAGAAGGAAGATTTTGTTTTGCCCGAGGGTGTTAATGATAACATTGAAAACGATAATGAAATCAAGGTAAATTAACACGTATTTTCGTAGTTTTAGTTTAGTTTTCCAATAAGAAAGGACAAGATATGAAAAAGTTTTTAGCAGTAATGCTTAGCTTGCTTATGATTCTACCTATTTTCACCACCTACGCCTTTGGTGATACTGGTAGCTCATCCCCAGATGTAACAAGCCAAGCAACTAACATTGCAAATCAGGCTACTATCGAGATTGATGGTGAAAACATTCTCGATTCTGTAAGAACTGAAGTGCTCGTTGATGGAAATAGAGAGAGTGGTACAAAGTCACCAAGTACTCGTACCTTCTCATACATACTCAGCTTTGATGAGACATCCTATTTTACCGATGTCATCATTGTTTGTAATGGTAAGGGTACTCTTGCAACCAAGAATAGCTTGAGTGGTGGAGAAACCTTTGATGAGATTCAGTACAATATAACCGTGCTCACAGCTACATTCTATAAGGAAGACAAGGTTCTTTATACAGAAACAAAGGACGTTTCCAAGATGACAGAGTGGCACATTAAGAAGCCATTGATGGCTGATAAGATTGTTGTTACTGTTGGTAACGAGGATTGCCCTCGTTCAAGTGCTAGCTACATTTGGGAGATTGAAACCTACGCATTGACTGGCATTGAGCTTTGCGACGTTCAGCTTCACAATATTGCTAGCAGTGCAGAATTCTCATTCGACTCTTATCGTGAGGATGACCCTGAAACACCTGATGTAAATGAAAAAACTGACCCATGGTGGGCTGTTAAATGGAGTGCCTTGACTGATGGTAACATTGAAACTGGTACTCACTCACCAAAGGGTGGACAATATTCATTCTTTATGTCATATCCAAAGGAATACCTCTTCTCAGAAATTACATTCTATTGTAATGGTAGAGGTACACTTGTAGGTAACGGACAAAAGCTTGAAGAGTATGTTTACAACAATTCAATGGTGCAAATCCTACTTTATGATATTGATGGTGAATTAGTATACGACTCAAAGGATATTTCTGTATCTGGTCTTGAGGCTAAAATTGACCCATACGTAGAGGCTGCTACAATCGAATTTAGAATGTTCAATGGTAAGCACTCTGGTGCAGAATATATGTGGGAAATTCAAACAATGGTAGAAACAGGTAATCACTTGTTTGAAATGACAGATTCCGCTAACCCAACCTGTGATGAATCTGGTTACAAGGAATTTTCTTGCCACTGTGGTAAGGTTATTAAGCAAATTGTTCCTGCAACTGGCTTCCACCAATGGGACGACGGAGTTATCCTTGAGGGTAACGAGGCAACAAATGAGGCGAATGGTATACTTACAAAGACTTGCGCACTTTGTGGTTCAACAGGCGAATTTGATATTCCTGCAACAGGACACAACTGGAACACCGGTACAGTAGTTCCTCCAACATGTACCGATGGTGGTTACACAAAATATGAATGCTTGGACGATGGTTGTACATTATCCTATACGGCAGACCCTAAGCAAGCAACAGGACACGACTGGGATGACGGAGAGGTTATAACTCCTGCAAAGGTTGGTGTTGAGGGCTTAGAGAGATTAACTTGTAGAGCATGTGGTAATACAAGAGATGTAAAAATTGGCGCTTTAAAGTATTCAACTAACACAGAAGCCTTCAATATTAAGGAAGCTTGCGATTCTGTTACAGTTAAATACAACACAGAAAGTGATCTATATAAGCCTGACATCACAACCGAAGGTGAAAAGCTATTGGCTGAAGAGGATGTTTGGAAAATGTTCGATGACAATAATGACACTCGATGGTATGCGCCTCCTGGCTCTACTGTTGAAATCATTCTTGATAGAACCTACTACATTACTCACGGCGATATTTCAGCAACTTCCAACTGGGCAAGATTTGATGTATTCTTCTATTATGATGACCAATTAAATGCATCATCCGGTACGGATAACTTCCAAGCCTTTGATTTATCAAATCCAAAGGTTAGCGATATGTCCGCAGCTCTTAAATATGGTTCAAAGGTAAATAGGATTGTTATTTCTGTAAACCATGCAAAGTGGCCTAATGGTAATGCTGCAAAAATTCACGACATTCATTTGACAGTTCACGCTTGTGAAGTAATTGAAGAAAACTACTATTTACCAGAAGCAGCTGATGCTAGATACACACCAGCTACATGTACAACTGATGGAAAAACAGTTTCAATTTGTCCTGTATGTGATCTTGAAACACCTGTAACTCTTCCACACGACGAGTGGGGACACACACCAGGTACCCTTGAAATAATTGAGCCACCTACATGCTCAACCTATGGTACGGCGAAGAGTACATGTACAGCTTGTAGCTTTGCTATTGAAGAAATTAAGGTTCCACCAACATATGTTCACGAATTTACACAAGAAGTAACATTTATGGATGCTCTTTGTGGCTTTATGGGAATTAAGCAAATTGTTTGCCCAGGCTGTGGTAAGGTAGGCTCACAAGAACCAATCCCTGCAACAGGCGCACACAATTATGACTGGGTTGAAAAGTACCCATCTACATTTACCTCAGAGGGTGAAAATTCTTGGGAATGCACAGGCTGTGCATGTGTTGACCCAGCAGTTGGCACAACCAAGTTTGAAGCAATTGAAAAAAAGACAATTGAAGAAGAATTAATCACATTTGAGGGTTGCTCAATTAGAGTTACAGATTATATAGGTCTAAGACTCACATATAGACTCAATCTTGAGTACTTTGATGTACTCGGATACGAGTGTGACATAAGAGTGATTTCTGAAGTAACAAATGCTGAAGGTGTTACTAAGACAGTTGAATCCTATGGTAAGTATAGCGAAGGAAAATACGATGCTGAGACTGGCGAGGTTTCAGTTGTATTGAATCCATACTCTGTATACGATGAGTATGAGGTTAAGACTTACGTAAGACTTATGAACTTCCTTGGTATCGAATATGTTGATTGTGAAATGGATCTTTCAGACTATGACGCAAACAACAATGAAAAGGTAAGTGTTTACGAGGTGGTTAAGTACCTAGTTGACAACAAGCAAGTTCCTGACTCAAAGCTTGAGCCACTCTTTAACGAGATTGTTGCTGGTAAGAAATAATAAGCAAAAAAAACGGAAAAGCGTCGCTTTTCCGTTTTTTTAATGTAAAAAAGTGGAGAAAACCCCACTTTTAAAAACAAAACTCTTCATTTATTATATTAATGTAATATAAACATACGTTTTTTAGGATGAAAATTTGATAAAGAAAATTATTGATTTATAAATTTTCCCGACTCGGTCTGTGCCATTGCATCGCATCTTTCGTTATAGGGATGACCGGCATGACCCTTAACCCAAACGTAAGTGATTTTGTGTTTTTTAATTTCATTTAATAATATTTCCCACAAATCAGGATTAAGGGCAGGGGACTTGTCAGCCTTTTTCCAACCGTTTTTCTGCCATCCAATAGCCCAACCGTTTGTTAATGCATCAAGCACATAACGAGAGTCAGAGGTAAGGGTAATCTCACACTCTTCCTTTAAAGCCTGTAACGCCTTAATTACGGCAGTTAATTCCATACGATTATTTGTAGTTTCTGCCTCGCCACCACAAAGCTCTCTTTCTATGCCCTTGTAAACAAGCACGGCACCCCAACCACCAGGGCCAGGATTTGAACGGCAGGAGCCGTCTGTATATATATCAACGTGTTTCATAATCTACCTCTAATTTAAGATAACTAATTTTAACATATAAACAAAACTAATTCAATAAAAAAATAAAAAAAACTTGACAACAAAATAATTATATGATACAATACCACAGAACGAGTATTTTTTACTCGCTCCTACTGTCAGAAATTTGTAACTGATGGTCGCTAAGTCCAAAGGAGGTAAAAAAGATGGAAAAGGTTATGAACTCTTATGAAACTTTGTTCGTAGTTGACGCAACTCTTTCTGAGGAAGATGTTAAGGCAACTGTAGAGAAGTTCACTGCATTAATTGCAGAAAACGGAACCGTCGAGTCTGTTGATGAGTGGGGTAAGCGTAAGCTTGCATATCTTATCAATGATAAGAGCGAGGGTTACTATGTTCTTGTTAACTTTAAGAGCGAAGGCGAGTTCCCAAGCGAGCTTGAGCGTCTTATGAAGATTAACGAAAACATTCTTCGTTTTATTGTAATTCGTAAGATCGAAGACAAGAAGACAAAAAAAGAAGCATAAGCTAAAGGAAAGGGGAAAACACAATGGCAAATTTTAATCTAAACAAGGTAATTTTGGGTGGTAGATTAACTGCTGACCCCGAACTTAAGACAACTCCACAAGGTGTTGCTGTTACAAGCTTTTCAGTTGCAGTAAATCGTAGAGGCAAGGATGCTCAAACAGATTTTATTAACTGTGTAGCTTGGAGACAAACTGCTGATTTCATTTGCAAGTATTTCAAGAAGGGTAGCTCCATTTGTATTTCTGGCTCTATCCAAACAAGAACCTGGAACGATCAGCAAAATAATAAGCGTTATGCTACAGAGGTTGTTGCAGAAGAAGCTTACTTCGTTGATGCAAAGACTGATGCGCCTGTTGTTGGTAGCTATGAAGAGCCAGCATTCCAGACACCACCATCTGCACCAAAGTTTGAAGAAGTATCTGGTGACGACGATCTACCATTCTAATTGAACTAGAATTTATCGAAACAAAATTTATAAGGAGTAAAACACGATGGATAACAACGTTGAGAAGGAACAAGTTGGTTCAGCACGTCCTGCACGTCAAATGATGCGCAAGAAGAAGAAGGTTTGTGCTTTCTGTGCTGATAAGATTGGTCATATTGATTATAAAGATACTAATCGTTTGAGAAAGTATGTTACAGAGCGTGCAAAGATTCTTCCAAGAAGAATCACTGGCACATGTGCACATCACCAAGGTGAGCTTACAAAGGCTATTAAGCGTGCACGTTTTATGGCTCTTATGCCTTACATTGACGACTAATCAATGATAAATAGAGAAGCGGACAATTTTGTCTGCTTCTTTTTTTTATCAAATAAAAAAAGGACAAGATATACACACTTGTCCTTGGTTGATTATAAAAGAATCGATTCGATTGCATTCTTAAAATCAGTAAAGTCTTGCTTAAGGTCATAAAGCACTTGAATTGATATAGGGTCGAGCGCGCCTACGAAAATTTGTAGCATACCAGGAAAACTCTTGTCTGGTTCAACCCATACCATTTTAGTGATAGCAGAACGAGGAATAACAATATTTCCCAAAACTATTCGATTTGCGTATACTACATAATCACTTCGTGAAAGAGAAGTGTAAATTGCTTCATTCATATTATTAGCTCCTTATTCTTAGATGTATTAATTTTAACCTAAAAATGCTAAAAAGTCAATAGAGAATAATAAAAATGAGTCTTGTGGGTTAACAAGACTCATAAAGGGCTTATGCCATCTTATTATACATAAGTGTGAACTGACTCTTCTTGTGAGCTGCGTTATTCTTGTGAAGAATACCTTGGCTAACAGCCTTGTCAACTCTCTTTACAGCAGCTACATAAGCAACTTGAGCAGCTTCCTTGTCTCCGCTTTCAACAGCAAGCTTAAACTTCTTAATAGCTGTATTCAACTGAGATTTGAGCATCTTGTTACGAAGTGTTTTTGTTGCGATAACCTTAACACGCTTCTTCGCAGATTTGATATTAGGCACTTTGGTGTCCTCCTTTAATATTATAATCCGACAGATGCACTATCCGTTGCCTGAGAGGGTGCTACAGATATAGCCTGTTCGTACGTTTATATATAATATCACACTATTTTTGAAAAATCAATAGCTTTTTGAAAAAAATATAAATATTTTTAAATGGTTAAATTTGAAGCAAATAACCTAAATGACTCACTGCGAATTTAGAGCAAAGAATTACAGAAAAATATTGTTCATAAAAAAGTTACATTTGAACGAAAAGTAAAATGTTTGTGAAAAAATTGTAAATATAATCATCCAAATTAGCTTTTTGGAAAAAAATACAAAAAAAGTATTGACAAATATTTGCTTGCGTGTTATAATTTCCTCCGCACAAATATTTTCTAAATTATACTTTTATATTATAATATAAAAGGGAAGTTGGAGTGAAAAATGGTTAAAGAACAAAAACTTGGCAAAATCACGAGAAAGAATTTCTCCAAAATCAACGAATTGTGTGAAATGCCAAACCTAATCGCTGTGCAGAAAGAATCATATCAATGGTTCCTTGACAAGGGAATCTCTGAGGTGCTTCGCGATGTTTCTCCTATTGTTAGTAGCTCAGGTGAGCTTTGCGTAGAGTTTGTTTCTCATACTCTCGACGTAAACCAACCTAAGTACTCTGTAGAAGAGAGCAAAATTAGGGGAGTTGACTATTCAGCACCTCTTTACGTGAATGTACGTCTTTCTAACACTGTAACTGGTGAGGTGAAGGAACACAACGTGTTTATGGGCGAATTCCCGTTAATGACTGAAAACGGAACCTTCGTTATACACGGAAAAGAGCGTGTAATTGTATCACAAATTATGCGTTCACCTGGAATGTACTATGATTATTCTATTGACAAGGTAGGTTCTCACGTTTATACCGCTACCGTTATTCCTTATCGTGGAGCATGGCTTGAGTATGAAACAGATTCATCTAATGCCTTCTACGTAAAGATTGACAAGAGTAGAAAGCTTCCTGTAACAATGCTTATTCGTGCTCTCGGAGTTGAAACTGAAGAGGACATTAAGGATATGTTCGGCGAAAAGTTTATGAATCCTACACTTGCTAAGGATGATAGTGAAAGAATTGCCGTAGATAGTGGTACTTCTATTCAAGAAGAGGCACTTAAGGGCATTTACAAGAGACTTCGTCCAGGTGACCCACCACTTGCAGAAAGTGCAAGACAGCTTATTCATAACTCATTCTTCAATGGTAAAAAGTACGATATCTACAATGTTGGTCGATACAAGTTTGATGAGAAGCTTGCAATTTCCAAGCGTATTCTTGGCTTAACTGTATCTCGTCCAGTTATCAGTAATTTGACTGGTGAGATTCTATGCGAGGTAGGAAAGGTTATCAACAAGGATGATATCGATTTGATTGAATCTAACTGTGTTAACGAGGTATATGTAAATACACTTGATAGAGAAACTGGTACACCTGTTGAGATTAAGGTATTCGGCAATGGTACAGTTGACCCTAAGTATCTATTATGGGAAGGCTGGAGAGAAGGTCTTGAGGACTTTGGTGTTAGCGAAAAGCTTCACTTTGAAACCTTGAGAGAAATCGTTGACGAGTGTGCTGGAGACAGAGAAGCTATCATTGAAAAGATTAAGCTAAATGTTGAAAAGCTTTGTCCAAAGCATATTACAAGAGAAGATATTCTTGCATCAATAGGTTATCTTATTGGTCTTGAATATAACATCGGTAAAAAGGACGATATTGACCACTTAGGAAACCGTCGTCTACGTTGCGTTGGTGAATTGCTTCAAAACCAACTCCGTATCGGTATGACCCGTATGGATAAGATTATCCATGATAGAATGAATACACAAGACGTTGAGGAGCTTTCTCCAAAGACAATTGTAAACACTAAACCAATCACGTCTGCAATAAGAGAATTCTTCGGTTCATCACCTCTATCACAGTTTATGGACCAAAATAACCCACTTGCAGAGTTAACACATAAGCGCCGTATTTCAGCTCTCGGTCCTGGCGGTTTGTCAAGAGATAGAGCATCCTTCGAGGTTCGTGACGTTCACCATACACACTATGGTAGAATGTGTCCTGTAGAAACACCAGAAGGACCAAACATCGGTCTTATTTCATCACTTTCAACATATGCGATTATCGATAAGTATGGCTTTATTAAGGCACCTTATCGTAAGGTTGTCGATGGTGTAGTAACTGACGAGGTTGTTTACTTAACAGCCGAGGAAGAGGATGGTAATGTAATTGCTCAAGCATACGAGGAGCTTGATGAAAACAAGCGCTTTGTAAAGAGCAAAATTATCGTTCGTGAAAGAAATGAAATTCTTGAAACTGATTCTTCAAGAGTAAATTATATGGACGTTTCACCTAAAATGGTTGTATCAGTTGCTACAGCAATGATTCCATTTATCGAAAACGACGACAATGCCCGTGCACTCATGGGTTCAAACATGCAGAAGCAAGCTGTGCCACTACTTACAACTGATTCACCAATCGTAGGTACAGGTATGGAGTACAAGGCAGCCGTAGACTCAGGTGTTGTTGTGCTTGCAAAAGAGGCAGGTGTTGTTGAAAAGGTAGACGCACTAAATATTGTAATCAAAAACGACAGAGGACTAAAGGATACTTACGAGTTAGTTAAATTTAAGCGCTCTAACCAAGAAACCTGTATTAACCAATCACCAATAGTAGTAGTTGGTGAAAGAGTTGAAAAGGGTCAGGTTATCGCTGATGGTCCAGCAACCTCTAACGGTGAAATCTCTCTAGGTAAGAATGCCTTAATCGGCTTTATGACTTGGGAGGGTTACAACTACGAGGACGCTGTATTGCTTAACGAAAATCTTGTACGCAACGACGTTTATACTTCAATCCATATTGAAGAAAGAACAATTGAAGCAAGAGATACAAAGCTTGGTCCTGAGGAAATTACTCGTGACATTCATAACGTTGGTGAGGATGCACTTAAGAATCTTGACGAAAATGGTATCGTTAGAATCGGTACTGAGGTTAAGGCTTCCGATATCCTTGTAGGTAAGGTTACACCTAAGGGTGAAACAGAGCTTACAGCCGAGGATAGACTACTTCGTGCAATCTTCGCTGAAAGAGCGAGAGACGTAAGAGATACATCATTGCGTGTAAAGAACGGCGACAATGGTATAGTTGTTGACGTTAAGGTATTCTCTCGTGAAAATGGTGACGAGCTAGCACCTGGTGTGCATAAGCTTGTTAAGGTTTATGTTGCACAAAAGAGAAAAATCTCTGTTGGTGACAAAATGGCTGGTCGTCATGGTAACAAGGGTGTTGTATCAAGAATTCTCCCACCAGAGGATATGCCTTTCTTGGCAGATGGTACACCACTTGATATCGTTCTTAACCCACTCGGCGTACCTTCTCGTATGAATATCGGTCAGGTGCTTGAGGTTCACCTCGGCATCGCAGCTAAGAAGCTTGGCTGGAAGATTATGACACCTGTATTTGACGGCGCAAAGGAAAAGGATATTTTCGAGTGCTTGAAGATGGCAGGACTTTGGAGAGACGTATTACCAAATGAAAACACAGATGGTAAGGAGCTTTTCGAAGAGGTAGTTAGAGAAGACGGTAAGAAGGACATCCAAAAGCTAGATAAGGAAACAAAGGAAAATCCTGAGGCACTTAAGAAGCTTCTTGACGAAGGCAAGCTTAAGGTGTGCGATGGTAAGCAAATCCTTTATGATGGACGTACAGGCGAGGCATTTGACAACCCTGTAACAGTAGGTATTATGTACTACTTAAAGCTCCACCACCTTGTTGACGATAAGATTCACGCACGTTCAATCGGTAAGTACTCACTTGTAACACAACAACCACTTGGTGGTAAGGCACAATTTGGTGGTCAGCGTTTCGGTGAAATGGAAGTATGGGCACTTGAGGCTTATGGTGCCGCTTATACTCTACAAGAAATCTTGACTGTTAAGAGTGACGATATACTCGGTAGAACAAAGGCTTATGAGGCAATTGTAAAGGGACAGAATATTCCAACTCCAGGTGTTCCTGAGTCATTTAAGGTACTTGTTAAGGAGCTTCAAGCTCTTGCACTTGATATCACTGTATATGACAAGGACGGCAAAGAGGTTGAGCTTTCTAACCTTTGCGATGAAGAGGTTGTTCCTGTTAAGTTTGCACCACCAATTCCAAGCGACGATGATGGTGACGATGACATTGGAAATATAGAGCTCGATGACGAGGACGATGATTTTGATAACGGACTCGACGATATCGACGATAGTGATGCATACTCAGAAGATCAAAACTACGATGATTTTGATGACTAAATCTAACTTAAAAATATTAAAAGAAGGAAAATGCTGATGGAACATACATTTGATTCTATAAAAATAGGTCTTGCATCTCCAGAAAAAATCCTTAGTTGGTCCTCAGGCGAGGTAACAAAGCCTGAGACCATCAACTACCGTACTCAAAAACCGGAAAAGGATGGTCTTTTCTGCGAAAAGATCTTTGGTCCAACAAAGGACTGGGAGTGTAGCTGTGGAAAGTACAAGCGCTCACGCCATAAGGGTCATAGATGCGAGAATTGTGGTGTTGAAATTACCACAAAAAAGGTACGTCGTGAGAGAATGGGTCACATCAAGCTTGCTTGCCCCGTGTCACACATTTGGTACTTCAAGGCTATACCATCAAGAATGGGTCTTATGCTTGAGCTCACTCCAAAGGCTTTGGACAGTGTTCTTTATTTCTCAAAGAGAATAGTTGTTGACCCAGGTGAAACACCACTTATAAAGGGTCAGCTTCTAAGCGAGAGCGAATACCTTACTTACTACGAAAAGTATGGTGATAGATTCGAAGCAGAAATGGGTGCTGAGGCTATTAAGAAGCTTTTACAAGAAATAGATGTAGAAGCACTCTCAAAGGAGTTGAAAGAGGAGCTTCTTAAGTCCTCTGGACAAAAAAAGGTTCGTATTATTAAGAGACTTGAAATTGTTGAAGCATTTAGAAAGTCAGGAAATAAGCCAGAATGGATGATTCTCGACGTGCTTCCTGTACTACCACCTGACATTCGTCCAATGGTACAGCTTGATGGTGGCAGATACGCAGCCTCCGACTTAAACGAGCTTTATAGAAAGGTTATTAACAGAAATAACCGTCTTAAGAAATACATTGAAATTGATTCACCTGCTATCATTACAAGAAATGAAAAGAGAATGCTTCAAGAAGCAGTTGACGCATTGATTGATAATGGTAAGAGAGGTAAGCCAATCACCGGTGCTAGCTCAAGGGCACTCAAGTCTCTTTCTGAGATGCTAAGAGGTAAGCAGGGACGCTTTAGACAAAACCTTCTTGGTAAGCGTGTTGACTATTCTGGTCGTTCCGTTATCGTTGTTGGTCCTAATCTAAAGATTTATCAATGTGGTCTTCCTAAGGAAATGGCGCTTGAATTGTTCAAGCCATTCGTTATTAAGCGTCTTGTTGAAACAGGTAAGGCACTTAATATCAAGGAAGCTAAGAGAAATGTTGAAAAGGCAGTTGACGAGGTTTGGGACGCACTTGAAAATGTTATTAAAGAGCATCCAGTACTCTTAAACCGTGCGCCAACACTTCACCGTTTGTCAATTCAAGCATTCGAGCCTGTACTAGTTGAGGGTAGAGCGATTAGACTTCACCCACTTGTATGTAAGGCATTCAATGCTGACTTCGACGGCGACCAAATGCCAGTTCACGTTCCTTTGTCAAACGAGGCACAAGCAGAGGCTAGATTCCTTATGCTTTCTGCTAACAACCTTCTAAAGCCAGTTGATGGTAAAGCTATAGCTGTACCTTCATAGGATATGGTTCTTGGTTCATATTACCTCACACTTGATAAGGACGGAGAAAAGGGCGCTGGTAGTGCATATCGTAACTTCGACGAGGCTATGATGGCATATGCAAATAAGGACCTTGAAATTCACGCACCAATTAAGGTTAGAGTTGAGAAGATTATCAATGGCGAAAAGAAGACAAAGATTATTGATACAACTCTTGGTAAGCTTATATTCAACGAATATATTCCACAGGACCTTGGTTATGTAGATAGAGAAAAGGACCCATTTGGACTCGAAATCAACTTTACAACAGGAAGTAAACAACTTTCACAAATAGTTGACCGTACAATCAAGATTCACGGATTTACAAAGGCTGCAGAGGTACTTGATCATATTAAAGAAATGGGCTACAAGTACTCAACACAGGCTTCCTTGTCAATATCTGTTGCAGATATGACAATTCCAGAGTCTAAGTATGAAATCGTTAAGAATGCAGAAGCTCAGGTTGATGAGATTTTT
>JAFQEG010000009.1 GCA_017399145.1 Clostridia bacterium | reverse complement strand
TCAGTTGGTAGAGCAGGGGACTGAAAATCCCCGTGTCGTTGGTTCAATTCCGACCGGAGGCACCATAATAAATGCGGATTTAGCTCATTTGGTAGAGCGCAACCTTGCCAAGGTTGAGGTGGCGGGTTCGAGCCCCGTAATCCGCTCCAGTTAAGCAACATCCTCACAAGGGATGTTGTTTTTTAACAAAAGCAACATGCTCGGCATATAATTCTAGTGTGGTGACGTAGCCAAGTGGTAAGGCCCCGGTCTGCAACACCGTTATCCATCGGTTCAAATCCGATCGTCACCTCCAACAAAAAAGGAACTTTTGTCTACCAAAAGTTCCTTTTTTGTTTATCCATTGCGAAATCAATGGCATATCATCACGCTTTAGCGTGTATCTCATCCGATTTGACGAGCCTATCTCGTCAAATTGAGCATATCATCAGCCGTAGGCTGTATCCGCTTTCGCAATGATGATATACAAAACTGCGTTTTGATGATATACAAGGCTTTGCCTTGATTTATTTACCAAAGTGTGATATAATAAATTCGGAAAGGCGGTTTTATTGCAGCCGGAATTTTTCCGAAAGACTTAGAAAAATTTCATTGACAATAAACAAAAATTGGTGTATGCTTTAATTAAGGTTAAAAATCAGGAGGACTGAGCTATGAAAAAAATTTTGGCTTTAGCACTTGCACTTATCATGCTTTCGGTATTTGTCGGCTGTAACGCTCCCCGTGTCGAGATTTCAAGAGGAACAATTGACGGCTCCGTTTACAAAAACGAGGTGTTGGATTTTGAATTCACGAAGCCTTCTTCATGGGTATATTACACCGACGAGGAAATAGCTGATGCTATGAATTTTGCTGTAGACAATCTTTTAGACGATAAATTCCAAAATGCTCTTGAAAACAACTCTGTACTATACGATATGATGGTGGTTGATTCTATTACGAGAACAAATATTAGCGTGGGATACGAAAATCTCAGAAAGACATCTTGGACCAATATGACAGAGAAGCAGTACATAGAAGCTCTCAAAAATCAGCTTTCTAACGTGTCATCTATGAATGTTACGTTTACCGATGAGATTGAAACTGTAAAGCTCGGCAACACTGAATTTACAAAATGCGTTTGCACTAACAGGGTGTCCGGCGTCAGCATGACACAGGTATATTATCTACGCAACATCGGTGGCTATATGGCAATGGTAATAGTTACCATTTCTAGTGGATACACGGTTGCAAAAATAGAAGGAATGTTTAAATAAGCTATATTTAAATCAAACAATCGAGGCAAGGATTTTTCCTTGCCTTTTTGAATTTTATTCCATTTATTGACATAAATAATAATGTATGTTAAAATAAAAAGAGATTGCAATATAAATAAAGGAATATAATAAATGAAGGAATTACTTTGTCCTGCGGGCAATTTTGAAAAAATGAAAGCAGCCATTCTATATGGTGCAGATGCGGTTTATCTCGCCTCTGATTCCTTTGGAATGAGGGCAGCTGCCGATAACTTTACTCTTGATGAGCTTGAGGAAGCGGTAAAATACGCACATTCCCATGGTGTTAAGCTTTACGTAACAGTAAACACTATGCCAAGGTCACTTGAGTACGAAAGACTTAAAAAATACCTAAAAAGATACGGCCAAATCGGTGTTGATGCCTTAATTGTAGTCGACCTTGGTGTTTTACAGCTTGTAAAGGAAATTACACCTAATATGGAAATCCATATTTCCACACAAGCAAGCATCGTTTCCTCTCATACGGCTAATGCTTATCATAAGCTTGGCGCTAAGCGTGTTGTTTTGGCAAGAGAATTATCCCTTGATGAAATCAAGGAAATTCGTAAAAACACCCCAAAATCCTTGGAAATTGAATGCTTTATTCACGGCTCAATGTGTATTTCATATAGTGGCAGATGCTTGCTATCCAACTACTATACAGGCAGAGATGCAAACCGTGGTGCTTGTGCACAGCCATGTAGATGGAATTATACAAACGCAAATCCTCTTTCCTTTGCCGAGGAAAAAAGGCTTGATTACAATCTAAACCTCGAGGAATACAAGGAAGGGTCCTTCGTTATGTCCTCTAAGGATATGTGTATGATTGAGCATATTCCCGACCTTATGGAAAGTGGCATTGATAGCTTTAAAATCGAGGGCAGAATGAAGAGCGCTTATTACACTGCAATTTGTGCAAACACCTACAAAATTGCAATGAATGAGTATCTAAAAAACCCACAGGAGTATCGTTATAACCCATTATGGTTGCGTGAGCTTGAAAGCGTAAGCCACAGAGAATACGCAACAGGCTTTTATTACGATAATCCTATGTCAAATCCACAAACCGTTACCCAAAATGGCTATTTGCGTGAAAAGGCTTATCTTTGCGTTGCCACTGGCGAGAGCGATGGTGAGTACTACTATTTCACCCAAAGAAACAAGCTTTCTAAGGGGGACGTGTGCGAAATTATCACCCCAGGCATGACAGGAAGAAAATTCGAGGTAGATGGACTTTATTTACCAAACGGGGACGAAATCCCCTCTGCGCCTCACCCATCTATGGTATTTAAAATGAAGGTGCCATATGAGGTAAAGGCAGGCGACATAATTCGCTCATCTGAAAGATAATTATGGAGAAAATCAATGGATTTATTATTTTTACTTGTTGAAATCTTAAAGTCTGCGCTAATGGGAATTATTGAGGGAGTTACTGAATGGCTTCCCGTTTCAAGCACAGGTCACTTGATTTTAGCACAAGAATTTGTTAATCTTGACGTGTTTAAGACTAACCCTAACTTTGAAGAAATGTTCAACGTTGTGGTCCAGCTAGGTGCGATTTTGGCTGTTATAGTTTTGTTTTTTAACAAGCTTAATCCCTTTTCGAAAACGAAAACTCACCTAATGAAAACAAAAACCTGGACTCTTTGGAAAAGAGTTATAATTGGCATAATTCCAGCAGGTGCAATCGGTCTTTTGCTTGACGATTGGTTTGAAGAAAAATTCCACAACTTCATAGTTGTATCAATTGCACTTTTGGTCTATGGTATTTTGTTTATAGTAATCGAAAGAGTAAACAAAAATCGCACAATGGTTTACGAAACCGTTTACGATATTGACACAAAAACTGCACTAAAAATTGGCTTTTTCCAAGCCCTTTCCTTAATTCCTGGCACATCAAGGTCAGGGTCCACCATTTTAGGTGCGTCAATAATAAAGGTATCAAGACCTGCCGCTGCCGAGTTTTCATTCTTTATGGCAATACCTGTAATGGTAGGTGCATCTCTTTATAAGGGCGCTAAATACCTTTACAAAAGTGGTATTCCAAATAGCTATGAGCTTTTAATTTTGCTAGTCGGCACTCTAGTTGCATTCCTTGTTTCCTTGGCAATTATTAAATTTTTAATGGATTTTGTCAAGAAGCATAGCTTTGAAGCATTCGGCTGGTATCGTATAATCTTAGGCGTAATTTTGTTAGCATATTATATTTTTAGATATGTTATGTAAGAAAATTGTATAAAACTATTGCAAAATCAAATAAAATGTGTTATATTATACGCGAAAATAAAAGATAGGAGAAAATAAAAATGACCTACAACAAGAAAACAATCGAAGACGTAAACGTAGAAGGCAAGAGAGTTCTCGTAAGATGTGACTTCAACGTACCTATGAAGGACGGCGTTATCACAAGCGATAAGAGAATTATCGGCGCACTTCCAACAATCAAGTACCTACTTGACAAGGGCGCAAAGGTTGTACTTTGCTCTCACATGGGTAAGCCACACAGCATCTTGACAGAGGGCTTTGGACTTACAAAGAAGGAAAAGAAAAAGGTTGAGGCACTTCCAGAAAACGAGAGAGAAGAGGCTACAAAGAAGCTTCTCGTTAAGGCTCTTGACGACAAGAAGACCCTCACACTTAAGCCAGTTGCTGTAAGACTTAATGAGCTACTTGGCGAAGGCACAGTTACATTTGCAGAGGACATCGTTGGTGAGGATGCAAAGGCTAAGGTTGCTAACCTTGAGGGTGGCAAGGCTGTACTTCTCGAAAACGTTCGTTTCGATGCAAGAGAAACAAAGAACAATCTTGAATTTGCAAAGGAGCTTGCTTCCTACGCAGATATCTATGTAAACGATGCATTCGGTACTGCTCACCGTGCACACGCAACAACTGCAGGTGTTGCTGAATACCTACCAGCTGTTTGTGGTTACCTCATTCAAAAGGAAATCGGTGTTATGGGTAAGGCTTTGGCTGACCCAGCTCGTCCATTCGTAGCTATCCTTGGTGGTGCTAAGGTTTCTGACAAGATTGGTGTTATTAACAATCTTATCGAAAAGGTTGACACACTTATCATCGGTGGTGGTATGGCTTACACATTCTTCAAGGCACTTGGCTACAGCGTTGGTACCTCACTTTGCGAGGACGACAAGGTTGAGCTTGCTAAGGAAATGATGGAAAAGGCTAAGGCTAAGGGCGTAAACTTCCTAATCCCAGTTGATAACAAGCTAGGTCTTGAATACGACGAGAATACAGAATCTAAGTTCTGCAACTCTAACGAAATTCCAGACGGTTGGATGGGTCTTGATATCGGTCCTAAGACACAAGAGCTCTTCGCTAACGCAATTAAGGGCGCAGGCACAGTAGTATGGAATGGTCCTATGGGCGTTTCCGAGTGGAAGAACTTTGCTTCCGGTACTGAGGCAGTTGCTAACGCAGTTGCTGAAAGTGGCGCTATCTCAATCATCGGTGGTGGTGACTCTGCAGCAGCAGTTGAAAAGCTTGGCTTTGCTGATAAGATGACACACATTTCAACAGGTGGTGGAGCTTCTCTTGAATTCCTTGAGGGCCTTGAGCTTCCTGGTATCGCTTGCCTACAAGACAAGTAATTGAAAATAAAAACGTATGCAGGTTACCAAGCCTGCATACTTTATAACAAATATTTAAAACGGAGAATAAAGAAAATGAGAAGAAAAGTTATTGCAGGAAACTGGAAAATGAATATGACACCAAGCCAAGCAAAGGCTCTTATTGAGGAAACAAAGCCACTAGTTGCTGGTAAGGACAATTGCGACGTTATTTTCTGTGTTCCATTTGTTGACATCTACGCAGCACAAGAGGCAGCAAAGGGCTCAAACATTAAGATTGGTGCAGAAAACGTTCACTTTGCACAAAAGGGCGCTTACACAGGCGAAATCTCAGCAGAGATGCTTGTTGAATGTGGTGTTCAATACGTAATTATCGGTCATAGCGAAAGAAGACAATACTTCGGTGAAACCGACGAAACAGTTAACCTAAGAACAAAGGCAGCACTTGAGGCTGGTCTTACAGTTATTCTTTGTCTTGGTGAGGTTAAGGAGGAAAGACTTAACGGAATCACAGACGAGGTTGTTTCAATGCAAACAAAGCTTGCTCTTAAGGATATAAGCGCAGAGCAACTAAAGAACGTAATCATCGCATACGAGCCAGTATGGGCAATCGGTACGGGTCTTACAGCTACACCAGAGCAAGCAGATGAAACCTGTGGTGTTATTAGAAACACAATTAAGGCTCTCTATGGCGACAAGGCAGCTGATGAGGTTATTATTCAATACGGTGGCTCAATGAACGCAGGAAACGCAGCCGAGCTTCTCGCAAAGGAAAACGTTGACGGTGGTCTTATCGGTGGTGCTTCACTAAAGGCGAAGGATTTTTCCGTAATCGTTGATGCAGCTCAATAAAATTGAATGTGATAAGCTTCATTTTTCTGTGTTGTTCCTCGATTGCAACCTCGACGTACAAAAGGTACGACTTCGTCTGCAATCTGCGGTACGCCTTGAAAAATTCGCTTCTAACATCCAATTTGCTTTTCAATTTAGTAAACGAAAAGGTGTCCCTAACGGACACCTTTTTTACATATTATTTAAAATTTTTTCAATTCCTTCCTTTGAATAAAGGATATTGATTGCGCTAAGCATTGCGTTTGCGCTCATATTTGTTGGTAGGTTAAGGCGGGAAAGTAGCTTTGCTCTTTTTTGTGAGCTATTTGCACCACCGCTAAGGCCGTATTTAAAGAAATCCACCTTAGTAATATTACCCTTAGGCACAAATTCCTCGTCAGTTGTAAATGGCTTTAAGAGAGAGATAAGTGTATTCTTATCAATACCCTCGACGCCCAAAACGCCTTCCTTAGACGGTTGGCTTTTTCTTTTTTCCTTGCCCTCGACTCTTGGCACGTAAAGATTGATTATTTTGTCGGGTGGCAAAATAGTCTTTATATGTGAGCGAATAAGATGCCCACCACCGTCAGAGTCGGTTAGAAGAATAATAGGGGACTTAGTAGCTAGTCTTTTAATCAAAAGCTCCTTTTCGTGGCTAGTGAAAATCTCAAAGCCACCTGTTGTAATAATAGTAGCCTCGAAAAGAGATTCAAGCTTGATTTTATCGTATTTTCCCTCGACTATTATTGGATATTTAATTCTCATACGACATTAACAAAACAAGACACAGAGTGCACTTATTAGCCTTTCAAGTACTAAATATGCAGAGGTATTTGACGCAGATTTATACTTAACGTCTGCCTCGGCACAAAGCTCAACGGCACGAGCAAATTTTTTAGGATTAACTCCATTTATAGCCCTTAAATACATTCCAACCTTAAACTCGTGTATGCCAGTAGCAGAGGCAATTTGCGCCTTGCCCTGACCCTGAGAATAAAGTCTTTGCACCAAGAAAAGCTCAGTGTACATACGCATAACAGATGCAAGAATTGTAGGGGCAGGCTCAAAGGATGATTTTTGTCTATAAAGAGTTTCAAAGACTAAAGACCTATTTCTTTCAAGCAAAGCATTAGTCAATTGAAAATCGTCATACTCGGTAGTTTTACAACAGATATTGTCAATATCAGCACCTGTTATTTCTGCCTTATCTGTGCCGTTAGCATAAGCACATAGCTTAGTAATTTCGTTAGACAATGCCCACATATCGTGACCACAAACCTCTACAAGCTTGTCGCAAAGATTTGCATCAAAATTTACATTATGCTGGGAGAAGTGTCGCAAAATCCAGCTTTTTAGCCTTGCTGGAGCAGGAAAATCAAGAATAACAGGCACAAGGTGCTTAGTAAGTGACTTGTATAAATCAGATGGCGCCTTAGGTAGTCTACCAGCATTAAAATAGTCACTATCTGCACGAATGATAAGAATAGTATGCTCATTGTCACTAAGAGTATCTAAAACACCCTCAAGCTTAGTTAAATCCTCCTTTTTAAAGCTATTAAAATTCACACCACGCAATTCCACTAGCTTTTTTTCTGCCATAACAGGCAAGGAGGAAATAGCATCGGAAAGGGCATAAGGGGTATATTCCTCGGCATAAAGCACAAGATGGTTAAACTCATCAAAGGAGCCGTCAAGTATAGCCTTCTGCACCTCCTTTGAGTAGGAATATTTAAGATAATCCTCACTACCTATAAATAGATAGCCACCCTTTAAATCCTTTAATTCGGCACGAAATTCTGCCTCGGTCATACTCGTGTCACTTCCATTTTCATAACAGTATGCTGTGCGCAAGCGCCCTTTATTTCAATAATATAATCAAGCTCGAGGTAACCCTTTTCAAGTAGCTGATTATCAATATCCTTAGCAAAAATGCAAATATCAAAGGGCATAATGCCTGTGTTATAAACGCAAATATTTCTCTTGTGGTACTCAAAAACCATAAAGGATTCAACTGCACCGCTTCTAACAATGCTTATTAGCTTGGGGTCAGTAAGTGAAAATTCTAGCCTTGTATGAGTTGCGCCCATATACTCGCTTTCTTCATCATAATTTAGCAAAAATTTGCCATCCTGTGTGGAAAATTCACCAAAAAGAGTAGTTTCAATTACCTCGTCATCGGTAGAATCCGATATAGTTTCATTCATCATAAGCTCCTTTGCGGCACAGTCAAAGATTGACATACCCTTAAAGTCGCTTTGGGTTGTAGTTATTTTAATTTTGCAATTCATTTTTTAGTCCTTATTCTTTTTATTCTTAACAATATGCTCAGGCTTTTTAACACTAACACGGCTACCGTCGTCAATGCTTTCGGTAATAAATGCATTACCACCGATTACCGCACCCTTACCAATTACAGTTTCACCACCAAGAATTGATGCACCTGAGTAAATAGTAACGTCGTCACAAACAGTAGGATGACGCTTAACACCGGAAAGGCTTTGTCCCTTTCTAGGTGACAAGGCACCGAGAGTAACACCCTGATAAATCTTTACGTGGTTGCCGATTATTGTAGTTTCACCAATAACAATACCAGTACCGTGGTCAATAAAGAAGTACTCCCCAATTGTTGCACCAGGGTTAATATCAATACCAGTCATTGAGTGAGCATGCTCTGTCATTATTCTAGGAATAAAGGGTATGCCCTCAAGATATAGCAAATGTGCCACCCTGTATACAAAAATAGCATAAAAGCCGGGATAACAAAAGATAATTTCCTCACAGGATGAGGCAGCAGGGTCACCACTTAGGGTAGCCTCAACGTCCTTTATTAAAAGCTTGTGTATCTGGGGAAGCTCAGAAATAAATCTTTCAAGTATCTCACCTGAGCTTTTATCACTACTACATTTTGAGGTAATAGCACGGTCAAGCTGTTTTTTAAGCTTATAGTAAATTGTGCTTGTCAATTCCTGTGCAAAATCCTCTGCATTGTCGGTTTTAACAGATGCAAAGTAAGCAGGGAAGAAAAGCGATTGTATATCCTTAAGTATTGAAATGATTTCTGCTTTATCTGGTAGGCACATAGTGCTATCAAACAAAGTGATAGATGATTCTTCATAGGTTTTAGCCAAAAGATTAGCTGTATTTTTGATGCTATCCATAAAAAAACTCCCTTCAAAGCGTCTTTATGTTATATTATACTATAAATAATATCACAAAGTGTTGAAAATATCAATCTATTATGATACAATTTTATAAAATAATCTTTTTTATTGGAGAATTTATGGAATTATATATTAGTGAGGCACAAAATGTTCGTGACCTAGGTGGAATTAAGTGTGGCGACAAGATGTTAAAGATGGGTAGAGTTATTCGCTCATCTCATATTGGTTACCTAACGGACGAGGGCGAAAAACAGCTTATGGAAAATAACCTACGTGTGGTTGTAGATTTTCGCTCAGACCCTGAAATTTTATCAAGCCCCGACCGAATTATAGAGGGTGTAAAATACGAAAAGTGCCCAATTCTAAAAAGCCTAACCGTAGGACTTTCAAGAGATGGTAAAAAGCAAACCGTTGAGGAGCAGGTTATAAATATTGTAACTACCCTAGGGGTAGATGTTCGAAATTGGCTTGCAAGGCTTTACGTACCCCTTGTAACTGATGAGTTTAGTGTAAATGGCTATCGTCGTTTCTTTGACCTTCTAAAGGAAAATAAGGAGGGCGCCCTTTTGTACCATTGTGCAGCAGGCAAGGACAGAGTAGGCACAGGTACAGTTTTATTCCTAATGGCACTTGGCGCATCCTATGAGGACATAATTGAGGACTATATGCTAACTAACAAAAGCACAGAGGAATCGACAAAAAGAGCAATTACCAAGGCAAGAGAAATGGGACTTGACGAACCACTTGTCGAATGTATTCCCTTTGTAAATGGAGTAATTCCTGAGTACATACAGGTTGTATTTGAGGTAATTGAGGAAAAAGGTGGAATTGAAAAATACCTCGAGGAGTGTATGGGAATTGACGAAAATTACCTAAAGGAGTTAAGAGAAAACTACCTAGAATAATTACATTGTGAGGAATTATGGGCATTTTTAAATATAGAAACCTAGCGCTAGGCTGTCTAGGCTTTATAATTTGTCTTTTTGCTTCATATTATATGAGCACCGTTTTAAGAGTTGTTTTTCTGTCAACGGTGCTTTTGCTTTATCTTGGAATAGCAATTTACTGTCTTGTAAAAAGAGGAGAGAAAAACAAAAATCTATTAGCAAGAATAACACCACTTGCACTTTTGATAGCCATAGCATTTAGCATAAGCCTTCTTGTATTTACTACAAATGAATCAAAGGCAACCGAGCTACAAGGAAAAGAGGGCATTATCGAGGCAAGAGTTGAAGAGGTCCTTTATGAATCAAGCTATCTTGGAATATACGAAATAAATATAATTTCCATAGACAAAGAAGAAGTAAATACTAAGGCTATTGGTGAAATTCAATTTGCAAGCCTTAAATATGGCGATGTTTTTGAGGCAGAGGCTTATATATCCTCCCTTGACGAAAAATCCCTTGTCTTTGACGAGGCTGAAATCTATCAGGACCGAGGAATATTTTTGCGAGCTGAGGCAGAAAAGCATAGGCTAATTTCCAATAATGCAAACAACTCTTTACTATGGCTAAAGGACCTAAACGAGACACTCAGTGGTCGATTTTACAAGGGCTTAAGCAAGGAAACTGCCTCACTTTTGTCAGCCTTACTTTTGGGAAACACAAAGGGACTTGACCCAAGCGTAAAAAGAGACTTTACAAGACTAGGGGTTACCCACATTCTTGCATTAAGTGGTATGCACCTAGCAATTATATCTGCTATATTAACCTTTCTTTTAAAGCTAGTGGGTATCAAGAGAAGAATATCATATGTCCTGACCTGTGTAGGTGTTTTCTTCTTTACGGCAATGACAGGCTTTTTAGTGTCCTGCTTGCGTGCAGCATTAATGCTTATAATTTTCAATATACTAAGGTGCTTTGGCAAACGGACCGACACAATAACCCTTCTTTTCTTGTCGGTAACAATAATATGCATAGTGTCACCCTATTCCATATTCTCGATGTCCTTACAGCTTTCATTCCTTGCAATGATGGGCTGTGTATTATCAACAAGAATAATTTACGCAATAAAATTTTTAAGGCGATTACCCTTTAAGCCACTAAGATACGTGGTATTTTCCCTAATCACAACAATTGTAATAACTCTTGCTACAATTCCGGTCCTGAGTGTGAAAATAGGCGGAATTGCAATTCTTTCCCCAATACTCAATATAATTCTTGTACCGATTTTCAATTTGCTAATTTACATAAGTCCAATTTATCTTGCTATCTGTAACGTGCCCTATTTAAGCAATTTCGTGGGAGGAGTGTGCGAATTTCTATGTGAAAAGAGCATTCAGCTAGTGTCCTTCTTTGCCAATTTTAAAAGCATAGTTGTACCAATGTCTAACTGGATACAAATTCTAGGAATAGTCATTTGCGTAGGTGGACTAATTTTGCTTATACTAACTAATAAGAAGCTAAGAGTAAAGATAGTTAGTGTAATCCTATGTGGACTTTGCTTTATCATAGCCGGTACAGTGGTAGTTTTTGTTGACCGAAGCATAAACGCTTACGCAGGTGCGTATAGTGAAAGCACTCGTGACCTTGTATATTTTGAGGAAAGCAATCAGCTTTCAATAATTGATATGTCACCGTCAACAACAGGAGGTGCAAACACAGCTAGCGCCCTTGCATCCTACCTAGGCTATTTTGAAATAGAAAACTATGTAATAACAGATTTGTCCTCAGCCTCGGATAAATTTTTCCAAAGACTAACTAGCAAAACCAAGGTAAGAAGTGTATATTTACCCGCAGGAGTGTCTGAAAAAGAGGTTGAAGCAAGAGAAAATATTCTTGCAATTGCTCAAAATGAAGGGGTAAATATATACGACCTACAAGAGTACCAAAGCATAGGTAACGTATCCCTTGATATAAGAATAAGCGATGCCATAGCTCGCTCTGAGCGAAAATGCACCTATTTCAATTTGACAATTGATAAGTGTAGCCTTGTTTACCTAGCACCCTCCTCCTACGAATTGACCGATACTACCCCTGAAAAATGGGCATATCAAGGCGACGTTTTGATTTTTGGTAGCTATGGTCCACCATATCATATGGAATATAACTATGAAGCCCCTTACGCACAGACCTGTATGTTTTTAGGTGAAAGCAAAAGGTATGCTAGTGTTTGGCTTATAGCCGATTTACCAAGGGACCTTAATACATCTGCACCTGTAAGACTAAGAATAGGAAAATAGTTTTTCTTGACAAGCACCCAAAATATGTTAAAATATAAATAGAATAATTATATTGGAGGATAAAAATGCAATCCTTACGTGAGCTATATAAAATCGGCAGAGGCCCCTCAAGCTCTCACACAATGGGACCTGAAAGGGCAGTAAAAAGAATTAAGCAAGAATATCCAGAGGCAGATAAATTTAAGGTTACACTTTACGGGTCCTTGGCCCTTACAGGAAAGGGACACGGCACCGACAGAATTATTAAGGAAACCTTTTTGCCCTTTCCCTGTGAAATAACCTTCGACAAGGTTACCCCCTGTCATTTCCATCCTAATACAATGACTGTTTTTGCATACAAGGGGGAGGGATGTATTGGTAAGCGACAGGTTTATAGCATCGGTGGTGGAAGCATAATTTTCGACCACGAGAGTGTTTTAAAAAGCGAGGAGCCTGATGTTTATCCACACAACTCTTATACTGAAATTTCCGAGTATTGCTCAAATAAGAATATAAGAATTTGGGAATACGTAAAGGAATTTGAGGGCGAGGAAATCTTTCACTATTTGGCAGACGTTTGGGAATGTATGAAAAACTCAATCCGTCAAGGACTTACAACTAAGGGTGTTTTGCCTGGTGGCTTAAACACTCAAAGACGTGCGCAAATACTCTACAACCAAAGACATATTGACGAATCTGCTCAAACACAAGAAAACCGTCTTGTGTGCTCGTACGCATTTGCGGTAAGTGAGCAAAACGCATCGGGTGGCAAAATCGTAACTGCACCTACCTGTGGTGCTTGTGGTGTTTTGCCCTCAGTTTTAATGTACTACCAAGAGAAAAAGGGCTTTAGCGATGATAAAATCCTAAAGGCGCTAGCAACCGGTGGTATCATAGGAAATCTAATTAAGAAAAACGCATCTATAAGTGGTGCAGAGTGTGGCTGTCAAGCCGAGATTGGCTCTGCCTGCTCAATGGCAGCAGCTGCCCTTGCCGAGCTATTTGAAATGGGTCTTGGTCAAATCGAATATGCCTCTGAGGTTGCAATGGAGCACCACCTAGGACTTACCTGCGACCCAATCGGTGGACTTGTTCAAATTCCTTGTATTGAAAGAAATGCAGTTGCCGCAATGCGTGCAATTAACGCATTATCTCTTGCAAATTTCTTAACCGATTCAAGAAAAATTAGCTTTGATATGGTAGTTAAGGTTATGTACGAAACGGGTAAAAACCTATTAAGTGACTATCGCGAAACCTCGTCGGGAGGACTTGCAAAGCACTACACAAATCACGAAATTATAGGAGAAGATGATGACACCTAAGGAACAATTTATAAACGCAATCGATATTTTAAATAAAAAAGCTTATGATCTAGTAAATCAAAACGCAAAGGGATGGGCGCGAATTGCGTACAGAGATGGGCTTATAACCCACGAGGAATGCACAGGAATTGAAAATTGTGTTAATATTAGAAATGCAATGGTCCATGGTTGGATGGAAGAAATTAGCATAACAGAGTATAGAGTGAAGCAGGTGAATGGATACATCGACCTAATGGTTTATGGCAAAAGACAAGCACCAAATTTAGAGGAAGAGGAAATAATTCCAACTCCACAGCCTAAGCCTCAGCCACAGCCACAGATACAGCCTAAGCAAGAGGAGATGCCTACTCTTAGCGACAAGGATCCGGATATGACCATAACAGGCATAAGCTCAAGAAACGTAAAAATCAAGCTAAACAACGGGCAATGTGAATTTGATTTAAAAAATGTAAAATCCACCTGTTGTGATTGGGGAGACGAGAAAAATTGGCCTAGCCTTGAAATTATGCTTAAAACAAACAAAATAATCAAAATCACCTACAACAGAGAATCGGTTGATATGGATGGAGAATCTCCATATGACTACTGTGATGGCTACGGATACTATTATCAAGAGGACGGAGCAGATTACTACGACTTTTTGAAGGCATCGAGAAAAATGCTTCAAAATGACATAAGAAGAATCTTTGATAAGTGTGACAAGACCTCAATATTTCTTGATGGATTGATTGTAAACACGGTAAATATGACCGAAATCAAATCAATCAAGGAGTGTATTAGCATAAGACTTTATGATGATACTCTTCTTGAAACTGGATATACAGAATGCTCAATCGACCACAAGGGAAGAGACATAGACTACTACGTTGACGAAAGTGCTCTTACTATAAACTTCGGCAATAAAGCCGAGGTGGAATATAGCTTTGCAATAAATGAAATGACAAAGGCAGACTTTGAATATGCCGAGGCAGTTTATCTAAAAACTAGGGCAAAAAGGAGATAAAAATGCTAAAAGGAAAAAGAAAGCTTAGCTTTTTAGTGGTGGGCCTTGTATATTTATTTTCAATATTAGTAGGCTTGTGGGCTTACTATTTGCTATCACCACTAGTCAATTTATACCTTGCAATTTTCTTAGCAGACGTATGTGCTACTGTTTTATGCTTTATTTTCAGCTTGCTATTTAATAACGCATCAGTTTACGACCCCTACTGGAGTGTACAGCCTATTGTAATTTTACCACTTTTAGCAACAACAGTCCAAATGACTGCCTTTAAGTGGGTGCTTTTAATAGTTGTTTGCTTGTGGGGTATTCGATTAACTGCCAACTGGGCATATACCTTTTACGATCTAACCTATCAGGATTGGCGCTACACAATGCTAAAGGAAAAAACAGGCAAGCTCTACCCAATTATTAACTTTATAGGCATTCACCTAGTGCCAACAATAGTTGTATATTTGGTAATCACACCAGGCATATCTGCCCTTGTAAGCGACCAAGTGACAAGCCCATTTGCATACATAGGACTTGCAATCTCCTTAGGCGCTACAATATTACAATGCGTAGCAGATATTCAAATGCATAGGTATAGAAAAAATAAGAAAACACCATTCATAAGAAATGGTGTTTGGAAATACTCTCGCCACCCTAACTACCTAGCCGAAATTCTAATGTGGTGGGGCATAGGTATTGCTTGTACAATAGCAGTACCAACAAGCTGGTACTTGCTAATAGGTGCTTTAGCAAATACACTTTTGTTTACCTTTGTTAGCATACCAATGGCAGAAAAAAGACAGGGCAAAAAGGAAGGCTTTGAGGAATACAAAAAGGAAACTAATTACCTTTTGCCATTCAAGATTAAAAGATAAAAAACACGCAGGAGCGACACTCCTGCGTGTTTTTTTATATTCTAAATAGCTTTATAGACTTAATAGCTAAGCCTTGGTCGTATTCCTTTACCTGTCCTAGGGCAAGGAAGCCGTCACCGTCGTACACTCTTAAAAATGTATCAACTGGGAATTGCTTTTTTATTTTAGCAAGATAAATTTCACAACCACTTCTAAAAAGCCTTGAATAAAAGTCGGGCAAGATAACTGCCTCTGCCTCGGCAAATAACTCCTCAGTAGGAATTAAAAGAGAGGTCCTTTCCTCAAGTGACATATTTTCAAGCTGTTCAATTGTATAGGTATCCTCAATTTTAAAGTTGCCACTTACAGTTCTTTCAAGTTGGGTCATAGTAGCACCACAGCCAAGAAATGCACCAATATCGGCACAAAGTGTTCTTATATATGTACCCTTTGAGCAAGCAACTCTAATCCTATAAATACCCTCGATTTCAGACACTTCCTCGGGGATAATTGAATAAATTGTGATTTTTCTGCCTTGTCTTTCTACCTCAATGCCTTGACGTGCAAGGTCAACAAGCTTTTGTCCGTTTACCTTTAATGCACTATACATAGGTGGAATTTGTGTAATCTCGCCCTCAAAGTGACGACAGGCTTCAAAAAATTCCCCTTTAGTTGGTATTGCCTCGCTTGTTGTAAGCACCTTACCGGTTATATCCTCTGTATCCGTTGTTAAGCCAAGACGAAGATGGGCTACATATTCCTTGCTTTCGGAAAGTAAATACTCACTTGCCTTAGCACTACGACCTATAAGAATAGGCAAAACACCGGTTGCAAGTGGGTCAAGTGTGCCTGTGTGACCCACCTTTTTAGTCCCATATAGTCGTCTAATTTTGTTAACAATGTCGTGAGAGGTAACACCCTCGTGCTTATTTACAAGCAAAACACCACATACGTCGTTTTCAATTTTACTCATTATCTTTTCTTGTATTCCTCAATAGCCTTGCTAAAAAGACCTACCACTAGCTCAAGTGCCTCCTCGGGGGACTCACAGCGAATAGTTGCACCGGAGGCACGCTTGTGTCCGCCACCACCGATTGATGCACATACCTGTGAAACGTCAATGTTTGCATTTGACCTAGAGGATAGGAAAAACTTCTTTTCGTCATCACTGCTTTGCTTAAGAGTAAGTCCAACTAAAACACCCTCAATTCCTCTTACGTGGTTTACTGCATCGGAAATATCACCGTCAACGATTCCATTCTTTTCCTTAATTTCCTTAGTAAACATAGCAATTGCCAAGGAATTGTCGCAATAAAGCTTCATAATTTCATAGGTTAGCCTTTGAGCCTTGATTTCCTCAATAGTTTTTGAGTCAAACATAACTCTGTTAATTTCTGCATGGTCAATGCCACTCTTCAAAACCTCACAGGCGGTACTCATAGTTTCAGGCTTAACGTTTGAATATTTAAAGCCACCGGTATCTGAGCTCATTCCTGCATATATGCACTCATAAAAGTGAGTGGGTAGCTTTTTAAGCATCTTCGTTTTCTTTGCAAGCAAATAAATATTTTCACAGTTAGATGCACGAAAATCCTCGTAATAGTCAGAAAAACGAGTATTCATTTCGTGATGGTCAATTGTAAAATCCACACTATTTGCTAAAAAGCCCAAGCCACCAAGCTGTGTAGGAGATGCAACGTCAACTGCAATTATTCTTTCATAATCTAGGGTATGATATGTTAAATCACGACCTCCCGTTATAAAATTAAATCTTTTTGATGGTGTATCACAGCAAGCAACTCTAACACTTGACCCAAAGCATTCAAGCAATTCCTTAAGGGCAAAGGCACTGCCTAGAGTGTCAGGGTCGGGATTTTGATGGCAAAGAATAAGCGTGCTTTTCTTCTTGCGTACAAGCTTAGCAAGTGCTGATAAGCTAAGCCTTTTATATTGATTACTCATTTTCCTCGCCCTCGTCGTCATCGTCCTTAATGTCAAGAGTCTTTAAAATTGCGTGAATGTTAGAGCCGTATTCGGCAGAGTTGTCGTATTCAAAGGTAAGCTGAGGGGTGATTCTTAAATTAATTCTCTTAGCAAGCTCACTTCTAAAAAAGCCGGTTGCACTCTTGAGCCCCTTCAATACCTCGTTTTTATCCCCACCTAAAACGGAGAAGTAGATTTTAGCGAATTTCAAATCCCCAGTTACCTGTGCACCGGTAATAGATACCATAGCCTCGGCAACTCTTGGGTCCTTAACATCACGAATAATTTGTGCCATTTCTTCCTTTACAGCATCATTAATTCTGTCTCTTCTGTATTTAGCCATTTTTTATTCCTTTCCTTGTTGTAGTTGTATTTTCATTCGAATTTATTTAACGGTTATAAATAGTATATCATAAATATATTAAAAATCAAATAAAATTTTTATCTTGGTTGATTTTTATATTATTTAATGGTAAAATTATAGTGTATAAATATTTGTCGGAGGTATGCTATGGAGACTTATGAAATAATTATGCTTGTGTGCTGTATTCTTAGCACCCTGTGTACACTTGTGCTACTGTTTGTCGTGCTTAAGCAAAAGCAAGCGCCAATTGATAAAAGAATAATAAAGGATGCAGTTGACGAGAGTCTTAGCAATTCCTTTAAAATGGTCCTTGATAGCATTGAAAGGACAAATAGTAGCTTTGTAAAGGAAGTAAACGATAAGCTTTCTGCAATTGAAAAAAGCACCACAGACTTTAGCGAGAAAAACTCATGCAATTACATTGATTTAATTGAAAAATTAAACACGTCCCTTACCAAAATGGCAGAGGCGGTAAGAGAAGAAAACGAAAAGGCTATAAAAAATCTCAACGAGAAATTTGATAGCTTTTCAAAGAACATGACGGAGAAATACGCACTAATTGGTCAAGGCGTTGATAAATCTCTAAAGGACCTAAGACGAGAAAACGAGGAAAAGCTAAACGCGATTCAAGCAACCGTTGACGAAAAGCTACAAAAGACCCTTGATGAAAGACTAAAAACCTCATTTGAAAACGTTGTCAGTCAAATAGGCAACGTAAACAAGGCAATCGGAGAAATTAAGAGTATTGCCTCTGGTGTTGACTCACTGAGAAATGCACTTACAAACGTAAAGGCAAAGGGCATTGTAGGTGAGGTGGTCCTAGGCAACATAATAAGAGAGGTTTTAACACCCTCGCAGTATGACGAAAACGTTGCAACTAAAAAGGGGTCTAGTGAGGTTGTTGAATTTGCAATCAAAATGCCAACCTCACAGGACGGAGATTTTGTATATCTCCCCGTTGACTCAAAATTCCCACTTGAGCCCTATAACAAGCTAAAGGATGCTATGGAAAAGGGCGACAAGCAAGCAGTCGATTCAGCTCGTAAGGAATTAAGGTCAAGAGTGATAGGCTGTGCTAAGGACATAAGCGCAAAATACATTGACGTTTCACGCACCACAGCCTTTGCAGTAATGTTTTTACCAACCGAGGGACTCTATATCGAGGTTATAGAGTCAGGACTTTTTGAGGAATTGCAAAGGACCTATAAAATAAACGTAGTAGGTCCATCAACTCTGTTTGCCTTTCTTAATTCATTAAGATTTGGCTTTGATGCACTTGCTATTCAAAAGCATAGTAATCAGGTATTTACCTTGCTAGAGGCAATCAAAACCGAATTTGGAACCTTTACAAAAACCCTTTCAAGTGCAAAGAAAAAGGTTGACCTAGCAAGCCGTGAGCTTGATGCACTAACCACTACAAGGACAAGCAAAATGGAAAAGAAGCTAAAGGATATTTCAGTAATAACCCTAGGCGAGGCAGAGAATATTTTAGAAATTGAGCCTGAGGACGACGAGGGCGAGGAGGAATAAAATGACAAACGAAAACTCACGTAAAATAAAGCTTTTAAAGCTATGGGAGCTTTTAAAAAGCGAAACCGACGAAAAGAATCCAATGGATACAAAAACCATTATTAAAAGGTTAGGCGACCAGGGAATACAGGTTGACAGAAAAATTCTATATGCAGACATAGACCTGTTAAACAAATATGGCTTTGAGGTTTTAAAGGACCGCTCAAGAAGTAATAAATATTACGTGGTTGAAAGAAGCTTCGACCCTCACGAGGTAAGAATTTTAATGGATGCAGTCCAATCTGCAGGCTTTATCACCGAGAAGAAAACTGATGAGCTTTTAACAAAGGTGTCCGCCTTAGCCGGTAGTAATATGGGCGAATTACTAAAGAGCAATATTACAAAGTATAGTGCAGTAAAAAGCACAAACGAAATGATTTATTATTCAGTTGACACAATCGTCCGTGCAAGACAAGAGAATAAAAAAATTGGATTTTTCTATTTTGACTATAACGAAAATCGAGAAAGAGTATATCGTAAGGACAAAAAGTGGTACATTGTAAGCCCTGTTGCTACCTTTATTGATGACAACCAATATTACCTAGTTTGCTATGACGACAAGCACAAAACCCTAACCCAGTATCGTGTTGACCGTATGGAGTCCGTTTCAATGCTAGAGGAAGAAATCACCCCTAACGAAAAGGCAGAGAAGGCAAGTCTTGCCGAGCATAAAAGACAGCTATTCAGTATGTTTGGTGGAAAGGTCGAAAGAGTAACCTTTGAAATTAGCAAAAACCTAATCGATATGGTCCTTGACCGATTTGGCGAAAGAGTAAAAATAAGTGGAAGGGATGACCGTGCCCTTTGCGTTGTTGAGGTACAGGTGAGCCCAATGTTTATTGCATGGTGTTGCTCATATGGTGCCCAATTAAAGGTAACTCAGCCTAAAAACGTAGTAGCACAAATTAAGGACCACATTGAACTTATGAAGGAGCTTTATAAATGAATTTAAATCAACTTTTAAAGGGCGTAGAATGTAAATCCTGTGGTAGAGTCCACACCTGCCCAATTGAGCATATTTACGTAGAGAGTGACGCAATTTCTCACCTAAGGGACCTATGTAAGGACTACACAAGAATATTGCTAGTAGCAGACGAAAACACCTATCTAGCAGGTGGAGAAAAAACAGAAAAATCCCTTGAGGGCAAGGAAATAACAAGAGTAATTTTTTCAGGCAAGACAATTCTTGTACCAAACGAAAATGCAATTGAAAGAGTAAAGAGCGACCTAGGAAATAACCAAATTATTGTAGGCATCGGTTCAGGCGTAATTCAAGATTTGTGCAAGTACGTGTCGCATTTTCACAAAATCCCATACATAATTGTAGCAACCGCCCCCTCAATGGACGGCTATGCATCAAACGGTGCTGCAATGATACTAAAGGGCATGAAGGACACAGTGCCCTGTGGACTACCTAAGGCAATAATTGCCGACACACAGGTTTTGAAAAATGCACCAATGGAAATGATTAAGGCAGGCTATGGCGATATTGTAGGTAAGCTATCTGCCTTAAACGACTGGAAGCTATCAAGAGTAGTAAACGACGAGTATTTTTGTCAGTACATATATGACGAAACCTATAAAATGATAGATGCAACAATAAAAACTGCCAAGGGACTCCTAGAAAGAGACGAGGAAAGCATAAAGGCACTTAGCCTAGCCCTTATGCAGGTAGGAATTATGATGTCCTTTGCTACAACCTCTCGTCCTGCCTCTGGTAGTGAGCATCATCTGTCCCACTTCTTTGAAATTACAGGAATAGTACACGGCGAGGAATATTTGCCTCACGGTGTTGACGTTGCATTTTCAACGGTAATTACTCAAAAATTACGTGAGGAAATACTAAAGCTTGGTAGCTATGATAGACAATATATCCCACAAAGACAAGAGTATGAGGCTATAATAAATAAGCTTTACGGAGTAGTTGGTAGTGGCTGTATTGCACTTCAAGACAAGATGAAAAGGTACGTAACAGACAGGTCAAAAATCTACAAGGAAAAGGAAAGGGAAATAAGAGAAATTCTTAAGGAAGTGCCACCCAGTGGCGAGATTTTAAGACTTTTATCCCTTGCAAGCTTAGATATAAGCCAATTCGAAAAAGCCTATTCTAAGGAAAAAATTGAAAACGCAATCCTTTACGCAAAGGACCTAAAGGACAGATATACTGTGCTATGGCTTTACTATGACCTTTTAGGAGATAAAAATGAGACTTACCAAGGATAATTATTTGACTATTGCAGGTCACAGAGGCGACTCTTATAATTATTACGAAAACACTATGACTGCATTTAAAATGGCACTCGAAAATGGTGCAGAAATGATAGAAACAGACGTGCGACTTACTAAGGACCTAGTCCCTGTTTTAATTCATGACCATAATACAGATCGTACAGCTGACAAAAAATGCGTTGTAAAAGATACAACTCTTGAGGAATTAAGAGGGCTAAACGTAGGTGACAAAAGAAGCCCCGAGGTAATACCAACCCTTGAGGAATTCCTTGTGTGGGCAAAGGATACACCTCTTACCCTAAATCTTGAAATCAAGGAATATTACAGCGAGGAAAACAAAAAAAGAGCCGAGGAGTGTATAGAAAAGACTATTTCCCTTGTTGAAAAATATGGCTTAGGACAAAGAATAGTTATAAATAGCTTTGATGCTTATATACTTGAATATGTCTATAAGAAATATGGTAAGAAATATCTTTTACACGGCTTTTATCCCTATTATGAGTTAAGCAACAAAACAATAAATCCTGACGAATATTTGTATTGCGCTTGTATCTTTGAATGGGAAGAGAAAAAGCATTACGACTATTTAATAAAAAGAGGCATCGAGCCTTGGGTTGGTGCTAGTGTTACTCAAATTAGTAAGCTGAAAACCTGTGTTGACAATGGTGCTTTGCTAATTACAACTAACAACCCAGGTGACATAAAATCAAAGCTGGAGAGTATCTATGGACAAAAGTAAAATCAAACTAGTGGCAATGGACCTAGATGGCACACTAACACAGCATAAGGAAAAGCTAGACCAGGACCACAAAAACGCACTTGACGCCCTTTCCAAAAAATACAAGCTAATAATGGTAGGTGCAGGCAAGGCGGAAAGAATTTTCAATCAAATGAATAGGTACCCTATTGATATAATAGGTAACTATGGCTTGCAATACGCAACCTACAACAAGGAAACAAAATCCCTTGACATTAAAAGAGATCTAGTTTTCCCAACCGACAAGGAAAAAACGGAAGGGCTAGTAACATATTTTAGAGAAAAATACGGCTTTACTAGCTATCGAGGTGATAACGTTGAATACCATTCCTCAGGCTGTATTACCTTTCCAATCCTAGGCACTAAGGCAATTCAAGAGGATAAGCTATCCTTTGACCCTGACAGAAAAAAGAGAAGGGCGATATATGAAGAGGTAGTAAGTGCCTTTTCCGACTACAACGTTTTTGTAGGTGGGTCCTCCTCCTTTGATATGTCCCCAAAGCCATACAATAAATATTATGCCCTTGACCTATACTGCAAGGAAAATAATATTCCTCACCAATGCGTTGTTTATATAGGCGACGACTATGGCTTAGGTGGCAACGACGAAAGCGTTTACAAATCCGACTTTAACTATCTTACAATTGACGATTACCGAGATTTTATGGAAGTAATTAAGGTGCTTTTGTAACCTAGCTACTGAAAAATCCGTCTTTATTAGTGAAGGACACAATAAGGAGGACTAAAATATGAAAAAGCTCAAAATATCAATTCTCTGTATGCTACTTTTATTTGCTATTTTACTTAACCTAACAGGCTGTGTAAAGCAAGTAAGGGCACAAAATCTAATGGACGGGATAACACCGAATAAAATTAGTGGAAATTACGATTTAACCGAGGGAAGTGTCCAAATTACCGACTTTTCACTAAGGCTTTTTAGGAATGCAAAATCCCAAGGAAGCACAATAATTTCACCACTTTCAGTCCTTTGTGCACTGGGTATGCTTTCAAATGGTGCACAGGGTGAAACTAAGGAAGAAATTGAAAACGCAATAGGTATGTCAAGTGATGAATTAAACCTATTTTTATATACCTATGTAAATTCCTTACCACAGGGTGAAAAATATAAGCTAAGTGTGGCTAATTCCATATGGGCAAACGATAGCTTTTTAGCAAATGAGGACTTTTTGCAGACCAATAAGGACTATTATGATGCAGATATCTATAAAGCACCATTTAATGGGGCAACTCTTAAGGATATTAACAACTGGGTAAGCAACAAAACCGACAAAATGATACCAAAAATCCTAAACGAAATTTCCAAAGAGTCCCTTATGTACCTAATTAACGCACTTGCCTTTGAGGCAGAGTGGCAGGTAATTTACGAAAAGGACCAGGTAAGAAATAGCATATTTACCACCGAAAACGGGGAAGAATTACAAAAGGAATTTATGTACGCAACCGAGGGTAGCTACCTTGAAAATGAAAATGCCATAGGCTTCAAAAAACACTACAAGGGTAGCAAATATGCCTTTGTTGCACTACTACCTAAAAACGACCAAACAGTAAACGACCTATTAAATAGCTTAAACGGCGAGGAGCTGCAATCCCTTTTGAAAAGCCCAAAGTATGCAACAACCTATACCTCAATTCCAAAATTCGACACCGAATATACGGTTGAATTAAAGGAAGCCTTAGGGTCTATGGGTATATCTAGTGCATTTGATAACGAGAGTGCAAGCCTTAGTAAAATAGGCACAGTCGAGGGTGGTAATTTGTACGTAGGAAGCGCACTTCACAAGGCATTTATTTCCGTAGGCGAAAAGGGCACTCGTGCAGGGGCAGTAACTGTAATGGACCTTTGTGGTAGCGCAGGACCAATGGAACAGCCTGTGTATATCTATCTAGACAGACCCTTTGTTTATATGCTAATCGACACAGAAACAAATATTCCATTCTTTATAGGCACGTTGATGAATTAACAAAAAAGGCACGACCCTGTCGTGCCTTTTTTGTCAAATTCAAAAATTTTTTGTTGAACTGAGTAAAAATCTGTGATATAATGAAAAAAATAGTTTTCTAAAAAGCAAAGGAGCGCTTTAAAATGGAAGAAATTAAGAGCATACAGGATTACGAAAGCAGAATTAAAAGAGTTATCGTAACCGAGGACCAAATAAAAGAGGAAATAAAAAAGGCAGGCAAATGGATTGACGGAATTTATGACGGTAAGCCAATCTTGCTTGTTAGCATTTTAAAGGGTGCATTTGTATTTATGGCGGACCTTTGTCGTGCAGTTAGCGTTCCCTGTGAAATTGGCTTTATGTGTGCAAAAAGCTACTATCAGGGCACAGTTTCAACAGGCATTGTAAACATTACAATGGACCTTGAACAGGACGTTTCCAGCTACCACATAGTAATAGTTGAGGATATCGTTGATACAGGCCGTACCTTAAACGACGTTGTTAAGCTACTCAAGGCAAGAAAGCCACTTTCATTGCACGTTGTAACACTACTTGACAAGCCAAGTCGTAGAGTTGTAGAATTTAAGCCCGACTATTCACTTTTCACAATTCCGGACTATTTTGTTATCGGCTATGGACTTGACTGTGGCGAGTATTACAGAAATTTACCTTATATAGCAGAATATAACGCATAACAAGCAAAGCACAGGATTTTCACCTGTGCTTTCTATTTGTTAAAAATAAGGTCAAAACCCTAAAATAAGATAAAAAACTTGTGCAAAATACACAACTTTGGTTATATTGCTATATTGACAAAGTAATAATATATATGTTATAATTATTCTGTAAAATTATAACTAAGGCTTTATCCTAGCAAAAAGGGGTCGATGAAAATGATTAAAACTAGAAATAAAATTTTAATAACCTTGTGTTTAATTGCGGTGCTTATGCTTATGCTAGCAGGAGTTAGCTCAGCAAAGCAGATTACCGTTAAATTCTACAATAACGACAAGATAGATGAGTCCTTTGGAGAAAATGGCGAATTGTACGTTGATTCTGAGGAAGGCTTTACCTTGCCAGGTAAGGACGTGGACCCAGGCTATTCCTTTATGTGGTACACAACCGACGGTCGTGCTTGGTCGGCTGGGTCAACTATAAAGCTTGATGAGGATACTGACCTTAAGCAAGCAGTTGCGCAAGACGTTTCTGATGCTACTACCTTTGCCGCACTGTTCAAGCCTGAGTCTAATCGCAATAAGATTAGACTTATAAGCGACATTACAGTTACCTCACAATTAGGGCTTGACTGGTATGCAAGACCTATGGTATTTATGAATGGTCACACGATAAATATTACAGGTTCCCACGAAAGAGCAATAAGTGGACAAAGAGCAGGTCCAGCCTTCTATGGTGTTGGTAAAATCGATTTTAATTCAACCCATGGCACCCCTATCTTTGCATATATTAATTCCCATAGCTATCGTGGAAATGAAAGCGTTTTGTTCATCGGCAGAGACGTAGAGATAAACGCACCAAAGGCAACTCTATTAAAGGATACAGACGGTGCAACCTCACAGGGATATCCTCATGTTAGAATTTACGGCAAGGTTGTTTGTAACATAGTAATGCATATAGGAAATACAAACGACCGTCAACCAAACATTGATATTAACGAGGGCGCACAGCTAATCGTTAAGTCAAGGCTTTTAGAAAATAGCGCCAACACAATTAAGGTAAACGTAAGAGGCGGCACTATCGTAATGGAAAGCTCTGATTATAGCTTTTTCCGTGATACAACAGCAAAATATACCATTACAGGTGGTAGCATAGTATTTGCTGAGGAAACCGACTTCGAGGGTGTTAAGAGCTACATTGATGCAACAGAGTATAAGGTGCTCAACCTTACAGCAAGTGGCGTTACATACCAATGTATAGTGCCATACTTGTGTAGCGAGCCCGGAAAGGCCCATAGCTACGTAGTAAAATCTAAAACCTCTGCAAGCTGTTGCGTCTTTGCTTGTGAAACCTTTGAGTGTAAGAATTGTGGACACATTATCAAGATAGAAACAGGCGACAGGACAGGACACGATTTCCAATTTGTAGCGTCTAAGCCTGCTACAAAAACTGAGCTTGGTTGGAACAAATCTGCATGTACAGGTTGTCAAAGCGTTCAATTTGAATTCGTGCCCTACGACCCAACAAACGACACTGTTTCAGTAGTTGTTTTAAAGGGCGGAAACGAGGAAACAATTCAGGTTGCAATCAAGGACATATACAAGCTAACAAAGAATACAAGTGGATATATCGTTACTGACGTGCAAGCCTTTGGCGACTACACACTTGATAAAATCGTAAGAATTTATATTCCTATCGGTGTTGCAAGCGTAAATATCGCAACTGCAAATACCTATATTAAGGAGCTTGTAATTGAAGATACAGCATCAGTTACTATTGCAAAAATTGATAAGCTTTCCTCACTTGATACAATTACAATTAAAAATTGTACAGTTACCTTTAATGCAAACTGTGCACCTACCTCACTAAAGACAATCAACTCCTTAGTTGATGGTGCAGACGTTACCTTTGCTAAGGAAGCATTTACAGGCAAATCTAATATTTCAGCCTTGAATATGTGTGCAGGCGCAACATATAGCTTTGCACAGGATAGCTTTAAGAAAACTAGCATTAAAAAGCTTGTTTTCCCAGATGGTGGTACTTATAAATTTGTATCTGTTGCCGCATTCTATGAAAGTGCAGTAGAGGAGCTTTATTTAGGTACAGGTCTTACAAGCTTTGGTGTAAATAGCACCTTTGAAAAATGTAAGAGCCTTAAGAGAATTATCATAATGGGATTGACTACAATTAATGATAACACGTTTAAGGAAATAGCCCAAAACGCAGTAGTTTATCACCATGCATCAAGCTTATCTGCAGGCAACAATTCATTCGCTAGCAATACAAACCTTACAATCTACACAAGAGCGCCACTTACAAATGGTCAAGCATTTAATAGCTGTAATGGTTACACAATTCACTATGGTATTCCTCACGCATACACAAAGACAGAAAGCGAGGCTTCATGTACTAGCGAGGGTGGTATCAAGTACGTAACCGATTGTCCTTGTGGCTATGAAAACCCAGCTATTTATAAGAAATTTGTTAAAAACGTTACCTCAAGCGATTCTTACGAGGTAATCGAGCTTTTGAACGAAATTACACCTAAGCTTGCCCATAGTCTAACAGCTTTAGTAGGCATAAGATACGATAAGGGCTATACCTTCAACGGTACAGGTGTGTATGAGTGCTCAAGCTGTGGTGACCCTGTTGATGAGGAAAAGCCAAACCACTTGCCAATTATTAAGGCACTTGGCTATTCAACCTCAGAGGTTGGTGCTTATTCAATCAGCTCCAAGTATTACATAAACAGAGATAGCCTAAGAGATTACATTAATGTCAATGGCGCAAGCCTTGAAATTGGTGTTACTGTTGGCTTAAGAAGTGTGCTTGGTGCAAACACACCACTAAATGATTCTGGTAATGCTAACAAGGGCGCTATGAAGAAAAACCTAACAGGTAGCGCAACGGTAGTTAGCGAAACAATTGTAAGAGGAATCCCAGATGATTGCCTTGATAACAACTATATTATCTGTATTTACATAATTGATAATGGAGTAGTTAATTACGTACAAAGCAATGCAACTGTTGAAAATCCAAGCGGTGTAAACTATAACGAGCTTCACGATATTGAAACCTCAATTATCGCACCACTACCTACCACTGGTAAGGAAGACGAATAAAAATAAAATCACTTGTGGCAAGTCCACAAGTGATTTTTTTTATTTGTATAATAAACGAATAATAAGACAAAATAATAGTGTAAAAATTTTGATAGAGGAATAAAAAATGCAAGAATTTACATTTATTATTAAGGATAAAAACGGACTTCACGCAAGACCAGCAGGTGCAATTTCAAGTGTATCAAAAAGCTACGTATCAAGTGTAACAATAAAGTGTGGCGAAAAGGTAGCAGACGGAAAAAGACTTCTTTCAGTAATGTCCTTAGGCGCAAAATGTGGGGCAAGCCTTCATTTTGAAATTGAGGGAAAGGACGAGGAATTGACAAAGGACGCACTTTATTCTGTTTGCGAGGAAAAGCTAGGCACAAATGATAAGTAAAAGCATCATATTGCAAGGAATTGGCATAACCAACAAGCGAGTAAGTGGTAGGCTACATTTCCTAAAAAATCAAGGAACCACTAAAAAAAGAAAAAGCACCTACAACGTAGGTACAGAGCTTTTGCGATTCGAGGATGCCAAGAAAAACGCACTTGAAAAGGTGTGGGAAATCGAAAAAAGAGCAAAGGAAATAATAGGTGGTAGCGAGGCGCAAATCTTTGAAATTCACGCAATGCTACTTGAGGACGAGGACCTAAACGACTCTATTATAGATGAAATAAAAAAGGGCAAGAGCGCTGAGGAAGCAATAGAGCTTGCATCAAGCAAATACGCAAGGACCTTAATTGATATAGGCGACGAATACCTATCGGGTAGGGCAAGTGATATTAAGGACGTAGCAAATCAGCTAATAAAAGCCCTTGATAAAAATGAAAATAGTAATAAAGAGGTAAAGGACTCACCCTACATTTTAGTTGCCGAGGACTTAACCCCCTCTGAAACGGTTTTGCTTGACAAAAGTAAAATATTAGCAATAGTTACCTTTGGTGGCACACCCTCATCCCACACTGCAATTTTGGCAAGGTCAATGGGTATTCCCGCCTTAGTTGGTACAGGAAAAATATCACAGGACTATGAGGGGCACCTTGCCTTGCTTGATGCAGTTGAGGGTAGCCTAATAATAGACCCAACCAATACTCAGGCACAGAATTTTGAAAAATCAAGAGCTAAGGAAAACAAAATTGCCACCGAGCACGAAAGATATTTGCGTTCCCTAATAAATAAGCCTGCCGTTACAAGAAGCGGTCATAAGGTAATGATTTATGCAAATATAGGAAATGAAAACGAAATATCTGGAGCCTTATCAAATGGTGCAGAGGGCATAGGACTTTTCCGTAGTGAGATGATGTATCTTGAAAGAAGTAGTTACCCAACTGAGGACGAGCTTTTTAATCTATACAGAGACGTAGCAATTAAAATGGGTGGCAGACGAGTAATAATAAGGACTCTTGACGTAGGCGCAGACAAGCAAATAGAGTATTTGAATATTCCAAGGGAGGAAAACCCAGCCCTTGGCTTTAGAGGTGTTAGAGTATGTCTTGAAAGAAAGGACGTCTTCAAAGCACAAATAAGAGCAATTTTACGAGCCTCTTACTATGGTAGAGTATCAATTATGCTACCTATGGTAGTTAGCGAAAAGGAAATCCTAGCCTCAATGACAATAATTGAGGAATGTAAAGAGGAATTAAGCCAAAGAAAGCTACCCTTTGATAGCAAAATCGAGCTTGGAATTATGATAGAAACACCTGCCTCTGCAATAATGAGTGATAAGCTAGCAAGACTAGTTGACTTTTTCTCAGTAGGCACAAACGACCTGTGCCAATATACCTTAGCAGTAGATAGACAAAACTCTAAGGTAGCCTTTTTATGCGAGGAAAATACCGAGGCAGTTTTAAGACTTATAAAAATGTCAGCTAAGGCGATTCACGAAAATGGTGGTTGGATAGGCGTATGTGGAGAAATGGCAGCGGACCTATCACTAACCGAGGAGCTTGTAAAAATAGGAATTGACGAGCTTTCCGTTTCCCCACCTTACCTTTTAGGTGTGAGAGGAAAGGTAAGTGAGTGTAGATAAAAGGAGATAAAATGAACTTATTTAAAAGAAAGCAAAGAGAAATATATTCCCCTGCGCAGGGCGAGGTAATAGAGGCATCTCAAATACAGGACCCTGTGTTTTCAAATGACATTTTAGGCAAGGGATTCGGCGTAATTCCTACACAGGGTACTGTATTTGCCCCTGTAAACGGCGAGGTAGTAAACGCCTTTGAAAGTGGTCACGCATACACAATTTTAAGCGATGACGGTCTTGAAATCCTAATCCACATAGGCATTGACACAATAGAATTAGATGGCGAGGGCTTTATTGCTAAGGTAAGAAAGGGCGACAAAATAAAAAAGAGAGAAATAATAGCCACTGTTGACCTAGACCTTTTAAAAAATAGAGGCTATGACCCTACAATAGCCGTTGTTGTAACTAACCCCGAATCAATATCTAAAATGGAAATAAAAAAGGGCAAGGTAATAGCTTGCGAAACAGCTATGACCTATACCCTACAAAAAAAGTGATGCGTTTTGCATCACTTTTTTTGCTAACCTATTATATCATAAATAAAGTAAGAAAACAAGCCTTGTATAACAAAAACTTTTATGATATTATAAATATACAAAAAGACAAGGAGGCGATTATCTTGAATACTAAAAAGACGGAAGATAAGAAAAGACGTGCATCCTTTTGGAAGGTTATGATAAATACCTTTTTTGCACTTGGAGTAAGCTTTAAAATTGCACCAATTTCTATGATAATTCTACTCGTTTCTTATCTATTAGACAGCTTAGTGTATTTTGTAACAGGTACATATTCCTTGAAATACGTTATTGATATGTATTCAAGTGGCAATGTAGAGTTTGTGGACGTTTGTCTAAGTGTTGTTGTTATAATGATAGTCCCTGTGCTAACAAGCTTATTAATCAGCTTAGTAACAGATTTAACTTGGGGACAAGCAAGAATTAAAATTTCAGCATCAATCAGCAAAATGGTTTTCGAAAAGAATAAAAGTGTAGAGCTTGCTTGCTATGAAACTCCAGAATTTTATGATAAATACGTAAGAGCAACTCTAGATATGCCTAATCATATATTTAATGTTACATATGTTACCTTTTATTTGCTCGGTACCATTTTGAGTATGATTTTATATGGTGGGCTTCTATTCCAAATGGACCCTGTTTTTATAGTTTTTGCACTAATTCCACTTATAGGCTCCTTCTTCAAGAAAAAAAGCAATGAGCTATGGCATAAGCATACAACAGAGGATAAAATACTCCATAGAAGATGCCAATATGCTCAAAGAGTATTTTATTCAGTGGATTATGCAAAGGAAATGCGTCTTTCAAATGCTAAAAGCTTTATGCTCAACAAATATGATGAGGCATCTGATGGACGAATGAATGTCGTAGACAAATATGGAAAAAAAGAAATGGTCCTTGATATCTTAGGAAATAAGCTATCAAGCATACTAGCAAATCCATTGGCTATTGCATATGCAGTTTTGTCAGCATTTGGAATATTGCCTTGGGGAGTAGCACTTGGGTTGGGTGGTTGTGCCGTTGTTATAAACTCCGTGTCAGAGCTTTCTGGAACATTTATTAACATAACAAATCAATATTTCCACTTGCATGAAAAATCACTATTTATTGAGGATTTAAGAGAATTTCTTGATTACGAGCCAAGAATTAAGGACAAGCCAAATGCAAAGGATGTAAACGTAGAAACAATAAAGCTAGAAAATGTATCCTTTAAGTATGTGGGTAGCGACAAATATGTTTTAAAAAATATAAACCTTGAAATAAGTCCAAATGAAAAAATTGCATTGGTAGGACACAATGGTGCAGGTAAGACCACACTAGTTAAGCTTCTCTTAAGATTATACGACCCCACAGAGGGAAGAGTCACAATAGGAAATGACGATATAACTGACTTAAAGGTTAAGGACTATCGAAATCTTTTTAGTGTGGTATTTCAAGACTTTAAGCTAATAGCCTTGCCTGTTATTGAAAACGTTTTAATGCGTCCAAAAGGAGATGGAGACGAAGAGAAGGTAATCGAGGCATTAAAGCTCAGCGGAGCTTATGAAAAAATAATGTCCTTGGAAAATGGAATAGACACCCTTTTAACAAAAGAGTTTAGCGAAAAGGGTGCTGTTTTGTCCGTTGGAGAGGGACAGAAGCTGGCAATAGCTCACGCGTATCTCAAAAACTCACCTTTTGTAGTCCTAGACGAGCCGACCTCGGCTCTTGACCCTGTTGCAGAAAGCAAAATGTACACAGGAATGATGGAAATGGGCAAGGGCAAGGGAATGGTATTCATATCACATAGACTTTCAAGCGCAGTAAGTGCCGATAGAATATATATGCTAAAGGACGGAGAAATTATTGAAAGTGGAACTCATTCGGAACTTATGGCTTTAAATGGGGAATATGCAGATATGTTTAAAAAGCAAGCGCAAAATTATATTGATATAGAGGAGGGACAGGCGTGAAAATGAGAAGTGTACAGAAAAAGCCAAGAGTTCCCTTTGGAAAATCAATTCAAAATAACATTTTCATTTTAAAAATGGCTTTTAAAATGGATAAGGTTATGGTAATTATGCGACTTGTAATGGGATTATTTACAGGCTTAAACCACGGAGTCGGTATATTCTTCACAACTCAAATTTTAAATATGCTTGATATAGCAGTAAACTCGGAGAACAAGGAGCAATACCTTGCAAACATATTGATTTTAACTGCTATGATGGGTGTATATACACTTTTATATGAGTTGTTCTTCGCTTGGTATTATAAGCTACTTAATCCAAAGCACAAGCTGAACTTTATAAGACTTATTCATAAAAGCTTTTTTGTCAAGGCAAGCGACATTGACCTTTCCTGCTACGATACCCCAGAGTTTTACAATGACTTTATCTATTCAATGCAAAATTGTGACAAGAGTATCGTAAACACCATAGATCAGCTTGGAGATTTAATAAGGGCACTGGTAGCATCGTTTTCAATAGTAACGGTAATAATGACAGTAGATTACAAAATAGCCTTAATTATACTAGGAGTATCAATTGTCAATATGATAGTAAGAATAATTGGAAACGGATTTTCATATCAATATGATTTAGAAATGAATGAGCTATGGCGAAAAACCTGGTATATTGAAAAATTCTTTTCTCTTTCCAACTATGCAAAGGAAATAAGACTAACCGACGTGTCAGAAAATCTTATAAATGAATATGATGAGACCACAAGAACACAGCTAAAGGAAAATCTAAAATACAATGCAAAATCAAGTATAATAAGAGCAATCTCCTTGATTTTAAGCCAAGGCTTGACTATTTTTATTATACTTTATATGACATATGGACTCTTTCAAAGCGATTCAGGTGTGCTTATAGGTGGATTTTCTGCAGCGGTTACTGCTGGCTGGAAACTTAAATATCTTATTTATGACCTTCAAAACAAATTTGTTTCTATGAACAAGGATTCACTGTTTGCCGACAAGGTAAGAGGCTTTCTGGAAACAGAGGCTAAAATCAAGTCTGGAAATGTAATGCTAAAGAATTTTGAAAGTCTAGAGTTTAAAAATGTTTCCTTTAAATATGATAAGGAGTGTGTTTTAAGCAATGTAAGCTTTAAGCTTAGCAAGGGAGAGCGAATAGCATTTGTTGGATATAATGGTGCGGGCAAAACTACTACAACAAAGCTCATTATGCGACTTTATGATGTTACAGATGGTGAAATCCTTATAAATGGAATAAATATAAAGGAGTACGACCTAAGTAGCTTGCGTGAAAAAATAGGTGCAGTATTTCAAGACTACAAGGTATTTTCTGCAACTGTTGCCGAAAATGTTTTAGGGGACGTATATACAGAGGACAAGAAGGATATTGTATTAAATGCACTTAAGGATAGCACCTTTGACGATAAGCTAAAGAGCTTACCACAGGGTATACATACTGAGCTAACAAGAGAGTTCTATTCAACGGGAACGGACCTTTCTGGTGGAGAAAATCAAAAAATAGCTATTGCAAGAGCATTCGCTCACGATAACGAACTATTGATTATGGATGAGCCCTCTAGTGCGCTTGACCCTATTGCTGAATACAATCTCAACTTGGGCATTAACAAAAACGCAAGGGACAAGGCAGTTATTTTTATAACACATCGTCTGTCGACCACAAGACACGTTGATAAAATCTATATGATTGAAAAAGGAAGAATAATTGAACGTGGTTCCCATGAGGAATTAATGCTTCAGGGTGGAAAGTATGCCCATATGTTCAATTTGCAAGCAGAAAAATATAAGGCATAAAACAAAAAGAGGACTGACGTCCTCTTTTTGTTTTATGAACACCGTGCAATACCTAATTTATGATAATAGTAAACGGGAATAGCACTCCAACCGTGACATAAGCTACCGGCACCGTCAAAGTCACTCTCGCCCTTATCAGTTTCCCAAACTGTGCCTGTTTTTAGCATAGGAGTGTAGGTTTTTCTAATTTCCTCAAGGACTGTATCCTTGTATTTTATATCTGTTTTTAGTAGTGCGTCATACTTAAAGCACTTCATACTAAGTGAGCATTTTTCAAGCTTATCTTCACTTAGTGCCTTGCAAATTTCCTTTGCCTCCTCACCAATCGAGGCACCTGACAAAATAGCAAGAGAGTTTACTAATTCCGAGGCAATACCATTCATTTCCCAAAGACCCTTATCGTAGTTGAAAAATCTTTCCTTAGTCCTTGAAACAAGCAAGTCCTCATCTATTGAAAGCTTGTTTTCCATATCGCAATAATTACATATATTCTTGTAGGACTTAATTGCTAAAAGAAAAATCAAATTGATAAGTGGGTCGGTGCTACCATTATCGTATGAATAGCCGTCAGCACCCCTTGACCAATCGTAAAAATTCCAATAGTCATTACCCGAAAATCTAGACACTAGGTCCTCAATTTTGTTATTTGTAAATGCTAAAAGGATTTTATCGATTCTTTCCTTTACAAGGAAAATTAAGGACTTGTCGTCTGTGTGTAAGAGGTACTCCCACAGTGCAATTATGTAGTAAAGACAAAATGAGGGTATAGTTAAATTTGTACCACAGGGGAAGCAAATAGACAAAAGACCATCTTGCCTTTCGTCCTTGCTCATTAGTAAAAGGTTAGACCTTGCATACTCAAAATTTCCACCATCAAAGCCATAATAGCCACTTAGCATTTGATTGCGTGAGTCGTAAGCGTAAAGGCATTGCTCTCGCCAAGGGCAGTCCACGTAATGCTCCATCATAGATAACTCAAGAGTATTCATACAAATATCGTATATTTGTCTATCAAGCTCATTTTCAATACTAACCTCTATTCTTGCAGTGGGATAGTATTGAGGAATAATACCTATTTTTTTAATAAACACTTGACCAAGTGTAGATATTTCCAAATATCGGCAGGAAAGCCTTAGCATATAGTTAGTGTAGGTATTAGTACCCTTTTTTGCTATGAAATCAACAGAGAAGTCCCTGTCGTGAATTTTTCTTGGCACACTTCCATCTCTTAAATGCTCACCATAGGCAATATTTATATTGCATTCCTGACAAGAGTCAATCTCAAAGGATAAAAGCCCTAAATATTCCTTGCCCAGGTCAAATATAACCTTGCTATTATCTCTGTAAATCTCGGTGGCAGATACAAAATCGCCTAAGCAAAGCTTTTTGTTAGGACGAGGCACGAATTGACAGATTTTTTCAATTTCAAAGGATTTACTTGGTGCTATATCTTCCTTTTCTCTGTTGTCATACTCGAAGCCAAAGCCAAGCTGATTGGAAATTCTTTTAGCCCTACCACTTGTGTAATGCTGATTTTTCCTTGAGGGAGTGTCTAAATTACTAGCTAAAGCAACCTGACCACCAATCAATGCTTCAAAAATTACACCAGCCTTGTATTTTTTGTATCGCTGGAAGTTATCACCAAAATGCCACACTAAAATGCTTAGCTTGTTTTCACCCTTTACAAGATATGAGGAAATATCTATTTCATCATAGGACTTGTAGGACTCAAAATCCCCATATTGATTTGAGGACACGTAAGCGCCGTTTATAAAAAGAGTGTAGTCACCATCACAGCTTATGCGAAAAACACATTCCCCACCAAAATAGAAAAGGCTAGGCAAAAATTCCACATAGCTATCAATAGACCCTTCCTTTTCAAACCAAATAAATTTGCTATTTTCAAACACACCCATGGTCACACCTCGTTTTTTGTAAGTCTTATTTATCGTATGCGTATAGTTATAAGGTGTTAGTTTAGTTATATTATTTCCAAGTCATTTTTGCTTGGGAATTTTGGATAGGTATCATTCAAATTATCAGAGTACCAATATGCTACTGACGAAATGTCGTCTTGTAACGGCAGATATCGTCCTTCACTTCTCCAGCCTAAAGCTTGAATCGTTACTCTTAAATCCTCTTTAAAATAGACAGGGTCTGTTATGTGGAAACGATACATATCAAAATATCTTTGTGCTAGGTAGGTTGAATCCGTTTTGTTTACCTTTGATAAGCCTTGATACGGGGTTGAAAATTCAACATATTTTCCATCAACATCAAAATTATATGCACCGCCAAAATAGTCTTCTGTACCTGTACCGCATATGGTTGGGAAATCATCATCACCGTCAATATAGAATTTGATTTCACCTTCTCCCCACCAGCCATTAGATTTTACGCCCCAATGCATATATGTTCCAACATATACACCGTTGCCTCTAATATTGTCAAGTATTGTGTAATTTTCCATATAAGGCAGTGGATTTACTCGTCTATATTGTGCGTGAAAATAAAGGCTATTTTCGTTGGTTTCCTTTTCTTCGCAGTCAATTTGATAATACACCATTATATCTTCGGTATGGAGATTTTCAATTTCAATACGAAATGATTTAAAATAAGGCATTTCAAAATAGCAATTCATTCCTCGTCTTGGATTATAGCAAATTGGAAGGCTATTTATTTGTCTATATTCAGTATTATCGGCATTGCAGAAAAAATCATAAAGAGGAGCTTCTACGCACGGATTACTTTGTCCGTCAAAAAAGATACGGAGAATACTAAGTCTGCCGGCTGGCGAGCTATCCACTATCCAAATATGCTTAATAGCTCCTTGTCCTTTTACGTTAGCTATGTTATATTTTTCCCCGGCTTTGATTACTACATAGGGATTGACCTTCCAGCCCTGTCCTAATTCTCGTGCGTTGTAGGCTGCACTGCCTTCAATTGCCATACCGCCCTTACCCTTTTCACCTGTGGGATTTTCGGCAGACAGGGAAAAGGAACGGATGTTATCTTTTTTTACTGTTAAATTATGTAGCATATATTACCTCGCAAGTGTAATTTTAATTAAAGTATAACACAGCAAATTTTCTTTTTCAATACTCAAAATGCAAAAAAAATTCAACAGTAAAAACAAGCTCAAAAATACACTTTTTGGTTGTGAAAAATACACTTTTTGGTTTCTTGTTTAATGATTGATTTGTGGTAAAATAAAGTTGAAATCTTTTAAAGAATGATTTATAATAAGTTTATAACTTGAAATTTTGAGGAGGAACTATGTATACTAAGCATAAATGGGAGAATGATAGATATTTTAACTTTAATTATGTAAAATATTTACCGAAGGATTATGATGAGAACAAAAAATATCCTCTTGTTTTTTTCTTACATGGCGCAGGCGAGTGGGGTAATGATTTAGATGTGGCATGCCGTCACGGATTTATGAAGCACGTACGAGAAAGAGGAAAAGAATACCCATTTATCTTTATTGGACCTCAATGCCCAGCGGGCAAATATTGGGGATGCTATACAGAATCCTTACTCGCGTTTCTTGATTACATATGTGAAAGCCTTCCAATTGATATGGATAGAGTATACCTTACAGGACTTTCAATGGGAGGGACAGGTACGTGGATGCTTGCAATGGCAGATCCTGAAAGATTTGCAGCAATTGCACCAATTTGTGGAAGTGGAATTTATTGGTTTGGAGAGTCCTTAACTGAAGTGCCTATAATGGTGTACCACGGTGATTGTGATGATGTAGTGCCTATTGAGAATAGTATGGAAATGATAAAGTCTGTAAATAGACGTGGCGGAAATGCTGAAATTAAAGTATTAAAGGGCGTTTATCATAACGCTTGGGATTTTGCATATGATGGCGACGAGTTATATACATGGTTGCTTTCACACAAGCGAGCAAAAAAATAATATCATAAAGAAGGCAAGGCATAATTAACCTTGTCTTTACTTTTATATAACAAAACACACCTTGTGGTTGTAAAAATAACAATTTTGAGTTTCTTGCTTGGTGTATAACGTATATGTTATAATGAAATTACCTTATATCAATAATGACAAGCATTATTGTAGTAATTTCATTGACGGCTAAAAGACACTTCCGCGCCCTTGGCTTGAAGCGTTAACGGTCTATGACCGTTTCAAACACATTCGTGTTTGCTTTTATGGTATAATAAAATCAAAAGAAGGAGGGACTATGACACTCGGAAAAACAATTCATAAAATCAGAACCGAAGCAAAGCTTACGCAAGAACAGTTTTCTGAAATTTTTGGGGTATCTCAGCAATCGGTTCAAAAATGGGAAAGCGATTCATCAACTCCCGATCTTGACAGAATTATTATGATTTCAAAGTATTTTGATATTTCTCTTGATGCTCTTATTCTAGGAAATGACAACAGAGCAGTAGACGAAATGAAAAAGACCAAGGTAATAAAACCGCATTATAAAAATATCCATGACTGGGAGTTTTATTCCTCTAATCTTTTGCTGGAATATCAAGAGTCTATTGACGAAGGATTAGACATAGATGTTTACAACGATGTGTTTTCTTCTGTATCAAGGCTTCCAAAGGGAGAAATAAAAAAGAAGCTTGGAGACGTTTTATTTGAAGCCATCACAACTGCAAATCAAAGAGATGAATATCCCTATATCGAACCTTCAGAGCTAGAACAAATAAGGGGTCTAAGAAAAAAATGTAATATTCCATTAACGTATAATAGCGATGACATGGAAAATAAAATTCACGGTGCGTGGATGGGGCGAATCTGTGGTTGTATGCTTGGAAAATCCCTCGAGGGAATTCGTACAGATGAGTTGATTCCGTTTCTTAAAGAAACAAATAATTATCCAATGCACAGGTATGTTTATAGAAGCGATTTAACGGATGAGATTATTGGAAAATACAAATTTGGCTTTGCTGGACAGTCCTATGCAGACGAAATCAATGGTATGCCTGTGGACGATGATACAAACTATGTTGTACTTGCACAAGAAATTATAGACAAGTACGGAAGAAGCTTTACATCATATGATGTTGCGGGGGCGTGGTTGAAATATCAAAGTAAGGAATATTATTTTTCAGCTGAGCGCGTTGCTTACCTTAATTTTGTAAAAGGCTTTGATCCACCTGAATCCGCAATTTATAAAAATCCTTATAGAGAGTGGATAGGGGCACAGATAAGAGGAGATTATTTTGGATATATCAATCCGGGTAATCCTGAGCTTGCAGCAGAAATGGCTTGGAGAGACGCTTCAATTTCTCACACCAAAAACGGTATCTACGGAGAAATGCTTGTCAGTGCTATGTTGGCTGTGGCTTCTACCACTGATAATATCGAAGATATAATTCTTTGTGGTCTTGCCGAAATTCCATGCACCTCAAGGCTATATGAGGATGTTGTGTCCGTTGTTGATGCTTACAAAAAGGGAATATCTCAAAACGAGTGCTTTGATATGATTCATAAAAAATACGATGAATACACCTCGCACGGTTGGTGTCATACCATATCAAACGCTATGATTGTTGTAGCCTCGCTACTATACGGAAATGGCGATTTTGGGAAATCCATTTGTATGGCAGTGGAAACAGGCTTCGATACGGATTGCAATGGTGCAACTGTTGGCTCTGTGCTTGGTATGATAATTGGTTTTGAAAAAATCCCTGAATATTGGAAGAAGCCAATCAACGATAAATTATACACTTCGCTTTTCGGCATTGAGGCAGTGAAAATTTCTGAACGTGCCAAGCTAACAATGAAGCATATCGTAAAAACATAAAAACAAGCTGAATTTGGAGGTGTATTATGAAGTTATCTAGTAAAACTCTTTCAAAGCTTATAAAAGGAGCTTGTTATTTTGAAATCAAAGACGGATATCTCTCATCGTATAGATTTTCTAAAGCTCAGATTGAGCATATATCGCAAAACAAATGCGATAAAGACTGGTTAACATATGCCTTGATGAGTGGACCACAGCGAATAGAGTTTAAAACCAGTTCCACTGAGATTAGCTTTGATTATAAGGCATCTAAATTCCATGCAAATAATACCATTGATTTATATATCGATAATGTCCTGTATCGCGTTTATCACATAAATGATACATTAAAGGGCAAGGTGGAGTTTTTCTTGCCACAGGGACAAAAGCTGGTAAGCATTTACATGCCTTGCGAAAGCACGGTTCAAATTAAAAATTTCACAATTAATGGTGGATATAAATCAGTTAAAAAATCAGAAAAAAAGGTATTGATTATTGGCGACTCTATCACGCAAGGAGCAGGACCTGAGGTTGCGAGTCTTGCGTACGCAAATGGTCTTGTGCGTGAGCTTGGATATGATATTTTGGCACAAGGCATAGGGGGATACAGATACGAGCCAAATGACATAATGAAAATTGATGGTTTTGAACCCGACAAAATAATTGTGGCTCTTGGAACAAACTGGTATGATGATAGCTCTTATGATTACGAGCTTAATGTGAGCGAATTTTATAAAAAATTAACATCTGTTTTTCCTAATATACCGATTTTAGCCATAACCCCTATTTGGCGAGGGGATATTGATAATTGGGATCGCTTTATTTGGTGTATTAACAAAATTAAAGACACTTGCGCAAAATACGAATGTATAAGGCTTGTAGATGGCTTTACATTAGTGCCAAATGTAGAGGAGTGCTTTAGCGACAAGGCACATCCTAATTGCTTTGGCTCTTTAATGTATAGTAACAATTTGATTAAGGCTATTAAAAAACTAAAATTTTAAGCACAGGCGTTAATAAGTATAATCAAATATAAGAATAAAAAAGGAGAAAAACAATGAAAAAGAAATTTCTTTTAATTGCTATGATGGTGGCGATACTAACTTGTATTTTTGTTCTTTCTGTTAGTGCTGAAACAATCACTTACGAGGGGCAAGAAATCGAGCTTGTTAACAATCTTGGTGACCCATCATGGTATACAGGCACAACAGCTACCAAAATTACAGACAAGGAGTCTATCGTTATCTTGAAGGACACAAATGGTAATTTGACCGCTTATCCTTCATATTATGTTTTTAGATATATGATAGAGGGCTCCACCGTTCGTGTAAATTGGGCTGACCAAAACGGAGTTGATTATTCATTTATAAACGAAAACGATAACAAAAATTATCAGGCAGGAAGCCTATATTATGTAGAGTTTCCATACGGTATAACTCTATCTACAAATGCTAATCTTTGGGGTGATGGTAAAAAAGAGCCAAACGTAGTAGAGTTTGTTTTCCCCGACTCCGTAACCTTAATTCAAAATAATGCTTTCTCTCAAGTAAGTGCGTGCAAAAAGATTACTATGTCTAAAAATCTTAAGACAATAGAAATGTGGTCGTTTTACAATTCGGCAAATCTTGAAACTGTTGTTTTCCCAAAGGATTGTGCTGTTGAAAGCATAGACAAGGGTACTTTTAGTGGATGCACAAGGTTGGCAAATATAAATCTTGAAAACTGCACAAGCTTAAAAACGCTTGGCGATCAAGTATTTTACAATTGCGGTGCTATTGATAGACTTGCATTGCCTGATTCAATAGAGCAAATAGGCGACAACGCGCTTGAAAATTTAGGCGATTTTGAACTTGCAAGCGACTATTTGCCTAATAGCCTTACCTCTGTTGGAAGTTATTTTTTAGCTCACTGTAATCTGAAAAACAATGTGCTATATTTTCCAAAATGCTTTACATCATTGAATCCGACTAATGGTTTTTGCTTTTATCAATGTATTCCTGAAACATCATTAACGCTTGTATTTCTTGGTGAAATGACAAACGTAAACTTATCAAGAGCTTCCCTTACATCGTTTTTAAATAATGGAGCGAAAAAGCCACTAAAATTGATATTTGCACAAAATGAGCATAGCGACCTTTCAAGTGCTATTATTTCCACAGTTGATTATAACGGAAAAAAAGGCTTTGTCGCTATCTCAAAGGATGACACTCCTCTTTATACAAATCAAGAGGGAACATTGACGATTAGTTTTGAGATTGAAAACTATTACAACCTTACAAGTCTTGGTAACGACGCAAACGGCAACACCATTTATAGTGCCGAAGGCTCTCCCACAGAAATAATCTTCTGCGGTGGGGATAGAGTAGAAATAAGCTATACCATAAGATGCAATCACACAGATAAGGGTTGGTATTACAGATTCCACACAACAAGCGAAGTGTATGATATGGATATACACGAGGCAGAGGGTGTACACTATAATGATAGAGTATATCAACAGGGTAACTGTGGTTACGATGAAACAACTACAAACACATGTGTAATTTGTAAGCTTCAAAGCGTAGTAGTAGGCGAAAAGGCAACAGGCGACCATACCTATGAGGACGACTTTAATTGTGAAACTGCACTTACCTGTGAGGTTTGCCTAAAAACACTTAAGGAAGCACTTATACACGATATAAAAACAACGGTATTATACGAAAAGGGTTATACCAGAGAGGGATTAAAAACAGTTGCGTGTCAAAATGAGGGATGCAGTCATAGTGAAGGTGAGGAAAAAATGAATGCCCTCTTTACCTGCCTTGGTTACTCAGCACCTGAGTTTGGTAATGCAGGAATAGCGATTGGCTTTGTAGTTAACCAAGATAGCATCAAGGCTTATGAAAATGAAACAGGCAAGACTGTAAATTACGGCTTGTTTGCCGTATCTAAATCAAAGGCAGGCTCAAATACAGTATTCGACGAAAACGGTGCACTATTAGACGGTGCCATTAGAACAGATCTAACAGGTCGTGGCTATGACTTGTTTGAATTAAGAATTACAGGCTTTACCGAGGAGTCTCACAAAACTGTCGAGATTGCAATGGGTGGCTTCGTTGCCGTAGCAGATGAAAACGGCACAACATACTCATATATGCAAGCAGGCACACCACAAGAGGGTGCTGTGTATGAATTTGTTTCATATAATGGTATTATAGGCACAGATAAATAACTAAGAAAAAAGTCGTATGGATTTCCCATACGACTTTTTTCTTTGCTTGCTAAGCCTGACTTCTGTATTTGCTAGGAGTAGTGCCTATTATAGATTTGAAACTTCTGTTAAAGCTTCTTAAGCAGTCATAACCACATTCGTAGGCTATGCTGAGAATGGTGCTGCGTGTATTTAAAAGGAGATAACAGGCTTCGTTTATACGAAAATGATTTACGTATTCCGTATAGCTGATACCCGTGCTTTTGGAAAAATGCTTCGACAAATATATGTAGTTGTAGGTGGTTTCTTCAGCTAAAGCATAGAGAGAGCAGTCGCCTTTATAATTTTTCGAAACAAAATTAAAGATTTTAAAGAGTAGATTTTGAGCATCGCCCTTATATTCTACATAGGTTGCGTTTTTATCAAATTCACTACATAGAGTATACAAAAGCCCCTTTAATTCTACTAAGGATTTTTTGTCGTTAAGCTTAGTAATTTTATCAACGTATAAGCTATCCAAATGGAAATGGTTGCTTATTGGTATATAGGTGTCAAAAATATTACTATATGCTTTTACTAAATGGGGTGAAAAAATTAGAATAGCGTGTTTTGCGTGCTTTGCTGCTTTGATTTCGTGAAGCTGGTTCGGAAAAACTAACACGCACTCATTTTCTTTTGCTATATACTTTGTGCCGGATACGGTTACTTCTATTTCTCCTTCGGTAGCTATTATTATTTCAAAGCTATTATGAATGTGAGTAGGGAAGGTGAGATCTGCCCCACTTTCAAGGGTAACCTCGTTTGCAATTACGGAATGCTGTGTTTGGTATAACATATAACTCTCCATAAAAACCATATTTTGTCCTATAATTATATCATATAAACATCATCTAATCAACTATTTTTTTGTTATTTAAGCCCAAAAAAGCTAAAATATGTCTATAAGTTATACATATTTTGTCTTGAATGATAATTGTATTTATTGTATTATGAAAATGGAGCATAATCTATATCTATGAGGAGAATAAAAATGAAAAGAAAGCTTTTAATCTTAACACTTGGCATTTTAGTTTTCGCATGTCTTTTTGCAACCTCTATATTTGCTACTGTAAATTATGAGGAAACGGTTGTTTTGGCAGATGGCACTACACTGCCTATTTACGACGAGGAGCACAATCCTTTGATTTGGTATGTTAGTGGAATTGATGCGGAAGGAAAAAATATCTACAAATCTATGCCGAACAATAGAAATGAGGCTGACGAGAACAACAACGACTACGTAACCTATACTATTAACACAAGCTGGATGACACAGCTTCAGGACGTAAATTTTCATATTTACAACGGTTCTGGATATGACGTTGTAACCGAAAAGGAGTACGACATAGTTGTACTAAATCTAAGAGGACTTACCAGTTTTATGTATATCAATAAGGGCTTAGGCTATGAATCTATTCAATATATCTATATGAATGAGGTGCTTAAGGATTTTTGCGATCTGTTTCAAAGAAGTCAAAGCCTAAGATTAGTGGATCTTTCTGTCTGCACTGACCTATCAGGTGGCTTTGGAGGCGTTTGCAATCTACAAGAATGTATCAACCTACATACAATCAGATTAGCACCGGGCACAAGCTATTCACTAAAGTGCAATTCAAACAGAAACTATCGGTTTAAAAATACTGCTATTACCGAAATAGTTATTCCCGCAAATATAACAAATCTTGGTATTGACAATTTTAATAATTGTAAAAAGTTAGAAAGCATTTATATTTTAGGTAACAGCACAAGCTTAGGTCAACGTAACTTTGAAGGCTGCACAAATCTTACTAATATCTATATTTTGGGAGATAATCCTACGATTGATATAACCTCATTTAAGGAAAACTTTTATGAGTGCGTTAATGCAGGGCAAACTCTTGATTTTAAGCAAACTGGTAAGTATTTCTTCTTTGTAACAACAAACGAGGAGTATTTAAATCAGGTTAAGGAAGCAATCGGTGCAAGTGAAATAGTATCTTATAGTAGCTACGTTGCAAATCCTTCAAGCTACGTTGAGGGCAGATATATTATTTCTGGTACAAATATTTGTGATGTATATTACAAGACACACATTCTTGATGAGAACAGCTCAAACAGCTGTGCAGGTATTTGCACAGTATGTGGGGAGATAGCAATGTCTAACAATCCAATTCACGATTACAAGACGACGGTTGTTTATTCAAATTATCTTGAAAATGGTATAAAAATTCAGACTTGTCAGAATAGCAACTGCATTCACAACACAGATCCACAAGAAACAAGTCTTTCACCACTCTTTACCTGCCTTGGCTATACAGTACAGGAGTATGGAAATGCAGGAATAGCGATTGGCTTTGTAGTTAACCAAGATAGCATCAAGGCTTATGAAAATGAAACAGGCAAGACTGTAAATTACGGCTTGTTTGCCGTATCTAAATCAAAGGCAGGCTCAAATACAG
>JAFQEG010000008.1 GCA_017399145.1 Clostridia bacterium | reverse complement strand
GTCTTTTGTACTTAGTTCTCTTTCAAAACTTTTTTCGTTCATTGTTCAATTTTCAAGGATCTTTTCGCACCGTCTTTGCACAGTGCCTTGCTATTATATCACTACCTATCACCTTTGTCAAGTACTTTTTTATCTTTTTTTGAAAAAATTTTTAAGTACCCTCGAATCGGGCGAGGTGGAATTACATTTTATCACTTTTATTTCCTGTTGTCAAGACTTTTTTCTTCATTTATTATAGTAAATGTGTATTTTTTTATATTTTCTACTAAAAACTATTATATGAAAGGAAATAATTATGGCTACTGTATTTGTAAGGACTATTATAATTTATTTGTTATTCGTTACTACAATTAGGCTAATGGGAAAAAGGCAGGTGGGAGAATTACAAATATCCGAATTGATTATTACGTTTATGCTTTCAGAGTTGGCAGTTAATCCTATTCAAGATATTTCTATTCCTATCACCTATGCCGTAGTACCCTTGCTGTTATTATTAACTATTGAAGTAATTTTATCCTTTTGGGTTACAAAATCTAAGGTTGTTAAAAAGCTTTTCTTTGGCAATCCAAGTATAATTATCAAAAATGGCGCTTTGGACCAGAAGGAATTATCAAGGTTAAGAATTGGAATAAACGAGCTTTTGGGTGAGTTAAGGTTGAAGGGCTTTGCCGATATTGCGGACATTGAATATGCTATAATTGAGCAAAATGGAAAGCTATCAGTTTTTCCTAAAATTGAAAAGCAACCCGCAACACTTGAGGATTTTGAAATTGAAAAGAAGGAATGTGGCATTTCTCTTCCCGTGGTGGTAGATGGTTGCATAGATTTGAGCAATTTGCAAAACTTGAATAAAACTGAAAAATGGTTAAATTCATATTTATCAAGGCACAAGCTACAAATTAAGGATGTTTTCTTGTTAAGCTGTGACAATGGTGGAAAAATAAATATAATTATGAAGGATGAATAAAATATGAGGGCTTTTGTGATTTCTTTAGTGATTTTGATACTGCTATCTACCTTTGTTATTTGGTGTAGTGCCTTCGTTGTTAATACATTAGACGATTTGAAAATCAATGTAGAAGATTTGGAAATAAGTAACACTGATAATTTTAAAAAAATAGAAGAAAAATGGGAAAAATGCAAGTACATTATCGCTATTGCTACTCCTCACTCTAAGCTTGACGATATGGACAAGGCGATTTGTGTGCTTGACTCAAAAATTGAAAACGATGAGTTAGAGGGATTTTACGAATACAAGGCACAATTACTTGTTTGCATCGAAGAGATACAGAGTCACGAAAGAGTAAGCTGGGATAGTATATTTTAACAAAAAAGCGACACAGTGTCGCTTTTTTCACTTTTATAAGCTCTTTACCGCCTCTTTAAGAAGTGCAATTTCTTGTGCGTAGCCATCTAGGTCTTGTGGAGTTTCTAGACAAATTGGAAGCTTTGCTACAACAGGGTGAGAAACAATTTTTACTATTGCGTCAAGGGTTAAGTAGCCTTGACCGATTTTTTCGTGTCTATCCTTATGGGCACCGTGTGGATTTTTAGAGTCGTTTAAATGAATAGCCTTCAGCTTATCTATTCCTATTACTCTGTCGAATTCCTTTAAAACACCATCAAAATCATTAACAACATCATATCCGCCGTCGTGAATGTGACAGGTGTCAAGACACACGCCTACTCTGTCCTTGTTTTCAACCTTGTCGATAATAGCTTTAATTTCCTCAAAGGTTTTGCCGATTTCTGTCCCCTTGCCTGCCATTGTTTCAATTAAAAGTATGGTCTTTTCAGTTTGAGACAGAATTGTGTTAATTGTGTCGGCAGTCTTTTCAATTCCAACGTCAACGCCCTGAGATACGTGGCACCCTGGGTGGAAATTGTAGTATGCGTTTGGTATTTTGTCAAGTAGCTTTACATCCTCTGCCATTGTCCTCTTAGTGTAATCTCTTATACCCTCGTCAAGTGCGCAAGGGTTAAAGGTATATGGTGCATGTGCGATAATCGGTGCAAAGTTATTTTCCTTCATTATTTCGATAAGTCCGTTTATATCCTCATCTGTTGGTGGCTTAAATGACCCACCTCTTGGATTTCTTGTGAAAAATTGAAAGGTATTTGCATCAATTGAACAAGCCTCCTTACCCATATGGGTGTAACCCTTTGAAACGGACAAGTGGCATCCTATATTTATTTTCATTTTTTCTACCTCTATTTAGTGAATTTTAGACACTTGGTGCCATTTTTATTGTTAAAGGGGAGTTTTTTCTCCCCTTTTCGATTAGATTAAAAAATCAAATTCAAAGTCGTACATAGATACAGTATCTCCGTCCTTACAGCCTGCTTCCTTGAGCTTTTCTATGACTCCACTCTTAAGCAAGACTCTTTGGAAAAACATTAGAGATTCTCTGTCCTCGAAGTTTACTTGACCTACAAGGTTGAATAACCATTCACCCTCTACAACATACACACCCTTGTCGTCCCTTGTTATAGTTACTGCGTGATCCTCACCATCTGCTAAAACAGTATCCTCAGGCATATAATCGGTTTCATATATTGTAAGTGGTGGCAAGTCCTTAAGCATTTCGTCTATTTTTGCTATTAAATCATCTGTGTTTTCGCCTGTGTAAGCAGAAATATACATAAGGTCCCATCCCTGTGACTTAACATATGCTTCAAATTCGTCTATATCTACTACTTCTCTGTCAAGAGAATCCACCTTATTTGCACAAATAATGCGAGGACGTGTGGCAAGTTCGGGGGAAAATCTTTCCAACTCCTCACTTATTACCTTAATGTCATCTACGGGATTTCTTCCCTCAATACAAGAAATATCTACAACGTGTACAAGTAGTCTGCATCTTTCGATATGTCTTAAAAAGGCATGACCTAAGCCTAAGCCCTCAGATGCACCCTCAATAAGTCCTGGAATATCTGCCATAACAAAGCCGTGTCCGTCTCTTACATTTACTACACCTAGATTTGGTGATAATGTTGTAAAGTGATAATCGGCAATTTTAGGCTTTGCATCACTTACAGCTGCAAGTAACGAGGACTTACCCGCACTTGGCAAGCCTACAAGTCCTACGTCGGCAAGCATTTTTAGCTCAAGGGTTAATTCCCATTCTTGTCCTTGAGTACCACTCTTTGCAAATCGTGGAATTTGTCTAGTTGGTGTGGCGAAGTGCTTATTTCCCCAGCCTCCTCTGCCTCCCTTGGCACAAATCCATTCCTCACAATCAGACATATCCTTAAGGATTTTTCCTGTTTTATCATCCTTTATAAGAGTACCCTCGGGCACCTTAATTATTACGTCTTCTCCGTTTTTGCCGTGAAATTTAGCACCTGCGCCGTTTCCACCATTTTCGGCAACAAACTTTCTTTTATATCTAAAGGAAAGCAAGGTATTTGTACCCTTATCTATTTGGAAAATTATATTTCCACCCTTTCCTCCGTCGCCTCCGTCAGGTCCACCCTTAGCGACATACTTTTCTCTACGGAAGGAAACACAGCCATTGCCACCGTTTCCCGCCTTTACATAAATTTTTACCTTATCAATAAACATTTTTTCTCCTCTCCCGAAGAGGTCCTATTTTACTAGGCTGAATGGAGTTATCATTCTTCTTCGTCTGTGTTTTCAATTTTGCTCATTTCGTATTTGATTAAATTCTCTGTTTGCGAAAACTCCTTAGCCTCCATATTTTTCTTATTAGCTTTTCTTTTTGGTCTGTGAATATATCTACTTCTGCTATCAGAGTTGAAACTGTCGTCCTCGGATAATTCAACGTCCATACAAGCAGTATAGAAATCGGCTTCAAGGGCAGTATCAACGTCGTCTCTTTCAATTTTGATATACGCAAATGACAAGGCAAGACATACAGTGCAAAGTAAAAACATTCTGTTATCAAGCCAAATATAGTCAAATATTCCAACTGCAAATGCGCCTAGCAAAGCACAAATACCTGCACAGCCACTAATTTTTCTATATTTATTTTTAGCTACGACACAGTATGAGAATACGAGTCTTGCAAATACAATTGCGAAAACTAGCAATACTACAAGTGCAATTATTCCAAAGTTGAATACAAATTGAAGAGGCAAGCTGTTTACATATCCCTGTGGAAATTCAGGGAATATGCTATTTACATTAACGCCTAGACCGTTTCCTAGTGGCTTTTGAATAACTAGAAGGAATTCATCCTTTAAATTAACAAATAGTTGAGCAAGAGAATCCTTACTTGCACCAAATATGGAAAGAATTTGGTCGGTGATATGGTCAGGAAGTGCAAAATAAATGACTGGAATTGCAACCACAATAGCAAATGCCATGTGGATAAAGTTTCTGTTATATGCAATAAGCAATAGCATAACGCCAACTAAAGCTCCAATAACGGCAAGCCTTGACCCTGTTAAAAATAGTGCACAAGTCATAACTCCTGACATAACAAAGCCACCGAATTTACCTAGGTCCTTTTTCTCAACAAAAAGGTGGGCTATACCGAATGGTATTGCGATAACTAAAAATATTGCAAGGGTTTGTGGCTTATCAAAGGTGCCACTTACAACTCCGTCATATGGGAATGCTACTGCAAGTGCCTCGATTGCCTCGCTTAGTCCTTCCAAAATTGCTTGGACAATTGCTACTATTGAAACGATAATCGCACTTGTTGTAAATGATTTAATGCATCTTCTAAACCATTCCTTGTCACGAATAAGATTTGAATATACAAGATATGCAAGTGCAAGGATAAGAAGCTGTCCTAATTCAGCAAGAGATGAAAGTGGATTTTTGAAGCTAATACCGAATAAAACGATAGCTAAAACAGACACTCCTGCGAAGATATCTAGATATTCTAGGTGGCAAACACGCTTGCCAAGAAACACCTTTAAAAGATATGACATAGCAGTTATTAGCATAGCTACGCACAGGATTTTTACATCTACAAAGGGCAAAAGGAATATAGTAATTACCGCTCCAACCTCCGGGGTACGGAATACTGTGTAGGCAATCCCTATTGTTAGTGCTATTACAAACACTCCTAAGGGTGAAACAAAGTAAGCACCTACTGCAAGCAACACTCCCGCAAGAATCGACCAGTTGCTTGAAATTCTATTTTTCTCAGCTAGTTCTCGAATGCTTTCCTCATCATATCCAAGAAAATCTATCAAAATAGACGACATTAGCTTACTCGAAATTATTCCACTTGCAAGTGACCTTTGTGAAAACAAAAGTGGCAATGACACTATGCTAATGGCTATACCATATACAAAATACTCAAAGGATACGCTTAACACAATTATTCCTCTTGTGGTTAAGGGGTATAGACCAGCCATACTAACACCCAGCAAAAGTAGCATTATTCCATAGTCTCTTAGGCTAAGTCGCATTAAGACTACAAACGCCTTGTTTATTCCGGAAAGAATTGGACTATTCTCTACTGATTTTAAAATTCTAGTGCGTAGGGACCTTTGTGAGTGTGGTTTTTTAGGCTTGTGTCTTGCAAATTTTTCATTATCCCTATCATAGGAGGTAAAGAAACGTCCTATAAAGGATTTTGTGAGTATGGAAAAAAAGCTAGCACTAATTTTATCTAGTGTTGTCTGATTTTTACTCATTTTCATACCTCCTTATTAACTTTACTTTTTTCTTTTTTTAGGTGGCTTAGGCGGGTGAAGTGCCATATATTTTTCGTATAAATCTGGTCTTCTTTCCTTTGTAAGCGCAAGAGATTTTTCAAGTCTCCATTTATCTATGTTTTCGTGGTGTCCAGATAATAAAACCTCGGGCACCTCTCTGCCATTGAATACTCTTGGCTTGGTATATTGTGGATATTCCAAAAGTCCAGAGGCTATGCTTTCCTTTTCATAGCATTCCTTATCGGAAAGGACCCCGTCAATAAGACGGCTAACTGCGTCTACAATGATGCAAGCGGGTAATTCCCCTCCTGTCAAGACATAGTCGCCAACGGAAATTTCCTCATCAACGATTTCCTCTATTACTCTTTCGTCAACTCCCTCATAATGTCCACATAAAATGATTATGTTGTCGTATTGGGATAATTCCTTAGCGATTTCGTGATTGAAAATGCGTCCACGAGGGGATGCGTAAATTACTTTTTTTGTGCCCTCGGGCAATTTTTCGCAAATCGCATTGTAGCAATCGCAAATTGGTTGGGTGGACATAAGCATACCCTTGCCACCACCGTATGGGGTATCGTCAGTCTTTTTGTGCTTATCCTTTGTATAGTTACGAATATCGTGTGCTTCTATTTCAACTATTCCCTTTTCCTTGGCACGACCGATTACACTAGCCTCAAGGACTGATCTTACCATATCGGGAAAAAGAGTCATTATGTCAAATCTCATTTATATCATTCCTTCAATTGGCTTTATAAATATGCCCTCTTCTAAGGATATTCTATCAAGAAATGGTGGAATTGCAGGCACAAGCGATTCGGTGCCGTCTTCTCTTTTGATTACGTAAATATCCTGTGCACCTTGATTGATAACATCCTTTAAGGTGCCATACACTTGATTAGTTTCTGCATCCTTAACCTCAAGGCCTATTAGGTCAACTATAAAAAAGTCATCCTCGTCCTTGGCAATTTCCTCTCTTTGTGCAAAAAGGCTTTGTCCTCTTAGCTTGGTTGCATCCTCGGGATTAGTTATTTCCTTAACCTGCACAAGGGCTGAGCTTTTATATGGCACGCATTTTACTACGCTTAGCTTGGTGTAGCCCTGTTGACTTTTTAAATAAAGATGCTTTATTCCCTCAAAAACCTCATAGCTATCGCAGAAATGATTTACTATCATCGCCCCATTTATGCCATGACTTCGTACGATTTGTCCACATTCTAAGTATTTATTAATCATTTAAATATCCTTTGAAGTACATAAAATTCCATTATGTATTCTAGCACAACTATTAATAAATATCAAGTGGTTTTTAATTTATAATATTTATTTTTAAAAAATATTGAAAAAGGTCTTGACAAATACTTCTCTATATGGTAAAATGTTCGTACCTCGAAATAGGGGTTCTTTTTTTGCGCGTCTTTTTTCCTTAACGAGCAATTAAAGGTAATAGTTCCCTTACTAGAGGGAGGTACAGTGTGTTATCACACAAATTAAATTTTATTAGGAGGTGCCGAAAAAATGGCTAATGACGCAAGAGTCAAGGTTACATTGGTGTGTACAGAGTGCAAGCAACGCAACTATGACACAAAGAAGAACAAAAAGAACACTCAAGAGCGACTTGAATTAAATAAGTTCTGTCGTTTCTGTCGTAAGCACACCTTGCATAAGGAATCTAAGTAAGGAGTAGAAAAATGGCAGAAAAAGAAAAGAAAGAAATCAAAGGAAAGAACTCTGCTGCCGCAAAAAAGCCTGGCAAGTTTAAGCAGTTCTTACACAAAATCGTTGATTTCTTTAAGGGTCTCAAGAGCGAATTCAATAAAATTACATGGGCTTCTAAAAAGTCCACTATGAGAAACTTCGTTCTTGTTCTTGTAATCGTTGTTGTAGCCGCTGTAGTTATCGGTCTTGCTGACTGGGCGCTCGGTGGATTATTCAACGCAATATTCAAGGGCATTAACAATTTGTTCTAAATTCCCTTAAAGGAGAATACGCAATGAGTGATTTAAACGAATTAAACGTTGGACCTAAGTGGTATATCGTTCATACCCGTGCAGGTCACGAAAACAAGGTTATGCTCGCAATCGAAAGAATTATTAATAAGAATCTTTCCGATTTCGTGCTAGATGTTAAGGTTCCTGTTCAAACAATCGTTACAACAGATGCTAAGGGTAAGGAAAAGATCATTGAGGAAAAGATCTACCCAAGCTACGTTTTTGTAAAAATGATTATGTCTGCTGCTAGCTGGTATCAAATAAGACACTTGCCTGGCGTTACCGCATTTGCAGGTCCTGACTCAATGCCTGTTCCACTTACAGATAAGGAAGTTGCTAAGGCAAATCTTGAGGGAACAGTTACATTTGATGCATTTCAAGTTGGTGATGAGGTTGAAATTATTGACGGATTTCTTACTGGTCACAAGGGCTCAATTAGTGAAATTTCTGAGGATGGCTCTGAGGTTACCGTTATCGTTTCTACTATCGGTCGTGAAATGCCTATCAGTCTAGATGCTAAGAGCATCAAGAAAATTTAATCGCAAAATTTATTCATAGTGATTTATCACATAATTAAGTGGGAGGGAGAAAAATCTTTAATTCTCTCGTACAGTACCACCAAGGAGGAAATTTAAAATGGCAAAGAAAATTCAGGGTTATATTAAGCTTCAAATCCCTGCCGGAAAAGCTACACCACAACCACCTATCGGTCCAGCTCTCGGTCAATACGGTGTTTCAATTCCTAACTTTACAAAGGAATTCAATGAGAGAACAAAAAATGATATCGGTTACATCATTCCTGTTGTAATTACAGTTTATGCTGACCGTTCATTCACATTCATCACAAAGACTCCACCAGCTCCTGTTCTTATTAAGAAGGCTGCAGGCATTGAGACTGCTTCTGCTACTCCTAACAAGACAAAGGTTGCTAAGCTCACAATGGAGCAAGTTACAAAGATTGCAGAAATGAAGATGCCTGACCTTAACGCTGGTTCTTTAGAGGCTGCTATCAGCATGATCAAGGGTACTGCTCGTTCTATGGGCGTTACCGTTGAGGACTAATCAGAGGGAGGTAATTTGAGATGAAACAAGGAAAGAAGTATATCGCTAATGCTGGTCTTATCGAGGCTACAAAGCTTTACGATCCAGCTGATGCAATGGAGCTTGTTTGCAAGACTGCAACTGCTAAATTTGATGAAACTGTTGAGGTTCACGTTCGTCTTGGCGTTGACTCCCGTCACGCTGACCAACAAGTAAGAGGCGCTGTTGTTCTTCCACACGGTACAGGTAAGAAGGTTCGTACACTTGTATTTGCTCGTGGCGACAAGGCTGCTGCTGCTCAAGCTGCAGGTGCTGACTACGTTGGTGCTGAGGATTACGTTCAAAAGATTACAGCTGAGAACTGGTTTGAGTTCGACGTTGTTATTGCAACACCTGACATGATGGGTGTTATTGGTCGTCTTGGTAAGGTTCTTGGTCCTAAGGGACTTATGCCTAACCCTAAGGCTGGTACAGTTACAATGGATCCTGCTAAGGCTGTTCAAGAGGCTAAGGCTGGTAAGATTGAGTACCGTCTTGACAAGACAAACATTATTCACTGTCCTATCGGTAAGGCTTCCTTCGGTTCTGAGAAGCTTGGCGAAAACTTCGCTACTCTTCTTGGCGCTATCATCAAGGCTAAGCCAGCTGCTGCTAAGGGTCAATACATTAAGAGCTGCACAGTAGCTTCTACAATGGGCCCTGGTATCAAGGTTAACAGTGCAAAGATTGGCTAATCTTTAATAAAATTACTCCCCGATTTTTTCGGGGAGTTTTATTATATATTAATTAGGTAGACTTTTTGCTTATAAACAACAAAAAAAGATTACGCATTTTGCGTAATCTTTTTTATTCTTGTGGGGGTTCTTGTTTTTGTTGCTCTCTTCTTTCCTTAAATCCACCTATTGTTCCACAAACAAGCATTACAATTATTACTATGCGAACAATTAAATCTGTTATTCCACCATAATATCCCTCTGACAAAAGGCTAACAAAATCTATCAAAAACAGCAAAGAATCTATTGCAAACAAAGCTATGCCTGCTATCTGCCAGCCAATTCTCTTTTTTGAAAGAATGAAGCACAAAACATATGGAATAATGCTTACTATTCCCAATCCTACAAAGCCTATGAGAACTATAATCTCTTGATTAAATTCTATGTATAATTCCGCACCTACATATGCAATAAGCTGAGTGAAATACGATGAAAATATAAAATACCTATCACTAAAGGTAATTGCAAATAAATTTACTATTGAAAATATAGCAATTGTCAAAAACATTGACCTACTTTTCTTATAATCGAATATTTTTCCTGTGTTCATTTTGGTTCTCCTTTTGCGTTGAACTTTTATTTAAGCCTCGATTTTCAAGATATAATGCACGTGCAATTATTATTTTATATCTGTTAGATATTATATCATATTTTCTAGTCCCTGTCAATATATAATTTTTTTTGGTACAATAATATTAGTGAGGTGACTAATTATGAAGCTTGATTATGAATTTGAATATATGCAATTAGGGCTTAAAATCGCATATTACAGAAAATACAGAGGTCTTACCCAAGAGCAATTAGCTGAAAAAATAGATAAAACTCCTGCTTTTATTGGTCACGTCGAAGCGCCAAATATTCAAAAAGCAATTTCCTTAGATACTCTTTTTGACATTTCAAAGGCTCTAGATATCCCTGTACACAAGTTTTTGATATTTGAGGATTTATAAAACATAAGAGTGGAATCAATTCCACTCTTTTTTTGCATCTACTAGCTTCAACTCAGCAAGAGTCATGATGTAAATGTCATCTTGCTTTGTTGGTATATTCTTTGGGTGAAGATATCCGTTTTCGCCCTGCCCTTTTATATAATTTGGATTGCCCTTGATTACAAAAATACCACGGGTGTTGTCAATAGCAAAGCTTTTCTTTGACAGATTAGTTTTTTCGCTAACAGGACGAATGCCCAACGGGTAAAGCTGTTCCCAGATTATGCTACCCATTTGACAATGAACAAATGTGTGCTTTGTGGCACTTTTATTTGTTATTTTAATTGTATATTCCTTGTTTCGGTAGCTCAACTGATACGTTGTACAAAGCTCATCCTTACCAATTAACCTTTTATCCCTTTTGAAGGCTTGATAAAGACTTATATTCTCTTCCTCTGAACACACTTCCATAATATCAGAAATATCACAATTAAGGGATTTGCAAATAGTTAAAAGTGTGTCTGTTGTTACTGTTTGGTTTTTAGTAAGCTTGGATAAGGTCCTTGAACTGATTCCCGAAATTTCTAAAAGCTCAGTTTTAGTTATTTCTTTGTCCACAAGTAGTTTCCATAGTTTCGAATAACTTATATACATTTTTTCACCACCCTTCAATTTTATGATAACATATTTTTTACTTTATGTCAACATTTATTTACCATTGTAAAGATTTATCAAAATATTCCTTTGCTAAAATGCTATACATTGATACGTCAACTAAGCCTGTGTTGTTTATATAGGCTTGCCTGTAGGTGCCCTCGTATTTCATACCACATTTTTTCATTACCTTGCCCGAGTTTGGGTTATTTGTGTCGTGTCTTGCCTCGACTCTGTTGACACCAACCTTATTAAAAAAGAAGTCAAGTAATGCATTTAGTGCCTCGGTTGCTATGCCTCTTCTCCACCATTTACTGCCTATACAATATCCAATTTGTACCTTCTCAACATTTTCATCAACATCAAAGCCTGTAAAAGTGCCTATCGGTTGACCGATTTCCTTTAACTCTACGGTCCATTGATAATAGGCAGGGTCATCATAAAAGCCTGCCCATCTTTCAAAAACTCCTCTTGTATATTCAACGCTTTCGTGAGGCTTCCATCTTAAATACGTAGTTACATTTGGGTCGCTTGTCCAGTTTTTAAAGCCATTTTCTGCATCATTTCCAGAAATTCTTCTTAAAATTAGTCTTTCTGTTTCTATTGTTTGAGTTCCTAAATTTTTCATTTTATAGTCTCCTTAAGGATTATATACTATTATTTTATCATAGATAATAAAAATAGTAAAGAAAAAAACTCTGCAAGGCAGAGTTTTTTCTTTATTCCTTTGTAAGCACCTTTTTATTCCAAGACCTTTTGCCACATTTTGGGCACTTCATATATCTAGTCCTACCAAAATGCATTGAGAAAAATACACTTGTGTAGGTTGGAATATATCTATGACCACATTTTTCACACTTATAGTAACCTGCAGTTTGCTCAATTTTTATCATAAATGGACACGCTATGATAGTTGGCACCATACCAATTACTATTAGTAAAATTCTTAACCAATCCTCTATTTGTGCATACGCAGCAATGACACACAAGCCAAGCAATACGGCAATACAACTAGTACCCGTTATGATTTCAAAGGTTAATAATCTTTTATCTGCTTGTTCCTTTTGCCTTACCATTTCTAGTAAATTGTTTTCTAATTCCTTATTGTAATTATCCACGGTAACTACCTCCCCACTTAACAAATCGTTTACTGTAATTCCTAAAATTTCGCACAATTCTAGCATAATTGAGGAATCAGGCATTGCACGTCCTGTTTCCCATTTTGACACGGCTCTATCCGTTATGTTTAATTTTTCTGCAAGCTGTGCCTGTGTAAGCCCTTTTTCCTTTCGGCACTGGGCAATAAAGCTTCCTATTTTTGCTTGATTCATTTTTTCTCCTCCTTCCATCTTTAGTGTAGGTTAGTTTTGAAAGAAAGTCAACATACCATTGGTTGAGTGGGGCTTTTTCAACTAATAGTATGGTCATATTTCAAAAAATAATGGGGTAAGTGTTTAGATTTAACTAGATAGATACAAAAAAGCAAGACCCCGGTCTTGCTTTTTGATGTTGTTATCTCTTTGAGTTTTAGCAATACCGTTTGATATCGTGAATAGCATGAAATATCGTGTGATATCGTAGATTTATCGTGTGTTTTCGTGCGATATCGTGAATATCGTGAGTATCGTTTGATAAAGTGTTGCACCAAATTTGCACCAAAAATCATATTTGTCTATGGTGTAGCTTGAAAATATTTGGATTCTATCATATCACCAAACAGATGTCCGACATCACCTACATTCTCAACAAACACCCCCTCGGAGTCAAATACGTTGCAATCTCCATAATAAAAGGTTTTGTTATTATCGTCTGTATAGGTACATCCAAATAAAACAATCATATTGCCATTGCTTTGATGTAAGACTAATGTTTTTCCCATCGGTTCGTTCAAGGCAGTTCCAAAGACCAGATATTCATCCTCTGCTATATCATTCAAAATATTTTCAAAATCAGATTCATCTAGAGTCGCAATTAAAGTTGCCTTGTTAAAATCGAATCTTGGTTTTTCCTTTCCATTGATGCGAAGAAGTTCGGGATTTTCATTTTTGTAATCATAGAGTTCAATTTTCACCGTATTAGCGAACAGCTCATCTCTATCAATATGATTTGTTCCCGGGTCACAACCGACGAGAAGCAAAAGACAACACAAGACACATATAAATGATAATACCTTTTTCATAAATTGTTTCACCTTTTTAGTTCAAGTTTACGCACCAATTGTATTATACCATAATTTTCAACAAAAGTAAATAGGACGGCAGAATTTTTACAAATTGAACCGCCATTGTCCGTAGGGGCGACCATCGGCGCCCGCGGGCGTTCAATGAACGCCCCTACATAACAAAAAGCCCTGCCGAAACAGAGCTTTTTGATATAATCCGTAGAAATAAGAACTTATCTCTTTGAGAACTGTGGTGCACGACGAGCAGCCTTGAGACCGTACTTCTTTCTTTCCTTCATACGTGGGTCACGTGTGAGAAGGCCAGCCTTCTTAAGTGAAGGACGATATGTCTCATCAACTGTGAGCAATGCTCTTGCAACACCGTGACGGATTGCACCAGCTTGACCTGAGATACCACCGCCAACAACGTTTGCAACGATGTCGAACTTACCTGTTGTTTCAGTAACACCAAATGGTTGGTTTACGATGAGCTTAAGTGTTTCAAGACCAAAGTATTGGTCGATGTCTCTGCCGTTAATTGTAATAACGCCTGTACCAGGATAAAGACGAACACGAGCTACTGATTTTTTTCTTCTACCTGTTCCGTAGTAATATGGTTTAGCACTTTGATACATTTTCTTCTATCCTTTCCAAGAATTATTTCACGTCAACAGTGATAGGCTTTTGAGCCTGTTGCTCGTGATTTGCACCAGCGTATACCTTAAGTCTTGTGATAGACTTATCGCCGATGTGGTTGTGTGGGAGCATACCCTTTACTGCAAGCTGCATAGCAAGCTCTGGCTTTGTTGCCATAAGAGTCTTGTATTGTACTTCCTTAAGACCACCGATGTAACCAGAGTGACGTCTGTAGTACTTTTGCTCAAGCTTCTTACCTGTAAGAATAGCCTTTGCTGCGTTGATAATGATTACGAATTCGCCACAGTCAGCATGTGGTGTGAATTCTGGACGATGCTTACCTCTTAGAATGTTAGCAGCAGCAACAGCTGTCTTACCAAGTGGCTTATTTGCAGCATCAATAACATACCATTTACGCTCAATGGTGTTGTTTGCCATAAATGTTGACATTTTGAAATCCTCCAAATTTAATGTGATTAGGCTTTCGCCCTTGTTTTATTGCTCAATTATTATATCACGCAGAGGGTTAGGTGTCAATACCTTTTTTGATAAAAATTAATTTTTTCGTTATATGCTCATTTTTTCTCTATTTTTCTCTTGTTATCTCTCGTTTTCTCGTTAATTATTTTAAAGAAATCCTATAAAAAATTGTGCAAGAGGCTTCTTTTCTCTTGCACAATTCCTTTAAAATCTTTTTGTTTCCTTTTCTTGCTTTATTGGCTTTATACCCTTTTCTGTAACCATTATATCACAGTGCTTATCGTACCTTCCTCTTGGTAGGCTTGGCAAAATTAAATTTGAATATACAATTCCAATAGTTGACCCTTGGAATTTATTCATAAACTTATCGTAATAGCCCTTTCCATAGCCTAAGCGATAGCCATACACGTCAAAGGCTAAGCCTGGTACTAAGCAAATTGCAACTCCTGGTGTTGTTTCTGGGTCGTAAACCGGTGAATCCTCACTTGGCTCTCTTATGCCATAGGCAAGAGGTGTCATTTCCTCAATGCTATCAACAAAGTGGAATTTCATAGTTCTTTCCTCGGTGTTGCACTTTGGAAATGCTACTTTTTTGCCCTTTTCCTTAGCTAGAGTAAATATAGGAAGTATGTCTATTTCAGACTTTATTGGCGCGTATAATAGAATTATGTCTGCATGTCTAAAGCTAACTAGGGATTCAACAGCTTTGCAAACCTTTTCGTCCATTAGCTTCTTTTCTTCAAGGTCTATGCTATTTCTTTTTTCTGAGCATTCTTTTCTAATTACGTCCTTTTCTCTCTTAATCGGTGTCATAGCAAATCTCCTTTATTATATAATACCGATGTCCTTAGCTTTTCCTTCATTTCATTGCCACATAATACGTCAATTATTTCAAGGGCAAAGTCAGTAGCCTTACCCATAGCTCTCGATGTAATTATTTTGCCATCACGTACAACACCCTTTTGTGATACGGTAGCACCTATAAGCTTGTCCTCAAAGCCTGGATAACAGCAAGCCTCTTTCCCCTTTAGCAAGCCTCTTTCACCTAGAATATAAGGTGCTGCACAAATTGCGCAAATATACTTATCCTCGTTGACTGCTCTTTCTATAAAGTGGTTTACTGTCTTGCTTGCGTTAAGATTATCTGCACCTGGCAAGCCTCCTGGTAAAATTATCATATCAAATGGGACTGTATTGTCTAAGTCCATCTCATTAATATCGCACACTACTGGTATTTTATGAGAGCCGGTTGCAATTTTATTAGAGCTATTTCCTACGCATACGGTTGTAACGTCAACACCTGCTCGTCTTAGAAAATCAAGGGGTGTTAATGCCTCGACCTCCTCGAAGCCCTCTGCTAAAAATAAATATACCATAAAAACTCCTTATAGCTTATCTACTATGCTTGCTATTTCCTCAAAAATGTCCTCACGTGTACGAATTACATCACCGTCATAGCATTGAATTCTGTTCCAATTTAGCTTTTCACAGGAATATAAGGCAGCATCGTAGCACTTTTCCATATATTCTGTATCAAGCTCATGAATATCCATTTTTTGTCCTGTTTCTTTGCTTCTAGACTTTACTAGTGATAGTGAAAGCTTTGGTGGTAATTCAAGATATAAAACCAACTCAGGCTCAGGTAATCCAAGCTTTTTAAATTCAAAATCCCATAGCCAAGCAAGAAATCTATCCCATTCCTCCTCGGGTAGCTTTGATAGCTGATGCACTGCGTTTGCAGTTGTGTATCTATTTGCTATTACGTAGGTGTCCTTATCGTCGATGTCTCTTTTCCAGTCAGTTGCATAGCTTATGTATCGGTCAGAGGCAAAAAACATTGAGGCTGCATATGCGTTTGTGTCCGATGGCTTATCACCTAGCTTGCCCTCTAGGTACATCTTTACAAAGGTTGAGCTTTCGTTTTCATATACTGGAAATGATAGGACTCTTACCTTTTTTCCTTGGCTTTTTAGATACTCAACAAGCTTTTCACTTTGTGTACCCTTTCCGGACCCGTCAAGACCGTCGATTGCAATAAATTTTCCCATTTTTATTCTTTCCTTACAATGATTATTTCTGATTATTTCTGATTATTTCAATGTAGGCAAATACCATTTTTGTTCGAAATGGTATTTGCCTATTGCTTAGTTAGTTTTCGTCCTTACGTCTCATCATAATTTCTCTAAATTCGTCCTTGCTGATGAGAACGTCTCTTGGCTTAGAGCCGTTTGCCTCTCCTATATAGCCACATTCCTCCATTTGGTCAATGAGTCTTGCAGCCCTTTGGAAGCCCAATCGTAGCTTTCTTTGTAGGAATGATGATGAAATCTTACCCATTTCACAAGCAAGCTCAAGTGCGTTGTAAAACTCTGGGTCAAGTGCACCATCGTCGTCACCCTCTCCGTCCATTGGGTCGTCACTCTTTTCTGCCTTTGCAAGCTTAGCGGCATTGTTGTCGATTTGGTGCATAACCTCCTCGTCGTATTCCGCTGGTGAATTTTCCTTCCAGAAATCTATTACGTATTGAATTTCATCTGCTGTTACAAAGGAGCCTTGTACACGGGCAGGACGCAACGCGCCTACTATTTTTACAAGCATATCACCACGAGATACTAGCTTTTCAGCACCAACCTCATCAAGTATTGTTCTTGAGTCAACCTGTGATGGTACTCTAAAGGAAATACGTGATGGAATATTACTCTTAATCAAGCCGGTGATAACGTCAACAGATGGTCTTTGCGTACCGATGATAATATGAATACCGGCAGCACGTGCCTTTTGTGTAAGTCTTGTAATGTGTCCCTCAATGTCAGGCACTGCCATTTTAAGGTCGGCAAGCTCATCAATTACGATAAGAATTCTTGACATTTTATCGGCTGGGTAGCCCTTCGCTACCTTTTCGTTAAACTCGTGTAGGTTTCTTACTCCTGCTTGCTCAATCGTTTCAAAACGGCTATCCATTTCGGTAACTGCCCATTGAAGCGCGCCTAGTGATTTCTTGGGCTCACAAACAACTGGCACAAGCAAGTGTGGTACACCATTATAGTTAGACAATTCGACGCGCTTAGGGTCAATAAGAATCATTCTTACGTCGTCAGGTGTTGCCTTATATAACAAGCTTACAAGTAGTGAGTTAATACATACGGATTTACCCATACCTGTTGCACCTGCAATTAGTAGGTGAGGTGTTTTTTCAATATCAACGAAAATATTTTCGCCTGAAATACTCTTACCTACTGCGCAATACATTGGACTCTTTGCTTGAGTAAATTTAGAATCCTCTAAAAGCTCACGCAAGAATACAGTGCTTGTTATTCTGTTTGGAACCTCGATACCTACTGCACTCTTACCAGGAATAGGACATTCAATTCTTATTCCCTCTGCGGCAAGGGCAAGGGCGATATCGTCAGATAGATTAGCAATTGCACGAACACGTACACCGGCATTTGGTGTTAGCTCGTATCTTGTTACAGTTGGACCTCTTGTAATATTGGAAACGGTTGTTTTTACGTTGAAGCTCTTAAGAGTTTCAACAATAATATTTGCGTTTTCCATATACTCAGCCTGTGCAGACTCACTAACCTCAAAGCTTGGTGGAGTTTGTAGATAAGTGATAGGTGGGAAGGTATAGTGCTTTTTAGGCTTTGGCGCTATTACAGGTGTAGGCTTTTCTTCTTCCTCTTCCTCAGGCTCGTCCTCGGGTTCTTCCTCGGGTTCGTCCTCAATCTCATCCTCGGGCTCCTCATCAGACTCCTCTTCCTCGTAATAATCCTCTTCGTCCTCTTGGTCGTCTTCGTCTTGGTCGTCTATTTCCTCTTCCTCGTCGTCGGAATAGTCGTCATCGTCAGAATAATCCTCATCATCAGAATAATCCTCATCATCAGAATAATCCTCATCATCGGAATAGTCCTCGTCTGGGGTCTCATCGTACTGATTTTCATCTACAGGGTCCTCTTCGATTATTTCATCTTGAATTGGCTCTTCTTCGATAGGGTCTTCCTCGATTACATTGTCCTCTTCGTCCTGTGGCAAATCCTCTACATATGGCTCGAATGGCACCTCAGGGTCAACCTTAGATTTCTTAATTTCAAATTCAGGTACGTCGCTAACAGGCTCGTTTTTAACCTCAGGAATATCCGCAGGCTTGTCCTCTTTTCCCTTGCCGTCCTTTTCCTCGTCGTAATCACGGAATTGGTCGGAGAAGGAGTTTCTTGAATAAATTATTTGATTTTCGACATCCTTGTCCTCGTTTTTCTCTTCCTCGGACTTTTCTGCCTCATCAATTAGCTTACTTACGTCAACGTACGCAGGTGAAACAGCTTTTCCTCCCTTTGCAAATACGTCATCGTCCTCATCATCGTCAAAGATATTAACCTTTCTACGCTTGGCGGGCTTTTGCTTCTTTTTCTTCTTTTCCTCAGTTTTTTGGTCCTTATTCCTCTGTGCTATTGCACATACCATTGTATATGGAGTTATGTTGAACAGCTGTAAGAACATAAACAAAAGAATGAATACGATTATAAAGTATGCTGCCACCTTACTTGTATTGTTTACAAGGAAATTGGTCAAATATCCACCTACAACACCACCACCGTGGCTATCACCCATAAGAGATGCTTGTGCGTAAAGATCCTTTGCTGTGCTAACTCCACCATTGCCATAGGTTTCAAACTCAAATAAATGCTGTAATCCACCAATAAAGCAAACGGTCACCACTGAGCAAATTACACGTCTTGTACAGATTTTTCTTGTAACGTCATATTTCCAAAAGAATGCGTGATATAGGGTTAAAAATGCAAGTGCAAAGGCACCGAAGCTTGACAGGGCGCCCTTTAATGCGTTGCCTAGTGGTGTTAGCCATGCATTAACTAGCCCTAAGTCAACCAAGGACAAAAGCAAAATCGCGAAGCTAAATGATAAGAAGTATGGCATTAGCTTATTTATTGTCCTTTTTTGAGGTGGCTTTTTTTCTGTTTTTTTATTCTTTTTATCTAAATCCTTGTTAAGATTTCTTTTCTTCATCAAATTCACTCCCTTTTCGTAGTCATAATGGTCATTTTCTGCAATTGTAAAATATGTATTTAAATTTAGTTATGTGTCATAATAATTGGTGTTAAAAAGAGAGTCTATTTGCCAAAGCCTCTCTTCTTTACGATTTATTCAAGGAGAATTTTTGCGTTTTCCAAATCCTCTTATATATATAATAACAGAATAAAATTAAAAATACAATAGATTTTTGACAAAAGTAAAAAATTTTTTTGAGGTTGTAATGTTAAATTTAATTGATAAAAATAAATTTCTTATGGTTTCCCTATTTTGCATAGGGTCCTTTGTGGCAGGTGGAATCAACGGCTTTGTCGGTACAGGTGGTGGTATTTTATTTGTTATTCTTTTGTCCTGTCTTACAAAAAATGACAAAAAGGACAACTTTGCCATCACCCTTTGTGCAACAGTGCCCATTTCTTTAGTTGGTCTTTTTGCCTATTATCGTGCTGGTGCTATTGATTATCAATCAATTCCATATTTTAGTATTCCAACAGTAATAGGTGGATTGTTAGGTGCTGTTTTAGTGGACAAGCTAAAGGTCAAATGGTTAAATGGATTGTTTGCTATTTTGATTATTTACTCTGGCTTTAATATGCTTTTGAGGTGATTTTATGTTAATGGCAATAGTGGCGTTTTTGGTATCAATTCTTATGGGAATTGGTGTCGGTGGTGGGGGCCTTTTTATAATTTTCTTGACAGAGTGTATGAATTTTAGTCAAATTATGGCGCAAGGCACTAATTTAGTTTTCTTCGTTTTAGCAGGTGCAAGTGCCCTTGCGCTTCACGCAAGAAAAAGAAAGCTTAATGGTTGGCAAATTTTGATTATGTCCTCGCTAGGTATTTTAGGAAGTGTAATTTTTTCTCATCTTGCTAACATTCTTGACCCTGAAATTCCTAGAAGAGTATTAGGTGGACTTCTTGTCCTTTCAGGTATTATTACCCTATATAATTTATTTAAAGAAAAATTTTCGAAAAAATAAAAAAAAGTCTTTACAAATGGGAAAGTGTGTGTTATAATCTTGCGTAGCACCTATGCCGAGCTTTCGGACTAAGGCTTTTTTGGCTATTCACCCACCGCTTGCACAGCATTAGGGCTAAATAAAATTTATGAGGTGAAAAAATGAACAAGCAGGAAATCATTAAGGCTTATGCTGCTCACGAGGGTGACACAGGCTCACCAGAGGTACAAATCGCACTTCTAACAAGCCGTATCAACAATCTTAACGAGCACCTTAAGAACAATGCAAACGACCACCACTCAAGAAGAGGTCTTCTTAAGATGGTAGGTCACAGAAGAAACCTTCTTAACTACCTTGCTAAGATCGATATCAACCGTTATCGTGCTATCGTTGAAAAGCTTAGTCTAAGAAAGTAATTCTTTTCGCATTAAGAAAACTAAAAACGACGCAGTGCGCGTAGGACATGGCTGTGCAAAACTGCACAGCCATTGTTTTCTTTTTGCATACCTCTTTTTTGAGAGGTCATGGGTTTTGTCTTGCCTTGTGCAAGGCTTGGGTAATGAGGCTTTATAGTGAGAATTTTAAGGCGTACCACAAACAGGGGGCGAGGGCGTACCTTTGTACGTTGAGGTCACTGTCGAGGAACAACGTAGAAGCTCGTAGCTTATCGCATCTTGGGTTTTGAAGCTTTAGAAGCAAGAAATTCAAGGCGTACCACAGACAGGGGGCGAGGGCGTACCTTTGTACGTTGAGGTCACTGTCGAGGAACAACGTAGAAGTTCGTAGCTTATCAAGCTTCAAGAGTGAGGAGATAGCAATTAACTAAGGGTTAAAAAAGACTCAGTTTAATCTTTAGTTAAATGCTATGTCCCTCACAAAAGTTTAAATTTCTATTTTATGGAGGAAACAAAAATGAGTGAAATGTTCACTGAAAAAACCTTTGACAATTACAAGGTTTATGAATACGAGCTTGCTGGTCGTAAGCTTGTTATCGAAAGTGGAAAAATGGCTGGTCTTGCTAATGGTAGCGTTTTAGTACGTTATGGTGAGACTGTTGTATTAGCTTGCGCTACTGCATCTGCAGCACCACGTGAGGGTATTGACTTCCTTCCTTTGTCTGTTGACTATGAGGAAAGAATGTACTCTGTTGGTAAAATCCCTGGTGGTTACCTAAAGCGTGAGGGTAAGCCTTCTGAAAAGGCTGTGCTTACTGGTCGTGTTATTGACCGTCCTGTAAGACCTCTCTTCCCTAAGGATTTAAGAAACGACGTTAACCTTTCCTTGACAGTTCTTTCTGTTGACTACGATTGCTCACCAGAAATCACTGCTATGATTGGTGCTTCCGTTGCCCTTTCTATCTCTGACATTCCATGGAATGGTCCTATCGGTGGCTTATTCATGGGTATGGTTGATGGTAAAATTATTATCAACCCAACACTTGAACAAAGAGCTAAGAGCACACTTGAGCTTACAGTTGCTGCATCCGAAAACAAGGTTGTTATGATTGAGGCTGGTGCTAAGGAAGTATCCGACGAGGATATGTTCAATGCAATTATGCTTGCTCACGAGGAAATCAAGAAGCTTATTAAGTTTATCAATGGTATCGTTGCTGAGATTGGTAAGCCAAAGTTTGATTATCCTTCCTGCGAATTTGACCACGATATGTTTGACGAGGTATTCGCTTACTGTGAAAAGGCTGTTATGGAAGCTCTTGACACAGATGACAAGACTGTTCGTGATGCTAAGATGCAACCAATTAAGACTGACATTGTAGCTCAATTCGAGGAAAAGTATCCTGAAATTGGCGCAAGAATGGAAGAGCTTGTTTATAAGATTCAAAAGAAGATCGTTAGAAGATGGCTACTTGAGGACAAGAAGCGTGTTGACGGTCGTGGAATGAATGATATAAGACCTCTTACAGCTGAGGTTGGTCTATTCAAGAGAGTACACGGTAGTGGTATGTTTACCCGTGGTCAAACACAGGTTATGACTCTTGCAACACTTGGCCCTATCTCTGATGCTCAATTGCTCGATGGTATCGACGAGGAAACAGAAAAGAGATATATGCACCACTACAATATGCCTGGCTACTCAACTGGTGAGGCTAAGGCTTCTAGAACTCCTGGTAGACGTGAAATTGGTCACGGTGCTCTTGCTGAAAGATCACTTGTTCCTGTTCTTCCTTCTGTTGAGGAATTCCCTTATGCAATTCGTCTTGTATCTGAGGTTATTTCATCTAATGGTTCAACCTCACAGGCTTCCGTTTGTGGCTCTACTCTTGCACTTATGGATGCAGGTGTTCCAATTAAGGCTCCTGTTGCTGGTATTTCCTGTGGTCTGATCACAGCTGAGGACGGTAGCTGGGATACAATGATTGATATTCAAGGTCTTGAGGACTTCTATGGCGACATGGACTTCAAGGTAGCTGGTACTCATAAGGGTATTACATCTATCCAAATGGACTTAAAGATTGATGGTCTAACTCCTGAAATTATTAAGCGTGCTCTTGAGCAAACTCATAAGGGCCGTGATGAAATAATTGACAAGGTAATTCTTAAGGCTATTCCAGAGGCAAGAAAAGAGGTTTCTGAATTTGCTCCTAAGATGCTTTCAATGAAGGTTCCAACTGACAAGATTCGTGAGGTTATCGGTACTGGTGGTAAGGTAATTCAAAAGATTATCGCTGATACAGGTGCTAAGATTGATATTGAGGACGACGGAAGCGTATTTATCTCTGCTATTGATAAGAATGCAATCGAGGCTGCACGCGCTACAATCGCTGGTATTGTCTTTGAGCCAGAGGTTGGTGCTACCTACTCCGGCGTTGTAACAAGAATCGCTGAATTCGGCGCATTCGTTGAGATTGCTCCAGGTAAGGAAGCTATGGTTCATATTTCTAAGCTTGCAAGTGGTAGAACTGAAAAGGTTGAGGACGTTTGCAAGATTGGTGACGAGGTTAAGGTTAAGTACCTTGGTCTTGACAAGAAGGGTCGTCCTGACTTCTCTATGAAGGATGCAAAATAATTTTACTTAATAAACAAAAAAATCAAGCTCGTTTGCGAGCTTGATTTTTTTATTCGTAAATATAAAATGGTTCGTTGAAAAATCCCTCATAATAAGAAATTTTCATACTGTCCCCTTCCTCGTATTTTTTGTAGATATAGGAGGGGACGGATATTTCAATTTCTTCTCCGTCCTTTTCAAATATTAAATAGTAGTAATTGCTTTTGCTAGATGTATTTGCCCTTTTTTCAACAATTATCTGCTCTTCGATTTCTACAGGGCCGTCATCAAAGGCATAATTTGCGTTACTTATTATTGTATTTGAAGCAATAAATCCAAATATTAAAACTAGAAAGCATATTGATATTTTTTCTGAAATTTTATTATTCTTTAATTTTACTATACCAGTAAATGTTAACACGGCGGTAATAACCGTTAATATCACTGCAACTATAAGTCCTGCAAGCCAAAAGTGTAGTGAGTCATTTCCATTTTCAAACGTGTACTGGGTTGTGTCCTTAAAGTTCATTAGCATTATATATGCAAGAAGGGCTATGCAGGTGTAGGATAGCTTTGATTTTTTATCACGTGAAGCAAGCATAGTCGCAAGTGTAAGAATGCCACCAACTATTAAATAAACCATTGCATATATTTGGAAGGCTTGAAGTGAGTCAGCAAGTCCACACACTAATGAATATGTGCTTAGAATGATGATAGTTACCCTTGCAAGAATCGTCGTTTCCTCTTTCTTTACAACTGCATATACAATAAGCGGAAGGGCAAGCAGTGCTCGTGTCACGATAAAATATGCAAGAGTCGTTGTTAAATAGTCAAACTGGGCTCTATTTTCTAAAGAAGCCGAGACAACCATTACACCTACAATCGTAAGCCACATAATAAAATCGTAGCTTGTTGGTTTAAATTGACTTAAAAAGCCTTTTTTCTTTTCTTCCTTTTTTGTATTTTCTGTTATTTCAGCATTTTCAATTTCGTTATTCAAAAGATGTCTCCTTTATAGCTAATTGTTTTACAGTCTTCATTATTTTTCAACATTATTATATCACTTGTCTTAGCTTATTTCAATACTTTTTGGGCTGGCTACCTCTATTCGACATTTTTCTTTCCATATTTTTCCATATTTGTTAAATTATTACAATTATTAGGTAGAAATTTTGTAAATATTGACATCAAGATTTTTGTTGAAATTGTTGGAAAAATATGGTAAAATGTATTTGTAATAATTTACAGAATTTGGAAAGAGGGTTAAAAAATGGAAATCAATGCAAAAATCTTAATCGCTGACGAAAATAGTCAAACTCGTCACTCAACAAAGGAAGCGCTTACAAGAAGAGGCTATCGTTATATTGAGGAAGCCTTTAATGGAGAGGAGGCGCTAATCAAAATCAATCGCTTTCATCCTGACATCGTAATTGCCGATATTTGGCTTTCTCGTCTAGATGGAATAGGTCTTATTAAGAATACTAAGGGAATTAATTTTGGTAATGACCAACCACCTGCTTTTATAATTGCATCATTAGTATCTAGTCAAAACATATTTGTTGATGCAACTAATGCAGGCGCTTCTCTGTGTCTTATTAAGCCATTTGACTTTTCTAGTCTTTGTGAGCACATTGACACAATTTACAGAAATAGGCTTGGCAAAGCTCAAAATGGTTCACCTATGGCTGAAGAGGATATGGAAACACAGGTTACTAAGGTTATTCATCAAATTGGTGTACCAGCACATATTAAGGGCTATCAATATTTAAGGACTGCTATTCTTATGACTATTTCAGATAACGAGCTTATCAATTCGGTAACTAAAATATTATATCCATCAGTTGCTAAGAAATATGCTACAACAACCTCTAGAGTTGAAAGGGCTATAAGACACGCAATAGAGGTTGCTTGGGACAGAGGTGATATGGATACCTTAAATCACTATTTCGGCTACACAATACACAATAGTCGTGGCAAGCCAACTAACTCTGAATTTATAGCTATGATTGCAGATAGCATTAGATTAAAGTATAAAATAGGTAAATAGTGCTCACTTGTACAATTGTTCATATATAAATAAAAAGCTTGTTCAAACGGTTTTCCCCCGTTTTTAACAATAAAAAAGCACCAGTGCGTCAATTCGCATTGGTGCTTTTTGTTTATTGAGCATCGAAGATACCCTCTAGGTCTCCTATTCTTACAGTATAACTCTCCCCCTTTGTTAGATCGGGTAGTGATACAATAAATATTGCGTAGTTAAGCTTCGGCGTATAGCTTAGTAATTCATTTCCATTTGAATCACTTACAGTTATTGTTTTTCCAGCGCTTTGATTTCCCACACTAAGAGATATGATTCCGTGGTTAGTGCTGGTCAAGGTTTGTGCCATCATGCTTGAGCCTGTGCCTATAAAGCTACCACCATTTATTGTGCCTGTAAGGTCATAGTCTAATACAGCTGTATCTCCTTGGGTCGGTCCACAAACAGTTACAAAGCCACCATTTATTTCCAAATATCCATTTGCATCTATTCCGTCACCACTGGCAGTTATATTTATCGTGCCATCATTTATTACAATGCTTCCGTCCGATGAGCCACCGCCCATTCCTCCACCCATACCATTTGGTGGTCTTCCAGGTCTTCCAAAATTATCGGGTGCAAACCCACCACCGAAGCCACTATTATCTGTGCCTCCTGCTGCGTTTATTCCATCGTCACTAGCTATCAAGGTTATATTCCCATTATTTATGGTTATGTTTTGTGCCTCAAGTCCCTCGTAGCTTTTTTCAATACTTATTGTTCCATCATTTATTTCTAATGTGTTATCAGCATGTATTCCGTCATCACCACTCAAAAGCGTTGTATCACAATTATTTATTAAGATGTCGCTACCATGAAGGCTATCGTCGTAGCTATCTATTTTTAGCTTTCCGTTGTTTAAAAATATCGTTGCACCTGCCTTAATGCCTTTGTAGCTATCAGTTGTATTTCCTTGTGTAGTCGTTATATCAATTACTCCACCTTCTATTTGAATGTTTCCACTAACATCAATGCCGTCTCCACCTGCATTTATCGAAATTGTTGGGCTACTGATATAAGCATAGCCCTTTGCTTCGTCCTCGTTTTCTGCGTGGATTCCGTCCTTTCCGCAATTTATAGTAATGGTAGGTGTTGCTAGTCTTATACTATTATTTGCCTCAATTCCATGATTTTGTGCATTTATTAGAAGGTTGCCACTTGAAATTACAAGGTCATCCTTGCCAACTATTCCGTTGCCTGTTGGACTATTTATTTCTATACTGCCTTCTCCGTTAATTGTAAGGTCGTCCTTTGAAAATATTACCGAGTCTATGTTGTTTTCATCAATAGATACGTATTCACCTACGGAGTTAAGATAATTTACAGTATTCTTGTAAAGAGTTATAAAGGTCTTATTACAGCTTTTCACATAAATCGGGCTGGACCCTTGAGTAGTTATTGATGCTCCTGACAGCAACAATGTAGGCTTTTGATTTGGCGCATCAATTATAATTTGCCCGTTTGCTAAGGTGCCTGTTATTAAATAGGTGCCACCATTCTTAATTGTTACAGTTGTACCTACAATATCAAGGTTAGAATTTGACTCAATTTTATCCTCAAATAGCTTTATTTCAATAACGTCACTTACACTATAATCGGTGTTTAAATCCTTATCCGTAAACATAGCTTCGTCACTGACTATGAAGTCGGTATTTATGCTTACTTTTGTATCTTCGTTGCCGTTGCAAGCTACCAAAAATAAAGACATGATAATCAATATTCCAAACAGAATTTTTTTCATTTCACACCTCCGTTTTTAATAGAATATCACTTTTTTCTTTAAAAATGCTTAAAGGTTTTTTAAAGTTTATTGTTGTATAGTATAAGTAGATAATGTATAATTAAAGAGAAGCTTTTAGACGAGGTAAACAAGTATGAGAATTTTAGTAATTGAGGATAATAGAAGCCTTAACGATGCCATAACAGAAATATTGAGAGCTGAAAAATATCAGGTGGATTCTGTTTACGATGGACGTGATGGTTATGCTTATGGTCGTGAAAATATATATGACTGTATAATTCTCGATATTATGCTTCCATATTTAGACGGCTATGAGGTATGTAAGCAATTGCGAAATGAGAGAATACCGACGCCTATTCTAATTTTAAGTGCTAAGGATTCAATACAAAGCAAGGTGCGCGGACTAGATTTAGGTGCCGACGACTATATGACAAAGCCGTTTTCAACCACAGAGCTATTGGCAAGAGTTCGCTCTTTAACTCGCAGAAAGGGTGAAGTTATTTTAAACGAGATGAGCTACGGAGATTTAGTTTATTGTAAAGAAACCGCTGACCTTTCCTGTAAAAGTAGTAATAGCACGGTACGACTTAGCTACAAAGAATCAGAGATTATAAAGCTTTTTTTGACAAAGCCAAATGTAATTATATCGAAGGATGAAATTATTACTAAGGTTTGGGGATACGAATCGGATGCAGGAGACAGCAATGTTGAAACCTATATTTCTTTCCTAAGAAAAAAACTATCCTTTGTTGGGTCAAGGATTGAAATAATATCACACAAAAAATTAGGATATAGGCTTGAAGATAAAAATGATTAAACGACTTAAAAGAAATTTCATTCTAATTAATATGACAATTGTCGCAGTTATTTTGTTGGTAATTCTCGTAACCATTAATATTTTCAATTACAATTCACAAATAAGAAGTACAAATATGTTTTTGACACAGGTAATTGAAAAAAACAGACTTGACGGTAGTATTTTGCCACCAAATAACAACACTCCACCACCCGAAATAAGCAAACCAAGAGATGAATTTCCTTTGCCGTTTGCTTATGCAACGTCGATAAGGGTATCTAATGACGGAAGCTATGAAATATTAGAAAACGGATTTGATTTGTCTGAGGAAGAACTCAAGAGCATTATCGACCAAGCAATCAATGGCTGTGAAAGTGGTTTTTTATACTCATATAAGCTTATATACCAAAAGCGAGCCAGCTTTAACCACACAATAATAGCTTTTACCTCAGCGGAACAAATACAAAGCTCACTAATTAGCTCAATTTTAATTTCAATAGCCTTATTTACTGTGTTTATGCTCATAATGTTTTTTATTAGCGAAAGACTTGCAAGCTATGCAATTAAGCCTGTTAAAAAGGCATGGGTCAAGCAAAAGCAATTTGTGGCAGACGCATCTCACGAATTAAAAACTCCCCTTACTGTCATTTTAGCTAACAATGATATATTACTCTCACACACAGGTTCGACTATTTTAGAAGAAAAACGATGGATAGACTCAACAAAGAATGAAGCTATAAAAATGAAGGGTCTTGTGGAAAAAATGTTAGATTTAGCTAAAAGTGAGTCTGAAAATAATACTCCTCTGTTAACGAATGAGAATATCAGTGAATTAACAAATAAGCTTATTTTACAGTTCGAGGGAGTAGCCTTTGAAAAGGGTATTGTTCTTGATTATAAAATTGAGGACAATCTAGTCTCATACACCTGTCAAGATTTCTACTCTAGAATTATTAACATTTTAATTGATAACGCCATAAAATACAGTCCAAAAAATGAAAGGGTATCAATCACTCTTTCTAGTGTTGGTCGAAAAATTCGATTTAGTGTAACTAATTTAGGTGAGCCAATCCCTGAAAATGAGCTTGACTCAGTTTTTGAAAGATTTTATCGTAGTGACAAATCAAGAAACACTAAGGGATATGGATTAGGACTTTCAATTGCACGTAATTTGGCAGAGTCAATCGATGGTAGCTTACAAGTCAAAAGCTCGACACAGGGTACAACATTTGAATTAATTATTAAGAGAAATTTATAACAAAAGTCCAACAGAGAAAGCTCTCTGTTGGACTTTTTGTTAGCAATCAAGTTTGCTTTCGACTAGCTTTGTGCATTCCTTAGGTGAGTATTTCCAGTATGAGATATGCTTAGTCTTTTTTGTATCGATATAGTATTGATTTTTGGGCTTTGATATTGTGCCACTTTCGTGAGCGTCTATAATTACAAGCTTTATTTTCATTTTTTCAGGCATTATGCTTTTTATGTATACTGCACAGTAGTCACCAACTGAAACATCGCTTTTTAACTCAGCTAGTCCTGCAAGGTTTGGTTTTAACTCCACGAATATTCCATAGTTTTCTATGCTTCTTACTATCCCTAAAACTGTTTGACCTACGGAATAATCCTTTACATTTTCTTCCCAAGTACCAAAAAGCTCCTTAGTTGAAACATAAAGCCTTTCGTTTTCATAATCTATGGATTTTACCACAACGTCTAATTCCTCTCTTGGCAAGAAGCGGTCCCTTGGGCTTGATATTCTTGATACTGAAACAGAGTCAACCGTCATTAAGGATATTATTCCACAGCCTACATCTAGGAATGCACCAAAGGGCTCAAAATGGGTGATTTTGGCAGGTATAATATCACCTGGTACCAAGTCAAGAAGGTAGTTTTTCATACATTCCATTTGGGCAAGTCGTCTTGATAGTATTGCCCTTACCTTCCCCTTGTCGTCCTTTTCTAGTCCTATTACCTTAAATGCGCAGGGCTTACCTACTCTTGTTATAATTGCAATGTCCTTTAATTCCTCGCCGTATATTACCTCTTCCTTTGGAATAATTCCCTCAATTCCGTACAAATCTAGATGTAAATTCATTGAGGTACTATCGCACATTTTAACAACACCCTCAAGTATTTTTCCTTCCTGCTTGGCTCTTTCTAAGCCCTCGTACGAGCTTGTGTATTCTCTGTTTTCGTGTGTTGAAATAAGGCTACCCTCTGGTAAATATTTGTTAATTGACATTTATTTTCTCCTTGAAATTTTTATTATATTTTTTAAGACTACTTACCTTCTTATATTTTATTACTAGCTTTCTTATAAAATCGAATACTAGCGTTGTTGATGATAAAAGCACAACCGTTACAAGGTCGCAAAATGCTAGTGGCACAGTCCTAAACACCTGACCACCGAAGTATATAAAGGTTATTTGTACAAGTGCAACTGATATCATAATGGCTATGAAAGCCTTGTTTTTGCTAAGTGATGATAAAAGATTTACTCTATTGGTACGTGAAACAAAGCTAATGAATATGCCCATAAAAATGAATAGGGCGAAGAAAGCACTTAAAACGTATTCTAAGCTAGCATTTGTTAAAAGCATTGTGAGTCCATCACTCTTTAAAAACCAAACGGAAATTAAAAGTATATAAATTCCGTTTAACAGGATTTTATTTAGCATTTCCTTGTTTAGAATTTTTTCACTTGAATCCTTTGGCTTAGCCTTTAGATACTCTTGCAACGGTGGCTCCTTTGCAAAGGCAAGGGCACCTAAAGTGTCCATAATTATGTTTACCCATAGCATTTGAGTAATTGTAACTGGGTGGTCAATTCCTATAAACGGACCTATTAGAGAAATGCCAACGGCACCTAAATTCATCGTTAGCTGAAAGACAATAAACTTTCTTATGGATTCAAAAATCGTCCTACCATACAAGATAGCCTTGACTATTGATGCAAAATTATTGTCCTTGATTACAATGTCGCATGCCTCCTTGGCAACCTCTGTGCCTGCACCCATTCCAAAGCCTACATCGGCAAGCTTAAGAGATGATGCATCGTTTATTCCGTCACCTGTCATGCCTACGACGTAACCACATTCCTGCGCTACTCTTACTAGACGACTTTTATCCTGTGGCAATGCACGGGCAATTATTGCCAGTCTTGGTAGGACATCTGCTAATTGTTTATCGTCAAGGATGCTTAATTCCTTGCCTGTTAGCACAATGCTTCTTTTTGTACGTGGGGATAAAATCCCACATTCCTTGGCGATTGCAACCGCTGTGTCCTTGTTGTCGCCTGTTATCATAACAACGCCTACCCCTGCCTCAGTTACCTGACTAACTGCTAAGGGCACCTGCTTTCTTACCTTGTCACGAATAGATACAAGTCCTAAAAATGTAATTTTGTCAAGGGAAGTGTCGATTTTTCCTATTTTTATGCCTAAAGCAACTACTCTGTAAGCATTATCGCAAAGCTCCTTCTGTTGTTGTCTTATTTTCTTAATTATATCGGCTGTTAATTCTTTTTCCTCGCCGTTTTCATCAATGTAGCTACTAGCACTGGCTAGTAGCTTTTCTGGCGCACCCTTGAAAAGTGTATATTCTGTATTGTCAAAAAATATAGTTGACGTACAATATTTCTTGACACTATCAAAGGGGTCCTTGCTTATTACTCTTGCGTTTTTCCTTTCGCTGATAGCCCAAGACAAAACTGCTCTATCTGTTGCATCTGCCCCAACTATTCCACGAGAGGAAATATTAGCCGAGGTGGCATAATTTGCACACAGGGTAAGGTATTTTTTTGTTTTGGCATTGATTTTTGAGTTATTTAACGAGGAATAGCTTTCTCCGTTTGGCAGATGAATTGCCTTGACCCTTAGTTTGCCCTCTGTTAGGGTTCCAGTTTTGTCTGTAAACAGAAGATTTATATTCCCTGAGGTTTCTATTCCTACTAGCTTTCTTACTAAAACGTTATCCTGTGTCATTTTTCTCATATTTGATGAAAGGACCACGGTTATCATCATAGGTAAGCCCTCGGGCACTGCTACAACTACGATTGACATACCTAGTGTTAGTGCACTTAAAAGGTGAGATATTAGAAATTTTGTATCCTTTATTTTGGCAAGCATTTGTACACCATCAAATTGTGAATCTATTACAAAGGTATTAAATAAGTATGCAAGTGCTATTAAAATTGCGCCTATGTAGCCTAGTGTGCTAATTGTCCTTGCAAGCTGAGATAATCGATTTTTAAGTGGGCTAGGTCGGGAGTCCTCTCCTAATTCCTTTGCTACCTTTCCGTAATGAGTATTTTGTCCTACGCCTGTTACAATTGCCTTGCCTGTACCTGCACAAATTAAGCTACCTCTTAATAAGGTGCTTACCTTTAAGTCCTTTTTTACCTCTGCACTTTCACCAGTTAAGGCGGATTCGTCAATTGAAAGAGTACCCTCAACAAGTCTAGCATCTGCATAAATTCCGTCACCCTGTGAAAGAAGCATAAGGTCCCCTACCACAAGGTCAGTTATAGGAATTTCAGCCACTCCCTCGGCTCTTTGTACTACAACTTTTCTATTTTGCTCGTCCTCGCTTAGCTTTTTGAAGGCATTTTCTTGGCTGTATTCCGATATTGTCGATACTAGAGTTGATATTATAATCGATGCAAGTATTCCACCACACTCAAACCAATTTATTTGGGGTATCATAACTAATATATTTACTGTTAATGCGATTATCAAGACTCTTATAATTGGGTCGTTTAGATTTGAAAAAAAGCTTTTTATAAAGCTTCTTTTCTTCTTAGCTTGAAGAATATTTGACCCGTTTTTTTCTCTTGAGGTCTCGACCTCTTTTTCTGTCAGTCCTTTAAATTCCTCTATTATAATCACTTCCTTTCTTTTACATTTTATTAAGGAAGTGTTTAATTTATGTATAAAAAAAAGACAATGTGCCTTTTGCACATTGTCCTTTTTATTAAAGCGCATTTAATGCTTCCAAAATACCCTTTTTGGTGTTTTCGTACTTTTCAAGCTTAGCCTTTTCGCCCTCAACCACCTTTTTCGGTGCCTTGCTTACAAACTCAGCATTTGAAAGCTTTTTAACTAAGCGGTCAATCTCGCCCTGTACCTTTGTTAATTCTTGGTTTAATCTTGCTTTTTCCTTTTCGGTGTCAACCATTTCTGCCATAGGAATATAAATGGTTGCTGCGTGGGTAATGATTTGTACTGCATTTTCGCCAGTAAACTCCTCAGTTACCTCAACCTCCGAGGCAGATGCAAGCTTTTTAAAGAATTCTGAGGTTTCCTCGTTAAAGCTATCCTTGTATTTGGTTACGATAAATAGCTTTGCCTTTCTTGATGGTGGTACATTCATTTCGTTTCTACGTACTCTTATTGCACGAATAGCCTCAATTACTCTTTCCATTGTTTCTGCATCGTTTGCAAAGTCATACATATCATTAGGCTGTGGATAGGTTGAAATCATAATGCTTTCGCTATCCTCAAAGTGTGGTAATGATAGGTAAATTTCCTCTGTAATGAATGGCATAAATGGATGTAAAAGCTTAAGTGTGCTTTCAAGGACGTAAACTATTACGTTTTGGGAAACCTTGTTTTGGTCTGTGCCCTTTTGTGAAAGGGTTGTCTTAGAAAGCTCGATATACCAGTCGCAAAGAATATCCCAGATAAAGTCGTAAATTTCGCCTAGGGCAATACCCAATTCGTAAGAATCAAGTCCGTTTCTAACCTTGCGAATAAGGGTGTTAAGCTTAGAGAGTACCCATTTATCTTGAATACCTAGCTTATCAACGCTTGGCATTTCAACCTTTTCAATGTCAAGATTCATCATAACGAATCTTGCTGCATTCCAAAGCTTGTTAGCGAAGTTTCTTGCAGATTCAATCTTTTCGTCAGAGAAACGCATATCGTTTCCTGGTGAGTTACCAGATGCTAATGCAAAGCGAAGTGCGTCTGCGCCATACTTTTCGATAATTAGTAGTGGGTCAATTCCGTTGCCTAGGGACTTAGACATTTTTCTGCCCTGTGCATCACGTACAAGGCCGTGAATCAAAACTGTATCGAAGGGCTTTTCATTCATATATTCAAGTCCACTAAATATCATTCTTGATACCCAGAAGGTAATGATATCATAGCCTGTTACAAGTGTGTTTGTTGGGTAGAAGTATTCTAGGTCCTCTGTCTTGTTTGGCCAACCCAGTGTGGAAAATGGCCATAGTGCAGATGAAAACCAAGTGTCTAGTGTGTCAGGGTCTTGACGCATTTCCTTGCCACATTTTGGACAGGTTGCATGCCCTTCCTTAGTTACTACGATTTCGTCGCAATCGTCACAGTAGAAGGCTGGAATTCTATGTCCCCACCAAAGCTGACGAGAGATACACCAGTCACGAATATTTTCCATCCAGTGGAAGTAGTTCTTTTCAAATCTTTCAGGTACAAATTTAATGTCCTTTTCTCTTACCGCCTTAATTGCAGGCTTTGCAAGGTCCTCCATCTTAACAAACCATTGAAGGGAAACACGTGGTTCAACGGTTGTGCCACAACGATAGCAAGTACCAACGTTATGTGAGTAGTCCTCAACCTTGATTAGATAGCCCTCTTTTTCAAGGTCAGCAACGATTGCACGTCTTGCCTCATAGCGGTCCATACCTGCGTAAGCTGGGTAGTCCTCTGTGATTTTTGCATCAGGCGTCATTACGTTGATAATTGGAAGATTGTGGCGCTTGCCAACCTCAAAGTCATTAGGGTCGTGGGCAGGTGTGATTTTAACTACACCGGTACCGAAGTCCATTTCAACGTATTCGTCTGCAACAACTGGAATTTCTCTGCCGATTAGAGGAATTACAAGTGTTTTGCCGATAATATTCTTATATCTTTCGTCGTTAGGGTTTACTGCAACTGCAGTATCGCCTAGCATTGTTTCAGGTCTTGTGGTTGCAAACTCAAGATATCCACTTCCGTCCTTGAATGGATATTTAATATGCCAGAAGTGACCTGCTTGGTCCTCGTATTCAACCTCTGCATCGGAAATAGAGGTTAAGCAATGAGGACACCAGTTGATAATTCTTTCGCCACGATAGATAAGTCCCTTGTTGTAAAGACGTACAAATACTTCCTTTACAGCATCAGAGCAACCCTCGTCAAGGGTAAATCTTTCTCTTGACCAGTCACAGGATGAGCCTAGCTTTTTAAGTTGAGAAATAATTCTTCCACCGTATTGGTCCTTCCAAGCCCAAGCGCGCTCTAAGAATCCATCTCTGCCGATATCGTCCTTAGTTACACCTTCCTTACGCATTGCCTCAACTATTTTTGCTTCAGTTGCGATTGATGCGTGGTCTGTGCCAGGTAGCCATAGAGTTGAATAGCCACTCATTCTTTTGTATCTTATAAGAATGTCTTGAAGTGTATTATCAAGGGCATGTCCCATATGAAGCTGACCAGTAATATTTGGTGGTGGAATTACTATTGTGTAGCTTGGCTTTGATTTGTCGATTGTTGGGGTGAAGTATTTTTTCTCACACCAATTTTTGTAAATTCTTTCCTCAAATTCACTTGGGGAATAGGTTTTTGCAAGTTCTTTCATATTATACTCCTTTTAATAATCAAATAAAAAAAGTCCTGATGCGACAAATCGCATCAGGACGCAAGTATGCGTGGTACCACCTGAATTTGCACAAAAGTGCACACTCTAACCTCTTTAACGGAAGGGTCCGTTGACGACTACTGCTATTTCACCATCACCACTCGAAAGCTACTTCATAGCACCTTACCTATCGGGCTTCCACCGTCCCCGACTCTCTTTAAGGCTATCTTGCTACTACTCCTCTTTGTCACTGTGTTTCACTTGGCACTATTTTAACATATTAAATATTTGTTGTCAATAGAGGCTAAAAAAACTTTTGTAAAATTTTTTAATATTTTTTCAAAAAACTATTGCAAATCAAAAATTTGTATGTTATAATACCTAAGCAATTGACAACTGGCCCGTTGGTCAAGCGGCTAAGACACGGCCCTCTCAAGGCTGAAACATGGGTTCGATTCCCGTACGGGTCACCAGCAAAACGAAAAGGACACTCACAAGGGTGTCCTTTTTGCTTTGCTGCCGGTCCATACAGGACCGAATCGAACCCTTCTTCGTGCTTGCACGAATTGGGTTCGCATTTCTGACGAAAGCCGTTGTCAGCTTGCTAGCATAAGGCTCGGCAGAAATAGCTCCGTCAGGAACCTTCCCGCTTGCTTTTGCTCAGCAAAAGTACGGGGCACACTAATTTCTTACAAGCTCCTGCATTACAATTGAAAATAAATTAAAGCAAGGCTGAAAATCGACCTTGCTTTTCTTACATATACAAGCACACGCCACAGTGCCATTTCATAGAAAATTCATATTTTATATTTTAAACAAATCAATAACTATCATATTATGTATCAAATTCAAAATAATACATCGTTTGAGTGTCCAAATCGTATATAGCTATCGTGTAATTATATGAGTAACGATTGAAAATGTTACTATCGTCAGAAGCTTTCATTCCCTCATTTGAAACTTCTCTATGCCTATCTATAAATTTATAAAAGCCATTTTCAATTTTAGGAAGGCTTTTTTCTTCATATGCTCCATAATGTCGTCTTTCATATAAAGCCATATTCAAATTTTCTGTAAGCGGAAGTGGTTGCCAGTCTTTTATCATTTCAGTAACCTTTTCTTGATTTTTAGAGCAATCAAGTGTTAAATAATATGCACCATCGCCAAGAAAGCCACCGTGTGTATCCAATTCTTCAATAACTACGAAATCTTCTTTACAAAATTCGAATCCTTCGTCTAATGTTTTTTGTGAATTTGTGCAAGCAAACAGACAAAACGTGCATAAAACAATAGCAACTATTAGTAAAACTTTTTTCATAGGAACTCTCTTCTTTAATTTGAATTTTACACTAAAATTATATCACACCATACAAAGCATTTCAATATTTTTCGATTTACATTACCCTTGGCTCACCAACAAAACGAAGTATGAGTTTTGGGGTTCACGGGTTGCAAGGAAAAGGCTCGGCTGAAATAGTTCACGAAGCGAACCTTCCCGCTTGTACGGATTGCGCTATTATTTTAATCACTCAGCACATTGACAAGAAAAAACGAACGTGATACAATTATAATTGTGTAAAACACAGGGAGGAATTGAATATGAGAATTACCATTGGTGGAGATATTTCTATTAAAGACTCTAAAGAGCTGTTTGAACAATGTAAAAGCATAGAGCTGTTTAACGACATTATAGGCTTATTCGAATCATCTGACAGGGCAATTGTAAATTTGGAATGTGCTATAACCGACAAGGATACTCCAATAAAAAAAATAGGCCCCAATCTAAAGGGACCATTTAATACAGTCAAAGTACTAAAGGATACTGGTGTAACCGATTGTATTCTTTCAAACAACCATATTTTTGATTTTGGCAAAGCAGGTGTTTTAGACACCCTAAACCAGCTTAATTGTTTTGGGATTAATTATACTGGATTTGGAGATAATGAGCAAAGAGCCAGAAAAAATTTGATTATATCAAATGATAAAATAAGAGTTGCAATCATTGCTGTTTGCGAACACGAATATTCCTATGCGCTTAGCGACCGTATGGGCGCAAGAGGCTACGACCCTTATGATACAAATGATGATATTCTGGAAGCAAAAAGAAATGCTGACTATGTTATTGTTATTTATCACGGTGGGAAGGAGGATTGTAGATACCCTTCTCCAAGACTTTTAAAGGCGTGTCGTTCAATGGTTAAACATGGTGCAGATGTGGTTCTTTGCCAGCATAGCCACTGTATTGGGTGCTATGAGGAATATATGGGTAGTCACATTCTTTACGGTCAAGGTAATTTTCATTTTGTTTGGCGCGAAGCCGAGGACGAGGCTGATAACGGCTATATGTGGAATACAGGCTTGCTTGCCCAAATTGACATAGATAATGATTTAAAAATTAAATTTATCCCCTGTGTGGTTGACGGCTTAGGCGTTAGATGTGCCAATAAGGACGAGGCTAACAAACTACTGTTCGAGCTTGATATTCGTAGCCAATCCTTAAAGGACGGCACGTGGTATGATAAATGGCGCGAATTTGCACTAAGTCAAGAACGATATCGTACCTTTCCACAGGAAATGTATGAGGAAATAGCACACTATTTTGACTGCGAGGCTCACACAGATGTATGTAAAGAGATTTATAAAACTTATAATTCAACCAACGAAAGATGATTAAATCAGTTCGACACTTTAATACTACAGTTCACCAGCAAAACGAAAAGGACACTCACAAGGGTGTCCTTTTTGCTTTGCTGACGGTCCATACAGGACAGAATCGAACCCATCTTCGTGCTTGCACGAATTGGGTTCGCATTTCTGACGAAAGCCGTTGTCAGCTTGCTAGCATAAGGCTCGGCAGAAATAGCTCCGTCAGGAGTCTTCCCGCTTGCTTTTGCCCTGCAAAAGTACGGGTCACACTAATTTCTTACAAGCTCCTGCATCACAATCGAAAACAAATCAAAGCAAGGCTGAAAATCAACCTTGCTTTTTGTTATATACAAGCACACGCCGTAGTGCCATTTGATAAAAATTTTATTTTCTTAATATTGAACTTAGCAATGCGATAGTCTTTTTTGCTGGCTTATAAAACGCAAAATATATCGACAATATCAAAAATGCGGCAAACACCAGTGCGGCTAAGAGAAAAATAGGCTCGACAAATCCTATTATTAACGGAATAATAATTGTACCTATGGACCATATAAGAAGGAAAATAGAAACAAGCGTATTTAATCTTGCCGTAATATTTATATCACAACTCTCATTATTATTTTCTATTTTTCCAATCAAAACAGGAGTGAATGCATTCCTTACATTTTCTTTTGGTCTTTTG
>JAFQEG010000007.1 GCA_017399145.1 Clostridia bacterium | reverse complement strand
TAACTGAGGACAACGAGGTTATAATTGTCGGCGTTGACGATGAAGCTACTAATGTTGTAATTCCTGCCGAGATAGAAGGAAAGCCCGTAACCATAATAGGAGAGGGGGCTTTTGCGGGATGTTCAGGACTTACAAGTGTAGAAATATCAAATAGTGTGACTATAATTGGCAACTCTGCCTTTTATGATTGCACGTCACTTGCAAGTATTATAATTCCAACCGGAGTAACAACAATTGGTAGTTCTGCCTTTGAGCGTTGCACGGGACTTACAAGCATAGAAATTCCAAATAGTGTAACAACAATTAATAGTTATACCTTTTCCGGTTGCACAAACCTTACAAGTGTAACAATTGGAAATGGTGTTTCCTCGATTGAAAGGAGTGCCTTTGAGGTATGCACAGGGCTTACAAGAGTAGATATTAGCGATATAGGTGCTTGGTGCAATGTATCATTTAGTGACTATGCTTCAAACCCACTGTATTATGCAAAAAATCTATATTTAAATGGTGTACTTGTAACCGATCTTGTAATTCCTAGCGGAGTAACTACAATTGGCAACTATGCATTTGAAGGTTGCGATAGCCTTGTAAGTATAAAAATGCCAAATAGTGTAACCTCGATCGGCTATTCTGCCTTTGATAATTGCACATCTCTTGCAAGCGTTGTGATGTCAAATAGCATTGCTACAATTGGAAGCTATGCTTTTGCGGATTGCGAGAGCCTTACAAGCATAGAAATACCAAATAGTGTAATTACAATTGGCAACTCTGCCTTTCGAAATTGTATAGGACTTATAAGCGTAGTAATTCCAAATAGAGTAACGGCAATTGGTGAATCTGCCTTTGACCTTTGCCACAACCTTACAAGTGTAACAATTCCAAATAGCGTAACTACAATTGGTAAATATGCCTTTAGGAGTTACACAGGACTTACAATCTACTGTGAGGCAGAAAGCCAACCAAGCGGTTGGGATAACTTGTGGAATTCAAGCAATCATCCTGTTGTTTGGGGACATAAAAGAGCTTATAATAACATGATATGGAAAACAACGGAAAACGGAGACGTTAAAATAGTTGGGGCAGTGGAAGGCACTACTCAATTAATAATTCCCGAAACAATAAACGAAATAAAGGTTGTTGAAATAAGCGACTCTGCCTTTTCTGGTTGTACAGGACTTATAAGCATAGAAATTCCAAATAGCGTAACAACAATTGGCGACTCTGCCTTTTATAATTGCACGGGACTTACAAGCATAGAAATTCCAAATAGTGTAACAACAATTGGCGACTCTGCCTTTTATAATTGCACGGGGCTTACAAGCATAGAAATTCCAAATAGTGTAACAACAATTGGTGACTCTGTCTTTTATAATTGCACATCACTTGCAAGTATTGTAATTCCAACCAGAGTAACAACAATTGGTAGGCGTGCCTTTGGGGGTTGTGCAAGACTTACAAGCATTGAAATTCCAAATAGCGTAACAACAATTGGCGACTCTGCCTTTTATAATTGCACGGGACTTACAAGCATAGAAATTCCAAATAGTGTAACAACAATTGGTGACTCTGTCTTTTATAATTGCACGTCACTTGCAAGTATTGTAATTCCAACCAGAGTAACAACAATTGACGACGCTGCCTTTTATGATTGCACGTCACTTGCAAGTATTGTAATTCCAAATAGCGTAACAACAATTGGTAGTTGTGCCTTTTCTGGTTGCACAGGGCTTACAAGTATAACTATTCCAAATAGTGTAACAACAATTGGTGTTTTTGCCTTTGAGGGTTGCACAGGACTTACTATTTACTGTGAGGCAGAAAGTCAACCAAGTGGTTGGTACGAGGGGTGGAATGGTTCGAACCGTCCTGTTGTTTGGAATTGTAAGGAGCAAAATACAAGTGCTAGTGACTTAAAATGGGACGTAACTGAGGAGAACGAGGTTATAATTGTCGGCGTTGACGATGAAGCTACTAATGTTGTAATTCCTGCCGAGATAGAAGGAAAGCCCGTAACCATAATAGGAGAGGGGGCTTTTGCGGGATGTTCAGGACTTACAAGTGTTGAAATGCCAAATAGTGTAACAACAATTGGTAGTTCTGCCTTTTCGGATTGCTACGATCTTACAAGCATAGAAATTCCAAATAGTGTAACAACAATTGGCGACTTTGCCTTTTATGAGTGCACGTCACTTACAAGTGTAACAATTGGAAATGGTGTAACCACAATTGGTGACTCTGCCTTTGAGTATTGCTACAAGCTTACAAGCATAGAAATTCCAAATAGTGTAACAACAATTGGTAGGTATGCCTTTTTAGGTTGCACGAGCCTTATAAGTATAGTAATTCCAAATAGCGTAACCTCAATTGGCTGGATTGCCTTTAAGGATTGCACGAGGCTTACTATCTGCTGTGAGGCGGAAAGTAAGCCAGATGGCTGGGACGTGGATTGGAATAGTTCAAATTGTCCTGTTGTTTGGGGCTACAAGGAAAATTAGCTCAGCTAATTTTCAGTTATGAACTTGCATAGCAAGTGTTATGAGTCAACTGCGTTGACGTTATGAAATTGCTTTTGCAATTGTTATGAGTTTACTGCGAGAACCCCAAAAAGTCTGCGACTTTTTTGGGGTCCCTGCATAGTAAACGTTTAAGGTAAGTGAAGATTAGGAAAATTAAATCAGAAGCAGAGAGATTTTTTCTCTCTGCTTTTTGTATTTAGGTTGAAAAGTGGCTTTAAGTGTGGTAAAATAAAGAGAAGACTTTTTTTGGGGTAAGGAAAATGGCAAGGATTGAGTTCAAATATACGATTTTAGATAAAGAAGATACCTGTGGGTTGCTTGAGGATTATTCTACTACTGTGGCAGAGTCGCCTGTTGCGTCCCTTGAGGAAAGAATTAGACTTGCTATTGTTAATATGGCAGGGATTCGACTCAAATATATGGAAACGGGCAGGTGCTTAGGGGTTTACAAGATTGACCTTGAAAAAATCCTTAAGGGCTATGTGGCTGTAAGAGATGAATATTTTGATTTAAGTGCACAGCTTTTTGAAATAAACAATCCCTCGGGGGATAAGGCAGGGCACGTAAGGGGTATTAAGTCTAGGCTTGAGGATCTTGAGGTATGGTTACAAGCTAGGCTTGACAAGATTAAGCTTATTGACAAGGACCATTGGTTTTATTTTCAAGAGGACGTTGAGGACCTTTATCGTTGGTATGCGAAATCAAACGACGGTGTTTCCTTTGATGGGGTAAGGCGAAGAAAGAAGCTACCCTTAAAGGAAAATATGTTAAATAGAAAATTAAACTTCAAATAGGAGATAAAAAATGAGTAATGAGCTTTCTTTAGCGGAAAGAATGAGGCTTGCTAATATCCAAAGAGAAAAGGAAGAAAAGGAAGCTGATTTAAGGGCTACTGTGCCTGAAATGGCAAGGTACTACGTTCGTTACATGGAAAAAAGGCTAATTGAGAGAGAGGGCGAAAAGAAATCTGCCTTTGCGTACAGAGAGTATGGAGATTACGCCTTGAAATACGTTGAATGTATCGAGGGACTTTGTCAAATTAGCGGAAAAAAGGCTGTGGCTGATGTTAGGGATACTAAGTCGGACAATAACTCTGTGGGCAAGATTAGTGAAAATAAGGTTGATGTATCAGCTAGGGTAAACGAGCTTGAAAAAGGCTTTGAGGCTAAGCTTGAGAAAATTATTAAAAGGCAATCGGAAAGAAAATGGCAGATGCTTGTTGAGTCGGTTGAGGAGAGCTTTATTAAGCTAACCTACGACCTTTGCGGTGTGGTTGTTGAGCCTACTAAAAAGGAAAGACATTATTTACCTAAGGCGTACCAAAGAGAGGGGGACGCACCTCGTAGCTTTTGGGACTTTATTAGGCAAAATATGTACAAGGTTTATCAAATTCTTACCGTGCTTGGATTTTTCCTAGTTGGACAGATTTTTATAAATATCTTGTATGAGCTTACGCCGATTTATCAAAACTGGTCGCTTTTGTATTTAATGCCTCTTGCTAGTGTTTTAGCCGGAATTAAGATTGAGTATGATATTCTAAAGGAAGAAACGGGTGTTAGAGAGGGTTGGATTCTTGCCTTTGTATTTGGTGGAATTTATGCGCTTTTGCCACTTCTTGCGCCTATCTTTATTTGGGGATATATCTTTTACGATATGGCAAAGAAGAGGTCCCTTCCAAAATCACAGGTCGTTTTTATGACGATTTACGGCTTTGTTACCTCGGTTATGCTTGAGTGTGGACTTATCTTTATTCAAACTCAAAAGATTATGTTTCCTATCAATCTTGGATGGGAAAATATCCCTGTTTGGATAACCGGAATTTGCTTTGTGCTATCCTGTATTACCGTTTATTTAGAGGGCTGGATTGTTGTTTCCTACTTCGAGAGTGAAAGGCTAAAGGGTGGGCTTGGTTGGATTTTTGGTGTGCTTATGTGCATAGCTGAAATTACTTGTCCACTTGTGGGTGGCTATTTGTTTATGCTAGTTGAAAGGCTAGTTGACGTAACCTTTAATTTAAGAGCGAAAAAACCAGAAAAGGAAGAAATTGAAGAATGAAAAGGGTAGCTGTATTTATGATTTTTGGTCAGTCCAACGCCACAGGTCACGGAATGCCTATGAAGGAGGAGGACTACATTTCAACGCCACTTAAAAACGTTTTTGGTCTTAATAGAGATAAAAATCAAAGCTTTGATATTGATAAGCTTACCTTTGAGGGATATACAAGCTTCGGTATGAATCTTGCAGAAACTCAGGACAATACCTATTCTGTGCCTAATCAGCTTGCAAAGCTTTGGCAGGCAGATATTGATAATGGGGCTGATTTGCCCGACTTGTACATTGTGCAAATTTCAATAGGCTCACAGGGGCTTTACGATATGTGGAATATGGAAATGGAAAGAAAGCTAATCCCCGGTGTTTTGGGCACGGTTGATATTTCACTTTTCCCATTTACAATACATATTTTAAAGCTACTTAATAAGTATTTTAAGGATAACGACCTAGAGCCTGACTTTGTTGGTATGCACTGGCGAGGTGGCGAGCAGGAGGTAAGACGTCCTATTGAAACGCTAGTTGACGACAAGCTAAAGAATGACTATAAGACCTTCTTTAATGCACTTCGTGAATCAGTTGGCTATAAGGTGCCAATCACCTTGCACAAAATGCCTTACGTTCAGGTTTTCCTAAAGGAGGACCCAACAGGTTCTCACCTTGGAATTATGACCTATATTAACTACGTGTTTGAGCAATTAACCTTCGAAATGGAGGACGTAAAGCTTTTCGACCCAACAAAATGCCCTCGCTACAACCCATCCATTTGGGACAGTGGCATCTATCGTTGGGATCTTATCCACTACACAGGCGAGCTAAATATGTGGGTTGCTGAGGAAATACTAAAAGGGTATAAGAGTAGGTAGGAATACAAAAATAGATTACTACACCTCATCCGTCTGCTTTGCAGACACCTTCCCCTCCGAACAAAGGGGAAGGCTTATGGGTTGCTGAGGAAATTTTGAAGGAATATAAAAACAGATAAACAAAATGGACGAGAATTCTCGTCCGTTTTGTTTTAATTTTATCAATCGATTGTTTAATTTAATCATTTTTGAGAAAATGATTAAATTAAACTTGACAGGTGATTTAATTGATGCTAATATTATAATAGATAAAATATCGTAATGCGAGGTATATATGCGTAATTACAATTACAAAAATAAATGGCAAAAATTACTGACTCCCGAAGTGGTGTCCTTATTGACACAGATTCACGAATATAAGGGCGAGCAAACTCTATTCATAGAAGCAAAAGCCGATACCTTGACTCAACTTGTTGAAATTGCAAAAATTCAGAGTACTGAAGCATCAAATAAAATTGAAGGCATTTACACTTCAGACGAGCGACTCAAGAGCCTTGTTTCTAACAAGACAACTCCTCGCACAAGAAACGAGCAAGAGATTGCTGGATACAGAGATGTGCTTTCAACAATTCACGAGAGCCACGATTTCATTCCAGTGAAGCCACCAATTATTTTACAATTACATCGCGACTTGTATAAATTCAGTGGAAAAACAAGCGGTGGAGCATACAAAGGTGCAGATAATGTTATAGCTGAAGAAGATAGTGAAGGAAATCAGTTCGTTCGCTTCCAACCTGTCCCTGCATGGGAAACTCCGGCGGCTATTGATGCGATTTGCGAAGCCTTTGATGAAATACTATCAGGAAGCGAAGCCGATCCGCTTCTTATCATTCCGATGTTTATATTGGACTTTCTCTGCATCCACCCCTTCAATGACGGAAACGGCAGAATGAGCCGTTTGCTTACATTATTACTTTTATATCGTGCAGGTTATATTGTCGGTAAATATATCAGTATCGAAAAACTGATTGAGCAGACAAAAGAAACCTATTATGAAGCACTGCAAAACAGCTCTGCCTATTGGCACGAAGACAAAAATGACTATATTCCCTTCGTACAATATACACTTGGTGTGGTAGTTGCCGCATATCGTGAGTTCTCATCAAGAGTAAAGCTTATTGCTACAAGCAATATGTCCAAACCCGAACGCATCAGGGAGATTATAAAAGAAACTCTCGGTAAAATAACAAAAACCGAGATTATGGAAAAATGCCCCGATATTAGCCAAGTCACTGTACAGCGTGCACTTAATGAGTTGGTAACAAGCGGAGAGATTTTGAAAATCGGCGGCGGTCGTTACACCGCATATATGTGGAATCATAACAAGAAGGACTAAAAATGACCACCGGAGAAGAACAAATAAATGCAAATGCAGCATAGAAACAAGAAAAAAACCGACACATTGTCGGTTTTTTCTTATTTTCTTGTGTCGATATATTGCTTTAGCATAAGCAACCAGTCGGTTTGGATAAGGTCCACCTTTTTGTCAAGTAGCCAGCCCCAGCCCTTATCGGGGGACTCCTTGAAGGAGATGTCGTCGGTGTGGTATGCAGAGATGACTGCTTCCTCGTTATAGATAATTGAGTTTGCCCAGATAAGAAGCTTACGGTCGTGCATTGACTTAATGTATTCGTTGCTTATGCACTCGTCACTTTCCTTGCCGAAAAGGATTTCGGCACCGATTACGTTTACACCTATTTCTTGGAGCTTTGGTACAACTGTGTCCTTACCCCAAACAAGAGGCATAAACATAAGCTCGGAGGCGTGCTCCTTCAGCTGTGTCATATAGGTGTCGTCTATTTCTGTTTTTACAATGCATTGCTTTTCAACGCCACATTCGTAGATTTCACGGCTAATGCCCTCAATGTCAATCCAAAACTTATCGACGTTTATGTAGCATTTATCCTTAAGAAGCATTAAAACCTCTTTAAGTCTTGGCACGTGGTAGCTTGTTTTAACAGAGTCTTGGTTGTATAAAACGAGCTGGTCGATTTCGCTTGAATCGAGGGTAGAGAGGTGATCAGATTTTAAAAAAACATGCTCCATACCTGGGTGGAAAACATAGAAAACTCCGTCCTTGGATTTGGAAACGTCGATTTCTACAACGTCGGCACCCTGCATAAGCGCTATTTTATAGGCGGTTAGTGTATTACAGGGAATGTTAGCGCCACATACGCCACGGTGGGCTACTAAAAGTGGACTACCCTTTCTTTTTACGTTTTCCCAAATTGATTGGTTAAAGTCGATTGTAAAGCTCATAATTATCTCCTAAATAGTTTTTATTAAGGTTATTGTAACACAATAATGGAATAAAATCAACAAAAAAACACTTGTGAATTTTCACAAGTGTTTTATTCTATCTCTACTGTAAGTGCAAAGACCTGTGGGGGTAGGCTTCTTGTTACCTGACCGTTGTGGGTAATGGTTACTCTGTCGCCTAACTTTATTTGACTAAGCGCCACGGGGCTTGCGTTTTTGGTTGCTGTTGTATGCTTTGAATCATAATTGATTTGATACTCAATCCCATTTGAATCAACAAGGAAGCTACTCTTACTTGTTTGTGTAACTGTGCCAGAGATTGAATAGTCTCCCTGTGGGGTGGAGCCATTTGTACAGGATATGGCAAGCGGGAAAATAGAAAACAGTAGGATTGAAAGCAAAAGCCTTTTCATGTTAATCTCCTTTCGATAAAAACGTATCGTTAATTCGTATCCATACGTAGCGAGACAGACCGCTATCCTTGGTTTTGGGGAAGCCGTAGGCTATTCTAAAATTAACCTGTTGACAATCCCTTGTGAAGCCACCACCATTTATATAATCCGGATTAAAAATGGCGTAGGAGTGTCCGTTTTTGTCAATTTTAGAAAGATTTGTCATAAAGGTATTTCTGGCTTTAATTAGGTGCTTATTATCTTTCGTTAGCTGGTAATAGAGGTAATCAGCCTCGCCTCGCCAAATGCTCCAAGCGTGACCTGCGCAAAGTGCTGGCCCGTCTCCGTCGCCCTCCCATTGAGTTTCCCACCAACGTAGGCTTGAGCCTTGGGTGTAGCAATGGGGAGTATTCATTACCCAGCTTTCGTGAATGCTTAGGATTTCCTTGGCTTTTTCAATATAGCTATCCCTTCTTGAGTGGTTTTTACAGAAGTAGAGAAGCGCAAGGGCGGTACAAGTAATTGACCCGTCCTCCATCTCGGCTTCCACCTCGTCGCTTACAGCACCCTCGGTTGGGAAGGAAATACCTCTTTTGTACAGGTATTGTGCCATTTTTTCACTACAATCAAAATAGCGATTAGCTTTTTTTTGGTCCTTGCTTTTTATGAAATTGGAAACATCTAAAAGTGGAATCATAGGACAACAAACACTTGTATAGTCGTCGTAGCCGTTACCCCAATTTACTTGGATTTGACCGTTTTCTCCTTGATAAAAGTCGATAAGGCAATCCATAGCGCCGATAAGATAGGTATAGTATTCCTCATTTTTGAAATACTTGTATGCATCTAAAAGAATGGTGATACCAAAGAAAAGCTCCTGTACACGTATAGATTTGTACATATTATAGGCAGGGGAGCTTCCTTGTTTCTTGTGCCAAATTGTTACTCTGGGCACTGCTTGTGCCTCGTCCTTTGCGGTTATTATATTAAGCAGAGAAAGAAGCTTTTCTTCGTAGGTGTTAATCTCTGTATTTGTGAGTGTGCTTTTGTACTTTAGCAAATAGCGAAGCATTGCACTTGCCCAGCATTGGTGCTCACAAAGATTGGAGTCGGTTTTTTCTTTAATCAGGTCAAGGTCTACCGTATCCATTGATTTTTTATAAAGCTCCTCAAGAGATTTATAGCCGAAAATTGAAATATCGGCACCCCTGTGTCCGTTTTTTAAGGGTGTTATTCTAGTTACGCCCTCGTGCTCTATTGTAAATTCAGAGGTAAAATTTATTATTTTTGACTCGCCATCATTTTCTATAAGAAGTCCGTCAGTTGCACCAAAGCTTGTTAGATTTATTTTTGTGCCTATTTTGCCACCTGTTACCTCGGCTTTTATAAATGGCGCAGAATAGAAATCAGCAAGGGAAAAGAGGCATTCCTCAAAGGAGTCGCAGGGGAAGATTGCCAGCTTAAGGTGGTTTGGATTTTTTCTGCTCCTGTAAATTTTATCAAAGGATGAAAGAATCTTCAAATTTACGAAATAGTGACCAAAGGAGTAGGGAGAGTAGTCCATTTTCCAGCCACTTGCGTTTGGATAAAGGGCTATGCAAAGGTTAGCACCGTTTGGCTTCGTTAGGTAGAGGTAAATTATATCACCTCTTTGTGAGGTATAGGGTGAGTTTAAGAGAAATTGATTTTTCCAGCCACCCTTGTCCTTCTTTCCCATAAAATTTAGGGGTAAATTCAAACCGAATTGAGAAAGAGTGTCGTTTTCTGATTCAAGCTCAAGGACGATTCCCTCCTCGTAGCAGTAATCAGTAAGGGTAGCGCCTAGGTCCCTTGATTTGTACTGATAATTTTCAAAAATGATAGGGTCGCAACGGTCAATAAACGGAGTACAGGACGTCTTTTCGAATTTTGTTACGTTGTCAGTTATATAGGTGTAGCAGACGGATAACTCCTTTAGGCTAAGAATTATATCGTTGGGCTGTCTTTTGTCACGAATGTTTAAGTCTTCATCAATGTAAAGCGTCATTTTCTACCTCTTATTAGCATTAGTTGATTTTATTTTAGCATACAAGTAAAAGTGTGTCAACTTTGTATAAAATTTTTTGAAAATATAACAAAAAAGGTTAAATGTATGGTATAATGTAAAAAAGCATTATTGAAGGGTGGATTTATTCAATGAAAAGAAAAGACGAATTAAAGGAATTAAGAATTGTTGATAACTTTTATCAAACCTCATCATTTTTCCCTATGCCTACTATTTTGATAGGAACTCTTAGCGAAAATGGGCAGACAAACCTAGGTGCGTACTCTCTTTGCTTCCCTTACTATATTGCAGGTAAGGACTACTATGCAATGATTTTAGAGTGCAGAAATAGCTCGAATACTGCGCAAAACATTTTAAGGACAAAGAAATGCACTCTTAACTTTATTACTGACGAAAAGAAATACTTTAAGGAGGCAGTAAGGCTTGGCTTCCCTGGAGATACAACCGAGGAAAAGATGAAGGATTGCATTTTTACACTTATTGATAGCACACTAGGAGAGAACAGACCTAAGCTAGTTGAGGAAAGCTATCAGGTATTTGAATGTACTTGGGACGATAGCCTAGAAAATGCCTTTGAGGACAAGGCGGGCTGTCTTGAGGGCTACGAGCCACCATATAGAAATTTTAACGGAATTACAAGTAAATTTGGCGCTCACTTCATTTTAAAGATTGACAAAATTATGATGAAGGAAAGGTATCACGCATCAATTATCAATGGTGTAAATAAGAATAATTTCCCACCTGTGCCTGTTGATTATGGTTACAGAGATAGCACAAACTTCTGGTGCTCAACCTTTAGAAAGCCATTTTCGGAGAAAATTCCTGATAAGAATAATGGGGACGTAAAATCTGTAATGTATGCAGCCGAAAGAATCGACCCTGAGGTTAAGTTTACAGAGGAGGCTTGCGCTAAGCTTACAAAAATACCAAGAGTATTTTTGAAGGCTGCCTTAACTCAAATGGTGCAAATTGCAAAGGAGGAAGGCTTTACTCTAATCGGCGAGGACGAGCTAAACGTAATAAACGATAAGCGCCGCAAGGAAAAGAAATAGGAAAAAGGACGAGGTTACTCGTCCTTTTTGTTATTAAAGTCCTTGTCGGCTAAGGTGCAGAATAGCTTGATTGTGTCGATTTCGTGGGGGTCGTAGGGGCGGTGGCTTGGGCGATAGAGGTCGTGAAACCATTTTGTAAAGTCGATGGGGGCACGATTATCATCGTTGTACCATTGCCAATGCGCCTCGTAGGGCTCAAAGGTTTGGTATTTGCCTGCTACAAAGCCCCAGTTGTAGCAACCGATATTTTCAAGATAGAAAAGAGGGAAGTTATCAAAGACGGTGTTGCCTGTGCATCTTGCAAGCCATTCTGTGTTGATTATGGGTCGGTCGAATTTTTTAAGGTGCTTTATAACGCGCACGTGCTCGTCGTATCGTGAATAGTTATGGTAGGTTATAATATCGGAGTTTTCTAGGCAGAAAACATCCTCGGGCATATCAAATTCGTAATTGCTATTACAGCACCAAGCACCTGCGGTAATTGGCTGAGAGGGGTTTATCTCTCGTACCGTTTCAAACATTTTTTTAAGAATTGGAAGAGTTATTCCGCTTCGCCTACTATTGCCCGCTTCGTTGAAAACGTCCCACATTAAAATTCTTTTGTCGTTTTTGTAAATGGAAACGATTTCTCTTACCATTTTAAAGTAGTCATCGCGACCTTCCTCGTTGTCAAGATAAAAGTGAGGGGCAGGGGCGTTATGACGACCGTGCTGAGAGTGCTTTTTGCCACCGTGGTAGCCGATATCGTAATTTTGCTCACCGATATCGGGCATTTTCCAAAGCTCAGTTTTAGGGGGCATACAGTCGTTTGCCAAAACTATCATTGGGGAAATTCCGTACTTGTCAAGTAGGGAAATGTATCTTTCTAGACGCTGAAGGAAGGAATCGTGCTCCTTTTGCCAAACAACGTATTCTAGTATTATTCTAACAGAATTAAAGCCTAGGTCAGCCATTAGCTTTAATTCCTCCTCGGTGGTTTTTAGTCTTTCTTCAAAATGTAGTTCTTGCCATTGGTCAACACGATTGACACAATCGGCACTCATATAGTTACAGCCTCTTATCCAAGGGTGAGAATTGTACCATTCCCAAGCTTTTTCCTTACTCCATCTTTCCATAATTTGCTCCTTTACGGTCCTTTTTTTCTATTATACTATGGGGTGTGAAATTTTTCAAGGGCTAGTTAAATAAACCTTTGACATAGGCTATATGGTATGCTAAAATAAGGGTAGTAATTCAGGGAAGGAGCTAGTATGGAAAGAGTAGATTTTTCGTGTGTTGAGTTAACAGGTGGATTTTTCAAGGAAAAGCAGAATTTAATAAGAGAGGTAACTGCTAAGGCTGTGTACGATAGATTTTGTGACACAGGCAGATTTGAAGCCTTTAAGCTTGACAAAAACGGAGTTGAGCCTCACATATTTTGGGATAGTGACGTTGCAAAGTGGATTGAGGGCGTAGCTTATTTAACTATGGAGAAAAAAGAGCCTGCACTTGAAAAAATAGTTGATGACTTGGTTTTAGAAATTGAAAAAAATCAGCTGGAGTGTGGCTATTTTAACCTACATTACATATATCACAACAAAAAGCATTTTGAAAACAGGGATAACCACGAGCTTTATTGCTTGGGTCACCTTATCGAGGCAGGCGTTGCTTATTATCAAGCAACGGGCAAGAGGAAATTGCTTGACTTAATGATTAAGTACGTGGACTACGTTGAAAAGCGATTTAAGATAGACAAGGACACAGGCTTTACTACTCCCGGTCACGAGGAAATTGAGCTTGCCCTTGTTAGACTTTATGAGGTTACAGGGGATAAAAGACATCTTGACCTTGCTGAGTTTTTTGTAAATGAAAGAGGCAAAAGAAGAGAGGACCCAGAGGGCTATTGGTGTGGGGGTGAGTACAATCAATCTCACAAGGAGGTAAGGGCACAGGATAGTGCCGAGGGACATGCAGTCCGTGCAACCTATTTATACTGTGCTATGGCAGATTTAGCAAAAAAGACGGGGGACGTGTCGCTAAAGAACGCATGTAAAAGCCTTTTTGATAGCATAGCAAGTAAGAGAATGTATATAACCGGTAGTATTGGCTCCACCTATCAATCGGAAAGCTTTACTCTTGATTACGACCTACCTAATTTAACTGCATATACGGAAACCTGTGCATCAATTGGTCTTGTTTTGTTTGCACAGAGAATGCTACTTTTAGAAAACGACTCAAAATATGCTGACGTTATTGAAAGAGCAATTTATAACGGAATTATGTCGGGTATTTCCCTAGATGGAAAGGGCTTTTATTACACTAACCCTCAGGAATTGATTCCTGTTTTACGAGAGAGAAACCATTGTGTTTATGAAAATCGTGAGTATTTCCCCGAGGCACAAAGAAGAGAGGTTTTTGAATGCTCCTGTTGTCCGCCTAATATAGTGAGATTTATTCCGTCAATCGGTAATTTGATTTATACTACCGATGGGGACAAGATTTATATTCATCAATTTATGGAAAGCAAGGCGAAATTCGAAATTGGTGGACAGAGTGTAGAGATTGAGCAAAAAACCGCTTACCCCTTTGACGGAAAAATTGAAATTGTAGTTAAGGGGAATGCAACTGTTTTCGTCCGTGTGCCAGAGTGGTATGATTCGGTAGGTGGCTATGTGGAATACAAGTGTCAAGGGGCTACAAAAATTAGCCTTGATTACGAAATGAAGCCTACCTTAATTGAGGCTAATCCTAGAGTTGTTGATGGCTGTGGTAAGTGCGCTATTATGAGAGGTCCCTTGGTTTACTGTATGGAACAGATTGACAACGGCAAATATTTAAGAGATATTACTATACCTGTAAATTGTCAATTTAAGGAGGGCTACGACAAGAGCCTTTGCGTGCCTACATTAGAGGTTGATGGGTATAGACGAGTAGAAAATGGTAAGCTATACCAAAAATACACAGGCGAGAAAAGAGAAATTAAGGCTAAGCTAATACCATATTTTGCGATTTTAAACAGAGGCACGACAGAAATGCAAATTTGGCATAACGTGAGGTGAGAAAAATGAAGCTATCGTCAAAAACATTAAAAAGACTTTTTAAGGGCGCTTTATACTTTGAAGAGAAAAAAGGCTATCTAACTGCCTTTAGATACAATAAAGCACAGCTTGATTATATGGCTGACCCATCATACGATTGGGGCTGGCGAATGAGGGCAAGATTCACCGGTTGCGTAAGGATTGAATTTAAAACAAATGCAAGGACTATTTCCTTTGATTATCTAGCCTCGGAAATTCACGAAAGAGCAAATACTATTGATTTATTTGTAGATGGTGAGCTTGTAAAGGTACACAAGATTGGCGAAAATAAGAGGGGACGTGTAGAATTTTCCTTGAAGGAGGGGGATAAGCTAGCTTGTATTTATATGCCCTGTGAGTGTGAATTGTCAATTAAGAATTTTACAATTGATGGTAATTATAAGTCCGTTAAGGAAAAGGGCAAGAAGCTACTTATTTTAGGGGACTCTATTACTCAGGGTGCCGGAGTTGAAATGTCAAGCTATGCTTACGCAAACGTTTTGCAAAGAGAAACGGGCTACAACGTTTTAGCACAGGGAATTGGTGGCTACCGCTTTGAGCCTGTTGATTTAACTACCGTTGAATGCTTTGAGCCTGATAAAATTCTTGTTTTCCTTGGCACTAACTGGTATGAATCCCTAGATTACGACTACGAGGGCTCAACAAGGGAATATTTTAAGAAATTAAAGGAGCTTTATCCCAGCACACCTATTTGGGAGGTGACACCTCTTTGTAGGCAAGGCGTTGACGTTGACAGATTTAACTGGTGCATTGACGTGGTTAAGAGTGCTTGTCAAGATAATGGTATTCCATATATTGATGGCTTTTCTCTTGTGCCAAACGTTGATGAGTGCTTTTCTGATGGTGTTCATCCAAATGCACTCGGTGCGTACTTGTTAGGCACAAGGATTGCAAAGATAATAAAGTAAAAAAGTTATATTTTTAAAAACTATTTAAAAAGGAGAGCCTATGAAGGTTGTAATTATCGGTGGGGTTGCTGGTGGGGCGACTGCTTCGGCAAGAATAAGAAGATTAGACGAGAATGCACAGATTATCATTTTTGAGCGCTCGGGTTATATTTCATATGCAAACTGTGGCTTGCCATATTATATCGGTGGCGTTATTGAGGGTAAAGAGGACTTGACGCTTCAAACACCCGAGGGCTTTTATAGGCGATTTAAAATCAAAGCCAAGGTAAACCACGAGGTAACCGATATTGACGCAAAAAACAAAACCGTTTCCGTGACCGACCTAAAAACAGGTGAGAGCTTCACGGAAAGCTATGACAAGCTTATTTTATCCCCTGGTGCAAAGCCTATTTTGCCCGATTTCTATACTGAAAATGAAAGAACATTTACTCTTAGAACGGTAGAGGATACGCTAAAAATCCGTGCATTTGTTGAGCAAAATCAGCCTAAGACTGCAGTTATTATCGGCGGTGGCTTTATCGGTCTTGAAATGGCAGAAAACCTTGCCGAGCTTGGAATAAAAACAACAATAGTTCAGCGAGGCAATCATCTTTTGCCACCCGTTGACTGTGATATGGCATCCTTCATTCACGCAAGCTTCCGTTATCACGGAGTAGAGCTGATACTTAATAGTAGTGCAAGTAAAATGAGCATTGCAGATAACAAGGCTTTGCTTGAGCTTGATGGTGGAAGGCAACTCAGCGCTGATATGGTCGTGCTTGCAGTTGGTGTTACTCCTGAAAATACACTTGCGAAAAAGGCAGGCTTGGAGCTTGGCTTAAAGGGCGCAATCAAGGTAAATAGCAAAATGGAAGCCTCAGCACCTGATATCTACGCAGTGGGGGACGCCGTGCAGGTAAAGCATTTTGTAACAGAGCAGGATGCAGTAATTTCCTTGGCTGGACCTGCAAATAAGCAGGGACGTGTCGCTGCTGACAATATTTGCGGACTTGAAAGCGAATATAAGGGCTCACAGGGCTCATCTGTTATAAAGCTATTTGATATGACGGTGGCAACGACGGGAATTAACGAACAGCAAGCAAAATCAAACGGCTACGAATACGAAAAGGTTATTTTAACCCAAAATTCCCACGCAGGATATTATCCGGGTGCTAAGGCAATGACTCTAAAGCTGATTTTTGAAAGGAAGAGCCTTAAGATTTTAGGCGCACAAATTGTCGGCTACGATGGCGTTGATAAGCGCATTGATGTTATTGCAACAGCAATTCGTGCAGGCTTGAGGGCTGATTGGCTAAAGGATTTAGATTTGGCATACGCACCGCCATATTCCTCGGCAAAGGACCCTGTTAATATGGCAGGCTTTGTTGCTGAAAATATCAAAAACGGCGTAGTAAAGCAGTTTTATTATGAGGATATTTCCGCCTTGCGTGAAAGAAAGGATGTAATTTTGCTTGATACTCGCACTCCGTTTGAGTATATGCGAGGTCGTGCAGACGGCTTTGTTAATATTCCGCTTGACGATTTAAGAGAACGCATAGGCGAGCTTGATAAATCAAAAAAAATATATGTTATGTGCCAAAGTGGACTCCGTAGCTATTTGGCAACACGAATCTTAATGCAAAACGGCTTTGATGCCTACAATTTTGCAGGTGGCTTTAGACTGTATAGCAGTATCAAAAACGAGGAATTGCTATCTAATAGGTGCTACTCCTGTGGTATGGATAAAACAGATAAATAAGAATTTGACGGAGATAACTATGGCAAGTAGCAAGGAATATATAGAATTCGTCTTAGATCAATGTAACGGACTTTCAGCCCGTGCTATGATGGGCGAATATGTGTTATATTATGGTGACAAGGTAGTAGGCGGTGTATATGATAACCGTCTACTCGTAAAGCCAACGAAGTCTGCAAAAGCACTTATGCCTAATGCAGAGTATCAGTTACCTTACGACGGAGCAAAAGAAATGCTCCTTGTGGAAGATGTTGAAGATAGAGATTTCTTAGGCAAACTATTCGAGGCAATGTACGAGGAACTGCCGGAACCGAAGAAAAAGAAATAAACAAATTCCAATATGTCGAACAGTTAGGAAAATAAGAATTTGACGGAGGACTTTTTATGGATGAGCGCATAGATAAACAGTTGGCGTTTTCTTTGGAAATAGATAAAGTAAAAAACATATTTAGGCAAACGCATTTATCCAATAACGGAAGAAACAAAAATGATGCCGAGCATTCCTGGCATTTGGCGGTTATGGCGTATCTCTTGAAGGAGTATGCAAATGAAAAGGTCGATATCGCTAAGGTAATGCTTATGTGCTTAATTCACGACGTCGTAGAGATCGATGCCGGAGATACCTATGCGTATGATACAGAAGGATTGAAAACACAAAAGGCGCGCGAGGACATAGCTAAAGAAAGAATTTTTTCCATGTTACCCGAAGAACAGGCAAGGGAGTTCGTTGAAATATTTGATGAATTTGAGGCATGCGAAACCCCTGAATCAAAATTTGCTCACGCAATGGATAACATTCAGCCACTCATCTTGAATGATAGCAACAACGGTGGCGATTGGCGGGAGCATAACGTTACGGCGGAGCAGGTTTATGGAAGGCAACGCAAAACGAAATTGGGCTCAGAGCGCTTGTTTGAGGTAACCGACGAAATTATCAAAAAGAACATAAAGAAGGGTAACTTGAAGGAATAACAAATTATAATGGTCAGCTCCACACTTGCAGAAAAGAGGCGGGCAAGTGCCTTAGGGTGCTTGTGGATTTTAGGGTGCTTGTGGCGTAGGCATTAGCACAGAAATGCTTATATCTCGAAAGGGTTGCATAAAAAAATACCTTGCAAAATTGCTTTTGCAAGGTATTTTTATTTATTAAGAAATTACTTTCTTGGGTTCTTGATAGCTGCTTGAGCTGCTGCAAGTCTTGCGATTGGAACTCTGTATGGTGAGCAAGATACATAGGATAGACCGATGTTATGGCAGAACTCAACAGATGTTGGGTCACCACCGTGCTCGCCACAGATACCAACGTGCATTGAAGGACGAACTTCCTTGCCCATCTCAACTGCCATGGACATGAGCTTACCTACGCCGTTTTGGTCGATTCTTGCGAATGGATCGTTTTCGTAGATCTTGGACTCATAGTAAGCTGTTAGGAACTTACCTGCGTCGTCACGGCTGAAGCCGAAGGTCATTTGTGTAAGGTCGTTTGTACCGAAGCAGAAGAACTCAGCCTCTTTTGCGATTTCGTCAGCTGTTAAGCATGCACGTGGGATTTCCATCATTGTACCAACCTCGTACTTAAGCTCAACGCCTGCGTTTGCGATTTCCTCATCAGCTGCTGCAACAACTAGCTTCTTAACGAATACGAACTCCTTGTACTCGCCAACAAGTGGAATCATAATCTCAGGAACGATTGTCCATTCTGGGTGATTCTTAGATACGTTGATAGCTGCACGGATAACAGCTCTTGTTTGCATCTTAGCGATTTCAGGATATGTTACAGTTAGACGGCATCCACGGTGACCCATCATTGGGTTGAACTCGTGTAGGCCAGAAATAATATTCTTAATATCCTCAACACTCTTACCTTGAGTTTGAGCGAGAAGAGCAATGTCCTCTTCAGCAGTAGGAACGAACTCATGTAGTGGTGGGTCAAGGAAACGAATTGTTACAGGGTTACCCTCAAGAGCCTCGTAGAGCTTCTCGAAGTCGCCTTGTTGCATTGGGAGAAGCTTTGCAAGAGCAATTTCTCTTTCTTCAACTGTGTCAGAGCAGATCATTTCACGGATTGCAGAAATTCTGTCTGGGTCGAAGAACATGTGCTCTGTACGGCAAAGACCGATACCCTCAGCACCGAAGGTTCTTGCTTGGTGAGCATCCTTAGGTGTGTCAGCGTTTGTTCTAATTTGGAGCTGTCTGTATTCGTCAGCCCAGTTCATAATGATTTCGAACTCGCCAGCGATTGAAGCAGGAACGGTTGGGATAGCCTCGCCGTAGATGTTACCTGTTGAACCGTCAAGTGAGATGTAGTCGCCCTCAACGTATGTCTTGCCAGCAAGTGTGAACTTCTTGTTTTCCTCGTCCATCTTAATCTCGCCACAACCAGATACACAGCATGTACCCATACCACGAGCAACAACGGCTGCGTGTGATGTCATACCGCCACGTACTGTAAGAATACCTTGAGCATAGTTCATACCCTCGATATCCTCTGGTGATGTTTCAAGACGTACAAGAACAACCTTTTCACCCTTCTTGCCCTCTTCAACTGCGTCCTCAGCTGTGAATACAATCTTACCGCAAGCAGCACCTGGAGATGCTGGAAGAGCAGTAGCAATTGGCTTTGCAGCCTTAAGAGCCTTTGCGTCGAATTGTGGGTGGAGAAGTGCGTCAAGCTGCTTAGGGTCAAGCATCAAGAGAGCCTCTTCCTTTGTCTTAAGTCCTTCTTCAACAAGTGCAACAGCAATCTTAAGAGCAGCTGCAGCTGTTCTCTTACCGTTTCTTGTTTGAAGCATATATAGCTTACCGTGCTCAACAGTAAATTCCATATCCTGCATATCACGATAGTGGTTTTCAAGAATACCACAAACCTCAACGAATTGAGCGTATGCCTCTGGGAACTTCTCAGCCATCATAGCGATTGGCATTGGAGTACGTACACCAGCAACAACGTCTTCACCCTGTGCGTTTGTTAGGAACTCACCCATAAGCTTCTTTTCACCAGTAGCTGGGTCACGAGTAAATGCAACACCAGTACCACAGTCGTCACCCATGTTACCGAAAGCCATAGCTTGTACGTTAACAGCGGTACCCCAAGAATATGGGATTTCATTTTGCATTCTGTAGTAGTTAGCACGTGGGTTATCCCATGAACGGAATACTGCCTTTACAGCGCCCATTAGCTGTTCCTTTGGATCAGTTGGGAAGTCCTTGCCAATCTTTGACTTGTACTCAGCCTTGAATTGGTTTGCAAGCTCCTTAAGGTCGCTGGCTGTTAGCTCAACGTCAAGCTTAACGCCCTTAGCTTCCTTCATCTTGTCGATAAGCTCCTCAAAGTACTTCTTACCAACCTCCATAACAACGTCGGAGTACATTTGGATAAATCTTCTGTAACAGTCCCAAGCCCAACGAGCGTTGCCTGACTTTTCAGCCATTACGTTAACAACCTCTTCGTTAAGACCAAGGTTAAGAATTGTATCCATCATACCTGGCATTGAAGCTCTAGCACCGGAACGAACGGAAACGAGAAGTGGGTTTTCAAGGTCACCGAACTTCTTGCCGGTGATTGCTTCCATCTTTTCGATGTATTCCATGATTTGTGCTTGGATTTCTGCGTTGATTTGTCTGCCATCCTCGTAGTATTGTGTACAAGCCTCTGTTGAAATTGTGAAGCCCTGTGGAACAGGAAGACCGATGTTGGTCATTTCAGCAAGGTTGGCACCCTTACCACCGAGAATTTCTCTCATGTTTGCGTTACCTTCTGTAAAGAGGTAAACATACTTTTTTGTACTCATTTAAAGTACCTCCATTAAAAAAATTAACTAATTAATTGTGTTTGCGTGTTTAGGCACGCACACTTCTATTCTAGCACAAACACTTATAAAATGGAAGAGTTTTTTTAAAAAAGACAAAATTTTTCTATTTATTTAAAAATATGTAGTATAAAGTAAAATAATTGTATAAATTTACTAAAAAATATAGGTTTTTGTTGAGTTTGGACACCTTGCGTGTTATTATATATAGTGATAGGTGGTGAATTTATGGAAAGAGATGACAGACTTAAAAATTTAAGAAAACGAAATGTTAAGGCTATGAATAAGCTAGCTGGGGGTAAGGAAATTGATATTTTTGAGAGATTTCCAGCAAGAAGCCTTAGAATGATGCTTTTAATTCGCAAAATGCACAAAGCCATAAAAAGGGCAGAAAAAATCCACAAGGAATTGAAGGAAAGGGCAGAATTGCTAGACCCTAACAACAAGGAGGAGGCAGAGGAGCTTCGTGAAATAGTAGCTATGCTTGACAAGCTAAGCGAGGAATTAAGCGAGCTTGACGAGTTGACAAGCGAGGGGCCAAGAGGTGAAAACGACCTAACCGACAAGGAGAGGGAAGAGGTCCTAGCTATCGACAAGGAAAAGTGCATACATGCTTGTCAAGATGAACAATCCTTGAATGATACCTTTGACGAGTATTCCATAAATTTGTGCTTGACACATGGGTACGTGTCCCTTTTAGCCTTTGAGATTATAACAAAATTGCCAGATGAAGAGGATGAGTAGTAAAAAATTAAATAAATATTAGAAAAAAGCAGGGATTTTCCCTGCTTTTTTAACGTCTTCTATGCTTTTTTGATTGGTGCTTGGGCTTTCTTGGGTAGTCTACTGATTTTACTACCCTGTTTTTCCTTCCGGTAACAAGCTCGAAATTTACTTGTCGCAAGGAGATGTCAACGTCCTTGACTCTTACCTTGACACTCATACCTAGGCGATAGGCTTCCTTGCCTCTTGCAAGGATATGGTTATCTCGGTCGTGGATAAAGCCGTGACCTAGGGATTCAATTGAAACTAAGCCCTGACAAAGGTTTTCTGTCCTTGCAAAAAAGCCAAAGGAATTAACTGAGGTGATAATGCAGTCTAATTCCTCGCCAATTTTGTCCTCCATATAAACGCACATATAAAGGTCCTCAATCTCTCTTTCTGCCGATACTGCACGAATTTCGTTATCGGTGGAAAGCTGGGCGCTAAGGTCGGCTAATCTTTCGTAGGCACCTATATTTTTGTCGGTGATTTGCCCCTTTAGAAGTGCTTTTACTATTCTGTGCACCGTTAGGTCGGGGTAACGTCTTATAGGTGAGGTAAAGTGACAATAGCACTCGGTGTTAAGACCGAAGTGGCTTTTATGAATAGAGGAATATCTTGCCTTCATAAGTGAGCGAAGAAGAACAGAGGAAACTATTGAGGAAACCTCATTTTCCTTGGCACTTTCTAAAACTGCACTCAATTGAGAGGGGGTAACTGTGTTTTTTGTCCTTAAGGGGGATACGTCAACACCTAGATTTCTTGCAAATAGGGCGAAGGCGTCAATCTTTTCTCGGTCCGGCTCGTCGTGTACACGATAAACGCAAGGGATAGAGGCACTGTGCAAAAACGTTGCAACGCCCTCGTTTGCGCAAAGCATAAATTGCTCGATAAGTCTTTCGGTGACTCCTCTTTCTCGCTTGATTATGTCGATTGGGTGTCCCTTTTCGTCAAGGGTTATCTTAGCCTCCTCGCTTTCTAGGTCCATAGCACCCTTTTTCTCACTTTTTTTCTTCAATATATTATATAATTCAAGCATAAGGGAGAAGTCGGTCATAAGTGACTCGTACTTTTTATAAAATTCACTTTCGGTGCTTTTTTCTAGTATGTCGTTTAATTCGAAGTAGATTCCCTTTACACGTGAGCGAATAACTGACTCAGCAAGCTGAGTTGATAAAATGTTTCCTTGGCTATCAAGGGTCATAAAGGCGGATAGGGTAAGCCTGTCCTCGCCCTCATTAAGCGAGCAAATTCCATTAGATAGTGCCTTTGGTAGCATTGGCACAACCTTGTCGGTGAAGTAAACGCTTGTGCCTCGTGCGATTGCTTCCTTGTCAAGGGGAGAGTTTTGTGTAACATAGTGGGAAACGTCGGCAATATGCACACCTAATATATAGCCGTTTTCGGTGCGCTCAATTGAGATTGCGTCGTCTAGGTCCTTAGCCTCGTAGGAATCTATTGTGAAAATAATCTTGTCCCTTAAATCTAGGCGACCCTGTGTAGAGATTTTCTCCTGTGATACCTCCTCGGCTTGGGCTAAAACTTGGTCGGGGAAAACAGTTGCTATGCCGTGAGAGTGGAGAATACCCTTATAGTTTGCCTCAAGGGTGTCCTTTCCACCTAGACACAAAAGCACCTCGCCGAGAGCATCGTCAAATTGACCCTCTGGGTATTTTGTAATTCGACAAAGGACCTTGTCGCCGGTTTGGGCGCCACCTAGCCTATTTCTAGGTATGGTTACCTTTAGGTGTATTCTTTCGTTGTCGGGGGTAAGGGTGGCTATTCTAAAGTCTCCTCTTCCGTAAAGGGTAACTACACCTGTTAGGGTTGTTATTCCCCTTTCAACGATGGCTACAATCTCAGCCTCGTTGCCCTTGCCATAGTATTTTGAGGACATATCTATACGTTTAATTGCTACGGTGTCAGAGTAAATTGCACCCTTAGTAAAGCTTGGGGGAATGAAAAACTCCTTGTCGTCCACTGTAACAAAGCCGAATGCACCTCGGCTTGAGGCGGAGAAGGTACCCTTAAAAATGCCCATGTTGGCAGAGGAGGAAACCTTGCCCTTTTTGGTAAAGGCTACGTCAAAGCTTTTCTCAAGGGAAGAAAGGGCGCGCCAAAAATCCTTTTCCTCGATTGCTTGATTTGTTGATATTCTAATTTCCTCAAGAAGATGGGCGGGAATAAGGGGGGAATAGTCCGGGTCTTGCACTGTGTCTAAAATTATTTTTTGTAAATCCATTAAAATCACCTCCTATTAGAGTTTGCGTTGCAAACGTTATGAGTTGACCTGCGGTCAACGTTATGAATCAACTGCGTTGATGTTATGAAATGCTACGCATTGTTATGAGATACTTCGTATCGTTATGAATCAACTGCGTTGATGGCAGGGAAAGAAAAAGAGAACTAAACGGAAAAACCATTTTGTTCTCTTCTGCTTGTTAAGTTATGATAGTGGGTCAGGTACTAGGTTTCCGCCTGCTTGACCAATTTGAGTATCAAGTGAGTCGAGCACTGAGCCAACACTGTTGATTTGTGATGTGAGTGTCTTCATATCTGCCTCGATACTATCGATTATCCAACCAAAGCTCATTACATCATAATCAAGACTGTTGATTGTGTTGTTAAGGTCAGATAGGTCATATTGGAATACATAAACAGTTAGTACTGAAACTATAAATAGGGCAGCTACCACGATTGTGATAATAGCAAGCACCTTACTTTTATCCTTTTTCTTGTTTCTACCATAGAAGGTTTCAGTTGTGCCACCTGTGAGTGCACTAGAAAGACCCTTTTGGGAATTATTGCTTTGAATAATGATAGCAACAATAAGGAATACTGCAAAAACTAACAAAATGATACCAAAAACAAGGAAGAATGGATACATATCTTGAGCCAATGCTGTGTGAGTAGCCTTTACACTATCAAGAATGCCTTGTGTGTTTTTCTCAAAGCCCTCGTATTGGTTCTTAAGTGTTTCTTGCGCTGCAAGGTCACCCTTGTATGTGTCCTTAAGAGCTTCGTAAGTATCTTTCAACTTATTTAATTCGGTAAGTCCCATTTTTACCTCCATTTAGAATTATAAAAAATCATAAGCGAAAGCATTATAACATAAAGATTTTGAAAAATCAATAGCAAAATGAAAAAAAGTTAAATTATTTTATAAATCTACTTATTTATTGCCTCGCAATCACTACATTTGCCGTAAATTACAGTTTTTCCGGCGCTTATAGTAAAGCCGTGGTCCTTGTGAATATGGCTTTCCATATTGGCAAGAAAGTCACAGCTTAGGTGGATTAGCTTGCCACACTCTACGCATTTTAGGTGGAAGTGGGAATGGCAGGTGCTTTCGGCTACGTATTGATAGCAGGACCCAGCTCCGTCACCCATTGTCATTTTTCTAACCACACCCTCGGTGCATAGCTTGTCAAGGGTACGATAAATTGTGGCAAGGCTTATATTTACACCCGATTCTCTAAGGTGAGTTAGAATTTCTTGGGGTGTAATATGACGAGAGGCGTCCTTTAAAAATTCAAGGACAGCCCCACGTTGCTTAGTCGAATATTCCCCACGCATTAGCGATAAATTGGATACTTGTCGCAGATTTTTGTAACCTCGGCTCTGATGTAGTCAGCCTTGGTTTCAAATTCTGTTGCGCAAAGCTTAATAAGCTTGCCAAGTACAACCATATCCTCCTCAACAAGACCACGAGAGGTAACTGCAGGAGTACCAATTCTTACACCACTTGTAACGAATGGCTTTTCTGGGTCGTTAGGGATTGCGTTCTTGTTTACTGTAATGTAGCACTCGTCAAGTCTCTTTTCAAGCTCCTTGCCGGTAATCTTGAATGGACGAAGGTCGAGTAGCATTAGGTGGTTGTCTGTGCCACCGGATACAAGGTCAAAGCCCTCCTCAAGTAGAGTATTTGCCAAGGTCTTTGCATTTTTTACAATTTGCTCTTGATATTTTTTAAATTCTGGCTTAAGTGCCTCGCCAAAGCATACTGCCTTAGATGCGATTGTGTGCATGAGTGGGCCACCCTGTGTGCCTGGGAAGATAGCCTTGTCGATTGCCTTAGCTAATTCCTCACGACAGAGAATAAGACCACCACGTGGACCTCTTAGTGTCTTGTGAGTTGTAGTTGTAACTACGTCTGCATAGGGCACTGGGGATGGATGAAGTCCTGCTGCAACAAGACCTGCAATGTGTGCCATATCTACCATAAAGTAAGCGCCAACCTCTTTTGCGATTTTGGAAATTCTTTCAAAATCAATTACTCTTGGGTAAGCAGATGCACCTGCTACGATAAGCTTAGGCTGTGCTTCCTTTGCGATTCTTTCAAGCTCGTCGTAGTCGATAAATCCGTCGTCGTTTACACCGTAAGGTACAAAGTTGAAGTATTTACCTGACATATTTACAGGGCTACCGTGGGTAAGGTGACCACCGTGTGCAAGATTCATACCAAGGACTGTGTCGCCTGGGTTGATAAGTGCAAAGTAAACTGCTGTGTTTGCTTGCGCGCCACTGTGGGGCTGTACGTTTGCGTGGTCAGCGCCAAAAAGCTTGCAAGCGCGCTCAATTGCGATTTTTTCAACCACGTCTACGCATTCGCAACCACCATAGTATCTCTTTTCTGGATAGCCCTCTGCATATTTATTTGTAAGGGGTGTGCCCATAGCTAGCATAACTGCCTCGGAAACTAGGTTTTCGGAGGCTATCAATTCAAGGCCACGTCTTTGTCTTTGTAGCTCGCTAGCGATGCCCTCGGCAACCTCCTTGTCATATCCCTTTAGTGCTTCAATAATGTTGTCAACCATTGTTTTAAACCTCTCTTTAAAAAATTCATAAATTAAGTATATATCAAAAGATGCTAAAAATCAATAGTAAATTTTACTTAGTTAACAAAATTGATTGATAAAAAATCTACTTTTGATAGGCTAAAACAGGGTGAAAAATGAAAAAATGTGGATAGAGTGTATGATTTTTTTAAAAAATATGGAAAAAATCATTGACAAAATAATATATGTTAATGTATAATTGAATTACAAAAAAATATTATTAAGCACGGAGGAAAATGTAATGAATCTATTTAATGGTTTGTTATTGTCAGCTGTTGACATTCTAAATCTTGATGTTACCGGCTGTGCAATTGCGCTTGGAATATGCGTTGTACTCGCTATTTTACTCGCTGTTGCAAAATGCCAGATTGTATATGTTGATACAGAAGGCGACTACGAAATTAGCTATGAGAAGGTACCTGTATTTACAAGTGTAAATATTAGCCCCGCTGAAAAGGCCGGCAAGGAATTTGTTGGTTGGGCTTATGACCCTGAGGGTGAGGAAATGGTTACTGTTACCGAAAAGCTTCTTTGGCACACAGTTCAGCTTTATGCTATTTGGGAAGATGCGGTTGAAGAGGAAGAGGAGGAAGCAGTAGAGGAAGGCGTATTCGTTCAAATCAATTATATGAAGAAGGACGGTAGCGCTGTACTTGATTCTGAGTCTATAAAGCTTAACGTATTACTTCCAGAGGAGCACGATATTCCACTTGAGGTTAAGGGCTGGAGCGCTGAGCAAAATGGTGAGCTTGTTCTTTCTAAGGACGACTCAAATGCATCATTTGCTATTAACCTATATCCAATCTTTGACGAAGAGGGCGAATTTGAGGGTGAGGTTAACCCTGCATCTGTAATTGAGCTTTTGTTCGTTGATGGTGAGAAGGGTAGCTTTATTTATAAGGAAGCTCACTACGTTTCACTTAACGCACCTGCAGACTTTGAGGATGACGAGTCCTTTGCTGGTTGGGGTGTTGTTCCAAATGGCGACGTTGTTGTTGAAAGAAACGATAACGATTCTGCCTTTACAATTCAATTGTTCTCCGTTGCCTGCGAGCCAAAGGCTATCCCAGAGGTTATCGACGAGGAGCCTGAGGTTATTATAGAGCCAGACCCAGACGAGCTAGTACCTGTTGACGAGGTAGTTGACGAGGTTGTTGAAGAGGAGCCAGTTGACGAGGTAGTTGAAGAAGAACCTGTTGACGAGGTTGTTGAGGAAGCACCAGTTGACGAGGTAGTTGAAGAAGAGCCTGTTGAAGAGGTTATTGAGGAAGCACCAGTTGACGAGGTAGTTGAAGAAGAGCCTGTTGACGAGGTTGTTGAGGAAGCACCAGTTGACGAGGTAGTTGAAGAAGAGCCTGTTGAAGAGGTTATTGAGGAAGCACCAGTTGACGAGGTAGTTGAGGAAGAGCCTGTTGAAGAGGTTATTGAGGAAGCACCAGTTGACGAGGTAGTTGAGGAAGAGCCTGCTGAAGAGGTTATTGAGGAAGCACCAGTTGACGAGGTAGTTGAAGAAGAGCCTGTTGTTGAGGAGCCAGTTGAAGAGCCTGTTGCTGAGGTGCCTGAAGAGGTTGTTATTCCTGAGCCTGTAATTGTTCCTACATATATTGATAATGAGGGTAACACCATCAATATCAAGTATAGCCGTAGCTTTACTGCAAATATTATTCAAGGCGAGGACGTAATTAAGGATTACTACAGCCAACTAAAGAATCATATTATGTCCTACAAGGGCGTTAAGTCTAAGATTAGCTGGAAGTTCGACAGCTATAATAAGGGCAGAAATCAGCTATTCAAGATTAAGCCACGTGGTAAGACAATTTGTCTATACTGCGCAATTGACCCAGAGGAGCTTGACAAGTCTAAGTATCACCACGATGCAATTGACAACAAGCTATTTGCTGACGTTCCATCACTTCTTAAGATTAAGAGTGGTCTTGGCTTACGTAAGGCTAAAGAGGTTGTTGACCTAGTAATGGCTAAGTTCGAGATTGAAAAGAATGAAAAGGCTAAAGAGGTTGACTACGTTGCTATGTATCCTTATGAGGAGACAGAGTCCTTGCTTGCTAAGAAGCTTGTTAAGGCACTTCAAGCTACAAGCGACGTTGTAGTTGTTTCCAACAAGCCTAAGGAAGAAGAGGTTGTTGAAGAGACACCTGTTGTTGAAGAGGTTGTTGAAGAGGTTGTTGAGGAGACACCTGTTGTTGAAGAGGTTGTTGAGGAAGAGCCAGAGGTTGTTGCACCTGTGGTTGTTGATAGCGAGGGTAACCCACTTGACATTAGATACAGCCGTTCTGTAACTGCTAACATTATTCAAGGTGAAGAGTCTGTTAAGGACTTTTATAGCCAAATTAAGAATTACATTCTTTCCTACAAGGGCGTTAAGTCCAGATTCAGCTGGAAGTTTGATAGCTTTAACAAGGGAAGAGTTCACCTATTCAAGATTAAGGTACGTGGTAAGACAGTTAAGCTTTACTGTGCTATCGCACCTGAGGAGCTTGACCAAGCAAGATACCACTACGAGGTAACTGAAAGCAAGCAATGTGCTGACGTTCCAACTGCTCTTAAGATTAAGAGTGCTCTTGGTCTTAAGAAGGCTAAAGAGGTTGTTGACCTAGTAATGGCTAAGCTTGAAATCGTTAAGAATCCTAAGGCTCAAGAGGTTGACTATGTAGCTGCATACCCATACGAGGATACACCTACACTAGTTGCTAAGGGCTTGATTAAGGAGCTTAAGGCTTCAGCTGACGACGAAGCACCAGTTGCTGAGGAAACACCTGCTATCGAAGAGGTTGTTGAGGAAACACCTGTTGAAGAGGAGCCTGTTGAAGAGGTTGTTGAGGAAACACCTGTTGAAGAGGAGCCTGTTGTAGAAGAGGTTGTCGAGGAAGAGCCTGTTGAAGAGGAGCCTGTTGTAGAAGAGGTTGTCGAGGAAGAGCCTGTTGAAGAGGAGCCTGTTGAAGAGGTTGTTGAGGAAGCACCTGTTGTTGAACAGGTTGATGCAGAAAGTGCACACAACATCATTGAGGAAAAGCACATTGAGGTTGTTGTTGAAGAGGACGTTGACTACATTACAGCTAAGGACAACAAGAAGTGCATTGTTAACATTGATACACTATCTCAAGCATTTAATGCCGGTGACGTTGTTGACCTAGCAGCACTTAAGGCTAAGGGTCTTGTTGACAAGAAGGCTAAGAGTGTTAAGGTGCTTGCAAGAGGTGTTCTTGATAAGCCACTTACTGTTAAGGCTGGTACATTCTCTGACACAGCAGTTGAAATGATTGTTTTAACTGGTGGTCACGCAGTACACGTTAACTACAAGGTTAAGTAATAATAGAAATCACGCAGAGAAATCTGCGTGATTTTTTATTGTTGATTTTGTAATATATATATTATGTAATAAATTTATTGTGGAGGTGATTTAAGGTGGGACTTTCTGGTAGAGAAATTTTGTCTAAGCTTTATTCCTTAAGGGCTGGACTGTCTGTTGTATATAGTGCGGTAAAGGAAGATAATGCCATTGCAGACACGGTAGATAAAATGAAACAAAAATTCTATGGTGATAGAGATAGAGAAAAAATAGAATTGCAAACGACTATAATCAGGCATTAAGAAGAATTGAGAACTTGGAATATGAAATTGACGATATAGACGATAAGGCTAAAAAGCACAGAAGGATTCTTTATAAAGCCTTGGCTATTGCCTCCTTGATTGCATTAGGAACCTTGATTTTTATTTTAATTCTTGACCTTGCTATTTTGCCCTCGGCTAATCAAGGCTTAGGTGGGGCAGTACCTATTTGGGTATACTTTTTTGATTTTTTTGTCGTATTTGGTTGTGGAATTGTTTTCAATAAGACGTTAAAGAGCTTTCAGCTTTCTAAGTGCGTATCATATTTTAGAAAAAAAGAGCTTGTTGAGAAAAAGAAAAAAGCAGAGCAGGTGCTTGAATATTATAAAAACCCAAATTCTAAAGAGATAATAGAGGGATATGCCATCAAGGAAAGACAGTTTTTGAAAAGTATAGAGCAATACCAAAGACAAGCATTACTTATTCGTATGAAAAAGGAATACGCAATGACAGTTATTTTGCCTAAGCTTAAGCAGGAATATGGTGAGCTTTTATACGTTCAAAACTGGGGATATCTTGATTCTTTAATTAGTGTTTTTCAAAACCAAAGGGCGGACACTATTGCTAGCGCTTTAGCCTATCTTGATACTCAAAGGGCTGTAATGAGGGTTGCTGAGCTTATCGAAGCTTCACATAAGGACATTGCAGGTAAAATCAATCAGGTTTTCAATACAGTTGGTGGACTAAGAGAAGAGGTTGGAAGGCTTTCAGGTAGCTTAAAAGAAGCAGAAAAACGACTTGCTTGGCAGATGGAAAATGTTTGCAACAGAATTATTGATAATCAAACAGGCTTAGCCGAGGACTTTAAGCAGACAATTAGACAAGAGGCGAGGCAAATAGTTGCATCTAATAATAAGCTAATCAATGCACAAGAAATTACTAACGCTCTTCTGAGAGAGGCTAACTCTAATAGTGGGGAAATTGCTCAGAAGCTAGGAATTATAAAGGATAAGCTTAATTAAGAAAAAAATCACTTCGTTGGAAGTGATTTTTTGTTATTTATTAGGGATATTCCGTAGCCACTATGTATTGTTTGGATATTATTTGAGATTTTTTTAGAGTCCTCTGCATAATCTTTAATTACATTAACATCATTTAGTAGCGTATTGCTTGGCACACCATGCTTTTCCTCTAGTGCCTCTTGGAGTGCTTCGTTTGACAATGCACTCAAGGAGTCGTTATTCTGTGATAAGTCAAGTGCGTTTTTGATTGAGCTTGCACAGCTAATAAAATTGGGGGAAGGTTCTCTTGCCTCCGAAGAATAAATAGAACGAATGGAAGCATTGGCATCCTTGGTAGCTTTGTTGATTTTGTCGGCGTTTTTGAGCAAGTCAACCTGTTGAAGAGCTTCCTTAAGCGAGTCGGCTCTGCCTGTATCAAGGAAATATATGATCAAGTCAATATGTTCCCAATCACGAGGGGCAAGAGTAGAGGAATATATATCAACTAAAGCCTTGTATATTCTTCCACCATTTTTTGCATAATTAGTGATACTCTTAATAGCATTGTCAGATATTGCTCCAATGTTATATTTAACAACAAGCTGATCAATTTGGTTGTTGATTTGGGCTATTTCAGTTATACAAGCTTGATATTCATCATTGTTTTTGTAGGCTTCCTCAAGGGATTTTATTTTCTGTGGTGGAGTTTTTTCTAATTCCTCAAGCTCTGCTAAGGCCTTGTTAAGCTCCTTCTTTTTGTCTCTCTTTAAATCAACGAAAAACAACATTATTAGCGTTCCCCAAAAGCCAACTCCACAAGAAAGACCAGCTAATATTGTTGGAAGAACAAAAATGGGATCTAGCTCTTGTGTCATGGAAAGTACAAATATAAGGATAAAAACAGGAAGTCCTATTGCAAACATAGAAATAAAGGTTATAAAGGTTGTTCGACGCTTGGTATAGGATTTCTTTATATTCTTTTCCCAATTATCAACAACTTGGTTGAGCCTGGCTTTTTTATATTCTTGATTTTTATTATGCTGTGTAATGGTAGTATTTTCGCGCTCTAGCTTATATTTAAAATCCTTTATAATTCTTTCCTTTGAATCTAATTTGGATTGAAATTCGATTTTTTCGTAGTCAAGGCTATCAAGGGAATCTTTTAAAATGTCTGTTTGCTTTTTCACGTTGTCATATTCATTTGATACTACGGAAAGACCTGCACGCAAGCAACAAAGTGAGCCAATGGCCCCCTTTGAATCCTCCTTTTGCTTTGGTGTGCAGTCGCAATCTGCTTTCGTTCCACAGCTTGAGCAAAAGGCTCCGGTAATTTCAGCGCCACAATTTTTGCAAAAACTCATTTTTACCTCCTAAAATATGATCATTATATCCTCATTTTAACATATCAAAAAGACTTTTGCAATAGATTACTTGACTAATTATCAGGGTGGTGAGCGACTATTTTGAGAGGAGATAACTATTTCCTATTGATTTTTGTCCTACTTTGTGATAAGATACCATATTATGATATATATAATTAAAGGAAGGAGAGGGAAAATGGCAAGTAGTAGATTTAAAAAGGTGTCAATAGTTTTGCTTTGCACGATTGCTTATTTTGCAAGCTATTTTTCAAGAAAAACCTTTGCTGTTGTAATGGTTGAAATGCTTAGCAAAAATGTAATCAATGAGACGGTTGCAGGGCTTATTGGGGCATCCTTGTTTGTTTTTTATGGTGCAGGACAGCTAGTTAGTGGTTATCTTGGGGATAAGCTAAAGCCTAGGTATCTTATGTTTTGTGGGCTTATGGTATCTGCTATTTGTAACCTTGTGTTTCCTTTGATTCCTAATCAATATTGGTTAATTCCTGTGTGGGCAATAAATGGCTTTGCGCAAGCGCTTTTGTGGCCACCTATCGTAAGGCTTTTGGCAGAAAATCTAAGTCACGAGAGGTACGTAACTGCAAATTTAATAGTTACATGTGGCGCACACGTTTCTACTATTTTGCTTTATTTGTATGCACCTCTTTGCATTTCCTTTATGTCCTATAAGGCTGTTTTCTATACCTCCACCATTTTCTGCGTTGTGGTGGGAATTATCTTTATTGTGGCTATGTCCCTTGTTTTAAGGGGTAGCGAGGTTAAGGAAAGAGTAGCTGACACTAAGGTGTGCGAAAGACAAGAGGGTGGCTTGGAAATTCTTGTACATTCCGGTGCGTTGCCCTTGCTTTTTGCTATAATTTCTATGGGCTTTATGCGTGATGGCATTGAGGGGTGGCTACCAACTCTTTATAGTCAAGCCTTTAATCGTGATAGTAGCGAGTCTATTTTGGTTTCCGTTGCACTTCCTATTTTCTCAATTATCAGCCTGTTTATTGTCAGGGCAATTCATAAAACTAAGCTATTTAATAACGAGGCTAAGGGTGCCGTTGTGCTATTTGGAATTTCGGCGGTCCTTTGCGTTCCCTTTAGCATTTTGATAGGCTTTGAAAATACTGCTTGTAGAATAATCTGCTTGCTTTTAGGCGCTATTACCTGTGCTTGCATGCACTCCTGTAACTTCCTTTTAATTTCCTGTATGCCCGGTCGATTTGCAAGGTTTGGCAGGTCCTCTACAATAGGTGGAATTTGTAATGCCTGTACCTATATAGGCGCTGCCGTATCTATGTATGGTATAGCATTTTTGTCAGGTACTATTGGTTGGAGTCTTACCGTTGTTACTTGGATTGGAGTGTTGCTTCTCGGTGGAGTTGCGTCCTTTGTGGCAATTAAGAAATATACTAAGTTTATAAAATAAAAAAGACGGAAAAATCCGTCTTTTTTTGATATTTAGCCTATTTTTGGGGAAAAACTACTACAAGCAGCTTGGAATTGTTGTACTTGCTTTTCTCCGTGAGCAGAACAGTAGAGGTTCATTCTTACAAATAATCCACCGCCATGGTGACAATATCTGCAATCGCCACAGTATGTAGCAGCAAAATATGAACAAGAACCGCCATTCAATTTATGTTGTTCATTTACATTTCTATTTTTGCATACAAACGCACTCATATCAAAATGACGACAGCTTTTACAGTTTGCCATAAGTAATCCTCCTTTCAGTAGGAACTATTCTACCTATAATTATACATCTATAGCTCCTGTTTGTCAAGTGGTTTATGTGGTATAATTCCTATATATCAGAAAATTGGGGGAAGAATTATGCTTATTTTTGATTTTACACAAATTGGTAACAAGCTTTATTCCTTTAGAAAAAAAGTTGGAATGACACAGGCTGAGGTGGCTGAGGCAGCTGGGATTTCTGATAGAACTTATGCGGATATAGAAAGGGGCACCGTAAACATGAGAGTTGAAACTCTTTTGCGAATTTGCAAGGTGCTAAAAATAACTCCAAACGAGGCTTTAACAGAGGAAGTTGAAGAAACAGAGGATAGCATTGTTGAAGAACTGGAAAAGCTCCCCTTAAGCGATAAAAAAATTATTTTGAAAATGTTAGAGGCTTATATAAAAAACAAATAAAAAAGACGGAAAAATCCGTCTTTTTTTAACTCTTGTAAGAAACTAACCCTAGGGGCATCAGGAGGGGTAGAGAAATTTCGTTTTCTAAGCGTAGGCGTACTTTGTACGGTAGAGCAGAAAACGGAATTAGAAAAGCAGATAAAAGGGATTTTTCTAAAGAAAGACTTTGATAGTAGTAAAATAGAGTATAGAAAAATCCTACCTTATAGGCAAGTTGTTAAGGGAACAAAAAAGCAAGGTAAAATACCCTGCTTTTCGTTCTATGCCTCTATCTGACTGCTCCTAATATAGTGGGTCTGCACCGATTGCTTTAAGAATTTCACGTGCAATAAGCATACCACCAACCCAGTTTGGATGAACTCTATCCCATGAAATGTATGCAGGGTAGCGATACTTTAGGTGGTTATCAAATTCCTTTTGTACGTCTATGTAGGTGATACCGAATTTGTCGGCAACCTCCTTTGCGATTTGGGCATATTCAACCATACGCTTTTTCATTGGGTCGTTGTCGTTTGCTTCCATATAGAATGGGCTAATTATAAACATACCCTTTACCTTTGGTAGTGTTCTTTCGCAAACGGCTACAAGGTTTGCACGATAGCACTCAGGCATAAGGGCTGAGTTGTCGAGGGCAGGCTCGTCGAATTGGCGCCATACGTCGTTTGCGCCTATCATAAAGAATACGTAGTCGGGCTTGCAGTTTTCAACATTTTGCTCCCAGTGGGCAAGCATATCACGGCTTGTTGCGCCACTTTCGCCTACGTTTGTAATGTGAAGCAATTTTTCCGGATATAGGCAGGAAAGAATACTATCAACCTGTCTTACATAGCCATTTCCTAAGCCTTCCCAAAGACCCTCGCCATAAGGGCGCTTTCTGCCACAGTCGGTAACTGAATCGCCTGCGAAAACGATTCTATCCCCATTTTCAAAAATCATAATAACTCCTTATTTTTTTGCCGATTTATTCGGCATTTTTTTCTTTTTAACAGAGAAGCCGAATTTTCCAATTCGCTCCCCTAGCTTGTAATACTCACCGTGGGCAAAGGCACAAAGGTGGGCACGATTTATGCAAAGCTTGTCCCCCTCCAAAAGGTTTTTTTCCACGTTTACAGCTACTATGTCTGCAAAAAACATATCGTGGGACCCAAGAGGTATTATATCGGTAACCTTGCATTCAATAGAAATGGGGCACTCGGAAATAAGGGGTGCGTCTATTTTGCTAGCCCTTTCCTTAGTAAAGCCACATTCCTTAAACTTATCAACCCTTTTGCCCGTGTAAATGCCACACCAGTCCGCCTTTTTAGCAAGGGCAGAGGGAGTAAGGTTGATAACAAATTCCTTTTTTTCCTTAATTATATTATATGAGTATCTACTGGGGCGAATGGAAACGTAGGTTTTTGGTGGGATTGTGTTTGTAATGCCACACCAAGCAACTGTTATTATGTTTGAAATTTCCATATCACCACAGGAAACCATAACGGCGGGAAGTGGTCCTAAAAGGGCGCCACCCTGCCAAGCAACCTTATTCATAAGCTAGTCCTTATCGTAGATATTGTAAACTGTAACGCCTTGCTTTTTTGCGTAATTAACTGCATTTCCTGTGCCACTACGACTGCCGTTATAGTAGGCGATACAGTAGCTTGATGCATCTGCCATTTTTCTGTTTCTTTCAAGCATACAGCCCTCGTAATAATCTCTGTCATTCATTTCAATGTGGTCTGCCTTTTTAAGCAAGGAATTGTAGGTTATCTTTTGTGTAAGCTTCCATTTTGCGTCCTGATTGCGACAGGGCACGTATATATGTAATTGAATGTTAGGATATTTTTTCTTTAACCTTAAAACAGCCTGTGCAGCCTCGGTATCAAAGCCGATTGCGCCACCTGTAATAAAGGTGTCAACCCCTTGACCTATTAGATATTCAATGCCCTTTTCTAGGCGATTTGGCGTAAAATTTGATGCAAGGACTCTGTGCCCTGTGAAAAAGCAGGTGTTAGATTTAGCCATAAGTTTTACCCTCCGATACAAATTAAGTATAGCATTTATTAGGTTAAAATACAATAAAAATTTTTAATTTTTTATAAAATCGACAGGCAATAATATTTCCCCTTGAAAAAAGCCAAAATCATTACCCCTATTGTGACAAATTTATACAGATATGTGGGTCTATAATATAATCAATATATGAAGGAAGGTGAGGTATTATGACAATTAATGATTTAAAGGGGAGAATTAAGAAAATAAAGCTTTCGCAAACGGCTAAGCAGGTGATTTTACAGGTGGGGATTTTCTTTCTTGGTCTTATTCTTACACCGATTAAGCTTGCCTTTGGGATTTATCCCCTTGGCTTAGCACTGTGTGCCTCCTGTAAAAGGTATACGCCCTTTGCCTTTGCAGGGTCGATTTTGTCGGTTATTTTCTTTATGGGAGGAAGTGTGCCCTACATAGTTGCTCTAATTGGTATTCTTTGCCTAAGGGTGGCAGGGTCCTTAATTAAAAGAGGTGAGGACACCCCCTTGCTTTTAGGCGAGAGGAAAACGGGGGCTTTATCCGGGCTATTTTGCGAAAATCCATTTTTGAGGGTGGCTATTGGAATTATTGGCGCCTTTGGAATTGGGCTTTATACTGTAATTGCAAACGGCTACGTTTATTACGACGTTTTCGTCCTTATTTTTATGAGTGTAGTTACGGGAATTTTTGCCTACTGCTTTCTTGGACTCTTTGAGACAAGTCCAAAAAGCAGAGAATTGATGCTTGCCCTAGGTGCGCTAGCCTTTGCTTTTGTCTATATGCTAAGTGGAAGAGAGCTGTTTGGCATTGATTTTTCCGTGGTTTTAGCCTTTGCTATCGTTTTGTACGTATCTAAATATATTTCGGGCACTCTTGCCGGAGCGATAGGTCTTGTTTTAGGTGTGGCAACGGATATTGTCTTTGCGCCTGTTTATGGTCTTGCCGGAGTTATCTCTGGGCTTTTGTGGGGGCTTTCTCCTTATCTTTCTATTATGAGTGGCTTTGTTGTTAGCATGGGCTACGGAATTTTAGTAAGAGGCTATGAGGCTATTGTTTATTTAGCCCCTGAGTTGCTTTTTGTGTCCCTCGTTATGTATCCTCTAATTCGCTTTGAACTGATACCTAAGCCCTCGTTTTTAAGACGTGAGCAAAGGGAAAACAAAGCCCCTGTTACGGTTTTGGCAGAGGATAAAAGCAACAGACTGATAAAGCACCTAAGAGAGGCTAAGGGGTCCTTTCAGGATATTTCTGCAATTTTAAAGGATATTTCAAAAAAGACAAAGGCACCGGATAGGGCAAGATACAGAAGCAACTGTATGGCGCTTGTTGAGGGATATTGCTATAATTGTCCTAAAAATGATATTTGCTGGAAGAATGATACAAGGACCACCGAGGCAAATATTTTTAGACTGGCTGATAACGCCTTTAGTCGTGGTGAGTGTAGTAAAAGCAACGTTGACGAAAGGTTTTTGCATCGTTGTCCTCATATTGAGAGCATAATTGAGGAAATGAATAAAAGGACGAAAAAGGACCTAAAGCAACAAATCAAAAACGACAAGCTAGACATTAGCGCAACGGACTACGAGCTTATGGCAAGGCTACTTGACGGTGTTAGCAAAAGTGCTCAACGGGAAATTGGCTTGAATAATGCGTTAAGCGACAAGATTGTAAGAGTCCTTTGCAAAAACGGAGTAGTCCTAGGGGGCGCTGAGGTTACCGAGGGGGATTTGACTCAAATTATTCTAACAGGCATTGATATATCAAGGACAAGCTGTAACGAGGACAAGATTAAGGAGCTTTTGGAAAAGGAATTAAGGTTAACTCTATCAAAGCCTACTCTTGAGATAAGCGGTGGCTATGCTATTATGAAGCTAGAGGCTATAAATCAAAGGAAAATCGTACACTATCTTAGTGAAAAATCCGGCAAGGAAAAGGAAATTAGTGGTGACGTGTCAGCTAGGTTTAAGGGTGTAGGCAATAGGGAATACCTACTAATTTGCGACGGAATGGGTAGTGGCAACGAGGCTAGGCTAACGGCTAAGCTATGTGTGGATTTCCTAGAGAAAATATTAAAGGTGACAAGCGAAAAGGAGCTAGCACTAGCTATGCTAAATAACCTAGTTAGGGCAAAGAATTTAGAGTGCTCATCAGCAATTGACCTGCTTGAAATTGATTTAAATACTTTAGAGGGTAGCTTTATTAAAAGTGGGTCGGCACCCTCGTATATCATAAGAGAGGGCACCTCTTATAAGCTACAATCTAAAACTGCGCCTGTTGGAATTATGAAGGAATTAGACGCAGAAAAGCTAGGCTTTAGTCTAAGAGAGGGTGACGTTTGCGTAATGGTAAGTGACGGAATTTTGCCACCTAAGGGTAGTGATGAGTGGCTTGTTAAATTGCTTGAGGAAAAGGACCTTGATAAAAAATCTCTTGCGGACACAATAATTAAAAGGGCTAAGGAAAAGAATATTTCAAGGGACGATATGTCTGTTTTGGTTTGCCTCGTGGAATAAAAAAGCTCCCTTTCTCATAGACTTTGAAAAAGGGGGGATTTTGTGAAAAAATTAGCTTTAATTTTAGCACTTTTCTTGCTTTTTCTAACAGGGTGTAGGGAGTCGAGCTATGATATTTTACCCTATCAGGAAAGGGATATTGAGGCGCTTTGCGTAATTAATGAAAAATACACGGTAAGGCTAACGAAGCTTGGTGAAAAAAGAGGTCTTGAGGTCTTGTCCCCTAGTGAGCTTTTCGGGGTTGAGATTTATTATGATACAACCGGTGCCTTTTTGGTGGTTGGGGATACAAAAATCCCTGTTGAGAGGGGAAGGCTAAAGGGAATAGAATCGCTTTTGTCTGCCTTTTCCTTAAACGAGGAATATTTAACGGGGGCAAACGGCAATGATATTGCAACCCTTGAATTTCAATCACAGGATTTATACTATACCTTGACTCTTGGCAAAAATCGTATGCCGAAATTTATAACAATTCAAGGAAGTGGAATTGATTATAAGGTAGAGGTAAAGGAAATTAAAATAATTGAAGCCTTAGCTTCATAGTAAGAGGACAAAAAGGGCGAGATACTGAAAGATTTTGCGAAAATGAAAAAATCTTTCAGTAGAATTGAATAAAAGTGTTGAAAAACAAAAAATCTTGCAGTATAATATAGTTGAGGTGATGAAAATGATACAAAGAGAACACTATATTGAGCAAGTTCGCCCCTTTTACGAATCTGATTTAATTAAAATTATTACAGGAATTCGTAGATGTGGTAAATCGGTCATTATGGAGCAAATTATTAAAGAGATATCAGAAAAAACAGACAATATTATTTATCTCAATTTTGAGGACAAAAAGGTATCTGCTAACATAACGAGTGCCGATAAGCTTATTTCTTATGTAGAAGAAAACAAAAAAGAAGGAAAATGCTATCTGTTTTTTGATGAAATTCAAACGCTTGATGGCTGGCAGGATGCGTGTAAAACATTGAGATTACACGACTATTCTCTATTCATTACAGGCTCAAATTCCAAGCTTTTATCAGGTGAATTTACAAAAGAACTGTCAGGAAGATATGTCGCGTTTCGTATTAGACCCTTCGTCTATAAGGAAATAGTCCAGTATTGCAAGGAGCTTGGAAGAGAAGCTTCGGTTACAGACTACCTTGTTTGGGGAGGCTTTCCTAAACGATTTGAGTTTGATTCTCTTGAAGCACAGAGCAGGTATTTGAACGATTTGGATGATACAATTGTTGTTAATGACTTAATAAGACGATACAAAATACGCAAGGAGGGCTTGTTTAAAGGCTTGGTGAATTTTATTTTGCGTAGCAATAGCCGTATTTTCTCTGCAAGCTCTATTCGCGACTATATCAAGCAGGAGCATTCAAGCTGCTCAGTGAATACAATAATGAAATATCTTGGCTATCTGGAAGAGGCATATATTATTGAGTCTATTAAGCAATATTCCACCAAAACAAAAAAGGAGCTTTCATATTATTCCAAAATCTATAACGCCGATGTTTGCTTCAATTCTATACGTTGTATGAACAATCGCTTTGACCTTACACACAACCTTGAAAATATTGTATATAACGAGTTAATTTATATGGGGTATGAGGTTTACGTGTATAATAACAATGGCAGGGAGATTGACTTTTTGGCAACTAAAGGTACAAAGCAATATTATGTACAGGTGGCTTATAGTGTAGCTGAGGAAAAAGCATATCAAAGAGAGTTTAAGGCTTTTGCTAATATAGATAATCTTTCGCAAAAAATTATTATTACTAATGACGATATCGACTATTCAACCAGTGTTGTAAAGCATATCAAGCTAAAGGACTTTTTGATGATGAAGGAATTATAAAGCAACCAAGGAAAAGGTCGCTTTGCTAATTAGCAATAATGTCGTAGGCAAAAAATATGACAAAGCATTTTGCTTTGTCATATTTTTTATTATTCGTAATAGGTAAAGGTGCTTTTTATGGTAAAGGGTATTGTGCCGTAATTCTTGACGTAGATAGACGCCTTATACAAAAATTCGGTAACCTCACCGTTTGTTAAAACAATTGTAAGGGTTGCGGATTGGCTTTCTATTTGACTTGAGTTAAGTCCAGAGGTAAGGGAATCGTCAACTCCGTTATAGGTGAAGGTGTAGGTCCTTGTGTCCCCTGCCTCGGATACCTCGCACTTTACTATGTCGGTGAATGAGAAGCTAATAGGAATTATTACAGTTTTAAGGTATTGCTTTGCCTCGTACTCGCCCAATTCTATGTTTGTTGGGCTACCCGTTAATAACTGGCCGTTTCGATACTTGATTTCCTGTGATCCTTGCTTTATCTCAAATTCAAGTCCTCTAATGAGGTTATCTAATCTGCCCGTATAGACTTGATTATAGCCTGTGGTGGAAATGGAAGATTCAAAGTCCATACAGCTTGAATCAATGATTGCGTCAACGTCCATCTTAGCAAGGTCTAAAAGTCTTAGGTCTGATACGTCCTTATAGTCGTCAAAGGAAATTCTTTCGATGTCCTCTTCTTCAACTGCGTTGTGGTCTGTGTATTCAAAGCTTGCCTCGATTACTGGAAATTCAACTATGGAATTAACAAGGGATTCGTGCTCAAGCTCGAATTTTAAGCTTGTTAGCTTATAATCAAGGCTAACCGTTGTAGATACGGTGATATCGGTAACCTTAAAGGCACTTTCATAATATTTTGGCAAGTCAGCCAAAACCTCGGTGCATATATACTCTATGGCTTCTTCGTCAAAGCCTGAGAAATTAATGCGATAGAATTCCTCGCTGGTCCTTTTCTTACAGGCAACTCTGGTTGGGGGATTAAGGTTTGAGGGGTTAGAGAGGGAATATAGTAAATTTACGTGGTCTAGGTATTCGCCAATAGGTAATTTTGAGTAAACCTTAGTTTTTCCGTCGGACTTAAACATTTTACCCCTTGAAAAGCCCTCTATTAGTGTGTCGGTAATGTCACCTGAGGTAATTTTCATTTCTCTGTATTCATAATGGTCGTCTGTGCCCTTAGCATACATAATGTCGTTGCTTGTAATGTCAAGGGAAATTCGCTCCGCATAGCTAAAGGCTAAGCTTAGGCTTGCGCTTGAGCGATAAGAGGACAAATTGTCCATTTCGTAGCTTGCTTTTTCGGCAATTGCTAAGCCTCGTTCCTTTTCGCTCATTTTCTCCAGCTGTTTTTCAAAGCTATTGCAGGAGCACAAAAGCAGGGCGCAGAGAAGAATTATAGCAAATATTAAAAGGTACTTAAAATTATTTTTCATAATGCTCTCTCCTTATTGAAAGAAATTTTTAACGGAAATAGATATTGCTTGGTTTGATTCTGTAATGCCACTAGCGCTATAAGAAAGCCACGCTACCTTGCCAGCTATTATTGAAACTGAAAGAGTTACACGTGGGCTTCCTAATATTTCAATGTCGCTAATTAGGCTAGGGTCAATTGAGCTATATGCAAAATTGTAGGTTACGTTATCACCGGCACCTACCTTATTACAGGTGACTAGGTCGTTTATAGAAATAGGAACGGGTATAAGGATTGAGGAAAGCCTTGCCTTAGCCTCGAAGTCGCTCATTTCAGTTGACCTTGAGCTTGTGCCGTATGCTTCCTTATATGAATTGTACTCGTAGGAAATTGTGGCAGGTGGACTATTAAGATTTTCACCAGTCCTTGATATTAATTGAAAGCTAAAGCCGTCGTCATTATTTTCATAGGTGCCTGAGTAGGAATAGGAGAAGGAGCTTGTATTACCATTTTGTGAGACAGAGGTGGTAATGGATGAGGAAAACCCTCCGGTATCCCGGTCAATTGCCTTATAAAGCTTCTTTTCCATAAGGTGGAAAAGCCTTAGGTCGGAAACGTTTTTGTATTTTGAGAAGTCTATTTCAACAAGCTCGTTTTCCTTAACCTGATTGTAGCTAGAAAAGCTAGCGTTATATTCAACGATTGGCTCTATTATGCTATCGTCGTAGGTAATTGGTGTATGTACAAGCTTGATAGAATAGAATTCCGGCTGATATTCGGAGTTAATGGTTAGAGTAACGCAAATGTCAGTTACGTCAAAATAACGATAGTAATAGGTATCTATTCCTTCGAAAAGGTTTGTACAAAGGAATTTGATAAGCTCGGTATCAAATTGACTAAATTCAATCACCCAATAACCGTCCTCGTTTTTCTCGGCAGTTATGCTTTTAGGTGGGTTAAGGTGGGAGGTGTCGCCTATATCGTCCATTATAGTCAAATAGTCTAGGTAATCTTTTTTTGGAAGAGGGGAATAAACGAAGCTAGCCCCATCGGACTCAAACATTTTTCCATCTGCATAGCCCATTATAGTTACTCTTGTGGTTTTGTCCGAGGTAACCTTGTATTTACTATAATGATAGTAGTCCTCGTCGGTGCTTGCACCATAAATAATTTGCTCGCCTGTTTCTAGTATGGACATATCTGCATCCTTACAGCAAATATCAATCATCATTTCGCTGTTGGATATATATGACGAGGCGTTGTCCTGATTGTAAATAGCCTTTTCAGTAAGTGCCTGTGCACGGTCCTCGTGGCTCATTTTCTCCAGCTGTTTTTCAAAGCTATTGCAGGAGCACAAGAGCAGGGCAGAGAGAAGAATTATAGCTAAGGCTAAAATGCATTTTATATTGAATTTTTTCATAGTGTCGCTCCTTTCATTATTAAAGATCGAAAATTTTGTCAAAAGCCTCCAAGAATTTACAAAAATCTTGGCATTTTACTTGAAATATTTTTTATCAAGTCCACGATACTGAATAGCCTCGGAAAGGTGGTTTGCCTCGATATTTTCACTGCCGGCAAGGTCGGCGATTGTACGGGCTACACGCAAAATTCTGTCGTGGCCACGGGCAGAGAGTCCTAGGTTGACGAATGCCTTTTCCATAAGGAATTGACCTCTTTCGTTTAGCTTACAGTATTTGCGTAGGTGACGTGGCTCCATTTGGGCATTACAGGTAATGGGGGTGCCATTGTCGGTTAATTCGCCCTCGAAGCGCTTTTTCATTATTTCACGTGCCTTGTTTACACGCTCACGTATTTTTGCAGAGGAATCCCCTGCCTCTGCATTGGCAAGGTCCTTATAGTCGATGGCAGGTACCTCAATTTGCATATCCATTCTATCAACTAGTGGTCCACTTACCTTTGAAACGTATTTTCTTATATCTGCCTGCGTACAGGTGCATTCTCTTGTAGGGTGTCCAAAATAGCCACACTTACAAGGGTTCATTGCGCATACTAGCATAAAATTAGAGGGGTAGGTTACACGACTTGCAACTCTTGTTATGGTGATTTTTCCGTCCTCAAGGGGCTGACGAAGAGAGTCTATAACGTTGCGTTGAAATTCGGGTAGCTCGTCAAGGAATAAAACACCGTTATTAGCAAGAGAAATTTCGCCAGGGACTGGATTTTTACCACCACCAGCTAGGCTAACCGCCGACATTGTGTGGTGAGGTGAACGGAAGGGCCTTTCATTAACTAAGGACACACCCTCGGGCAAAATTCCTGCAACGGAGTGGATTTTTGTAGTTTCTAAGGATTCCTCAAGGGTCATTTCTGGAAGAATTGAGGGAAGTCTTTTTGCAATCATAGACTTTCCTGTGCCTGGTGGGCCTATAAGTAGCATATTGTGACCACCTGCGGCGGCAATTTCAGCCCCACGACAAGCAACCCATTGACCCAAAACGTCCTTGAAGTCCGGATAGGTGGTTTTTGCTATGTGCTCCTCCTTAACAAAGGTATGAGGGGTAAGTGGCTTAGCACCTGAGAAGTGGTCAACTATATCTGTTGCACTCTTGATTCCGTAAACCACAATGCCGTCAACTGCACTTGCTTCCTTTACGTTTTCCTCTGGCACAAACATATATTTTTTACCTGCGTTCTTGGCAGAAAGAGTCATACATAACGCACCACGAACTGACCTAACAGCACCTGAGAGGGAAAGCTCACCGATAAAACAGCACTTGTCTAGGTCCTTGCAATTTTTAAGGGCAGATTCTGTTGAGGAAATAAGGCTCATTAAAATAGCAAGGTCAAAGCTAGACCCTTCCTTTTTTAGGTCGGCTGGTGCTAGATTGACTACGATTTTTTGGTTGGGCATTTGGAATGAGCAAGCGCTCATGGCAGAGCGAACTCTTTCCTTTGCCTCCTTTATTGCATTGTCGGGCAAGCCTACGATTTCAAAGCTTGGCATACCCTTTGAGGAGTGACATTCGACTGTTACTAAAAAGCCGTCAATTCCTAAAAGTCCTGCAGAATAAGAATAGCTTAACATAATTACCTCACAACCTAGTTTATACTAAAATTTTACCACAAATATTTCTATAAGGCAAGACAATAGAAAAAATTTATGTTAAAATAGTAAAGGAAAGAGGTGATAACTTTGAAAAAGAACAAAATTTTAAAGCTAAGACTAAATGAGGATATTGCCAAAAAGCTAGCCTACGTTGCAGAAAGCGAGGGGGTAAGCCTACAAAATTTAATCGTTTTGATGGCAAGACAAAAAATCCAATACTTCGAAAGGGTAAAGGGCAATATTAAGCCAAATATGCTACAGAGTGTGGATTTAACCGAATTTGAGAGTGAAGAGGAATAATTTCTTATTATATTCATACAAAATTTAAAAAATAACTTAAAACTATTGAATTTTAATAAATATAGTGTTAAAATAGTTGGTGGTAATTTTATAACCACATTATATTAACTTGTTTAAAATAAAAACTGGAGGTTTTTTTATGATTACAAGAAAAAAACAATCAATGGACGGTAATACCGCCGCCGCTACTGTCAGCTATGCGTTTACAGAGGTTGCAGCGATTTACCCAATCACACCATCAAGTGTTATGGCTGAGCTTACAGACTCTTGGTCTGCAACTGGCTTAAAGAACATTTTTGGTGAAGAGGTTAAGGTTCAAGAGATGCAGTCTGAGGCTGGCGCTGCTGGTACAGTTCACGGCTCACTTGCTGCAGGTGCTCTTACAACCACCTACACAGCATCACAGGGTCTTCTTTTGATGATTCCTAACATGTACAAGATTGCCGGCGAGCTTCTTCCTAACGTTATTCACGTTTCTGCTCGTTGCGTTGCATCTCACGCACTTAACATTTTCGGCGACCACTCTGACGTATATGCTTGTCGTCAAACAGGCTATGCTATGATGGCTTGCACTAACCCACAAGAGGTTATGGACCTTGGTGCAGTTGCTCACCTTGCTACAATCAAGGGTAGAGTTCCTGTACTTAACTTCTTCGATGGCTTCCGTACTTCCCACGAAATCCAAAAGATTGAGGTTTGGGACTATAAGGACCTTGATGAAATGGTTGACAAGGATGCTATTCAAGCATTTAGAAGCCGTTCAATCAACCCAGAGCACCCAGTTCTTCGTGGCTCTGCTGAAAACGGTGATATCTTCTTCCAGCACAGAGAGGCTTGTAATACATATTACGATGCTTTCCCTGCAATCGTTGAAGAGTATATGAATAAGGTAAACGAAAAGATTGGCACTAACTACAAGCCATTTAACTACTACGGTGCTCCAGATGCAGACAGAGTAATCGTTGCTATGGGCTCTGTATGTGACGTTTGTGAGGAGGTTATCGACTACCTCAACGCAAATGGTGAAAAGGTTGGTCTTGTTAAGGTTAGACTATATCGTCCATTCGTTGCTGATAAGCTTTACGAGGCTATTCCAAAGACAGCTAAGAAGATTGCTGTTCTTGACAGAACTAAGGAGCCAGGTTCACTTGGTGAGCCACTTTACCTTGACGTTATTTCTGCTCTTGCACTTAAGGGCTTCAAGGGTAAGGTTGTTGGTGGCCGTTACGGTCTTGGTTCTAAGGACACAACTCCTGCATCTATCTTTGCAGTATATGAAAATCTTAAGAAGAGAGAGCCAAAGGCTAACTTCACAATCGGTATCGTTGACGACGTTACTGGTCTTTCACTTCCTGAAAAGAATGCACCAGATACTTCTGCTGAGGGTACAATCTCTTGCAAGTTCTGGGGTCTTGGCGGTGACGGTACTGTTGGTGCTAACAAGAACTCTATTAAGATTATCGGTGACTATACCGACAAGTTTATTCAAGCTTACTTCCAGTATGACTCTAAGAAAACAGGTGGTGTAACAATTTCTCACCTTCGTTTCGGCGACAAGCAAATTAAGAGCCCATACTACATTACAAAGGCTGACTTCGTTGCATGTCATAACCCATCTTATATGCTCAAGGGCTACAAGATTGTTAATGACGTTAAGCCAGGTGGTACATTCCTACTTAACTGCCAATGGAGTGTTGAGGACCTTGAAAAGAATCTCCCAGCTGAGGTTAAGAAGTACATCGCTGTAAACAATATCAACTTCTATATCGTAAATGCTATTGACAAGGCTGTTGAAATCGGTATGGGTAAGAGAACAAATACAATTCTCCAATCCGCATTCTTCACACTTGCAAACATTATGCCTATTGATGAGGCTATCGAGAAGATGAAGTACATGGCTAAGAAGTCCTACCTAAAGAAGGGCGAGGCTGTGGTTGAGATGAACTACAAGGCAATTGATGCTGGTAAGGACGCACTTGTAAAGGTTGAGGTTCCTGAAAGCTGGAAGACAATTAAGGTTGCAAACAAGAAGGAAAAGGTTGCTGGCAAGCGCGCTGACCTTGTTAAGTATGTTGAAAACGTACTTCTTCCTGTTTCTAAGATGGAAGGCGACAAGCTTCCTGTATCTGCTTTCGTTGACTACGTTGATGGTACGTTCCCACAGGGCGCTGCTGCTTACGAAAAGCGTGGCGTTGCAGTTTTGGTTCCAGAATGGCTACCAGAAAACTGTATCCAATGTAATAACTGTGCTTACGTATGTCCACATGCTACAATCCGTCCATTCGCATTGAATGCTGACGAAGCAAAGAAGGCTCCTAAGGCTACAAAGTACACAGCTAAGATGATTGGTAAGGGCTGTGAGGATTATAAGTTCACAATGGCAATTAGCCCACTTGACTGTATGGGCTGTGGTCTTTGCGTAAACGTTTGTCCTGTTGCTATTAAGGCTAAGGCTAACGGTACACCAGAAAAGACAGCTATTAGAATGGTTCCACAGGCTTCACAAATGGATCAACAGGCTCCATTTGATTACGCAGTTGCAAACGTTTCTAAGAAGGAGCTTCCATTCGCTGAGGTTAGCGTAAAGGGTAGCCAATTCAATCAGCCACTACTTGAGTTCTCTGGCTCATGTGCAGGCTGTGCAGAAACATCTTATGCACGTCTTATCACACAGCTCTTTGGCGAGAGAATGTACATTTCTAACGCAACAGGCTGTTCATCAATTTGGGGTGGCTCTGCTCCTGCTACACCATACACTGTAAATAAGGACAGTGGTCGTGGTCCAGCTTGGGCTAACTCACTATTCGAGGATAATGCTGAGCATGGTCTTGGTATGTATCTCGGTCAAAAGACAATCCGTGAGAAGCTAATCGGCAAGGTTGCTTCTATGGTTGAAAGCGACAAGGCTAGCGACGAATTCAAGGCTGCAGCTAATGCTTACCTTGAGTCTAAGGATAATGGTAAGGTTAACGAGGGCGCTACAAAGGCTCTTATCGTTGAGCTTGAAAAGGCAGCAGAGGCTGGATGTCCAACAGCTAAGGAAATCCTTGCTGAAAAGACATACCTATCCAAGAAGTCCGTATGGATCTTCGGTGGTGACGGTTGGGCTTACGATATCGGCTTCGGTGGTCTTGATCACGTGCTTGCATCTGGTGAGGACGTAAACGTTATGGTATTCGATACTGAGGTTTACTCTAACACAGGTGGACAAGCTTCAAAGGCTTCTAACATCGGTCAGGTTGCTCAATTTGCAGCAGCTGGTAAGGCAGTTGGTAAGAAGAATCTTGCTGAAATCGCTATGTCCTACGGTTACGTTTACGTAGCTCAAATCGCTATGGGTGCTGACCCTGCACAAACCATTAAGGCTATTGCAGAGGCTGAGGCATACAATGGTCCATCACTCATTATCGGCTATGCTCCATGTGAAATGCATGGTCTAAAGGGTGGTATGACTAACTGCCAGGGCGAAATGAAGAAGGCTGTTGAGGCTGGTTATTGGGATCTATTCAGATACAATCCACAGCTCAAGGCTGAGGGCAAGAATCCATTCACACTTGACTCTAAGGAGCCAACAGGCGATTACCGTGCATTCTTGACAAACGAGACACGTTATAGCCGTCTTGCTCAACAGTTCCCAGAAAGAGCTGAAAAGCTATTCACTGCAAGCGAAGAGGCTGCTAAGGCTAAGTACGAAAGACTTAAGAGATTTATCACTCTCTACGCTCCAGACGAGAACAACTAATAGACAAATAAAAGGCACACCCTTTGGGGTGTGCTTTTTTAATTGGCTTTACTACACCTCATCCGTCTGCTTTGCAGACACCTTCTGCACAAGGCACGCCCTAAAGGGTGCCCTCCAAACAAAGGGGAAGGCTTTTTTACGCTCCAGACGAGAATAACTAATAGCTTAATAGTATAAAAGAGGCACACTCCCTTTGTGGAGTGTGCTTTTTTTTAGCATTAAAATGATGTTGACCTTCGGTCAAATGATTTAATCTATTTTGTGCTAGAGATTTGAGTCTGTTGACAATTGCTTCCTTTTATGATAGTATTATAATGTATAAGTATTTTTTAAGGAGAAATTTATGAAAAAGAAGCTTTTAATAACTGCTTTGCTAGTAATGGCGCTTATGCTTTCGTTGTGCCTTGTTGCCTCGGCTACTGAGTACGTGGTAACCAATAGCGACGAGTTTAATTCGGCGTACGATTCTGCAAGTGATGGCGATACAATCGTTATAACTAGCGACATAACAGCAAGCTTAAAATTTGGTAAAAGCATTACTTACGTGTTAAGGGCTAATTGGCAACCATCGAGCTGGGGCTCGTTTTCAGGTGGTAATACAGAAATTAGTATTATTGCAGATGGTGGCAATTACAAGCTTCAACCAACTAATTATAGCGGAAACGGTATGCTTCAGCAATATTCAGACACGGCGGGTAAATACGTTTTGAACCTTGGTGGTATCAACGGTGGTACGCTTACCTATGATGGTACAAACGTAACAAATCCAAGACTTATGTACGTAGGTGGCAAGTTGGATTTAACTTGGAATTTGCTAAGCGGTGCAAGAATTAGTGGCTTTAATCTAACTACAACACACTCAGACGTTAAGGCAAGAATTATTCACGCTACTGAATTTAATATGTACGAGGGCTCAAAAATCTGTGGAAACAGTATTCCTGCCAATTCGGCTGCACTTATTAACACTACTGCCTTGAATATTTATGGTGGTGAGATTTGCCACAATTACAGTCAAGGTAACCGAAATTGGAGCACCGACTGTGGCTTTATTTACGTAAATGGTAACGTAAATATGTATGGTGGAAAAATCTATGAAAACGTAATAAACGCTAGTATGAATAAGAATTTTTACGGCTTTATTGACGTAACCTCAGGCAACACGGTAGCTATATTTGGTGGCTATATTGGTGAAAACTATGCTAGTACAAGTGGCAACATTTCTTCTATTTTCGGTGTTGCAAACGAGAATGTAACATACTGCTACTTCAAGAATCAAGAATATGGAAAAACTCTTAAATACAGTGGTGGCTCTGTTTCTCTTGTTGATGGAAAATGGGTTGTAAGTGATGCAACTACAACAGAGGAACAGTTAACAGACCCTTCATTTAACTGGAAGGGCTACAAGGGTAGCTCGGACAGCGTTATTGCTTTCTTTGTAAGCGACTCTTTGGTGATTGGTGACGTAAGTCTATCTAGATATAAGGCAATCGAGGGCTATATTCAAGGGGTTAACCTAAAGGACGCATGGAATAACAATCAAGGCACAAACAAAACTTACTCGTTAACAGGCAGTGACTATGGTGTGCCTACTATAAGTGAGCTTTGGTCAACTAAGGAAAACGATTGTAAAAATGCAACCGTCTTGGATTCATCAACGGTAAACGGAAGCTACTTTGCAGTTGCTCATAAGTATGCAGAGGACGACTTCAACTGTGAAACAGGGGACACCTGTCTTGTATGCGGACTTGCGCTTGAGGGTAACACACATACAGTTGTGGAAAAGCTTGAATACAAGAATGGATTCCTAGCGAGTGGTGTTTATACCTACGAGTGCACAAACGAGGGCTGTACAGCTTGTGACGTAACAAAAGAGATTGGTCCAATCTTCGTTTGTCTTGGCTACACTAAGACCGAGGTAGGCACTGTGGCTATTATGCAGGGCTTTGTTGTAAATAAAGAGGCGCTTTCCTTGTATAATTCAGTTAATGAAAATGACATTGTAGGCTATGGCTTAGTTGCAGGTACTGTTGCAAATCTTGGCACAGATACAGACGTTTTTGAAAATGGCGCAGTCAAGGAAAACGTTAAGGCTATAACACGTGGCTTTGAAGCCTTTAACTACGATATTATGGAAATTAAAATAACAGGTCTTGAGGGCGAAACAGGTAACGAATACTTGTCAAGTGAGCTTTATTGCTGTGGTTACTATATAACCGAGGATAATGCAAGCACCTATATAACTGCCGACGAAAACAAGGCGGTTTACGAAACGGATACACTTGTATATTCTATATCCTGTGAAAAAATTCAATAATATTTTTTAGGTTACTTCTTGACATATTAACGTTTGTGTGATAGAATTATTATATATTACTAGGCGAATCTAAAGAAAAGTGATGAAGGAGGATATTCCCATGAAGTATGTAACACCTGAATACAAGCTAGAAGTTATATCCAGTGAGGACATTATGGAATTTTCACCTAACGACATCGCAGTAACCGAAACAAACTACGACTTCAACGGCGACGGCGTTGTTGATAAGGGATTTAAGGGTACGGCATCAGCAAGTATTCTTGATTTACTTTTCGGCTAAAGCAAATGGGCTTGATTTTTACAATCAAGCCTTTTGTTTTGAAATGATAGCTAAAGCTAGCTTGAAATAAAACAACTCCGTTTGCACGGAGTTGTTTTGTTTTGTTACACCATTCTGGCGATTTTGGTTAGTGCACGTTGGATTCTTTTTCTAATTCCCTCCGAGGTAAACCCTAGCTGATTGCCGATTTTCCAGTAGGCAACGCCGTTTATAAAGCTTTCGATTATAATTGTTTTGTCTACTGGGTCAAGAGAGTTAATTGCCCTTTGGTATTTTGCTTCAAGGTCACGTGACTCCTTAATGTAGCCTAAAACGTCGACCTCGTCAAGGGATTGCTTTTCCCTTAAGATTGCTTGACGGACTCTTTCGCCTCTTTCTAGCTTTTCTAGTAGTGAAATTCGCTTTTCGTAGGTCTTTTGTAGGTTGTAAAGTCCGTTGATTACGTGTGCGTTTTTGCGCATTGACCTAAGGTCGTTTTTTACTTTATCTAAATTATTCATTTTTCCCTAAATTTTGTGGATGTGAAAATCCCTTGTTAAGCGGTGTGTGTTAGTTATCTTCTTGTCTTTCTTTTTTGAGTGCCCATTTTTCAAGGGTTGCTTGGTCGGATTGATTGGTTGTAATTCCGTTTTTATGCTTCAATTCCGAGAAAGACTCAACTATTTCCTTGTAAAAGGAGAAGCGGGCACAAAAGTAGTCGTAAAAGCCCTTAAGCACCCTTATGTTTTGATATTTGCCTATGGTAAGCCACGTAGAATTAAATTGTGGCAATTGTGGTGCTATTCTTTCTTCAATTCCTAAAATACTTAAAACGTCGTAGGCGGAATAGTTATCTAAAAGGCAATCAGAGTGGAAGTGATTGTCCTCTAGGGAATAATAACCCTCGCCCTTGTTAATGCTTTCTCCGCAACACTGGCACATAAGCTTGCAAGATTGCGGAAGATAAATGATAAAATTTTCCACATTTCCTCCCGATTATTGACATTGTGCTTTTTTATGTGTTATACTTGTACGAAAGGCAGAGGGAAAATACTCTAACGGGACGAGTACTGTCTTGTCGTACACCTATATTGTACTTCAAGGTAGGTTTGTTTACAAGGAATATTTTTCCTAAGCTGGGGCAAATTTGGGACAGATTGTCCCAGAAAAAGCCGTCGGCTTTTTCAACTCTATTTGCCTTCGGCAAGTGATATTGAGCAAGCTCAGTGATATTGCTTCGCAGTGATATTTGGCTTTGCCAAGTTGAAGATTACTTAAGGCAAATAGAATATCACTTTCACGGAGTGAAAATATCACTATGCGTTAGCATAATATCACTTTGCACTGCAAAATATCACTTAAAACGAGGATTATTATGGAATTATTTGTTGGACGACCACTTGATTGTGATAAAAGATTAAAAAAAGAGGTTAGAGTGTACGATTTTCTAGATAAGTTAGGAGTGGAGTATTACCGTGTTGACCACGAAAGTGCAGGCACAATGGAAGAGTGCTTGGTGGTTGAAAAGGTGCTTGACAATCTAATTTGCAAGAATTTGTTTCTTTGCAACAGGCAAAAGACAAGGTTTTATCTTTTGGTTATGGATTCAAGAAAGCATTTTGTAACTAAGGATTTTTCCCCTAAGGTAAATTCCTCTCGCTTGTCCTTCGGCACGCCCGAGGACCTAGAAAGAATGCTTGATTTAACACCTGGCTCCGTTAGCATTATGGGCTTAATTTGCGACACAGGGTGCGACGTTTCCCTAGTTATTGACAAGGATTTGCTTGACAAGGAGTATTTTAGCTGTCACCCGTGTATAAATACCTCATCAATCAAAATAAGGACAAAGGATTTAATAGAGAAGATTATTCCAGCACTTGGTCATACGCCTACCTTTGTTGAGGTATAATTACTACACCTCATTCACCACCACTTGTGAGTGGTGGTACCCCTTCCCCTCGAGGGGAAGGCTTACACCCCTGTATAAATACATCTTCTATAAAAATCAAGACTAAGGACTTGATCGAAAAAATAATACCAGCCCTTGGTCATACACCTACCTTTGTTGAAGTATAAAAGCCTCGTTTTGGGGCTTTTTTGTTACTTGTTACCAAAAGAGTGGAGTTGATTTAACCTTGCTAAGAATATATTTAGTCAACTATACAAAAAAGCTTTGTTTGAAAAAATTGATTTGACAATTGACATTTGTTATGATAATATTATTATGTACAAATATTTTTTAAAGGAGAATAGTTATGAAAAAGAAATTACTATTATGTGTTTCGCTAATAGCAATACTCGTTTTTGTGCTTGCGCTTGCTATTGGTGCTGAGGAAATTACTGTTAACACAATTACAAGCGACACATATGGTACAATTTATCAATTAAGTGCCGACCCGGGACTTGAAAATGCCGATCAATACAAGTCTGTGCTTAAAAATATTGTTGACTCAGGCACAGAACAGGAGACACTTTGTATTTTGACCGACGGTACACATTACTACGTTTTCCCAACCTCATACATCATTGTGGAGTTTTTAAATGGTGAAAAGGGTAAATTCCAATACGCAACCGCAGAGCTTAATACAGCCCTTGCAGAGTGGGATGCATCTGACGAAGCGATTACTCTTCCACAGTTTGAGACTACCGGTTCATGGGGTAGCACAAGAGTAGACAGTCTTGTAAGAATTGAGTTTTCAAGAGACGTTTTGTATTTTGACAAAAGACATTGCCTTGTAAGGAGTACAGGCCTCAAGGAAGCTATAATGCACGATGATATTTACTTCAATTCAAATTCTACCGGAATTTTTTCAGGCTGTGCTGCACTTGAAGCTGTAAGGCTTTCAACAAAGTATACTACAATTCCTGGAGCAACATTCTATGGCTGCACCGCCTTTAAGGAAATTTCCAACTGGGATGAAATAAAGGATAATATTACTAAGATTGAAAAGGAAGCCTTTTACAATTGTAAGGCTCTTACCTCCCTTGACGTGGACAACGGCAAGGTAACCTCTGTTGGCGACGATGCTTTTAATGGTTGCTCAGCACTTGTAACACTTAAGCTTCCAAACACAGTTGAGTCTTTCGGTCAGAGAGCTTTCCAAAGCTGTGGTCTTCTTACTGACTTTGACATACCGGATTCACTTACAACTATGGGCAACAAGTGCTTCCAAAGCTGTTCAAGCATTACAAGACTTGAATTCCCACCAACAACTACAGGCTTTGGCAGAGACTGCTTCAATGGCTGTAAAAATCTTGAATATATCAACATTCCAAGAGATTGCACGGCTATTGGCGAATACACCTTTAGTGGCTGTAGTAAGGTGTTTATAGACCTTTCAGGTGCTAAAAGCCTTAAGAGCACAGGCTCAAACAACAACTGGGGTGTTACAACGTCTCTTATCTTCCCTGAGGGCTTTGAGACCTGTTCAGGTATCAGTAGCTCAAACGTTACGGAGATTGTTTTCCCAAATTCAACAACCTCAATCGGTATTATAAAATGTAATATCACTGAATTTGTTGTGCCTGAGGGTGTAACAAGTCTTGGTAGCAAGGCATTTGACTATTGTGCAAACCTTAAAAAGGTTACACTTCCAAGAGGACTAACCTCTATTGTAACAGGAAACAATCCAAGCTTTTTTGGATCATCTACCGGTATTAAAGAGGTAATTTACACAGGTAGCAAGGATGACGCTATCTTGACAGACGTATTCGGTCTTTTGAAGAGTGCAACTCTTACAATAGCAAATCATTGCGACGCTTACCACGGTGGTAATCACCAAGCAGGTGGTGAGGTACAAAAGGTATTCCTAGGTCAAGCATTTGCAAGTGACTACAAGATTTACACAGAGTGTGGTCGTGAGTGTGGCGCTGAAAACGTAATTGAGACAATCGGTCAGCTAATTCACTTAAAGGGCTACGCAACAAGCGAAATCCCAGGTAACAAGGCTATGATGCATAGCTTTGTGGTTGACAAGTCACTTGTTTCTAAGTATCAAGAGCATTTTGCAGACCTTAAGTTTGGTGTTTTAGCCGTTGGTGAAAATACAAGCTCACCATTTAATGGTAGCTTAATTGATGCACAGGGCAACAAGGCACACGAAAAGATTGCAATGGTAGACTTTACAGAAAAGGGCTTTGATGAAATCGAGATTAAAATCGGTGGACT
>JAFQEG010000006.1 GCA_017399145.1 Clostridia bacterium | reverse complement strand
TCAAGGTATGAGTCATACTTCTTGCAATACCAAGTTATTTGCTCTTTGTCTAATCCTTTGGCTTTTAAGACTTCTATTCTTTCTAATAGCCAAGGGTCATTAGTTTCAAGATACTCATACTCATTGCTACGATACTCCGAAGTCCTCCACCATTCATAGAAGAGGTTGTAGCAAGTATTTGAATCCCATAAATCTTTTGCCTCGTTAAATCCGTTAGCCGTGGTCTCATAAACTCTAAAAGCATCTTCGGTCATTGCTTCGCCTATACCTTTTTGTAGGTTTGCAAGGCTACACTCATAAAATGCTACTTCGGAGAAGTGAACAAAGTTTAGTGTTCTTGAACGTCCTACTTGGTCGGTTGCAGTTGCTATACGCCAAGATGAGTTGAGTTTATCAAAGAATAACTCATTGACGGAGTTAAACTTTTCCGTAGGCTTTAATTCTTCCGGGAGTCTTGTGTAGACTGTTCTTGCTTTATCGTTGAAGATTGCTCTTGTGTTATCTCCACTATCTGCAAGAGTAAATCCGGAGAAGTTCTTTTGAACGATTGCAAAAGATAATTGCATAGCCGTTATAAGACTTGTAAATCCTTGTTGCCTTCCCTTTAAGATGAAGTATGCCTTTTTAGTTCCCCATTCCTCATACTTGGAGATAAAGTCTCTTTGCACTTCGTTGAGGAAGAATGGCACACTCTTCTTTTTCTTGTCTACTATGTAGAAGGCTACCTCTATGAGAAGATACGGCTTTGCTCTTATTTCATTTACAAGGTTTATGTCGGATAGGATTTTTCTAACCGAAGCCCTTACAAGTTCCCTATCTAACTCTAAATCGTGTTTCTCTTCCCATATCCTTTTTCGCTTTGCGATAATATCGGCAATTCTTATCATTAGTAGTCCTCAAACTTCTTAAATTCAAGAGTTCCTTCTACTCTTTGTGTTGCCTCATTGTTCGCAAGGGCTTGTTTGTCATAGAGAGTTCCAAGCACCGTAGCCAATTCCTTCACACTCTCCACCTTTATGGTAGATATCTTTTTGTAAAGGGCTTGTCTTTGTGGTGTGGTCAAATCTTTATAATCAAGTTGTAGAATTTCATTCAAAAGTTCGTCAATGACATTCTCGCTCTCTATTGCCCTATTTAGCCTTCTTTCCAAAAGGGTTTGTATCTTTCCAATTAAGCCCCAAGCATCTTCTACAAACTCCTCTTTCTTTTTTTGGCGAAGTTCGGCAATCGTTTCTTCGCCACTTTCTTTTGCCTTCTTGTCATAGGCTTCCTTCCAACTCTTCACAGTAGTCCTTGGAAGTCCTAACTTCTCCGCAACAAAAGAGACGTTATTATTGACTGCCAATAAAGCATAGGCTTTTTCTTTGATATCGTCATTATACTTTTGACCTTTCGCCATAATAACACCTCCTTGTTTCGTCTTTGGCAAGGGAGAAATGATTTGAACATTTGAGTGCAAGGGTCAAAACCTTGTGCCTTTACCTCTTGGCTACTCCCTTAAATTGATGATGAGCGTTTCTTTGCCCCTACTCATAATCCCTACAAATAAATATCTTCGGCAAATAAGATATCTATTGCCTTTGCCATTCACACAAAGAATAGCCTTCTCTTTCTCTCTTATCCCATAAGAAGGCAAGTGGGTTTGGTTGCAAGGGGTGGAATTGCACCACCGTTCTCCACCTTGATGAGGGTGGCGAGATTACTTCTTCTCTACCCTGCTATGTGATTTCCTTCCCCTAATCTTGTCATATATTTTCCTTATTGCTATGGTAATGGCTAAACACAATGGTATAAATGGTGTAAATGGAGCAAGCCAAAAACACCAACATATTGAGCCTATCCCTAAAAACCAAGCATTCCCGGTTATGAAGTAGAGTAGATACATTACCCACACTTCACTTGACAACACCAAGAAGGTTAGAATAAATATTAAAATGTTTGTCTTGTCTTTTAGTTGAGAGATTATCTTTTTAATCCCTTCTCCTAACTTTCTAAATAGTTTTTTCATAATATTAAGTTGTTGAAGAGGAGTGGCAAAAGCCACGAAGGGAGCAAGCCTAATTGCCCTTCTTCTCCTCTTCACTATAAATTATTGCATAAAAAAAACTACTTTGGACAACAGACTTTTCCAAAGTAGTTTTGTATTATAAATTCTTTGCTATTTGCCTTATGATTACATTGATTCGGTTTTGTATCCCGGTAGTGGAAT